>DGQT01000004.1 GCA_002390845.1 Chitinophagaceae bacterium UBA4407 | reverse complement strand
AAGACAATGATTGGCCGGGCTGAAGTGGCACTATGAGGCTTTTGTTGCGTCGCACACTTATGCGTTTGGAACATCAGTCGACAGTTGACCGTCAACTGTCGACTGAAAATTCTACAGCACAAGCGTGTGATCCCGAAATGAATTCGGTCCCGAGAGCTTTCGGGATGCCACGCTTCACTTAAATGTCGCCATGAAAGAGGAACTTCGAAACGAGCGTGGCAACGAAAGAATAATAGTAGTAATTGGCCCGGCCAAAAAAAATACTACACATTCTCAGGCAGCAATAGTTATATTTTTTATAAAGAAGTTATTGCAACCTGACAGGAATGATTCCTGGGTTGTATTCTTGCAAAAATTTAATATGAAAAAAACAGTACTCTTTCTTATACCGTTTGTTTTATTTGCATTCGTTGCTGCCGATCTTAAGCCGGTTGATGCAGATGATTCCGTAACATTTGTTATTAAGAATTTCGGGCTTAATACAAATGGGGCGTTCAAAGGATTAAAGGGCAATATTAAATGGGATGCAGCCAACCCGGCTGCCGGTTTTTTCGATGTAACGGTTGATGTAAACACGATTAACACCGGCATTGACTCCCGTGACAAACACTTAAAAGAAGAAGATTATTTTGATGCCGTAAAATATCCCACCATTCGTTTTGTAAGCACATCCATTTCGCCTGGCAATATTACGGGCAATATTACCATTAAGGGTGTTACTAAAAAGATCAGCTTTCCTTTTACAGTTAAGCCATCAGGCAAGGGGTATTTATTCGAAGGTAATTTTTCAATTAACCGCAAAGATTTTGGTGTAGGCAGTGGCAGTGCAGTGCTGGGCGATAATGTAAACGTATCATTAAAGGTAAATGCACTACCATAAAAATAAATACATAAGGAGGAGGAGTATTGTGAGCCTGGCAAAAGAATAAAGATGAGGCTTTTGTTGCGTCGCACACTTATACAGCATTGCATCATTCTGCTGTAAACAGCCGCGCCGGTTTTAAATTCATAAGTATTACATTTGCGCCGTTTACAGGTCTCGTAGTACAATGGATAGTATAAGGGTCTCCGAAGCCCTGGATTCAGGTTCGATTCCTGACGAGACCACAAATTAAAAAGCCACTTTGTTGAAGTGGCTTTTTTGCTCAGGGTTTATAAAACAGGCCGTAAAAGGAATTGATTGGTAAACCTCTTTGAAGCTGTTATAAGCTTCACTTTATGTAACTTATTTATTTGCCATTTATTTTTGCTAATAACTTTTCTGCCTGTGCTGCATCTATCTCTTTTAATTTAGTATACACATTCATTGCTGCATCTTTTTTATCCTGTGCCAGGTAGCAGAGCCCTTTGTAATAATAGCCAAGTTTTGATTTTGGATCTAATTCAATTGCTTTGTTAAGTTGGGTAAGGGCGTTCTCATAATTGTCTTTCATATAATATGCATAACCCAGCTCTTCCCTGTTTCCGGGATCTTTTTCATCATAGTCTACTGCTTTCAGTAAAATATTTATGGCATCGTCATACTGTTCTGCATCATTGTATAGCCAGCCTAATTTATAGTAGTCATCTTTTGAATTTTCTTCATCTTTTTCTATAGCCTGTTCAAAATAGTCAATAGCCGAATCATAGTCTTCGGTATTATTATAATAAACATTTCCAAGGCCCCTTAATGCGGTGCCATAATCTGGCTTTGCATCAAGTGCTTTCTTGTAGGCATCAATTGCTTCGTCATTATTTTCTAATTTGTAGTTGGCGTACCCGATCTCCGCATATTTCTTTGCTATATCATCATTTTCTGTGGGTTCATATTTTTCCAGGTAGTTAATGGCATCTCCGTATGCTTCAAGGTCGTTGCTGCTCCAGCCTGCTTTGTAATAATAATAATTGTCTATATCATCGCCTTGCAGATACTGCTTGTAATAATCCAAAGCTTTTGAATAATCTTCTTTCTTGTAATAAATATCTCCAAGATTTTGCAAAGCGCTGTAGTATTCCGGATAAAGTTCCAGCACTTTTTTATAGTTGAGAATGGCATCGTCTGTTTTATCAGAATTATCCTGTGCATACGCCAGTTCAAAATATATTTTCGCTTGAGATGGCGACAGCTTTTTGGCCTTTTCAAGATAAGTAGCAGCTTCTGTGTATTGTTCCAGTTCGTTGGCACACCAGCCAGCTTCGTACCATGCTTCGTAATAATCTGGTTTTTTGCTGCCCGCGTTCTTAAAAGCTACCAGTGCTTCTTTATATTTTTCACCCTCTTTTAATTTTACGCCATCGTTATAATATTCTGTAGCAGTTTTTGCGGGTTGGGCAATTGCTGCAGAAACCAATGCTGTAGCAATCAGCAAACTGAATATGTTTTTGAACATGATTGTATATTTTGATAAAAGTACTACTATTTAAAAACTGAATAATACCCAGCCGGCGGTATAATTCTAAAAAATAAAACCTGAAGTTTAATGGCTGTTTACTGTCCAGATAAAGCACGAACCTCGAAATGTGCGACGCAACAGCTGCCTCATAGTAGTACCGGCTTCTGGTCAAAAAAAATGTATTGCTGTTGTTCTATTCTTCAATAAAGTTCATGTCTTTTCCAAAAGTTTCTTTTGTATAAAAAGCTGCGGCAATAGCAGGCAGCATAATAATAATTCCTGTGAGCCAGCCACCGGTAACAAAATCCCCGGTAAGCCATCTTAATCCCTGAAAAAGTAAAATGATCAATGGCAATGCGCCCCGCACCATGTTGGGAATGGAGATGGCAGCAGTGGCTCTTAAGTTGGTGCCAAACTGTTCGGCACTCATAGTAATATAAACTACAGAAAAGCCGGTTCCAAAACCAAGACCACCGCAAATCAAATACAAATGGTCTGCGGTTCCGTTTTGCTGAAAAAAATAAAGCAACACAAAGAAAACTGTAATGGCGTAAAAAATGTACAGTGCTTTTTTCCTGCTCTGCAGCCAGTTGCTGATGAGCCCAACCGTAATATCGCCAAATGCAATGCCCAGGTAAAGGAACATAATGGCCTTACCGGGATCAATGCCTTTTATACCAAATGCATCGGCGAATTTATCGGAGAACGTTACCAGCACACCAATTACATACCATGCCGGTAAGCCAATGAGCACACAACGCACATAACGGTAAAACCTTTCTTTTTTATTAAAGAGCATTAAGAAATTGCCGCGCTGCACCTGCATCTTTTTTACCTCGTTAAATAACCCGCTTTCAAAAATGCTTACTCTTAAAGCCAGCAGCAGCAAGCCCATTGCGCCGCCAATATAATAGCAGATGCGCCAATCAAATTGTTGACTTACAAAGAAGGCGCTCACTGCGCCAAAAATGCCAAAGCCTGCAATCATGGCGGCGGCAATACCACGTTTTTCTTTTGGCAGTAACTCACTTACCAATGTAATACTGGCACCAAGTTCCCCCGCCAAACCAATGCCTGCAATAAAACGCATGATAGAATATTGACCAACAGTTGCAACCATACCGTTTGCAATATTGGCAAGCGAATACAAAAGAATAGAGCCAAACAAAACGCTCAGCCTTCCTTTTTTATCGCCGAGAATTCCCCATAGAATGCCGCCGGTAAGCAGCCCGAACATTTGAATACTCAGTATGGTTTCGCCCTGTGTAAATACCTGGTCTGGCGATAAACCGAGAGAAGATAAACTTGGTTTTCGGATGATGCCAAACAGCAGCAGATCGTACACATCTACAAAGAAACCCAGTGCACCCACAATTACCGGAAGCGAGAAAAGCCCATGCTGTTTTTGATTCACAAAAAAGTTTTGGTTGTAAAAATTGAGGCGTCAATTTAGTTAGAATTCTTAATACTGTTCAGGTTATAAGAAATGTTTTGAACCCCGGCTGAAGGTTTTTCATGGCATCGGTTGTTGTGTCACTCACTTGTACGGTTGGATTATATATTGAGCTTTTATTAAAGCGTAGATTGAAACGATTTGTTGTTTAGCCAGGCGACCAACAGCAAAAAAATAATGCTCAAAATAGGATTATAAACCTTGCGTATTTTTAATTGCCAGTTAGCGACAATATAAAAGTGAACGTTTGAAACTTTAGTATAAAATATTGCTGTATGGATAAAGTATTCATAAAGAAGATTTAATAAAAGCTGAAAATAAAACTTGCGTATATTAGCAAGTTGTGCGTCATTTTAAAACGACACCTCTCAAGTTGACAAAGACTAAGAAAAGGAAATTCTGAAAATATGAGTTTAGACATCAACGTTTATACAAAGACACTTTCGGACGACTTAATTCCCAAAATTGTTAAACGACTTAACGACTACGAAATGCTTGTTGAAGTTCATCCAGACTTTTCCTTCAACGACCAAACAGGTTTTCTTCCTTTCAAGTTTCGTTTGACAAATCCTCATCTTGAAATTTTGAAAAATAAAGAGTTGAGTAGTGGCTTTGAATTATACATAGACGATTTCGACTTGACAAAAGCAAAGGAAGAATTAAAACCTAAACTTGGTTTCTTTGACAAACTACTTGGAAAGAAACAAGAAGAAATTCCTTTCGCAAGTCCAGACATAGAAAAACGTTTGAAGGACTGCAAAAAAGTAACAACTTTTGTTTGGCATTCAGGTGACAGTTTTGAACTTCGTTTTGCTTCTTTGACAAGTGCTATATTGACTGAACTAACTGATGGAGTTTGTACTTATTCAGCAGACGATATTTGGTATGACAATAAAAATATTGCGGACGAAGCATTCAAAGAAATTAAAGCATATGAACAGACTTTGAAAGAGAAAGACATAGAATTTCAAATCTTTGAAAAGTGGTAATACTTTTTAGCAACTCGTTTTTGTCATTGCAATTATCAACTTCGGTTATGGGCTGACGGAATACTAATTCCCCAACAAACGCCAAGCCTTTTTCGCAAGCTGCAACGTTTCTTTAAAATAAAGTGTCACCCCAAAAAAAACACTATGCGACACATATTTTCTTCTTTACTACTTATTATTCTATTTTCTTCCTGCACAAAAGAAAATACCTCGAAGATTGACATTTACTTACTTAAATCATTCAGTCTAACCACCGATCAAACGACGAATCCCTTTACCCAAAAAATTTCAAATGCCGTCCTGTCTGAAACTCCCTTTGTTGTTGACCAAGACATTCAGTTTTACACAAAATCAGAAACAACATTTCAATTGTCAAGGGATATTAAGGACATTATTAAAAATTATGGCCCCGATAAGGCCTTTGCGGTAACTGTAGATAATCAACCAGTTTACTATGGTCTATTTCACCCCGGCTATCTTAGCTCAATGACAATCGGAGTTCCAACAATTGATCCAATTTTCTATTTTAATAACCAAATTAAAATACAATTTGTACTAATCACCGGAAGTTCGGACTTACTCACACTTGATAATAGAAATGATAGCCGTCTTATTAATTCATTAAAGACATCAGGCCGCCTAAGATAAGCCTAACGCTTACATCAGGTTTGGCAAAATGGGGCGGATGGAACAACACTCCCCCACTTCGCCAAGCGCTGACGTTCCGCTGGCCTTGGTGAGTTTCATCACGAACCTTTTAGCTTCAATCTACGCTTTGGTAAAGCTCAATATATAATCCGAACGTACAAGTGTGCGACGCAAGAATGTTTAATTGAAAAACTAAAGCAAGGCTCAAAAAAAGTACTGAATTTCTAAGGATAATTTTGATGGGTAACCCCCTAAAATGGAAAAGAGCCAAGGTGAAAACCCCAGCCCGTTTTTAATCCGTACCCTATGAAAACAGATCAAATATAGATGTTTCATTTAACCGCCCAAAAATATTTTTTTGAATTAATGGGAAAATAATTTTTCAAGGTTATTTAAATAAAGGGGAAAAGGTTTTAATTGTTGGTTTTCTTTGCAGTACCGCAACATCAAACAATATTTGAGACGAATGAAACTAATTGATACCCATTGCCATTTATACCTTGATGAGTTTAAACAGGATATTCATGGTGTGATAGAAAAGGCAAAAAAGATTGGCGTTACAAAATTTTTTCTCCCGGCAATTGACAGTGAGGTTATTGGTGATATGCTGGCACTGGAAACGGCTTTTCCCGCAGAATTTTTCGCTATGATGGGGTTGCATCCGTGCTCGGTAAAAGAAAATTATAAAGACGAATTGAAGATTGCAGAAGACTGGCTTGGTAAACGGAAGTTTGCTGCAATAGGCGAAATCGGGCTAGACTTTTACTGGGATAAAACCTTTGTTACCCAGCAATATGATGCGTTTGAAACACAAATGCAGTGGGCACTGGAGCGGCGTTTGCCCATAGTGATCCATACACGTAATGCCATGCAGGAAACGATTGACTTTGTAAAACCCTTTGCTGCCAAAGGATTAACTGGTATCTTTCACTGTTTCGGTGGCACTTACGAAAATGCAAAGGAAATTATTGATATGCAATTTTTGCTGGGCATTGGCGGGGTGCTTACTTATAAAAAATCGGGGCTGCAGGAAGTGCTGGCTAAAATTGATCTTGAGCATATTGTGTTGGAGACAGATGCTCCTTACTTAACACCTGTGCCATACCGTGGCAAAAGAAACGAAAGCAGCTACTTAGAATTTGTGGTAAGCAAACTGGCTGAGATAAAAAATATTCCTATCGGGGAAGTTGCAGCGATTACTACCGCTAACGCCGAAAAAATATTCGGCAACTGATTTCAGAACATTATTTTTGCAGCCCTACAAATTGGAGAGTTGTCCGAGTGGTTGAAGGAGCACGCCTGGAAAGTGTGTATACGGGAAACTGTATCAAGAGTTCGAATCTCTTACTCTCCGCAATTTTAATAGCTGTGGAAAATAGCAATATATTGAGTGTGTTTCGGCTTCGCTCAACACCTAAACACGATCACCATTGTTCGGAACTGTGAAACGAGCGTGGCAAGTAAAGCTTCATACGTATTCTGTCGCCGGGCTAATAATAATTTTCTTACAATTCATAAATCACCGCTTCATAAGGCTGCAATGTTTCGCCTGTTGAAGGTGTAGCATAATTACCTAACAACAGTTTCGCTTTACTTAAATCTATGCCGGTGTATGCTGTGGCAACCTTGCTTTTAAAGTTCAGTAAAATCAATATTTTTTTTTCATTCAACTCCCTTGTGTAAGCATATATTTCAGGATTGTCTTTATCAAGCAACGTATATTTTCCATAAACCAGCACAAGGTTGTCTTTACGCAGCTTCGTTACTTTTCTAAAATAATTTAAGCTACTGTTTGCATCATTTTCTTCTGCGGCTGCATTAACAGTTTTATAATTTGGGTTTACTTTTAACCACGGTGTTCCCGTACTAAAACCCGCATTGGCACTGCTATCCCACTGAAAAGGCGTGCGACCATTGTCTCTTGCAGAACGTTTCTTGTCTTCTATAAATTTCACAAGATCATCACCATTCTTTTTAGCCTGTGCGTATTTATTAAGCGTTTCTATATCGCGGTAATCTTCAATGTTATCAAACTTAATGTTCGTCATGCCCAACTCATCGCCATAATAATAGTAAGGCGTACCGCGCATTGTCATTAGAAATGTTGTAAGCATTTTTGACGAAGCATCTCTGAACTCCGGTGCATCATTTCCCCAATGGCTTACCATACGCGGCTGATCGTGATTGGCAAGAAAAATAGCCAGCCATCCTTTATCTTCAAAGCCACTGTCCCAGTAAGAATATAATTTTTTAAAGCCAACCAAATCGTAATTGGGATCAAAATTTCCATAATCAATTCCTTTAAAATGATAGGCCATACTTAATTCATGCCGGTCCGGATCAACAAATTTCATAGCTTCTTCCGGTAAACTTCCGGCACCTTCTGCAACGGTCATCAAATTATATTTTCCAAAAACTTCTTTGTTCATTTCCTGTATGTAATCGTGCAGGTGCGGGCCGGTACCGTAATACTTTGCCACATCTTTTTCATAACCTTCGGGAAACACCGGAAACGTTGTATCCTTGGCAACATATTGAAACGCATCCATGCGAAAACCATCCACACCTTTATCAAGCCAGAAACGCATCATCTTATAAACTTCCTGGCGAAGTTTGGGGTTCTCCCAATTCAAATCTGGTTGCTGCTGCGAAAAATAATGAAGGTAATATGCATTGGTTAATGTATCGTATTTCCATGCATCGCCATTTACATCAAAAAAGCTGAAACGCGGTGTGGGCTTGCCTCTCTCCGCATTCCACCAGTGATAATAATCACGGTACGGGTTGGTTCTCGAACTCCTCGATTGTTTAAACCATTCATGCTCACTACTGCTGTGGTTCACCACAATATCCATCACCAGTTTTATGTTGCGTGCATGCAGTCCGCTGAGCAAACTATCAAAATCCTGCATGGTTCCAAACTGTTTTAGAATGTTGTAATAATCGCTTACATCATAACCGTTATCAAAGTTGGGCGATTCATAAACAGGGTTCAGCCAGATTGCATCAATGCCCAAACTTTTTAAATAATCAAGCTTCGAAATAATGCCCTTCAAATCACCAACACCATCGCCATCATTGTCTTTAAAACTCCGCGGGTAAACCTGGTACACGATGGCTTCTTTCCACCATTCACGACCGCCAATAGAATCACTGTTGTTCTGCGCTTGCTTCTCATTTGAATTTTGGCAAGCCGGACATGCCATCGTTATTGCAGCAGTAGCAATCATTAACTGAATTATATTTTTACGCATTTCAAATGCTTTATTTTTTATGAACCAAACTTATGAAAATCTGTTGAGCTTCCGTTGTGTCACTCACTTGTACGGTTGGATATTCTATTCATCTTTTACCGAAGCGTAGATTGAAGCGAATGTGATTTGTGAGAGCAGGAACCACAACGAAAGAGACAATGAAAGCCAATCAATTAAATAATTGTAATTTCAATTTCATCATTTAAACAAAACTTTTGGAACAATTACTCTCTCACTTCTTAGGCAAAGGCATTCCGGCAAATGAACTGTCGCAAATAACAGCATCCTTTAAGTTTAAGAAAATACCTAAGGGAGATTTCTTTGCAGAAGAAGGTAAAACCAGTAAGTACCTGGCATTTATTACAAAGGGATTGTTTCAGTATTTTTATCTTAAAGATGGTAAGGAACTAACCACCTATATTACCGGAGAAAATAGTTTTCTTCTCTCATTAAACAGTTTCTATAAACAACAACCCGGTAAAGAAAATATCCGGGCATTGGCTGATGCAGAACTATGGCAGATTCATTATTCTGATCTGCAGAAACTTAAGGCAGAAAGCGAAGCCTTTAAAATATTCTATATAAGTGCCCTGGAAAATTTAGTAATGGGTATGGATGAAACAAGGGCCAATCTGATGATATTAACTGCTGAAGAACGTTATGCTTTGTTACTAAAAGAAGAACCTAAGCTCCTGCAACAAATTCCCCTGCAATACCTTGCTTCTATATTGGGCGTTACACCAAGGCATTTGAGCCGTATCCGAAATAATATTTCCTGAATTTTATTTATAGACATTTGTCCGGTACCAGCGCCTGCTGCTGTTTCATCTTTGTGCTCTCAAAAAAAATTAATAACACAAAACAAAAAAATGAAACAGTTAATCTTTGCAGCTGCCTTATTAGTATCAGGTACTGCTTTTTCTCAAAGCAAATTTTCACAAAACGAAATCAGCATTAACGGCTTCCGCAACCCGTCTATTGGGTTGGAATACCGCCACCAGCATGTATCTGTACATGCAGGGTATTATACCACCGCCTTTAAATCAGGTGAGTACACCAACTTTGTAAAAGCCGGTCTTACTTACTGGTTTCTACCAGTTGACAAAAAAGAAATCCCATCTTCTTTTTATGCAGGCGCTTCTTATATGCGTGGGCTTACCCGTGATTATAAAGATAAAAACGCAGTAGCTATGGAAGCCGGCTTTCGCTGGATGATATGGAAAGGTTTGAATGTAAGGATTGGTGCTATTGCTGTTGCCGCCAAAGGACAGGATATTAAAATTAACCCAACGCCGGGTATCAGTTATTCATTCAAATTTTAAAATAAATAGTCATGAAAAATAATAAAACGATCGGATGGTTACTTATTGCAGGGGCAATAGGTGTATTTATCCCTTACACGATGCTTACAATTACCTTTGAGTATCCGGATATTTTAAGACAAGACACTGGCATTATTCTTACTAAGTTTCATGAAGGCGGCAGTAAATTAATCTTCACATGGTTTGCTTTTGCATTGGTAGGTATTCCGTTATTACCAGCTTATATTCTCATCGGTACAAAACTCGAAAATAAGTCATCATTGGCCCGTGTAGCCACAACCATTGGCGTCATTGGTTTAATCGTTCAGATGATTGGTCTATTAAGATGGACTTTTGTTGTACCGGTACTTGCTGATGCATTCGTTAATGCAACAAACGATACCACGAGAACGGCAGCCATTGTAACCTTTAAAACAATTCATCAATTTGCTGGTGTGCTATTGGGGGAACATTTGGGGCAGTTGTTTACCATCATCTGGACCGGTCTAATTTCAATTTCCTTTTCCCGGCTAAAGTTATTTCCAAAATGGGTTAACTTACTTGGTGTGGTTAGCGCATTCATTTATCTACTTGCACAGGCCGAATTATTATCCACAGTAATACCCGGCTTTCCGGTTTGGGAATTGGCTGGTTTTATTGGCAGTACATTGTGGCTTATCTGGCTTTTAATTATTGGTATCAGATTTCTTCAACTTAAACATGCGCCAGATATTACTACCAAAGCAATTACTGCCTGAAATATTTTTACGCATCGGGTATCTTTTTTTGTGCCAGGCTTATACAAATCTATTAAGCTTCCGTTGCGTCGCACTCTTTTACGTTCTGATATGCTGATCAGCTTTTATCTAAGTGTAATAGTTCCATGTATTCGCAGGTGCATTTCAAATTTTCGCTAAAGTATTTCCACTTGTCATCAGATTTCTAACGCAAAGAACATGAGATAAGGAGTTATCGCAGAGATGCTCAGCGTAAACTTAGCGTTCTCTTGTTCTCTGCGCTGAAAAAGACTGCGACAATTTGAAGTGTACCCACATTCACACAAGTATGATTGATAAGGTTTGTATATTCGGTGAAGTAATTAAGGACTAAACATCAACCATGCTCATAATTATTGCCGGTGCCGGTATTGGCGGGCTTACCGCCGCCATCAGCCTTTTCAAAAAGGGCTTTGATGTGCAGGTATATGAATCAGTAAATGAAATAAAGCCATTGGGTGTAGGCATTAATTTATTGCCACATGCTGTGCGTGTACTTACCAATCTTGGTTTGGGTGAAAGCCTTGCTCAGCTTGCTGTTGCCACAACTGAACTGGCTTACTATAACAAGTTCGGGCAAGAAATATGGCAGGAACCAAGAGGAAAATTTGCAGGTTATCACTGGCCGCAATATTCCATTCATCGCGGCGTATTTCAAATGTTATTATTAGATGCAGCAAAGAAAATTATCGGAGAAAAAAATATTCACACGGGTTATCATTTGCAATCCTGTAAAAACAACAATGATAACGTTCATGCCACTTTCATTAACCGTAAAACAAATGAAACTATTAGTGCTGAAGGTGATGTATTGATCGGTGCAGATGGTATTCACTCTGCAGTAAGAAAACAGTTTTATCCAAATGAAGGTGCACCACAATTTTCGGGTATCATACTGCACCGCGGAACGGCAAGAGCAAAGCCATTTCTTTCAGGCAGTTCAATGATCATGGCCGGAAGTGCAAAGCAAAAATTTGTTGCCTATCCTATATCACCAGGTGTTGATGAAAACGGCGATCAACTGATTAACTGGATCGCAGACCTTCCTGTGCCTGAAGAAGAATTAAGCAAAGAAAGAGACTGGAATAAAAAATGTGATGCAGAAAAAATATTACCAAAATTTATCGACTGGAAATTTGATTGGCTAAATGTACCTGCACTAATTGAAGCTGCTCCTGCTATTTATGAATTTCCTATGAGCGACCGAAACCCGCTTCAACGCTGGTCTTTCGAAAGAATTACTTTGCTGGGCGATGCAGCACACCCGATGTACCCGATTGGTTCCAATGGTGGCTCGCAGGCCATACTTGATGCGGAGTGTATAACAGCATGTTTGGCTAATGAACCAGATGTTATAAAAGCATTGTATCAATATGAACAAATTCGTTTGCCTGCCACTTCAAAAATTGTTTTACAAAACAGGCAAATGGGCCCTGAGCAGGTAATGCAGATTGTTGAAGACCGGGCACCAAATGGTTTTGAAAATCTGCATGATGTAATATCACAAACAGAGCTGGAAGAAATTGCTGATCGCTATAAAAAAATTGCAGGCTTTGAGAAAGAAACGCTCAATCAAAAACAATAAAAATGGAACAACCAAAACTCGAATTTGTTTTTGAGATCAGCGTGCTGGTAACTCCCGGAAAAATTCAGGAAGTAGGAGAAACCGGCAAAGGCATTCGCCGGATTGTACCAATTACAGGTGGAACTTTTGAAGGCCCTGGTATAAAAGGTATTGTTGTTCCCGGTGGTTATGACTGGCAATTGCAACGCAGCGATCATGTATCAGAAATAGAAGCACGGTATATTTTACAAACCGATGATGGTGCGCTGATAACCATTGTGAATAAGGGTTTGCGCCACGGCCCTGAAGAAGTAATGAAGCGAATTGCCCTGGGCGAAGCAGTAAATGCAGATGAATATTATTTTCGCTCCATTCCCGTTTTTGAAACAGGAGCTGTGCAATATAACTGGCTGATGAAAAATATTTTTATTGCAACAGGCATCAGAAAACCCGATAAGGTTTTAATACAGGTTTGGAAAATATTATGAACCAAACTTTGCAGCTTCATTGAACTTTTCTTGCGTCGCACTCTTGTACATTCGGATATGCAAATCATCTTTTACTGAGGCGTAGATCGACGCGAAGAGTTCAAAATTTTTATCACTCCTGTTTATGAGCGATGTCTTTGCGTAATTTTTTTGCATATATTCGGATAATTATCCTTAACGCAACCAATAAAACTAAAATTTAATTTCTCAACCAAGCATTTCTTTATTCAAAACTTTCATTTTATGGAGAAATCAAAGTCTTCAGTTATAATATCTTTAATATCAGTTTTATTTAGTCTAATAAGTCTTTATTATGCCTATCTAAAACCACAATGGTTTGATTCATCCAAATTTGAATTCCATCCAATTAAACAGCTAACAATAACAACCTCTTTTGGAGATTTAGAACTCAAAAAATATTTTTCAGTAGTTAATACGGGGCAAAAAGAAGCTTTGATAGATAAAATTGATTGTTATTTAATACCCGAAAAAACATATAACACTTATTATTATGGCGATGTTTTTTATATATATGATCCAGATTATTATACCAATGACAGGCAGACAAGATTCAAAATATTAACTGGCTTTACATTATGGTCTAATAATGGATATGAAACCGATCTCTTTTATGTAAATCATCACGATGAAAATTATATTACCTCATATCAAGATATAAGAGATACACTTGCCAGAGATAAAAAAACGTTTAAAGACACTGCCAAAACACCATGGGCTCCTAATGTAATGGATAGCTTTAAAATAAGTGATGCACTTAAGACTAAAATTATTGAGGCACAATCACAAGTAGAGCAAATTCTTTCTGTAGATACTTATTTTCTTTGTGAGCGTCTAGTAACAAGTGAAGGAAAAACATTATATCAAATATATTCATTTCAATTGTCAGATAAAAATGTTAACTATCTAAAGAAATTGGGATCGGAAATATTCAATCAGCGAAACATCCAACTTGCTAGAAGTGTAACTGTAGATCTAAAAATGGCTTCACAAGAAGAAAAGAATAGAATCATAAAACGTATTGAGGAATACGATGCTAAATTTAATTAATATTAGATGTCTATAAAATTATTCTCATAGCTAAACAAAATAATGCATTAAAAGATTAGGCATGCCCAAGTACACCACCAACAAGTCAGCCCTCCATACTTGCCATAGTTTATAAACCATTTCGCTTCATTCTTCGCTTCGGTAAAAGCTCAATATATAATCCAACCGTACAAGTGTGCGACGCAACGAAGACGCCATAAAAAACTTCTGCCTGGTTCAAAAAATTAAATAATTTCTAAATATCTTTTCAGTTCCCAATCGGTAACTACTTTGCTGAACTGCCGCCACTCCCACTCTCTTGTTGCGGTGAAATGATCTACGAATGCTTCGCCAAACAGCTCTTTTGCAATGGGCGACTCTTTCATATTTTGTGTGGCATCCCAAAGATTTTTTGGTAAGGTTCCGTTGCGCAGATCTGCATAACCATTGCCAATGGTTGCAGGGGTTTTTAATTTCAATTTATTTTTTACACCATACAAACCCGATGCAAGACAGGCGGCCATGGCGAGATAAGGATTGCTGTCGCTGCCCACCACTCTTGTCTCAAGCCTTGTGGCAGTAGCGCTTGAGGGCAATGCACGCAAAGCAGTGGTGCGGTTATCAATGGCCCATGTTAATGTAGTGGGCGCCCATGCACCTTCTACCAAACGCTTGTAACTGTTTACGGTTGGCGCAAACATGGGCAATATATAAGGCAGGCAATGCAACTGGCCGGCAATATAATTTTCCATCAAAGCGCTGATACCGGTTTTGCTTTTTTTATCGTAAAAAAGGTTTTGTTTTTTTTCTGTGCTCCATAAACTCTGGTGCACATGCCCGCTGCAGCCTGGAAGATTTTCATTGAACTTCGCCATGAAAGTTGCAATGAGTCCGTGCTGGTTGGCAATCTGTTTTGCGCCGCTTTTAAAAAGCACGGCGCGGTCTGCGGCTTCAAGAATTTCTGAATAAACAATCGCTGCTTCATATACGCCCGGACCGGTTTCTGTGTGCAGACCTTCAATAGGTACATCAAATTTTTGAAGTAGGTCAAAGAGGTCGTTAAAGAAGCCACTTTTTTGTGAAGAACGCAACACTGAATAGCCAAACATGCCATGCGTCATTGGCTTAAGATCGCGGAATTTATTTTCATATAATTCATCCACATTGTTGATAAGGTTGAACCATTCAAACTCCTGCGAACAATAGGGAATATAACCTGCATCATTTGCCTGCTTTGCAATTTTTCTTAATAAACTTCTCGGACAAACAGGCAAATCATTTCCTTTTTCGTCGCGGAAATCTGCAAGAAAAAAAGGCACATCATTCTCCCATGGAACTTTGCGGAAAGTCTGCAGATCAATTACCGCAGTTGAATCGGGATAGCCTGTATGCCAGCCGGTAACCTGCACGTTATCATAAGCCACGTCGGCTGCATCCCAGCCAAACACTACATTGCAAAAACCAAAACCTTTTTCTGCAATGGATTTGAATTTATCGAAGCTGATCATTTTACCACGCAGGATGCCGTCAATATCGGTGATGGCCAATTTTACTTTCTGTGTATTTTGATCAGTGAGTTGCTGAATGATTTCGGCGTTAGATAATTTGTTCGGCATTGCTGGAATTTTTAAAAAGAAATGAAACCAAATATAAGCAAGAGTAATGATTGTTGAAATAATGAGCCGGGCTGTATTACTACTATGAAGCTTTACTTGCGTCGCACACTTTTACTGTTGAAACTTTGGTAGACAGTTGCCCCAGTTGTTGACTGATATACTGCAGTACAAGTGTGCGACGCAACGAACGCTAAATTGAAATCCTATTGTTTGGCTCAAAAATATTTCCCTAACTATTCCAGATAATCCAGTTTTCTTCGGCCTGCAAAGCCAGCATTTCGGAACCGTTTTCCATAGTTGCGCCCTGCTGTTCGCCAAGTAAAAGGAATTTTGTTTTGGGAGGATTGTACACCAGATCGAAAAGATAGTGGGAAGCATTTAGGAGATGATAGGGTAGTTGCGGTGCCGCATCAACATTTGGATACGTGCCAAGCGGTGTGCAATTGATAATAACTGAATGTGTAGCCAGCAGCGCTTCATTTACATCGGTATAACCAAGAATATTTTTCGATTCATCTTTTGTGCGGGAAACAAAATGATAAGCGATGTTGAGCTTCTTCAACACAAATTCAACTGCCGATGATGCGCCGCCGGTACCAAGAATCAATGCATGGGTATGATGTGGCTGCAGGTGTTTAATGAAAGATTTTTCAAAACCCACCACATCTGTATTAAAACCATACAGTTTGCCATTGGTTATTCTAACGCAGTTGCAGGCATCCATTTGCTTAACAGCATCTGAAGCTTCATTAAGGTATTGCATTACTGATCTTTTGTAAGGAATGGTAATACAAAAACCCACCAACTGCGGATGATCTTTTAAAAGCTGCGGAAGTTCTTCGATGGAAGGAATGGCAAACGCATGGAACACCGCGTCTGCAATTGCTTCCTTCTCAAATTTTTGAGTGAAATATTTTTGTGAAAATGAGTGTGATAATGGATAACCGATTAATCCGTATTCACGCATTATGAAGTAGTTTCTTTATTCAGGTAAAGCTCAAACGTATCGCCACGAAGTCCTACCCGCATGGTTTCCAGCGGTATTACTTCTGATGGTGCAATATTGCCAAGGTTTACATTACAGCCCAATAATTCAAGAAAATATAGTTGCTGCCCTTTCTGGGGAGCTTCCCATAAAACCTTTTCACCGGGTATTTGAGTAAGAATTTCCTGAACAAGGCCTTCACGCACTTCGCCACTGCCGCGGTAAATACCAACGTTGCCGCTTTCACGTGCTTCGGCAATTACATAGGTGCTGCCCGCTTCAAGTTCTGCACGCATCAGTTCAATCCACTTATACGGAGGAATAATATGTGCTGCATCTTTGCTACCCACCTCACTCAGTACAGTGCCGTATTTGGTAAGTTTTTCTATATAACCACATTTCTCAGCATGCGGAATGGTAACAGAACCATCGCTTACTTCCATGTGGGTGATCTTATAATCTTTGCAAATAGCAATATAATCTTCAAACTGGTTGCGTATTAAGAAGGCTTCAAACAAGGTTCCGCCAAAGTAAACCGGAATTCCATAAGCCTGGTAGGCTTCAATTTTTTCACGAAGGTTTGGCGTAACATAAGAGGTACCAAAACCAAGTTTCACTATATCAACATGCGGCTCGCAGAGGCTCATAAAATTATGTACTTCAGGAATACTCAGCCCTTTATCCATAACCATTGTAATACCGTTAGTACGGGGTTTCACGTTACGATCGGGCATTTGCGACAGATTGAAATTCATGTTTGTACGGTTGATGTTGGAATTTGCAAATTTAAGGTAACATATTAATCGTGCGGGCACGAAAATAAAAACTAATTCTTTATTTATGCCTTTCACATTAACTGACAGCGTTAATATAACCCAAAAAAATTGGAGCCGAACAAATGTATTTCATTGCTGCTTTACTTGCCACGCTCGTTTCGCAGTTCTTCTTTCATGGCGACATTTAAGCGAAGAGTAGCAGCCGCAGGAAGGTGATCGCTATAAAAATTCATTTTTGTTTGCCTAATGCATACAAACCATTTGGGATCTGCGGAACGTAGCAAAATTTCCACATGCTAAAGTGGTATTTACCACTGCAGGTTCTACGCGTTCATTGCTGAATAAAGATATACAGCTCAAGGGTGCGACGCAAGCGGTGCATCATAGTAATTCTGTAGCTTGGCTAAAAATAAAAAAGGCTCCGGTACTTCAACATACCGGAGCCTTTTAAATTTATAGATACTTATTTACAACTGTTTATTGTTCCGTAATATATACCGTTTTGAAGAGGGCCTTTCTTCATAAGGCTATGAAAGAAACATGCGGTATTGCTCATCATAAAATCGTTTGAAAAACCGCTGTCACCATTATTTCCATGATCGGCACCAGGTAAAATATGTGCAACTACTGGCTTTCCATTGGCTTCTAATTGCCTGTAGAGACATAATGAGCCAAACAACTGTATATAATTCGGGCACATTAAATAGGTACCAATATCAACCGGAATTGTTTGATCTGCACCGCCCTGAAAGAAAATAGTAGGTACTGCCTTATTTGAATTGATAAGGGTAGAATCCTGCAAAGAACCTCCAATACTGCAAATCCCTTTTACAGAAAATGTATTGGTAAGGTTATTACCCTGGTTGTTTAAACCACCCAATTTAGCTACAACATCAGGAGTGGTAGCCTGTACATACGCATCCGTCATATAAGTACTGGTAAGGGCTATGGAACCGCCTGCGCTTGCTCCGCTTTCGAAGATCCAGTTTGTATCTATTTGATATGCATCGGCCTTTGAAACAAGAAAACGCATTGCAGCATTGGCATCCTGAATGGCGCGGTAGGCAGCTTCGTATAAGGATGCCATATCGCCGGCACATACACCAGGGCCATTATCCCATCCAAGCCTGTAATTGATGGTTGCTGCAATAAATCCTGAATCAGCAAGTAACAGGCATTTTCCTGCAGAATTATCTTTAGTTCCGATTGAATAGCCACCGCCATGCATATGCATTACCAAGGGATATTTTTTCCCGGGCTGCATATTTGGGGGGAAGTAAATGTCCATATCAAGTGTTTCCATTTGACCGTCTACATTTATATTCTTACCATAAACTACATTTTGTAAAATATTTCCAGATCCCGGTGGAGGAGGTGGAGGAGCTATTGGCGTAGTTGAATTCTTCGAACATCCATTCATCAGCAGGGCACTCAGTGCTATGCTAAAAAAAGTCAATATAAATTTCAGGTTTCTCATTTTTTCCATTTTAAAGTACTAAAGACGGGGTATTTAGGTTTTCGTTTAATTTAATAAGACAAAAACGATACCAGCATTTTGTTAATTTTTTGTATACCGGGTAATAATGTTTATAAACAAGGAATATTGATAGCGAAATTCCTTGAATATCAGAGATACAAATTGAAAAAAATTCTCTGCAAACTTTTGTCGCAATAATTTAGATACTATATTTGCAATTAGTTGCATAAACAACTATTTTTTTGACTTTCTTATGAAAAGCCTGTTAAACTACACGCAATGAAAATATTGGTATGCATAAGCAAAACGCCCGACACAACATCGAAAGTTGCCTTTAAAGATGGCAACACCAAATTTGAAGAAAATGGTGTTCAATGGATTATTAACCCTTACGATGAATGGTATGCATTGGTTAGAGCTCTGGAGCTAAAAGAAAAAGACACTTCCATAATAGTGCATCTTGTAACTGCCGGAGGTGCAGATTGCGATCCGGTTATCCGTAAGGCTCTGGCCCTCGGAGGCGATGAGGCCATACGTATAAACGCTGAAAGCAGCGACAGCTACTATATTGCGGCACAAATTGCTGAAGTGGCAAAAGCAGGTGGCTACGATCTTATTTTTACAGGAAAAGAAACAATCGACTACAACGGTTCTTCTATAGGAGGCATGCTTGCAGAATTACTAAACATGCCTTATGTTTCCCTGGCCACAAAATTTAATATTAACGGCACAACAGCTACAATTGAACGCGAAATTGAAGGGGGCGAAGAAATTTGCGAAGTGTTATTACCTGTTGTTGTAAGTTGCCAGAAAGGTATGGCAGAACAACGCATTCCCAATATGCGCGGCATTATGGCGGCTCGAACAAAACCCTTAAAAGTAGTTGAACCCATAGCAATTGAAGCATTAACCAATGTGGTGAGCTACGAACTGCCACCCGCAAAAGCAGGAGTAAAATTAGTTGCAGCAGATAATGTGGCAGAACTGGTGCGCCTGTTGCACGAAGAAGCTAAAGCTATATAGGGAATACATTGTTTGCCGAACATATAACATCGATTAAGCTTTTCTTGCGTCGCACACTTTTACTGTATGTATCTATTCAGCTTAATGATGCACATTGTTGCCCGAATCACTTACAACTTCTAAATAAAACTGTAATTTAATAATATGTCAGTCTTAATATTTCTCGACCATTCTGATGGTCATATAAAAAAAGCATCCTTCGAAGCGCTTTCCTATGGAGCTGCAGTAGCTAAACAATTGGGGATTGCAGCAGAAGGCTTATTGCTTGGTACCGTAAATGACGACCTTGCAGCATTAGGAAAATACGGCATCAGCAAAGTACACCAGGTAAGCAATGAAAGTCTTAATTACTTAGATGCGCAGGTGTATGCCAAAGCTATTGAGGATATTGTTGTGGAATTATCTGCAACAATTATAGTGTTCTCTCATAATCAAACCGGTAAAGCTGTTGCACCAAGAGTTGCCGCAGGCTTAAAGGCAGGGCTTGTAGCAGGGGCTATTTCTTTACCGGATACGTCAACCGGTTTTGTTGTTAAAAAGACTGTATTTAGTGGTAAGGCGTATGCCAATGTAAATATCAGTTCTGCTATTAAGGTAATTTCAATTAATCCCAATAGTTACAAAATAGTTACGGGAGAAGGCATTGCAGCAGTAAGCCAGTTAAATATTACTGTTGCAACGCCATCAATAAAAATTACTGGTGTAAATAAAGTAAGTGGTGAAGTACCTCTGACAGAAGCAGATGTTGTAGTAAGCGGTGGCCGTGGTTTAAAGGGACCTGAAAATTGGGGTATTGTAGAAGATTTAGCGCATGTATTACATGCTGCAACAGCATGTAGCCGTCCTGTGGCCGACAGTAACTGGCGACCTCACCACGAGCATGTTGGGCAAACAGGTGTACAAATTGCACCGAATTTATATATAGCAATTGGCATATCCGGTGCCATTCAACATCTTGCCGGTGTAAACAGAAGCAAAACAATTGTGGTAATCAATAAAGACCCTGAAGCTCCTTTCTTTAAGGCAGCTGATTACGGAATTGTGGGCGATGCATTCGAAATTATACCAAAACTTACCGAAGAAATAAAGATATTAAATAACGCTTAATTTAAACGAGCGCAAGGTTCTGCTAATTAAAATACAGATAACATTGCAAAATCCGGCTAACAAATTTTAGCCGGATTTTATTTTTCCGATATTCTACCAATAATCTTTACCTATACCAATATGAAAGTGAGTACCGTTTGCATTATAGATGACGACCTGATTTACCAGGTAACTTCAAAGAAAATGATTCAGCATGTCAATGCCACCAATAACATCTTAATTTTTTCAAATGGCCAAGAAGCCTTTCATTTTTTATTGCAAACGGTTACCGATACAGATGCGCTGCCCGATATCATTTTCCTGGATGTAAACATGCCCTATATGGATGCATGGGAGTTTCTCGAAGCTTATGAAACTATCAAGACGAGGCTTGTAAAAGAAATTACTATATATGTTATCAGCTCTTCTGTTTCTGAAAAAGATATCGAAAGGGCAAAAAAAATACCTGTTGTAAAAGATTATTATATAAAACCAATTACAATTGCCCAATATTCCGAAATACTTGTTGGGGTNNCACAATGATATACAGTACAAGTGAGTGACACAAGGAACGATGAGTAAAACGATTAAGCCAGGTATATCAACAAAAAACCCCGGTAAAAAACCGGGGCTTTGAAATTGTATATTTTAAGCTCTCTGCTTTGCGGGGGTTTTACGTTTGGTTTTTTTTAAAGCTTCGTCGATTACTTTACTAAAATCTTCAAGAGTTACTTTGCCTGTAAAAAGTTCATCATTGATAAAAAATGCAGGTACATCTTTTACGCCTTTTTTAAGGCCTTCCTTAATATCGCCCTGCACCTGCCAGCCATAAGTAGCGTTTACCAGTTCATCGAGAAAATGCTTATTTTGAATACCAGCTTCACGCGAATGCAGTTTTAAACTGGTTATGCCCAGATTGCGGCGATTGGCAAATAGTACGTTGTGCATTTCCCAAAACATACCAACCTGCCCGGCTGCAACGGCTGATTCTGCTGCTTTAAGGCTGCGCTGGTGTATACCAGTAAGTGGAAAATGACGGAAATTAAACCTTACATCACCTTCGTATTTTTGTAATACCTGTTTTACTACTTCGTTTGCTTTAGCACAAACCTCACTCTCGTATTCTCCAAACTCAACAAGGGTAACCGGTGCATCAACATTACCTACGAACATATCTCTTGGTTCAATGATCTCTACTACTTCTTTCTTGAATGCCATAACTACTTTACTTTTTACCTTTTTAACCTTTATAGAAGCAATTTTTACTATGAAAAGGAACTAAACAGGGGTTATTATTTTAATTTTCAGCTTTTGCAGTTGCTCATTTACTGCAAATTTCGTTCCGGCAATGATAGTAAATAAATCTGATGCCGCAATATTTTACCGTAATAATGGTTTTTATTTGATTTTACCGGTCATTTTTTCAGTTTCTAAAACTTCACTTCTGAAAACTACCGTATTATCGAATACATCAACAAGAACCGGCAGGCTTTTGTTGATATCGCCAGCCAGTACTTTTTTACTTAACTGGTTTACAATCTGCTTTTGAATCAATCGCTTAAGTGGCCTTGCACCAAACTGCGGATCGTATCCATTTTCTGCCAGATAATCAATAGCATAATCGCTGAAATGCAATTGAATTCCATTTTCAGCTACCAATCTTTTTAACTGGTTTAGCTGTATATTAATAATTCCCCTGATCTCTTTTTTCATCAATGGATGGAACATAATAATCTCATCTACCCTGTTTAAAAATTCGGGGCGAACTGTTTGCCGCAGCAAAGCCATCACTTCTACTTTTGCTTTTTCTGTTACATCATCCACATTCTTTTCTGTTACACTTTCAAAAGCTTCCTGTATTATATGACTGCCAATGTTGCTTGTCATAATAATGATGGTATTTTTAAAATTTACCACCCGGCCTTTATTGTCAGTTAAGCGGCCATCGTCCAGTACCTGCAATAATATGTTCCAAACATCAGGGTTTGCTTTTTCAATTTCATCTAAAAGCACCACGCTGTAAGGCTTGCGGCGTACGGCTTCAGTTAACTGGCCACCTTCATCATACCCTACATATCCCGGAGGTGCTCCAACTAAACGGCTAACGGTATGCTTTTCCTGGTATTCGCTCATATCAATCCGCGTCATCATACTTTCATCATCAAAAAGATATTCTGCAAGTGCTTTAGCCAACTCTGTTTTGCCCACACCTGTAGTACCGAGAAATATGAATGATCCTATTGGTTTTTTGGGATCTTGTAACCCGGCACGGCTGCGACGAATAGCATCTGCAACTGCAGTAATCGCTTCCTCCTGACCCACTACCCTGTTGTGTAATTCCTCTTCAAGTTTTAGCAGCTTCTCTTTTTCGCCCTGCATCATTTTTGAAACCGGTATACCTGTTGATTTTGCAATACTTTGAGCAATATCTTCAGCATCTACCTCCTCTTTCATAATACGTTTATCACTAATAGATTCAAGCAAAGCAGATAATTGATTGATCACCTTTTCCTGCTCTTTTATTTTACCATAACGTATTTCTGCAACTTTACCATAATCTCCGTTCCTTTCAGCCTGGTCTGCCTGTAATTTTAACTGTTCAATGTCGGCTTTTGCATTTTGTACTTTTTCTACAATCTCTTTCTCTTCTTTCCATTTAGCTTTGAATGTGTCCCGCTCTACAGAAAGATTAGCGATCTCTGTATTAAGTTCTTTCAGCTTTACTTCATCGTTTTCTCTTTTAATGGCTTCGCGTTCAATTTCCAATTGTCTTATCTGCCTTTCTAATTTATCCAGGTCTTCAGGCATAGAGTTCATTTCCAAACGAAGCTTGGCTGCACTTTCATCAATAAGATCAATGGCTTTATCCGGTAAAAAGCGATCAGTAATATAGCGGCTACTTAATTCAACAGCGGCAATAATTGCGTCGTCTTTTATACGCACATGATGGTGTGTTTCGTAACGGTCTTTTAAACCACGCAAAATAGAAATAGCATCTTCAACAGAAGGTTCATCAATCATCACTTTTTGAAAGCGGCGTTCCAACGCTTTATCCTTTTCAAAAAACTTTTGATACTCGTTCAGTGTTGTTGCACCAATGGCTCTTAATTCTCCACGGGCAAGAGCAGGTTTTAAAATGTTGGCAGCATCCATTGCACCTTCGCCGCCACCGGCACCAACAAGGGTATGAATTTCATCAATGAATAAGATTATTTCTCCATCACTTGCTGCCACTTCTTTTACAACGCCTTTCAAGCGTTCTTCAAACTCACCTTTATATTTTGCACCGGCAATTAGTTGCCCCATATCCAGCGCATAAATAATTTTTGACTTCAGGTTTTCGGGTACATCGCCATTTACAATACGCATGGCCAAACCCTCTGCTATTGCGGTTTTACCTACACCCGG
Organism: Chitinophagaceae bacterium UBA4407; assembly: GCA_002390845.1. Classification (GTDB taxonomy): domain Bacteria; phylum Bacteroidota; class Bacteroidia; order Chitinophagales; family Chitinophagaceae; genus Limnovirga. The sequence continues at coordinate 11,180 of DGQT01000004.1, read as the reverse complement.
TTCACCCACAAGGATTGGGTTATTTTTTGTACGGCGCGTTAAAATATGTAGTGTTCGTCTTATTTCTTCGTCGCGGCCAATTACCGGATCAAGCTTGCCGTTACGGGCCATTTCAATAAGGTTCTTTGCGTATTTGTTTAATGTATTGAACTGGGTTTCCTGGGTTTGGCTGCTTACAGTTTCACCTTTACGCAAATCTTTAATAGCAGTCATCAAACCCTTTTCGGTAAGCCCTGAGTCTTTTAGCAATTTTGCTGCTGCATCGTTGCCTTGTACAATGGCCAGTACCAGGTGTTCTGGTGTGATGAATTCATCGCCGAATTTTTTAATTACTGCTCCGGCACGAAGCACTACATTGTTGGCTTCGCGGCCCATCATCTGTGCAGGCTCACCGGATGTTTTGGGCAGTTTGCTTAAAAGTTCTTCCAGCTTACTTTCAACAAGATTGAGCGTTACATTATTTTTCTTTAATAAATAATCTACAGGCGAATCTTCCTGATCGAGCAATGCTTTTAATATATGCTCCGTTTCTATATTAGGGTTCTTTAAATTAAACGCCAATTGCTGCGCCTGTTGTACAGCTTCGGCTGCTTTTATGGTGAAGTTTCCTAAGTTCATAATATTTGTTATAAGTTTTAAGTAATAAGTTATAAGTATTTAATTTTCTGTTACAGGCATTTGCTCTTTGGGCGTCTTCGTTGTGTCACTCACTTCTACTTTCGGAACGTGAAGCAGCAATCGCAAGTTCTGAGCCGGAAAATGTAAATCGAAAGTTGTAAACCAAACTTGCGGTTTACGTTTTACCACTCGCGTTGTTCAATATTGTTCAGAACGTACAAGTGAGTGACACAACGAAAGATCAATAGCGATATATAAGCCGGGCTAATAACATTAATTCAAATAACTTTAATGTTGCACGCAAACGATAATCCAACAAGGTAAATCAGAAAATATGTCGCAAGAATTTAAACAAGCCTGCATGAAAGGCAGTACAGTATTGGTTTTCCTGCTATTGTTGCAGGCTTTAAAAGCACAATATAATTTTAGCGAACTAGATAGCAAACTGCTGCAATATCAAAAACAGCTTGGCAATAATGCAGTAGCCCTGGTTTATAAAGACAATAAAATAATTTACAATAAAACCCTTGGCGATTTTACTGCTAACACACAGGCAGCTGTTGCAAGCTGCAGCAAATGGTTTACTGCTGCACTGGTAATGCAGTTTGTGGATGAGGGCAAAATTTCATTGGACGATTATGTGAGTAAATACCTCCCCATATTTAAAGAATATGGTAAAGGTTATATTACCATAAGGCAGTGCCTTTCTCACACAACCGGCATAGAAGGTGATAAGGTTGGGTTGGGTGCTATTATTAAAATGAGCAAATACAAATCGCTTGAAGATGAAGTGAATGATTTTGCAAGTAAACACAATATACAGGCTAACCCTGGTGTAGAATTTCGTTACAGCGGCATTGGTTTAAACATTGCAGGAAGAGTTTTGGAAATTATTAGTAAAAGGCCTTTCGACCGTTTAATGCAGGAAAGAATTTTTCGTCCGCTAAACATGAAGAACAGTACTTTTTCTACTGATTATGAAAGGGCCGTAAACCCAAGCGGTGGTGCAAAAAGTTCTGCTACAGACTATATGAATTTTCTTGTTATGATTTTAAATAAAGGAACATATAATGGTAAAAAAATATTAAGCGAAGCAGCAGTTGCCGAGATGCAAAAGGCCGTAACAGTTCCTGAAATTATTAAATATGCGCCACCGGCTGCACAGGGTTTTAATTATGCATTGGGCGAATGGGTACTTGAAGCAGATGCCAATAATAAAAGTACAGTGGTATCCAGCCCCGGATTGTTTGGTACCTGGCCTATGGTTGATATCGGCAGGAATTATGCAGCTATATTCTTTGTAAAAACCTTATTAAACGACAGCAGAAAAGAGATGTATTTAGATCTTAAGTCTTCAATAGATGCACAGATAAGCTCAGCTACCAAATAATATTTTATACAAACAAAATCAATTCTCATGTACGAAAGAAAATATCAGCCGCTTGCTACAAAAAGAGTTTACTATAAAAGGCTTTGGAAGAATTTTTTGTATATGGATCTAATACTTTTTAGCTGTCTTGCGGTGGGTATTTTGGGCTATCATTATACGGCGAATATTCCCTGGCTAGATTCGCTGCACAATGCCTCTATGATACTTGCAGGTATGGGGCCTGTGGCAGAAGTAACAACAACAGGTGGTAAATGGTTTTCTTCGTTCTATGCGTTATTCAGCGGGGTGGCTTTTATTACCAATATCAGTGTGTTTATGGCACCCGCTGTACACCGCTTTTTTCATAAATTTCATTTGGAGGAAAAGTAAACTAAGCAACTCTGGGCTTCCAAGGTATTTCTGCAACCTGCAGCAAGTGCGCTACATAACGCGATACTACGAATAGATAATCGCTTAAACGGTTCAGGTATTTAATTACCAATGGCTCTACAAATAATTCATGCTCCTGCATATTTACACACAAGCGTTCTGAGCGCCTGCATACACAACGGGCTATATGTGTTGTAGAAACAGCTACATGGCCGCCCGGCATTACAAAAAACTTCATGGGCGGCAATATATTGTTCATAGCATCCATCTCGTTTTCAAGCAGGTAAATGTCAGCTTCTTTCAAGTCCGGGATTTTCATCAAAGGCTCCTTATCAGGGTCGCATGCCAGTGACGACCCTATGGTAAAAAGCCTGTCCTGTATTTCTTTAAGAATTGTTTTTGTATGCGCATCCATAATATGATCGCCTGCCAAACCAATATAAGAATTCAATTCATCTACAGTGCCATAAGCTTCAATTCGTATATGGCTTTTTGGTACTTTGGTTCCACCAATTAAACTGGTTTTGCCTTTGTCGCCTGTTTTCGTATATATTTTAGTTGCCATTAAAAGAATTTATAGCTTAAAATTTTTGTAACCATCATTTAATCTTTCCTCATCGTTCCTTGTGTCACTCACTTGTACTCTATAACAATACTGAACAAAATTAACCGGCAGAGGTTCATTAAATAAAAAAAGGAGAGCATAAACTCTCCCCATAATTTCCACTAAATATTTTTTGCTGTTTAACTAAATGAGTGGATAGGTGTTTTTACATTGTCGCTTTCTATAACCCCATCTCTTAAACGAACCACCCTTTTGGCATAACCGGCTATATCTTCCTCATGCGTAACCAATACAACGGTATTGCCTGACTCCTGAATTTTTCCAAATATTTCCATAACCTCAACAGAAGTTTTCGAATCAAGGTTACCGGTAGGTTCATCTGCCAGCAATATAGAAGGGTTGTTTACCAACGCCCTTGCTATTGCCACCCGCTGAATTTGACCACCGCTCATTTCATTGGGCTTATGATGGCTTCTTTCTGATAATCCTACTTTATTCAGAGCTTCCATTGCGCGGTCTGTTCTTTCCTTTTTGCTTATACCTGCATATACAAGTGGTAAAGCCACATTCTCTGCAGCGGTAAGCCTTGGTAACAGGTTAAATTGCTGGAACACAAAACCGATTTCTTTATTACGAACTTCTGCAAGATCGTCGTCGCTCATTTTACTTACGTCGCTGCCATTAAGTATATATGTACCTTCTGAAGGTGTATCCAGGCAGCCGATAATATTCATGAGCGTACTTTTACCGCTTCCGCTGGGGCCCATCAACGCAACATATTCATTCCTGTAAATATCGAGGGAAAGCCCCTTTAACACCGTTAAAGAGTTGCTGCCCATAAAGTATGTTTTTATTATATTTTCCAGGTGTATAATAGAATCCATGAAATAACTTTTGTTTGTAATTGTAAAGTTTAATCTTCGGTTTTACTATGATTATTTTTTTATAACCTTAGGTACTTTAAAAAAAACACCGTTTGTGGTGGGGGCATTCTGCAATGCCTCTTCTCTTGTTGCAGAGCCTTTAATTTCATCTTCGCGAAAAACATTTATGTCGTTACTCATGTGCTGTAATGGTTTAATGTCTTTTGTATCAACCTCATTCAGCTTTTCTACAAAAGATATCATGCGTTGCAGGTCGTGTTCAAGTTCCTGCTTTTCCTCATCTGTAAAATATAGCCTGCTTAAATGAGCCAGATTATTTACCAGTTCCCTGTTGACTTCCATAATAACAAAAATAAATGTTCGAAACAACACAACCTTAAAAAATGTAGCAGCGGCAAATACTGTGTACCGTTACACTAATTTGACGGATAGGAAAATGAATTTAAATGCACGGTATTCTTTAACCCAAAATATTACCCGGTTTGGGCCGCATCTAAAAAATGGACTAACACCTTTAATCGCAATTTGGCTTATACTTACCGGCAGTTTTTTTGCTGATAAATATTCAGAAAGTACAAGTGAGTGACACAACCGGCGATGCCATAAAATGCAAATGCAGGCTAATAATACTGATATTTTATTTATTGATTAAAGCTGTTTAAATGATACTTATATTCAGCTTATAATTATCTGTTACGTCGCGAAAATTCAAATTTTTAATGTACGTTTGAATAATCCAATATGAAACAGGAACCTATTTCAATTTTCATTGTTGAAGACGACGCTGTTTACTGCGCTGTGTTGGGTCATTTTCTTTCATTGAATCCCGATTTTCGCGTTAAAAAATTCTTTACAGCCAGAGATTTTTTAAACGTTCTGCACGAAAAACCCGACATCGTTACACTCGACTATTCTCTACCTGATACAACCGGTGATTCTTTATTAGCACAGGTAAAAGAAATTAGCCCCGACACCAAAGTAATCATCATTTCGGGTCAGGAAGATATAAAAATTGCCGTTGATCTTTTTAAGAAAGGCGCAGATGACTATATTGTAAAAGATGGCGATACACAGGAACGTTTATGGCTGTCAATTGGCCATATGCGCGAAAATATTGCGCTAAAAAAAGAACTGGCAGAACTACAGTTAGAAGTTCAAAAAAAATATACATTTCAAAAAGCGATTATTGGTAACAGCCACACTTTAAAACAGGTTTTCAGCTTAATGGAGAAGGCTACCGTTACAAATATTACCGTTTCAGTTACCGGTGAAACCGGAACCGGTAAAGATCTTGTGGCAAAATCTATTCATTTTAATTCGGCAAGAAAGAAGTTTCCTTTTGTTCCTGTGAATGTTGCCGCAATTCCAAGAGAGCTGCTCGAAAGCGAATTGTTTGGCCACGAAAAAGGTTCTTTTACAGGTGCAAGCACCAGGCGAATTGGAAAATTTGAAGAGGCACACAACGGAACGTTATTCCTTGATGAGATTGGCGAAATGGATATTAACATGCAGGCTAAATTGTTGCGGGTTTTACAGGAACAGGAAATATCGAGGGTGGGCAGCAATGAATTGATAAAAATAAATGTGCGCATTATTGCGGCAACGCACCGTAACCTGCTCGACCAGGTAAAAAAAGGTAAATTCAGGGAGGATCTGTACTACCGCTTACTCGGGCTGCCCATAAAACTGCCGCCGCTACGCGAAAGAGGCAGCGATATAATATTGATAGCCAAACATTTTACTGACCTGTTTTGTAACGATAATAATTTACCCAAAAAGCACTTTGATGTAGAGGCAAAGAAAAAACTAATGCTTTATTCATTCCCTGGAAACATAAGAGAACTAAAGTCTGTTGTAGAACTTGCCTGTGTTATGAGTGATACAGAAGAAATTAATGCCGAGCATATAGAACTGAGTACCCACAGTAACAACCATTTTACTACGGGTTCTGACTCTTTAACACTGAAGCAATTTACATCTCAAATGATACAGCACTACCTTGATACAAATAATTACGACGTACTTAAGGTAGCAGATAAACTTGATGTAGGTAAATCTACCATTTACCGCATGGTAAACAACAATGAACTAAAACTGCAAAGGAACGGCGACAATAAATTTAATGACTGATCAACCCAAATTGTATTCCCTTCAACGCCTGCTTGAGATTGACAACGCAGATGATGGTTTCATTCGTGATATCGTAAGCGTTTTTCTTAACAATGTTCCTGCAAATGCAACAGAACTTGTAAAAGCCGGTGATGAAAAAAACTGGAGGTCTGTTTACTTTATTGCACACAAAATGAAAGCCAATATCGATCTGCTTTGCATTAACTGCTTACACCAGGAAATACGCGAGGTAGAACAAATGGCAAAAACACAAACTAACCTGCACCAGATTACTGATAAAATAAATTTCATATACAACATAATACAACGCACCTCTGCAGAAATGAGCAATGATTTTAATCTGTAAAATTCAGCTTCAAAAATATAAGTACCTTTTTTTGTACCGGGCAATTGAATTACTATGAAGCTTTTCTTGCCACGCTCGTTTCACAGTTCCTCTTTCATGGCATCATTTAAACAGCCGTGGCATCCCGAAACAAGTTCGGGACCGAATTCATTTCGGGATAGCACACTTTTGCTGCATAATATATTTGGGCTATCTGCAACCTTCACTTGAAAATTCAACCAGGTCTGATTGCTGAAACCCGACTGCATATTGCAGCATATTGTTTTGAACGTACAAGAGTGCGACGCAAGCGGTGCTAAATATTGATACAACCGTTTGGTAAAAAATTCCTCTGTCTTTATTCCATGATTTTTTATAACAGATATTTGAAGGTGCATCGGTAATATGCAGTTTTTTCTTGCTACTTTTAAAGCTCTGAATACAACACTGCTTTAAAGTTTCCGGTACTATTATGAAGGCAAATATTCTCAGGCTGCTAAATATAAAAGAAACAGAATCGGGTGTGGTGTTTGACCTGATGTTTGTGCAACTTTTTCTTGGTATTGCCACGGCTTTTCTTACAATCGTTTCGTATTCACTTTTCCTGCACAACTACTCCATAAATTATTTGCCGCAGGCTTACCTGTACATTGCTGCTACACTGGTGGTAATAAATATCTTTTATGAAAAGATTGAACATGCACTGTCGCCGGTTATGATGATCAGGATAATTGCCATTACTGCAATTGTTACCGTGTTTTTATTCTGGCTGGGCCTGTTAAACAGCGAAAGTAAATGGCTGTTTTTTGTTCTGCTTGTGTGGAGTTCAATTGTTTATATGCTTGCCGGTTATGCGTTCTGGGGGCTTACCTCACTGCTTTTTAATATACGAGAAAGTAAGCGTGTGTTTGCAATAGTGGGTGCCGGCGATGTGCCTGCAAAACTAATTGGTTATATATCAATAGCACTGTTACTTAAATTTGTAAGTTTAGAAAACCTGTTGTGGTTTTCAATTGCTGCCTTTGGCGTTTCCGTTATTTTAATATCGCGTTTTGTAAAAAAATATAAGGAGAAAATTTCGGGTCTGGCCATTCATCATCATCATAAAGAACACCATGCAGATGAAAAGAGAAATGATATTATCAGTTTTGTTTTTAAGAATAACCTGATATTTTTTATATCACTTTTCTCTGTTGTCAGTTACATAATTTTTACACTTGTAGATTTTACTTTTTTATCGCAGGTAAAAGCAAAGTTTTCCAATATTCACGAACTGGCTGATTTTATTGCAACGTTTTTTGGTGTAGGCAGGCTGCTCTCACTTATTTTAAAAATTTCTATTACCAGCAGGGTAATTGCAAAAGTGGGGCTTATTACTTCTTTATTTATTACTCCGCTGGCCCTGCTTGTTTCTTGTATTTTCTTTTTTACGCCGGAGGATAATTCATCCAACAGCCTGTATATGTTTGGTATGATGGCATTACTTACCGAAGTGCTGCGGTCTTCAATACAGGAGCCTGTTTTCTTTATCTTATTTCAACCGTTAAAAGAGCACCTGAGGCTAAAAGGCCATATGATTGCAAAGGGATATATGTTGCCGCCGGCTTTAATAATAGTGGGTTCAACGCTTTTGCTGCTTAATGCGGAAGCTATTCCAGCAACAATATTATTAACGGTTGAAATCCTGATTGTAACGATCATTATCTGGTGCATTACCATTTTTTTTATCCGAAAATCTTATATCAACACGCTTCATACATCTATAAAGAAAGGTGTGTTTAACAGTGATGAAGTTTTTATTCCTGACACTGAAACCAATAATATTCTCTTAAAAAAGATACAGGAAGGCAGCAGCATGGAAATAATCTATTCGCTGCAACTTTTAGAAAAGGGAGGCTACGAAAATTTTCAACAACTGCTTGAAAATTGTTTAGATAATCCTGATAAAGAAATTAAAAAATATGTTATCGGCAGGCTTGAGCAATTGAATATTACCGGCACTGCAGAAAAAATAAAAACCCTCTTACTGCAAGATGTGGATGTTGATGTAAGAAATGCTGCATTCAATGCCCTTGGTAAACTTGACGATGATTTTATTACAGAATATGCAAAAGACCTGGTAAACCTTGATCCTTTCTTTAAAAAGGTAACTATTACGCAAATAATTATAAGAAGGCATTTTGACGAGCTGCTAAAGGCCGGAAACGAATTAAATAACCTGATAGGTTCGCAGGTTGTTAAAGAAAGGCTTCTTGCACTGGATATTATTACCGAACTGAGTAATATTAAATTCGAAAAATCAATTGAAACACTTTTGAAAGATCGTGAACCTGAAGTTCGAAAAAAGGCGATGCTTACTATTGCAAAACTTAAGATAGAAAAATTACTGCCCACCCTTATAAATTCGCTGCACAATTCAACTGATAAATATCTTGCCCGCAAAGCATTAATACAATATGGGGATGGCTTGTTTGATCTTAAAGCATATCCTGATATTAATAACCAGAAGCATGTAGCACATTTTATTAAAATTGCAGGAAAGCTAAAAGGACAATATTCTACCAGTTTTTTATTATCGCACCTTGGCGATACTTCTGCAACCCGAGATAAAGCCTTACATGCACTATGGGAAAAGAAGTTTGAAGTAAGCCCCGATACGGAAACAAAAATGCAAAGCATCTTAAATACAATATTGCAGCAGGCTGTTTCTAAAATAAAATATTTTAACGGTATCCCTGAATTTGAAGATGCAAAGCTTTTAAGAAATTCAATCTTTGGTGAAATAAAAACAGACCTGGTACTTTCATTGAAAACCTGCTCAATGCTGCACGACAGAAAGCAGGTAAACAGGGTTCTTGAGCTAATTGAACTGAAACAGAACAGCAGGCTGTACAATGGAATAGAAATGCTGGAGATTGTACTACCCAACAATATTTTCAAAGAGATAAATTTGCTGCTTGAATTTATCCTTAACGCAGGCCATTCCAAAACCCCTGATACAAATCAGCCGGCATTGATAGCTGCTCTTGAACATATTGTTTATTCACCTGTAAATTATTTTACACCATGGACCAAAGCCCTTTGCGTTTTTATAGCAGGAAAAAACAACTATACAGATTTTTTAACGGTACTTAAAGCCCGGCCAACTGAAGAGAAAGAATTTGTATTGCAGGAAACCCGCAATTTTGTATTGTTGCAACATGCATAAAGGGCTACCAGTTGAATAATGTTATAGAGTACAAGAGTGCGACGCAACCAAGGCTTCATAGCAATATATAGCCCGGATAAAAATTCCAATTGTATTGCAATCAAAACTGATTTTAAATTCAGGTACTGCAATAATTTCTTTGTATTAACAATCAGGGCTATATTTTAGTCTTAACTGAACAGCTACTATCATCGCCTGTTGTGTCACTCACTTTTACTTTAGAATATGCTGCTGCATGGTGCAACAGGTTTATTATTAAGACTAACTTTATTATCCAAATAGTATAACACACGAATAAATTAATAAGATGATCTTAATAGAAAAAGTGTTGCTGCTAAAAAAGTCGCAAATATTTGAGAACTGCGGCGAAACAGATTTGCTGGAGATAGCTGCCGTATGCGAAGAAATAGAAGAAGAAAAAAATGTTACTGTTTTTTCAAAAGGGGATGATGGTAACTGTATGTATTTTATTTACAGGGGCGAAGTGCTGATTCACGATAACAATAATCGCCTTGCAGTATTGGGCGAGAACGAGATTTTTGGTGAACTTTCTTTGCTTGATTTTGAACAAAGATCAGCCAGTGCTACTACCCTTACAGATTGTTACCTGCTTAAAATAGACCAGGAATCTTTCTACGATATACTGGCAAGCAATACCGAAATACTAAAAGGAATTATGAAAACTATCTGCAGGCGGCTTAGGGAACAGGATAAAATAAATGCTGAACTCATCAGGTTAAACGAGCAGGTTTAGCCCTGCATTAACTCACGTATTGCATCAAGGTGTTTTTGTTTTACCGTATTTCTTTCTTTTAAAGAAGTAGCGGTAAAATACTTATGATTGGCCAAAAAATTCAATTGTATTTGTTCCCACTCCTTGTTATTTTTAATTATACCATACTCCAGAAATTCCCGCTGCAAGTTGCTGCTGATTAAAAGAAAATCTTCGCGCCCCAGGTAATCCAGGTCGGCATCACAAATAATCATCTCCAGTTTTGTAAGGGGTGTTTGTGGTATTTTTGTTGCCATTATTATTCCACAGATAACACCTATATTATCTTCCGAAAACCCATACCGCGCCGCATCTTCTTTAAAAATTCCGCAGCTTTTTTCTTCATGGTTTTGATAAGTAAAAAGAAAGCCCGAGTCGTGATACAGTGCCGCAGTTTTCAATAAAAACAGATCCTGTGCATCACTAATATTTTCGCTTAATGCAATCCGCTCACATTGTTCAGTTACATCTAGTGTATGCGCTATGGAATGATAAGACAGGTTTTTATTAAGTGCCCCCAGCTTTAAAACGATATTTTCCTTTATCTGCAGGAATAAATTTTTATACATCCTTGCAATTATTAATTGTTGCTGCCCGAATATAAAAAATAATCTGCGGTAATAAAACTTGTTTGACCTGATTCTCAGAAATCAAATTCCGATCATAGCATTTTTATAAATTAAAGCAATGATTATTGGCCGGGCAAGGGATCATTCTTCCCCGTTCCTTGCGTCGCACTCTTGTACATTTAGATCTTGAGGTAACAAGGGCTCAAATGCAAACCAACGTTTAATTATATTATAGTTACCTGCTTGTTATTGGGTGGCTTTTAGTAAAAATAGAATATGAATGCCGATTAGAATTAACAGCTGATCACTCCATATTTTACAGATGAAAGGATTGCGACGCAAGGGACGAT
>DGQT01000058.1 GCA_002390845.1 Chitinophagaceae bacterium UBA4407 | reverse complement strand
TCAGTACTTGTGAGTATATTAAACACACCTGAAGAATTAAGATTTGTTGGTACTTGCAAAGTGCCACTATTCCAATTAACTATTCCATTTCCAATCAAAATTCCATCTCCACTGATTGCGTTACCTATATTTAAAGTACCATCTACTTTTAAATCATCTCCTGTTCCATCATTTAAGATTAATGATGATGAAATCGTTAGCGTTCCACCTGTTTCCACAATTATTTGATCAGCACTTAAATTTGATGTAATTGTAATAATATGGCCATTTCGAATAGTGATTGTTCCATCTGAAGAAAATGGAATAGTACTGGCGATTACCCAAGATGTTCCATTGAAAGTTTCCCAGGAATTTACATTATTCCAATTACCAGTTTGAAAACTGCGATAATCGCCAAGAGATTGACAGGTTGCCCAAAAGCTCAATAACAAGGCAGACAATATTAATATGGCTCTGATTTTGGTCATAAGTTTATAATCGATTCGAGATTTGCTTTTTATTCGAGACATAACAATTCTATTCGCAGCTTAGTAAGAACGGCTGAAATAATATTTCTATTTGCAATAAACCTACAAGATGGTTTAGGGCAAGCTATAAGGCTCCGATAATTTTAAAGAATCAAATTTATTTATTGGTTTTGTAAAAGTCAATCCCATAAATCAGGTAGATTTGTCTTTCATCTGTACATTAATTACACAAACATTTACCTTATCACATTAAGAATATTTCATGCTATTCTTTCATAGCTTGTGAACAGCAAACCAAGCCCTGTCTGGTTTTCTTACGAACAGTCGCTTATCAAATCTCAATCAGTAAAATAGTAATCAATTCAGGAATTTCAATGGAAATGGGATTTTTATCAGGCTTTATAACACTCATTTCAGCTATAAAAAATAAATAGCTAATGCTGTACAATTCAAATTATCGAAGAAAAATATTTAAGAGTCGTTTTTGTTTGGTTGCTGTTACTTATTTCAGGCTGTATGATTCTGTAGTTTTACTATGATTCGTTATTCATTTTAAAGTTTAATACGGTAAAAAATATTTTATTTTTTAAGTGCTTGATTTTTATTGACCCCTTACTTAAAACAAAAGTACTTTACTACAATACCAAAGTCAATCCCATAAATAAGGGATATTTCAAATTAATATAGTCAGTCAAATCTTATAGATATGGGTAGGATAAAAGATGCTTATTGATCTGAACGCACAAGAGTGCGACGCAACAAAAGCTCAATGCATATTCTTCAGCTGGGCTAATAAAAACAAACAACATTTTACTCCCCTTTATGGCCTGCCGGCAGGCAGGGATGAGGGCTTACTCTTCCCTAAATTTCGCAGCAAGCTCTGCCCTTGAATGCACATTGAGTTTCTGGTAAATGTTTTTTATGTGGCTGTTGAGGGTTTGCACTGTGATAAAGCATTGTGCGGCGATCTCTTTGTAGGAATAACCTTTTACAATTAATTGCAGCACTTCTTTTTCTCTTTCTGTGAGTGTAGTTTTATCGAGTGTGGCGGCGGTTTTCTTTTGCTGTGTATAGAAATAGTCGAGCACTTTGGAGGCGATCATGCCGTTCATCGCAGATTCACCTTTGTAGACGGCATGTATGGATTCAATAATTTTTTGCGGTGAATCTTTTTTAAGCAAATACCCGTTGGCACCGGCTTTGAGCGCACCGAATATTTTTTCCTCTTCTTCAAACATGGTTAGCATCAATACTTTTATTTCGGGCCATTCCTGTTTTAACTGCCATACGCCCTGTATGCCGCTGATGCCGGGCAGGTCAATATCCATAATTACTACATCGGGTTGTTCTTCGGTAAAACGCAGCAGCATATCGTTGCAGTTGGGGAGCTTGTGAATGAGTTGCAGGGATTCATCAAGTTGCATAATGATGGATAATGTTTGCCTGTAGGATGCATTATCTTCTATGATGGCCACTTTAATCATGGGGCATAAATATAGCTATCTTTGGTTGTGTTTCCTATCCCATGAATTAGGGATTTTGAAAGGGTAAGGCAACTGTATTTTTATTGTTGTTCCGTGGCCATTGTCACTGTTAAAAGTAAGTATGCCGCCAATATCTTTAATCCTTGCCGCCATATTTTGAAGCCCGTTACCGGTTGTTGGCATCGTGGTATTAAACCCTTTGCCATCATCCATAATTTGCATAACAAATTTTCCACTTTCTATACGGAACTCAGTAGAACAGTTTCCTGCATTCGAATATTTGATGGTGTTGTTAATGGCTTCTTTTGCGATGAGGTAAAGGCTTTGCCTTATTTCGCCCGGTATGATGGTCTCTCTTGAAATACCGTGCTGCGTTATTTGATAGTTTATATTTTTTGTATGGCACAATGGGGCTGCATAACGGTTGATCTTATCGAGCAGGCTACCAAAGCTATCGTGCTGCGGGTTTGTAGCCCATGCAATTACCTCGAGCCGGTCAATCATTTCTGTAGCATTTTCTTTTATGAGATCTGCAATCATTAGTTTATTGGGATTCTCTTTTAATATTTCTGAGTAGGCTTTTACACTGCTGAGTGTGGAACCAACATCGTCATGCAGGTCGCGGTGTATTCGGTTGCGCACCTGTAACACTTTTAGTCTTTGCTGTAAGCGGTATTGAAACAATAGCCATACTACCCCTACTGAAAATAATACAAGCAATGTAAAGAACCACCAGCTTTGAAACCAGGGTGTTGCTATTGCAAAATCTATTACAAGCGGCGTACCCCAAGTCTTTCCATTATATGAGCCTTGCACGCTAAAGCGATAACTGCCTGATGGCAGTTTATTGTACTGTACATTATTAACTCCCTGCGCAGTGAGCCAGTCTTTATCTGCACCCCGTAGTTTATAACGGTATAAAATTTTTGATGCGTTTAAGAAGTCATTGGCGCTAAATTCAATGGAAATATTATTATCGTTTGTGGCCAGATCATAACTGCTATTAATTGGTTGTAACTGGTTGTATACTTTAAATGCAGCAGCAATTAACGAAGGTGCCTGTAATAGTTGTGTGAGTGAATCGGGGTGAAAATAATCAATGCCATCCATGCCGCCGAAATACATAGTTCCTTCATCGTCCATGCAAGCTGATCCGCTGTTATATTCTGTGTTGATCAGGCCATCTGTTTTGGTATAATTGGTAAATGTTTTTGCTATGGTATCAAAACAGGATAACCCATTGTTGGTACTGATCCAAAGCCTTCCGTATTTATCAGGAAGTATCTGGTATATTTTATTATCCGGTAGTCCGTCTTTTTTAGTATAGTGATAAAATCTATTTGCTTTTGCATCCCAGAAATCAAGCCCGGCGTCTTGCGTGCCTATCCAATAATTGCCTTTAATATCGGGTAATATATAACCAGTCAAATTGCTTCCGATACTATATGGATTATCACGTTCAGGTAAATAAGTCTTTTTTATTGATTTTGTTTTTGTATCGAAAACGACAAGTCCATTATTGGTTGAAAGAAGGAAATTGTTATCAGTCATAGCCATAGCATGCATGATTGAATGTTTGAAATTTATGGCAGTATCAGCGCTTATAAATTGCATATTCTTATAAACCCATACTTCATTCCCGGAATTTATAAAAACTCCGCCATCAGGAATATCTTTCACGGGTACGTAAGGCTTTTTCCTTTGTTGGTAATCCCATGCATTACATACCATGTAAAGCAGGCCGTAATTTTTTTCTGAAAACTCCTTCCTTTTTTGACCCGTTATTTCATAGATCATTGAATCGACCGAAATAGAATCTTTTGGATTCTTTAATTCAAACAATTTTTTGTTTTTATCAAGAATAAATTTCTTTGCAGCGGAAGTTGTTATTAATATCCTGCCCGAGCTTAATGTTTTTAGGCCATAAATAATCCTGTCTCCGGAATTATATCCTGTATCGATGTTAACATGTTTAAATTTCGCGTTGATGCTGAAATAACAAATACCACCACCAAAAGTACCAGTCCAGTATAAACCATTTTTATCCCGCATCATGCAGTTGACACGGTTATTGCTTAGCGATTCTTTATCACCAGCTTTTTGGGTATACCGGTAAAATTTATTCTGAATATAATCGTAAAAAACGAGGCCCGCATCTGTACAGATCCACAGACGCTTACCAGGTTCCTCATAAAAACTTTTGACCACATTTTCAGGTGCATGAACATCAGGGTTAGTAAACGGGTAATGAATTTCAGTTCCAGATATTTTTTTCGTAAGCATCAACGCTTCTGCTGTACTAAAACACCATGGATTGTTTTGTGCATCAAAATAGAAATTTGATAAGTAATATTTTGATTGCGGTATATGCAATACATCCAGTAAAGGCACAAGTACCGCTACCGCATTTTGCCAGTTGATGCTTAAGCAATCATTATTGCCGTCACCTCTGTTGATGAAGATATTTCCTTTGTGATCGGCTATAAATTTTGACTGAAGCAGGGTAAACGGATTGGCAAAATGTGGCAATGTAAATTCCGTGAAAATCAAAGTGTTTTTATTAAAGCGATACATAGTTGAAACGGCAGTTATCAGCAACACAGAATCATTCACCACA
This sequence comes from Chitinophagaceae bacterium UBA4407, assembly GCA_002390845.1. Taxonomy (GTDB): domain Bacteria; phylum Bacteroidota; class Bacteroidia; order Chitinophagales; family Chitinophagaceae; genus Limnovirga. The sequence goes on along the minus strand of DGQT01000058.1, from coordinate 8,857 downwards.
AATATTTGTTCCATGTCAGCAGACATTTCTTTTGCAGGCATTTTATATCTTCTTATGCTTCCTGTAAAAGGGTTTAGACTATTTAAACCTTTGTTTGTTGCCAGCCATAAAATGCCATTTTTGTCTTCTTTTATACAATGCACATAATTGCCGGATATACTATTGCTATTACCAGGATCATACTGGTAATGCCTGAAATGATGACCGTCATATCGGCTCAATCCATTGTGAGTAGCGATCCACATAAAACCCTGCCGGTCCTGATGCAGATCATATACAACATTGCTTAACAAACCATCTTTTGTAGAGAGATTTGTGAAACGTATTTCAGGCTGTTGTGTATATGCATGTACTTGTGTTGCAAGCATAAAAAAATATAACAACTGTACCCTGAGTTTCATGCTTTAAGGTAGTGAGAAAAAATAGTAGTAAATCAAAAAATCTGTCATAATAAAAGTCGGTGCTCTTTAATAATTGAGAGATGGTGACTTTGTTGCGAAAGAATTTTCATTTACAAAAAAGAAAAAAGGGTTTAGGGTGAAAACCTCACAAAACATTGTATCCTTATTTATTCAGGAATGATTAAATACATGTTCAATTCTGCAATACTGCATGTTGCTTCATATTGTTATTGAGTACAAGAGTGCGACGCAAGAAAAGTTCAGTATAGTTACCTCAGCCGGGTAAAAAAATTTCCTTTTTACTTGCAAGCTTAACCTATTTTGTTACCACCACTTTTTTAACGAAACCTATGCTGTTATTTTTTAAATAATATAATCCTGTGGCTAGCGATGAAATATTAATCGTACCGTTTTTGCTAATGTTTTTTGTAAGTACTATTTTGCCATTTTCATCGATCAAAGAAAATACTGCATTTCCGTTTGTTTGAATATGCAACGCTTCTTTTGCGGGGTTGGGATACACTGTAAAAGTTTGCGCATTAGCTGTTGACTGCAACCTGTCTTCGGAAGCATTTGTTGCATAATTCGCAGCAGGTGCAGTGTACACAATTGTATCGCTTTTAAGTATCAGGTCCCTTGCAATAGCATTGGTGATCTTTACATAATATGTTCCGTTTTTAGTTGGATGAAAAACAGAATCGCCAGTAACAATTGTAGTATCAGATCCCCCTACCATAAACCAGGCATAGGTATCATTGCTTAGCGTACCACCTGCAGATACTGATAATGCATTGCCATTTTGATGTATTGGTATAGGTGCCTGTTTTTCATAGTTGGCTGCAGGGAATTCTTGTTCAAGTGTTTCTAAACCATCGAATGTAAATTGATTATATGTAATGCCGAGTGAATCTAAATTGGGGAACCATGTTGTAAGCCCATCAGGAAATGGACCTTTGAAATTATTATGATCTAAATATAATTGTTCCAGGTATTGTAATTGATGCAAAGCAGGTTTAATTTCGCCCTTGAATTTATTGTTGCTTAAATTTAAAACATAAAGGTTTTTGAGGTGACTTAATTCCAGGGGCAGAAATCCACTTAGCTGATTGTTGTTTAAGTATAAATGTTTTATGAATCTTAAATTGTCGATTTCGGTCGGAATTTTGCCGGTTGCATTATTATATGAAAAATCAAAATAATCAAGACTTTTAAAGTTGGTAACCTGCGAAAGAACTGATTTATTAAATTGGTTGTAACCTAAGTATAATTCAGTCATTGGTGCTTTCTCTAATCCTGCCGGAAGAATACCGGTAAATTGATTGTCAGACAATATCAGATGAGCTAGTTTTTTTAGTTTACCAAATTCCGGGGGTATGGTACCAGTTAGCTGGTTACTATCTAAATGCAGATATTCCAGTCCTTTAGCCCTGGCCAGTTCAGCAGGTATTGTTCCCGTTAAATTATTTCGTGATAAATAAAGATATTCGAGATCTTTAGGATTTCCCAGTTCGGGCGGTATGGCACCGCTTAAATCATTGCCCTGCAAATCCAGAATAACTAAAGATTTAATAGAGCCCAATGTATCGGGAATTGTTCCGCTGAGTTGATTGTTGCTAAAAACAATCCTCCAAAGTTTTTCAAGATTTCCAATGGATGGGGGAATAGTGCCTTTAAGCTTGTTATTATCCAGAATTAATTCTGCAACTCTTCCATTCTTTAGACCTACGCCAAACCAGGTTCCTAAGCGTCCCGTTAACCAGTTTCTGTTATTTTGCCAGCCTGGCCCATTAGTGCTGTTATATAGATCTACGAGTGCCAGTGAATCCTGTTGATTTGAAGCAACTGATGTTTCCTGGGGAAATGCATTGTTCGTTGTAGCCGTTAAAGCAATGCACAAAATGCTGATAAGTATACTTTTCATTTTCATACAGGTGATTTAAGAAGAGTAAAAATTATAGATGGTGGAATAATTGGCTGTCATAAAACTATCAGGAAAATTTTGAGTAGCCTATACCATAAATCAGGTAGATTTTAAAATAGAAGAAAAGAACTTTGATAGATTAAATACACTTTTTGGCCAGGCAGTATGGTTACGATTGAACATTCTTGCGTCGCACACTTGTACTGCAGGAAGTGAAGCAGCAATGGTTTCCAGGCCATACTTGTTGGCAGTAAATGCTGTTGATTATTCCTGTAATTTCAAGGCTGCTGTATATTCTTTTGCAGAAGTGTGCGACGCAAGAAAAGTTCAATTATTGCACTTTAGCCGGGTAAAAAATATTCTTTCTTCAAACAACTTTACCTCATTTTATTACTAGCACTTTTTGAACAAACCCAGTGCTGTTATTTTTTAAATAATACAATCCGGCAGGTGATGACGAAATATTAATGGCACCTGTTTTACTAATATTTTTTGTGAATATTATTTTACCATTTTCATTGATCAAAGAAAATAGCGCATTGCCGTTTGTTTGAATATGCAACACATATTTTGCGGGGTTGGGATACACTGTAAAAGTTTGCGCATTAGCTGTTGACTGCAACCTGTCTTCAGAAGCATTTGTTGCATAATTCGCAGCAGGTGCAGTGTACACAATTGTATCGCTTTTAAGTATAAGTCCGGTAGCAACTGAATTGGTGATTGTTGAATAATAGGTTCCGTTTTTTGAAGGATGAAAAACAGAATCGCCTTTAATAAATATCGAGTCAGGCTGATCTACCATAAACCAGCCGTAGGTATTATTGCTTAATGTACCACCAGCGGAAACCGATAACGCATTACCATTTTGATGTATTGGTATGGCCGCCTGCTTTTTATAGTTGGCTGTTGGAAATGCCTGTTGCAGCGCCTCTAAACCATCAAATGTAAATTCGTTAAAGGAGATATTGATCGAGTCTAAAGGAAGGCTGGTAACTCCTTCCGGAAAAGGGCCAATGAAATTGTTATGACCCAAAAACAAATACTGAAGGTTAACCATTTTTCGTAAGGCTGGTTTAATTTTTCCTCTTAATTTATTACCTGTTAAATCCAGTAGTCTGAGTGATGTTAGCTTACTTAATTCCAACGGAAGAAAACCAGTGAGCTGATTGTTGTTTAAGTATAGATCCTGCAGGTTTTTTAAATTGCCAATTTCTGGCGGTATTTTACCGGTTGCATTATTATAACCAAAGTCAAACAATTCGAGATCCTTATAGTTGGCGACCTGGGCGAGTACCGATTTGTCAAACTGGTTGTATCCCAGGTACAATTGAATAAGAGGTGAATTTTCCAGTCCGGCAGGAAGCGTACCTGTAAATTTATTGTTAGACAATATCAGACTTATAAGGTGCTTATAATTCCCCATTTCAGGTGGTATAGACCCGGTTAACTGGTTGCTATCTAGACGGAGGTCGTACACTTCATTAAGATTGCCCAGTTCGGGCGGTAGGGTACCTGTTAAGTTATTACCGGATAAAAAAAGCCAGTCTACATACTTAAGGTTGCCTAACTCGGGGGGTATAGCGCCAGTTAAATTATTACCATCCAGCCGCAAAGTGTTCAGATATTTAATTGAGCCCAATACCGCAGGAATCGTTCCGCTGAATTGATTATTGTTCAAATAAATAGCATTAAGTTGTTTAAGATTTGCCAGTTCAGGTGGAATATTTCCGCTAATCTCATTGTAGGGCAAATTCAAAATAAAAAGCTCGCCGAGGTTTCCAATGGAAGCGGGGATAGAGCCTTTAAGCCGGTTGTTGTCCAGGTTTAACTGGGTAACCCTTGCATTTGTGACCACTACACCAAACCAGTCTCTTAAAGGTCCTGTAAGCCAGTTGGTTTTATATCGCCAGCCCGGGCCGTTAGTACTGTTATAGAAATCAACAAGCGCTAGCGAATCCTTTGTATTCGCAGCAACGGATGTTGCCTGGGAAATTGCATTGGTTGTTGTGATTGCTAACGCAATGCATAAAATGCCGGTGATGGTAGTTTTTGTTTTCATGTGGGTGATTTAAATGAATAATGAATATAATTAACTGCTATAAAATTATCCTTTGAATTTTATATGGCCTATCCCATAAATCAGGTAGATTTTTTAATTAAAAAGTTAGTTTAATAATAACCCCAATAGTATTTGAATACATTTATTGTAGCCTGGCTGTATTGCTGCTATTGAGCATCCTTGCACTTGTACTGAAGCAAACTTTTCAGCAACAAAAAACCCGGAAACATAATTTTAAAAAATCGTAAGTAATTACGCAAAGTAATTATGTGGCGTAGTGCATGGCAGTTAGTGTAGTTGTACAACTCAACAAAAGTTACTTTGTTTAATCGTGGCTTTATTTCTTTTATTTAATTCAGTTATTGTTATTATATTTCCATACCCTTTCCGTTAGAGCTATGAAATATTTTCAGCACATAAGGCTGGCTTCGATCATGCTGTTTACCTGCAGCGTTTACTGCATTGCTCTCAACTTATATGGTCAATCAACTCCAGAGGATTACGATATTTATTTTGATAAGCTTACTACAAAAGATGGCCTGTCTAATAATGTTGTAAAATGTTTCTTCCAGGATCATACAGGTTTTTTATGGATTGGTACAGCAGATGGCCTTAACCGCTACGACGGCAAAGTTTTTAAAGTCTTCAAAACGGACGCTTACAACGATAATTCTATTAGTGGCAACATCATTACCGGAATTGCAGAAGATAAAAAAGGTAAATTATGGATTACCACACAGGATGGAGGGTTATGCAGTTATAATTATAAAGCAGCAGTAAAACAATTTGAACAATACCAGCATGACCCGAACAACAAAAAATCTATTCCTGCAAATAACCTGAATGCTTTGGCTGTTGACGGAAATGATAACGTGTGGATTGCAAGTGAAAACAGCGGTGTATTTAAACTGGATATACAAACAAAAAAATTTAGAAGCATCAGTAACCTGGAAACTGATCCAAGAGTTGAGGGGTTTACCTATGGTTGTGATGTAATGAAAATGGACGATGAAGGATATATATGGGGTGGGTTATATGGTGATTTGCTGATGCGCATAAACCCCTGGAAACACAGTACCAAAGATTACCTTCATTTTGAAACAAAGCAGGGTGTGAAAATAATAGGAGGTGCTGTGCATGCTATTTTACCAGACAAAAACTTTGTTTGGTTTGCGCAGAAATTTGGGTCTGTAGATAAGGTAAATTATAAAACAGGGGAATTTGAGCATTATAATTTAGGGCCGGAAAATATTGGCAAAAAGCAGACTGATCATTGGGTCTCTATGCAAAAAGACAGCAGGGGAAATATATGGGCAGCCAGTCTTCAAAATGGATGTTATGTATTCGACACGGCAGCTCATAGATTTTACAACTTCCGCTATAAGGCGCTCAACCCCGCCTCTATCAGCAGCAATACAGTTAATTGTCTGTATAATGATAAAGCCGGTATAATGTGGGTTGGGACCAACAAAGGAATTTGCAAGTATGATCCTCAGGCAAACCAAATTAAATATCATTATGTAACAGATGAAAAAAATGACATACCTGAAAAGTTGAACATTTACGATTTTTATGAAGCTGAAGATGGTTCTTTCTGGTTAGCCACCGATGGTGGATTGTATATACGCGAAAAAAATGAAACTTCCTTTAAATGCAAATATTTAGCTTACAACGGTAAGCCATTGATCATTTTCCGTTTCTGGAAAACTACTAATGGAAAAATTTATCTGATTACAAAAGGCCGCAATTTATTATTCAATAAACAAAAAGGAACTCTGCATGAAATGCCTTTCAGTTTCGATCCTGAACAGTTCGGTGATTATTCTTATGAATCATCTATAAAAACATCGTTTGTTGAAGATACCATTAATGGAAAAAAAGTTCTTTGGGTAGGTAGCCTGGGCTGGGGCCTGTTTCAGTATGATCCTGTAAAAAATAAATGTTCTGATATTGTGCCTGTTGCAGGTTATACCGATTTAGTAAGCAGTAATTTAATACAGTCAGTAATAAAAGACAATAGTGGACAAATATGGCTTGCAACAAATGGTGGTGGTTTAGAACAAATGGAGTTTAAACTCCCCAATAGCTGGGGATGGCACAACAATATTTATTATGGGCATATTCCTTTCGTTCATTATAAAAATGAGCCCGCAAACCCATACAGCCTTAGCAGCAACAGTCTGTCAGATATGTGCCTTGATCAAAATGGCATTATATGGATCACTACTTATAGCGGGGTACTCAACCGGTTTGACCGAAATGCAAAAGATAAAAAATACTTTACACGCATTGTACCAACAGCTTCCATAAGCAATGAAGGAATGTTTTCCATATTGCCCGATAAGCATAACGATTTATGGATAACAACTGCCTCTGCTATACTAAAGTACAGTATAGCAACAAATAAATTTAGTGCTTTCAAATTACGGGATGAACTTCCTTACGATCAATACCCTGGCAAAAAATACACAGGAAAAGACGGAACAATCTATATTGGAGGCGATAAATTTTATCTCAGTTTTCATCCGGATTCTTTGCATGAGAATTTAGATACTGCAGCAGTTGTTATCACAGGATTTAACTTGCTCAATAAACAGTCAGACCAGTTGTTGGTGAATGATCAAGTCAAGCTAAAGCCTGGTGAAAATTTCTTCAGTTTTGAATTTGCTGCACTCAATTTTTCCAACCCTCAACAAAACCAGTTTGCTTACAAACTCGATGGTATTAATAAGGAATGGATACAGAACGGCAATAAAAATATTGCTACCTATACCAATATTCCACCTGGCACTTACACCTTTCATGTAATAGCAGCCACCTGCAATGGTATATGGAACAGGAAGGGAGCATCTGTAACCATTACCGTATTACCCGCCTGGTATCAAACCTGGTTTTTCGGTATTGCGTTGCTGGTGCTTTCGGCAGGGCTTATATTTATGGCAACACGTTATTACTTCAGACAAAAACTAAAAGACCAGCAACAGCAATTCGAAAAAGAACTGGCTGTAGAAAATGTACGCACAAAAATGTCACGTGATATTCATGATGAAATTGGTGCAGGCCTTACCAAAATTTCTTTGATGAGCCAGCGGCTGAAACTGAATGCAGAGAATAATAAAGATGTTGATCCGGCATTGCTGCAAAAGATTACAGCGTCTTCAAAAGAAATCACTGATAACCTTGGCGAAATCATCTGGACGGTGAATCCAAAGCACGATAACCTGCCAAGCCTGCTGGCCTTTTTAAGAAATTATATTGCACATTTTTTTGAAGACAGCAATATAGAATACTTCATTCATTTTCCCGATGAAATACCCCAGGTGCACATTAATCCCGATCTTAAGCGCAATCTTTTTTTAGTGTTAAAAGAATCGTTGAATAATATAGCAAAGCATTCCGGTGCAAATAAAGTGCATATACTTTTTCACTACATCCCCAATAACAACAGGTATTCTTTTGAGATTACCGATAATGGAAAAGGTTTTAAAAACGACGATACAAAAAACTTTAGTAATGGCCTTACCAATATGAAAAGCAGGATGGAAGCTTCGCGTGGTAAATTTGTAATCAGCTCAGAAATTGATAATGGCACTAAAATAATATTCAAAGGAAAATTTCATTTATGAGCCAGGCATTGGTAATACTATGAATCTTCTCTTGCGTAGCACACTTGTACTTTCTGATATAATTGGGCAAGCTGCGAGCCGTGAGCTTCGAGCTGTGAACAAAATACAAAGGCTCGTAGCTCGCAGCTAAAAGCTCATAGCTTTTCTTCAGTACAAGAGTGCGACGCAACCAGGCTCAATAGCAGTACTGCAGATTGGTTCAAAATATAAAACCAGCACAAGCAAAAAATCTGAAAATATCTACTTTCATGTGATAGGTAATAACATTGCGATCAGTTAATTTGCATAGTCAATATTTACAGCATTCATTAAGACCCGACAATAAAAATAAAATTGTGCAGATCAATGTAGCGATAGTAGAAGATGATGCAGATATACGCCAGTCGCTGGAAGAAATTATTGCCAGTTCAGACCAGTTGAATTGCGTGGCGAGTTTTCCCAATGCAGAAGAGTTTATTGCATCGTTCAAATATATACGTGCCGATGTGGTACTGATGGATATTAATCTTCCCGGCCAGGATGGCATTACCACTGTTGCACAAATGAAACCGCAAAAACCCGAAGTGCAATATTTAATGAGCACTGTGTATGAAGAACCCGAAAAAATATTTGAGTCGCTGAGTGTTGGTGCAACCGGCTATTTATTAAAGAATTGCAGTGCTGAAAAAATATTCCAGGCAATCAAAGAAATCCATAACGGCGGCTCGCCTATGAGTCCGCAGATTGCAAGGATGGTGGCTACATCCTTCAACCAAAAACCAAAGAGGAGCACTGAGTACGAAACACTTACAACCCGTGAAAAGGAAATACTGGACTGGCTTTCCAAAGGTTTTCAATACAAAGAAATTGC
>DGQT01000070.1 GCA_002390845.1 Chitinophagaceae bacterium UBA4407 | reverse complement strand
TTGCGTCGCACACTTTTACGCCATAGCCTTGAGCAGCTGCGCACTTGTACGGGTGGATTATATATTGAGCTTTATATTGCCACTAACTATTTAGCCATACTCAATCTTTAGCTTCCCACAATTCAATTTTATTTCCTTCCGGGTCAAGGATATGAACAAATTTACCGTAGTCATAGCTTTCAATTTTATCTACGATAGTTACGTTTTCTTTTTTTAATTCTTCAACCAAGGCTTCTAAATTTTCTACCCTGTAGTTTATCATAAAGTCTTTTGTTGAAGGCTCAAAATATTTTGTGTTTTCTGCAAAAGGATTCCACTGGGTAACTCCCTTTTTTGTACTGTCATCAATGTCCCGCCATTCAAAGCTTGTTCCATACGGGCTTGTATTAAACCCAAGGTGTGTTTTATACCATTCATTAATTGCTTTGGGGTCTTTGCATTTGAAGAAAATGCCACCAATGCCTGTTACTTTTTTCATTTGTGTATTTTTTTTGTTAGATATGATTGTCTTAAAAGCGAAACCTGAAAGAAAAGATGCTGTAATAACTAAAACGATTAATGTTATCTTTTTCATTTTACCCGGATGTTTGTCGTTTATTATGTTGTTCGTTACAGGTGTTTCCATTTATTTGTTTTCAAGTTTACGGCAAATTTCAACTGCGCTGGTGTTCGCATAAGTTCTTGCGGAAAAACTTTTATGTTCGGCATGCTCACCGTGAAGAATAACAGGATCCTCTCCATAGAGTGAATATTGCGCAAGCAGATGATCTGGTTTAATCCCTCTTTCCCAATTTTGCTCAAAAAATTCATCAACAATTGCTTTGGCTGCAATCAAAGCCTCTTCATAGGTTTCAAACTGCCCGTGATTGTATGCTTCAGATTCATCCATGTAATGAAAGTTGTCATAAACCCTTAAATAAAAATGTTTCGTACTAGTTGTCATTCTTTCGTTTTTAAACTCGATTTATTGAAGCCATTTTCAAGCAATGTGGCCAGGCATTACGGGTAATGTTCAAGGCTTGCGAAGAACTGGTTTTTGAAATTCGTCCTGGCCGAACCGCTGTTAAATTTATAAATAAAAATTGATCATTTATTCTATGAGTTTGGGTACAGGGATGTAGTATGTGTATTAAACATCGTTGCGTCGCTCTCTTGTACGTTCGGATTATATATTGAGCTTTACCGAAGCGAAGGTTGATAAAAACACATTCAATGGTAAAATCGTATTTTCAATTAAGCCCTTTAACTATTGCTCTTTCTACAGCACTAAGTTCATCTGCTTTACCTTTAATATTAAAGTCACGCTTTGTCAGCAAAGGTGGCTGCGCCATAAATTTTGGTATTGTTCCTTTAATGTCCTGTCCGGCGTGTACAATAAAGGGATGACATAGATAAACCGTTCCTGCTTTTCCTTTCGCCAGTACTTCTTCATGCTTTGGCAATACGTGTAGCTTTTGTGCCAACTTCATAAATGAAAGCCCTTTTTCACCTTCTGGTTCCAAAACTTTTGCAACATCCAAATGCGAACCTACCCTGATAATGGTTGGCCCGTCCTGTTCAGAAACATCGGAAAACAAAAACAGCATTAGCAATGCCCGCCCTTTGGAATTGATATTTATTCTCCATTCAAGATAACTATTCACATCTTCTCCCGGAAAGCTTGCGTCTACATGCCAACCTGTGTCTGTTGCAGGCTCTTTACAGGGAAAGCGTATGGGGAATGAGCCTAAAGTTTCTCTTGGCAGCCAGTTACCTTTCCCTACCAATTGGTCAAAAGCATTATAAAGGATAACTGTGTTTGCCGCCTGTTTAAAGGGCCCAAACCCCAACTCTCCAATTCTGATAACCGGTTGTGTCCAGCTATCAGGATTGTCCGGATCGCATTGCGTAGCCTTCCACAAAATAGCCCGGCACTCATCGGCAATTTCAGTTGAAAATGCATGCTCAATTTTTATGAAACCATCGTTAATAAAACCTTCAATTTGCTTTGTAGATAATTGTTTCATTTATCTTTTGCCTGTTGTGGAATTTGGTTTGCAGCTTACGTTTTGGGGGCTTTGCAAAACCATTGTTGTACATTTTTTAAAATTTATTTATTGTCAATGCTAATAAATAAAAAATCGTCAAACTTGCAACACTACTCAAAGTCAAAATAATTTCTCGCTTAAGGTTGTGCCAGATTTCTCTATCAGATTTTCTAAAAATGAAAATACAAATTGCCAATATAATTATTGATAGTAAACATGTCCAGGTGCTGCCGATTATTGAGAACCAAATAAATGTCGAAATTATTTCATTGTCTAAATCAAAAGCTCGTTGGCCGAAACCAAGTGTCAATAAACAAGAAATAAATAAGCTCGCAATTGCGATTGCTAATGCAAGCCTCATTATTAGTTTTGTCTTATTTATTATATTAAAAACAGGCTGTGGTATTTTCATAATTCTTTTTATCATGTCAGATATTAAGGGATAGAGTTAAGTTTTGATGCCGCTGTTGGTCGCTGACCAATAGCATTCGCTGCGGTCTTCTTTTAAATCTACGCTGCAATAAAAGCTCCATAGAATGTCCAACCCCACAAGTGTGCGACGCAACAAAAGCTTCGTAGCAATTCAATTGCCCGGCCCATAAAATCTGTCTTTATTTATAGCCCGATCAACTGCAGAAATTCATCCTCACTAATGATCTTTACTGAGTTGATTTTTTTAGCTTTCTCCAGCTTGCTGCCTGCGTCTTCGCCAACAATTAAGTAGTTTAATTTACTGCTTACACCGCTTACAATTTTGCCGCCTTGTTGTTCTGCCAAAGCCTCGGCCTCATTGCGTTTCAGCTTTAGCAAAGTACCGGTGAACAGGAATGTTTGTCCCTGCAGTGCGCCTGCCGCAACGGTTTCTCTTTTTGTGTTATGAAGTTGCAGTCCAAGTGCTTTTAACTGCTGCAGCATTTCAAGGTTTTGTTCATTGTGAAAAAAGCGGAAAATACTTTGAGCAACCTTTACACCAACATCTTCCATCTGCTGCAGATCTTCTTCTGTTTTCGCTGCGAAATCAAAAATATTTTCAACAGCATTGGCCAAAGTTTTTGCGGTGGTTTCGCCAACGAAACGAATTCCCAAACCATAAATCAACCGGTGCAGTGGCTGCTGTTTTGATGCTTCAATCGCAGTTTGAAGATTGTCGATACTCTTCTTTCCAAAACCTTCCAGTTTGCTGATGGCTTCAAAATCTAACGTGTAAATTCCGGGCACATCTTTTAATAAACCAAGCTCATAAAATTTGCGCACATTGGCTTCACCAAAATTTTTAATATCCATTGCATCTTTACTCACAAAGTGAATCATGCGTTCCACCACCTGTGCCGGGCATTCTATGTTAATGCAGCGCCACACAGCTTCGCCTTCTTCTTTATACAATTCGCTGCTGCAAACAGGGCAATGTTTTGGAAAAACAATTTCTGCTTCAGTCCCATCCCTCAGTTCGGGTAACGATTTTACAATTTGTGGTATTACATCGCCGGCTCTTTCAATCAAAACACTGTCGCCGATTTTCAGATCTTTTTCTTTTATGTATTCTTCATTGTGCACAGAAATACTTGATACCGTAACACCGCCCAGGAAAACGGGGTCAAGTTTGGCAACGGGTGTTACAGCGCCGGTGCGCCCCACCTGGAATTCGATTGCCCGCAGTTTTGTTGTTGCCTGCCTTGCTTTAAATTTAAAAGCAATGGCCCAGCGTGGGTGGTGGGTGGTCATGCCCATTTTATCCTGCTGTGCAAAGCTGTTTACCTTAACCACCATGCCATCAATTTCGTAAGGCAGCGTATCACGCATGTCCTCAAAATCGTGTACATGTTTTATCACTTCATCAATGCCATTTAATACCAGTTTTTCTTTGTGTGGTGCACGAAAGCCGCACTGCCACAACATTTCAAGCGTTCCGGAATGTGTAGTAAGATAGTTTGCATTTTCTGGTTTGTAGTTGGCAGCGTCTGTATCTGCGAGGGAATAATAACTTACATGATAAAGAAACGCATCAAGGTTTCTTTTGGCAACCTGCTTGGGGTCCTTCTGTCTTAAACTGCCGCTTGCAGCATTGCGGGGATTTGCCAATGGCGGTAACCCCTGTTCGGCTAAACCATCATTGTATTTTTTAAAAGCACTTTTGGTAAGAATGATTTCGCCACGTATTTCCACCTGCTGCAATCCGTATTCTGAAAATGGTGCCGACAAAGGGATTGATCGTATTTGCTTAATATTGGTGGTAATGTCTTCCCCTTCAACGCCATCGCCACGGGTAGCACCACGAACCAGCATATTGTTTTCATAGATCAAAGAAATGCTGGCGCCATCAAACTTTGGTTCTACACAATATTCAATAAGATCAAGGCCGGTTAATTCCCTTGCTTTGCGGTCAAAGTCCAACAGGTCTTCAGCATTGTAGCTGTTATCCAAACTAAGCATTGGTACCAAATGCTGAACAGTTACAAACGCTGCATTTAAACTGCTGCCCACACGCTGGGTGGGGGAGTCAGAAGTAATCAATCCGGGATTTTGCGATTCAAGTTTTTCCAGTTCTTTAAATAACTGGTCGTATTCGTAATCAGCAATTAAAGGGTCGTTGAGTACATAATACCGGTACTCATGAAAGCGGAGCACATTTTTAAGGTCGCTGATATGATTCGCCTCAACATTCTTTTGTTGCAAAAAATTTATGGTTGCCTGCTGCATTGCTTTTGTTTCTTCCGCTGTGTACATTTCTTTAATTATATGCGATAAAGTTAAATGAGAAATCTGCAGATATTTCTTATGGATTCTAAATTTTAGAATGTAAATGATTTAATTTTTTGAAACCGGCATTTATACTTTGTGGCATCTTCGTTGCCACGCTCGGTTCACAGTTCCTCTTTCATAGCATCTATGAAAGGCGCGGCATTCCGAAAGCTTTCGGAACCGACGATCCCGATTAATATCGGGAGGAACTCGGGGTCGCAATACATTCATCTGTTGATAAATGACTCAGCTTTTACCAAAGCGGCGACTCTATATTTACCGGACATTTATTTCAAATTTTTTAAAGTGTTATTTTTACACAATGACTTTATTTTATATTTTCGGGGCTCAATAGTGTAACAGGTTATATTTAGATTTTTTTCAACAGATTAAGCCGAAACGATTTGCCATCATGAAAAATGATACTGCTTTAATGAACGAAAATAACCAAACGCATGCTTTACTAATCAGTGATGCAAAAAAACTGGTTCAATCTTACCCCCGTGTTCCTATTACGGTTGACTGTGTAATTTTTGGTTTCGACGAGAATGAATTGAAGATTTTACTCATTCGAAGCGACCTTGAAATATTCAGGGATAAATGGTCGCTGCTGGGCGATTTTGCCGGCGATAACGAAGTGTTAGATGATGCAGCTTATAGGGTATTACGCGAAAGAACCGGTATGGAGGATGTTTACCTGGAGCAGGTTAGAACTTTCAGTCACCCCGACCGCCACCCAGGTGGCAGGGTGCTTACCGTGGCTTACTGTTCGTTGCTGAATATTGAGCACCACCAGCTAAAAAAAATGGATAACGAACTGCACTGGCACAGTGTTAAGCATATTACAGAAATGGCTTTCGATCATCAGCAGATTATGAATGAATGTTACAAATGGCTGCAGAAACGCATACAGGAGCACCCGCTTGGCTTTAATCTTTTGCCTGAAAAATTTTCTTTAAGGGAATTGCAAAACCTTTACGAAGCAATACTCGACATAAAAATGGACCGCAGGAATTTTAGAAAAAAATTCTTTGCAATGGACTTTCTCATCGATACCGGCGAATACGAAGACGATGTACCCCATCGCCCCGGCAAGCTTTACCAGTTTGATTTTCACAAATACAGCCACACAAAAAAGAAGTGGAATGGCATTGATTTTTAATTACAGTTTCTTTGTTTTCTTTTCGACATTCTGCTAAAGTTCGTTTTGAATTTTGTGAACCAGGCTTTTGTTTTTCAATTCAACTTTTCTTGCGTCGCACACTTGTGCTTTTTACTAAGCTTCAGCTTTCAACAGCCGGCAACCCGTGTATTATGAACTACCGTTAGTTTATTAGCTTGCTATCTTTCTAATTTTTTTCTGCGGAGAATAAATTATCAGCAAGAAGATTGTTTCTTTGCAGCTCAAAGAATCCAACCGTACAAGTGTGCGACGCAACGGATGCTTCATAGCATTCCTTCTGCCGGGTTCAAAAAAAAGTTTTAGCATAATTAACAATTCAACTAATTAAGAAATCAACTTTATTTATGAGCTACATTGCCGACGTCCATGCCAGACAAATTTTAGACAGCCGCGGAAACCCAACCATTGAGGTTGATATAGTAACCGAAAATGGCCACCTGGGCCGTGCTGCTGTGCCCAGTGGTGCAAGTACCGGAATGCATGAAGCTGTTGAACTTCGTGATAACGATAAATCTGTTTACGGTGGAAAGGGTGTTCTAAAAGCGGTATCGAATGTGAATGATATTATTGCCGATCAATTGATTGGTTGGTCAGTGAACGACCAGGCTGGTCTTGATGCCAAACTGATTGAACTTGACGGAACAGATAATAAAGGAAAGCTTGGTGCCAATGCGTTGCTGGCTGTTTCTATGGCTGCTGCAAAAGCAGCAGCGCTGGAAAGCAACCTGCCTTTATTCCGCTACCTGGGTGGTGTAAATGCAACAGTGCTTCCGATGCCTTTGATGAATATCCTGAACGGTGGCGCACATGCTGATAATAAAATTGACTATCAGGAATACATGATTGTACCTGTTGGTGCAGAAACTTTCAGCGAAGGTTTACGCTGGGGTGTGGAGATATTTCACCAGTTAAAATCTGTGCTGAAGAAAAAAGGATTTAGCACGAACGTAGGTGACGAAGGTGGTTTTGCGCCAAATATCCAGAGCAACGAAGAAGCGATTGAAACCGTGTTAATGGCAATTGAAGCCGCCGGTTATAAAGTTGGCGAACAGATTGGTATTGCACTTGACGCAGCCAGCAGCGAAATGTACAAAGGCGATAAATATATCTTTCATAAAAGCGACGGCAAAATATTAAGCAGCGATGAAATGGTTGCTTACTGGACAGAATGGGTAAATAAATATCCTATTGTTTCCATTGAAGACGGAATGGCTGAAGAAGACTGGGATGGCTGGAAAAAATTAACCGATGCCATCGGCAATAAATGCCAGCTGGTAGGCGATGATCTTTTTGTAACCAACACAAAAATCTTACAGCGCGGTATTGACAATGGCGTTGCCAACAGTATTCTTATTAAAGTAAACCAGATAGGAACTGTTACGGAAACTATTAATGCGGTTCAGTTGGCGCAGACCAATGGTTATACCACAATCATGAGCCACCGCAGCGGCGAAACGGAAGATACAACCATTGCAGACCTTGCAGTAGCATTGAATTGCGGACAAATCAAAACAGGTTCGCTAAGCCGTACTGACCGTTTGGCTAAATATAACCAGTTGATCCGTATTGAAGAAATGCTTGGCGCGAATGCAGTATATCCAAAAGGAAAGATCAAGTTTAAAAAATAGGTCGCTTTAAAAATTTTGATAAATCGTTGGCCGTTTTAGTAATTTTACTCCGGTCAACGATTTTTTTATGCAGAAAGCCAAAAAAATATTTTCCATTCTCAGTAATAAATACCTTGTTTCGCTGGTGCTTTTTGGCGTTATTATCTTGTTTACCGATCACAATAACCTTTTTGAACAGAACGACAGGAAGCAGGAACTGAAAGAGTTGCAGGCAAAAAAAGAATACTACCAGCAGGAGATCGCCAAAACCAAAAAAGAACTCGCTGATCTTAGCAGCAACCCCGCTGCCCTGGAAAAATATGCCCGTGAAAAATTCTACATGAAAAGGGATAACGAAGACGTTTTCCTGGTTGAAGCGCCTGCGGGTGCTGATAAAAAATAGCAAGCCGTACAATATCCTTAAAAACGTTGCGTTTCTTAGTTGTTCTAATCTGAAAAACTCCTTTATGCCATGCATATAAATGTATCATTTTTAAACAATTTGCTGAACATGGTAAATTCTACTCTTGAAGATTTAGTCCTTTACATGCACAAAGAATTGACCGCTACAAAAAAAGCCGAGATTGAAAGCGAACTGGAACAAAACTGGGCATTAAGAGAAAAGTACAATGTACTGCTTGAATCTTTTAACCGCATCAGCAATATTAAGTTACAATCACCCCGGCTGCAAACAGTTAATGCCATTATGCAATATGCCACGGGTGTTAGCAAAGTTTCTTCTTAACAAAACCGCCACCATCAAATTTCGTATGTTAAATTCGTTGCCTGGTTAATTATTATGACACGCAAGGAACGTTACCGTACCGTAATAGATTATTTTCAGCAGCATATGCCCGTTGCAGAAACCGAATTGATTTATGATGACCCTTACGAATTACTGGTCTCCGTTATTCTCTCTGCACAATGTACCGATAAGCGGGTGAACATTACTACACCCGCCATCTTCGAAAAATATCCAACTGCCAATGAATTGTCAAAAGCAACATTCGAAGAACTGTTTCCTTTAATTAAAAGCATTTCCTATCCCAATAATAAAACCAAACATCTTATTGGCATGGCCAATATGTTGATGAGTGATTTCGACGGCAAAGTACCCATGACGGTTGATGAACTGGTAAAGCTTCCCGGCGTTGGAAGAAAGACCGCTAATGTTATCACCTCTGTAATCGATGCGCAGCCCAATATGGCTGTAGATACGCATGTGTTCAGGGTATCCGCAAGATTGGGGCTTACTGTAAAAGCAACAACGCCCTTTGCAGCTGAGAAACAATTAATACAAAATATTCCCACAGAACTTATTCATAAAGCGCACCACTGGCTTATACTTCATGGTCGTTATACCTGCCTTGCACGAAATCCAAAGTGCAGCGAATGTGGCTTAAAAGCTATCTGTAAATATTACCAGGTGCAGGAAAAAAAGAAAGCGGAAAAAGAATAAATACAATTTTTTGTACCAGGCAATTGCAGTGCTATGAGGCTTTTCTTGCGTCGCACACTTGTACGTTCGGAACAGTGGTGAGCGGAGCCGAACCATGAGCTTTTATTTTAGCAAAGATTGATGTGAAGGTTGTTGGAAGGAACGCTAACAACTGCGAAAGTGATACCAATATTGAAAAGAGAACTTGAGAAAGCAGGGCTAATATTCAACGACTGAAAAACACTGCAGGTAAGCGGAGTTTTGCATCACCATACGACAGATCCTAAAACGATTGGAAACTTATATTTGCAAATGCTGAAAAACTTAATTGACACCATATCTCAAACTGTTTCATTGACAGAGACAGACATACAACTTTGCGACACTTATTTTCAATTGGTAACCACTTCCAAAAATTCGATTATAGAAGAGCAAGACAAAATTCCTCAATATCTGTATTTCATCGTTTCGGGTTTTATGAGACTGTTTTACTATGATGAAAATGGAGAAGAGGTAACAAGCCACATAAATTCAGCAAACAATTTTTTTGCATCGTTTTTAAGTTTCATCAATCAAAAAAGAGCTAAAGAAAATGTGGAATGTATTACAGAATGTGAACTGCTTAGAATTTCAAGACCCGACCTTGTAACACTAATTGACAAGAGTGAAAATTTTAAAAAATTCAGCTTGATTATTTTTGAACAGGCAATTGCATCTGCCGAAATAAGGGCGAATGATTTAGCAACACTTGCTGCTGAACAACGCTACAAAAAACTAATGGAAAACCAACCAACCATACTTCAAAATGTGCCCATACAATACATTGCTTCATTTTTAGGAATAAAGCCACAAAGTCTTTCAAGAATAAGGAGACAAATAATTATGTAACAAATGTTAAGTGAAATTAAAAATCGTGTGCTGACTTTTGCAGTCAAACAAAAGCAAACGGTTTATGGAAGTATTAAAACAGATTCTTAGCAATTTTCCACACGGCTATATAGCTGCGTTATTACTGAATGGTTCATTAATAACAATAACATATTTCTTATTTTGGAAGAAGTTTAAAAAGCGATTCCAAAATTGGCGTATACAGATAAAAGAAAGAGTTGACGCAAAGCAAATAAAATCTGAACTGAAAAATTCGGTTTTTACATTAATGGTTGGAGCTTTGTTTAGCAGCATTGTAATTTACCTTAGTTCAAAAGGCTACACTAAAATATATACTAATTTTGCAGACCACAGTCCATTCTTTGCAATAGCAGGCTTTTTTATTTTATTAATTATTGATGACACCTGGTTTTATTGGTGTCATAGGCTTTTACATCATCCAAAATTGTTTCCTTATGTTCACGTAGTTCATCATAAAAGTATTGATGTAAATCCATTTACTTCAATGTCCTTTCATTGGGTAGAGCCGTTTTTATTATCTTTTTGGATTTTTCCTGTTGCGTTTTTTTTGCCCACCTATGCACCAGTATTGGGCTTTATTCAAATTTGGGGCTTGCTGGACAATATAAAATCACATCTTGGCTACGAATTTTATCCGGCTAATTTTAATAAAAGTTGGTTACGGTTTTTAACTTCAAGCACACATCACAATATGCACCACAGCAAGTTTAAAGGTAACTATGGTGTGCATTTTAGAATTTGGGATAAGTTATTAGGAACAGAGTTTAAAGAATATGAAGCTGAATTTGACAAAGTACAGGAACGAAAAAAGATAAAACCAATCGTTTAGCGTATTTCTTCGCTACAATAAAAGCTGAACAAAATATCTGAAAGTACAAGTGTGCGACGCAACATAGCTTCACAGATATTCTATGCCGGGCTCAAAAAAAAATAATTTTACAAAACCGGTTTTGCATATCAATCCGTATGTATTGAAATTATGCAACAGAAATATTCCTTTATTACCAAATGGCAGATTAAAGCGCCTGTGCAGCGGGTTTGGGATGCCATTTATGAATCAACTGAATGGCCGCAATGGTGGAAGGGCGTGCTGGCCGTAAAAATAATTGAAGAAGGTAATGCGAATGGTGTTAATGGTGTACGTGAATATACCTGGAAAAGTGCGTTGCCCTACAAGCTTTCATTTAACATGAAACTGGATGAACGGGTTGAATTGAAACGCTTACACGGAAAAGCTTTCGGCGAACTGGAAGGCGAAGGCACCTGGCTTTTTGAACAGGAAGGTGACATTTGTTTTGTACAATACAACTGGGATGTGTTTACGAATAAAGCGTGGATGAACTATTTATCTTTCATATTAAAGCCGGCTTTTAAATACAACCACAACGTGGTGATGCGATGGGGTGCAGAAGGCCTGGCGAAGAAGTTGAATGCTGAATTATTGAGCTGTTAGCGTATAAAATATTCTGCTATAATTTTCCTGCGGTTAAAACTGGTTATCTTTAAATTTTCGTGACAATAAATTTTGTGCGAATCTTGTTATTCATAAAACAATCAGTTGCTGAAAGGGATACACATCATATTTTTTATTGCGTTTCTTTTTTTATACTACTCCGCAGGTGCCCAAACATCTTCATCTTTAAAAAAGAAGAAAATTGCAGCATCGGGTATTATACAACTTGATTCGTTGAGTATTGTTCCGGCAACTGTACAAATAGCAGGCATTGATTCTTCTTACTACTCTGTTGATCTTATTAATGGAATATTCAGCTGGAAAAAAAAGCCATTAGCTGACAGCATATTTATTACTTACCGGGTTTTTCCATTTAAACTAAATGCCATTGCGCAAAGATTTTCTTACGACAGTATCCGCAATAATTTTATTGCAACACCAACTTATACAAGCAAGCAAAACACAAATAGCGAAAACAATTTATTCAACTTTGGCAAGCTTAATTACAACGGAAGCTTTGGTCGTAGTTTGAGTTTTGGTAACAGCCAGGATGCCGTGTTCAATTCGCAATTCAACTTACAGTTAAGTGGCTATCTTGGCGATAGTATTGAAATTGCTGCTGCTATTACTGATAACAATATTCCTATTCAGCCCGATGGTACTACACAACAGTTAAATGAATTCGACAAGATCTTATTGCAGTTTAGAAAAAAGAACTGGGAAATAAATCTTGGTGATATTGACCTTCGCCAAAACGATGCATATTTTCTGAAATTCTATAAAAGATTACAGGGAGTATCTTACCAGCAACAGGTAAATATCAGTGATAATGTAAAAAGTAAAACATTATTAAGCGGTGCTATTGCAAAAGGTAAATTTGCCCGTAATATTTTCCAGGGGTTGGAAGGAAACCAGGGTCCATACAGGTTACAGGGCAACAATAATGAATTTTATTTTATTATACTTGCCGGCACAGAAAAAGTTTTTATTGATGGGGTACAGTTACAGCGCGGCGAAGATCAGGATTATGTGATCAACTACAATACCGCAGAAATTACTTTTACACCAAAACAACTCATCACTAAAGACAAACGCATACAGGTTGAGTTTGAATATGCTGACAGAAACTTTCTTAACTCTATGCTGTATGTTTCCAATGAAACAACATTTGGAAACAAACTAAAACTCAACATATCATTGTATAATAATGGTGATGCGAAAAACTCACCCATCAACCAAACGCTTGACAATCCGCAGAAACAATTTCTTGCAAACCTTGGCGACAGTGTGCGGCAGGCATATTATCCATACGCTTCAATTGATTCATTTTCCGCATCAATAATCCTTTATAAAAGAATTGATACACTCTATAATGGCGTGCATGATTCCATTTATGTTTATTCAACAAGCCCCGATAGTGCGAAGTATAATTTATCTTTTGCTGATGTTGGGTTTAATAAAGGAAATTATCTCCCGTATTTCAGTGCAGCCAACGGGCAGGTATTTCAATGGGTACAACCCGTTAATGGAATTCCGCAAGGTAGTTTTGAACCCGCAGCATTTCTAGTGACTCCCAAAAAACAACAGGTATTCAGCGTTGGAGCCACCTACCAGATGAATAATAAAATGCTGGTTAAAGCAGAATTCGCCGGCAGTAATTATGATGTAAATACTTTTTCTGAAAAAGATAAAAATAATAACAGAGGTATTGCAGGTAAGTTTTCTGTTCAGCGTAATGATACGCTGAAAACCAATACAGGAAAGGTTTTGCAGTTGAATGCTATTGCAGGTTATGAATATGTGAACCAGCGTTTTCAACCTGTTGAACGTTTGCGCCCTGTTGAGTTTGCAAGAGATTGGGGGCTGCCTTTACTACTTACACCAGCTAATGAACAGTTGCCTTCTCTCGCAATAAACGTTGCTGATGCAAAAGGCAACAATGTGCAATATAAATTCGACAGTTATATACGCAGCGATGGTTTTAAAGGCACCAGGAATATTATCAGTAATGCACAAAACATAAAAGGTTTGCAGTTGAACAGTGTGTTTAATTTAACCAACAGCAATACACCTTTTGATAAAGGCTTTTACCTGCGCCCAACAATTGACGCAAGTAAAACATTTGCTGCTTTGCAGAACTATACATTTGGCGCAACCTACGCTTTGGAACAAAATAAGATCAGCAATAAACTTACTGACACTATTACACCACTAAGCTTTGCGTTTGAAAATATTACAGCTTATGTTCGGTCTGATGTTGCTAAATCAAATCACTGGTCGTTCAACTATTTTACAAGAAAAGATAAGTTACCTTTTGGTAAAAGTTTATTGCAAAGCGACCGCAGCCACAACTATAATTTTCAAACAGAATTGCTGAAAAACCAAAAGCATCAACTGCGTTTGAATGTAACTTACCGGCAGTTGTTTATTACCAATACAGCGCTCACCACACAAAAGCCAGATAACAGTATTCTTGGCCGTGCAGAATACTTAGTGAATGAATGGAATGGTTTTCTTAAAGGGAATATTTTATACGAACTCGGTGCGGGCCAGGAACCAAAACGCAACTTTACTTATATAGAAGTACCCGCAGGCCAGGGCCAGTATGCATGGATCGATTATAACGCCGATGGTATTCCGCAACTAAACGAATTTGTTACTGCACTCTTTGCCGATCAGGCAAAATACATCCGCGTTTATACACCAACAACCGAATACATTAAAGCAAACTACACACAGTTCAATTATGCGCTGGCATTGAACCCTAAGGCATTGGCCGCAACCATACACAATGAAAAATGGAAAAATTTTATTACAAGGTTTATGCTGCAATCATCGCTGCAAACATTTAAAAAACAGCTATCAAATGGCGATCCTTTATTCAATCCTTTTAAAGGAAATGTAAGTGACACTGCTCTGCTCAATCTTAATTATATTTTAAACAATACACTTTCATTTAACCGATTTAGTACAAGCTGGGGCATCGATCTTACCAACCTTTCCAACTACAATAAATCGTTGCTTACTTACGGTTCAGAAACTACGCAGTTTAAAGAATGGACGTTGAAAACCCGCATCAATTTTTCAAAAGCTTACACATTAGAACTCATTCAAAAAACAGGCGACATTAATTTGTTTACACCTTCTTTTAAGAACCGTAACTATGCTATAAAAACCTTTACCGGCGAGCCGCGGCTTACCTATACTTCTGGTACTCTATTTCGTGTGCTGGCGGGTTACCAGTATATGCAAAAAACAAATGCGCAGGAATATGGCGGCGAAAAAGCAACCATTAATGCGCTGAACATTGAAACCCGTTACAACACTTTTTCCAACACAAGCATCACAGGAAAATTCACTTTAAGTAATATCAAATTCACAGGCCAAACCAATACCACGGTAAGTTATATTATGCTCGATGCCTTGCTGCCCGGCAAAAATTATCTCTGGAATATAGAACTCACCAAACGTCTTATCAACAACCTGGAAATAAGTTTCGAATATGAAGGCCGCAAACCCGGCGAAGGCAAAACCATCAATATCGGCAGGGCAAGTTTAAGGGCGTTGTTATAGTTTTTTTAATACATTTTTTTGGACCGAGCAATAGTTTTTTATGGCATCGCGTCTTGCGTCGCACACTTGTGCATTTGGGAAGAAATGCAGCTTTACCGAAGCGAAGATTGATGTAGAAAAGCATTATATGCATGGGTGGATTGTTCTAACGATTATTGAAAATGGATAACGTTAGTTACTTGAAAATCAATAGGTGTTTTTTTGGAAATATCATATAATAACGTCAATTTACAGGTTGTATACAAACTGTCCGACAGTACTCTATTACGACAAGTTACAATTGAATAATTAACTCCCGACATGAAAAAATCAAGCATTATAATTATTATTTCTTTCGTTCTAACCGGACTTGTGTATGGACAACAGAAAATAAAATATGGCTCTAATAACGGGAAATACTTGTCAATTTTTAATACTAAAATTTATTACGAGGAATATGGGAAAGGAATCCCTTTGATATTACTGGAAGGCGGTATGGGCAGTATTGAGGATTTTTCATTGTGTATCCCTGCTCTTTCAAAAAAATTCCGTGTTATTGCACCTGACATGCCCGGGCAAGGAAGGTCGCAGTTAGCAGACAGTATGAGTTATCAGCTTTTAGCTGATTACATTTCTAAATTGATTGACTTATTAAAATTAGATAGTGCATATGTTATTGGCTGGAGCGATGGAGGAAATACAGCATTAATTTTGGCAAACAAAAGACCTGACAAAATAAAAAAAGTACTGGTTAGTGGGGCGAACTATACGCTGAGTGGCATTCCCTCAATGCTCAATGATACCACTGATTTTAGAAAGATGATTAATAGTCCTGACTTTGAAGAAATAGATAAAGAGGAATTAGATAAGTATCGCAGTCTTTATCCGGGACGTAATTGGAAAAAATTTTTTATTGACATAAATGTAATGTGGAGTAAGAAAATATATTTTCCCGCAACTGTTTTAGAATCTATTGAAATCCCTGTTATGGTTGTTCTTGGTGACCGTGATATAGTAACACTGGAGCATGGAATCGAAATGCATAACTTAATTAAAGGAAGCCAGTTTTGTGTTTTGCCTAATACCTCTCACCGTGTTTTTCATGAAAGACCAGCCCTTATCAGTGAGATTGCGATTGACTTCTTTAAAAATTGACGTTTCTACAAGCCTGTACACAACAGGTAGTTTGGCAATATGGTGGCTGGACATTTTCGCAGTCGTTGGCGTCCACGCCAACAACCTTCACTTCAATCTTTGCTAAAATAAAAGCTCATGGTTCGGCTCCGCTCACCACTGTTCCGAACGTACAAGTGTGCGACGCAACTAAAGCTTCATTAAAATACGTCAGCCCGGCTCATAAATATTAAAACTATAGTTGCAACCCGCCTTTAATTTTTTTTGAATAATTGTTTCCCCCGTTAAAATAGCATCGTCTAAGTATTGCTGATGCCAATAAACCAGCAATTGCTTTAATAAAATTTCTGTCTGAAGAAATGCTGCTTTTCAATTATTCAAATAAAAAATAAAACAATGAAAACAAATCGACTCTTTTCTAAAGCCGCTTTATGTATGGCTTTATTGTTAACCTGTACTTACGGTAAGATCAACGCACAATCATGGAACATAGCGGGCAATGCAGGAATAGCTGCCGCTACAAACTATCTCGGCACTTCCGATGCCAATGACCTGGTAATAAGAACCAATGCAGCAGAGCGTGGCAGGGTTATAGGCGCTACAGGCGAATGGCGTTTTGGGGGTACTGCCAACTATGTAAGTATTGATGGTACAGGCAAATTAAAATTCAATGGCACAGCCGCTTACCAGGTTGGTAACAACAAGTATGCATTTCAGTTGGCCGCAAGTCCAAACTCAGGATTGTTTTTTAATACCGCACTTGGCCAGTATGAATTCAGGAATACAGCGGCAACTTCAATATTCTCAATCAATGCTGCAACAGGTGCAGGTAATTTTTCAGGTTCATTAAAAGTGGGGGCTTATACATTGCCTGCAACAGACGGAACAGTGAACCAGGTTTTAAAAACCGATGGCGCTGGTAACCTTACATGGAAAGTAGATAACAACACACCTTATTTTGCGGGTACTGGTTTAAGCCTTGTTGGCAGCACCTTTAATAATACAGCACCAGACCAGGTGGTTTCTTTGGCAGGCACCAATGGTATTACCATTTCTGGCAGCTATCCTTCCTTTACGGTTAATGCAGCCAACTTATGGAAAACGATTGGCAATAGCGGCACTTCAGCAGCAACAAATTTTATTGGTACAACCGATGCAATTGATTTTGTTACAAGAACAAGCAATGCTGAACGTATGCGTGTAACAAGTACAGGAAATGTAGGTATCGGTGTTACAGCGCCCATTACAAAACTGCATGTAAATGGCGGAGGTACTACATCGCTTTCCGCACCGGGAAATATAGTTTCAGGCGATATTGCCAGTTACAACGTATCGATTGATAACAATGAAATTCAGGCAAGAAATAATGGTGCCGGTTCAACTTTATTCCTGAATTATTGGGGTGGCCCCACATGGCTGGGCAACCAGAATGGTTCCGCAATTCCTGCATTGTATGCGGCAACCGATGGCACCGTTGGTGCACGGGGTTACAACAATTCTGCTTATGCCCTTAATGTAAATGCTTCTTCAAGCTATAATGGTATTAATGTAACAGACCCGGGCGATAAGTATGCATTTTATAATGTAAAAACCGGTAATAACCAGTCTATTTATGTTGAAAATACAAATACTGATGCAACAGGTTCTATTATACAGGCACATTCGCACTCAAGTATGAAAGCTATTGAGGGTATTAGTGATTATGCCGGCACCGGTGTATATGGCTATGCTTATTATGGCGCAGGTGTGTATGGTTCAGATGGTGCAGGTGGTGATGGCGTTAAAGGCTATAGCAGTTTTGGCTTTGGTACAACCGGATCAACAACCGATGGGTTTGCAGGTGTGTATGGGTATAGCGGTGGTGAAGGAATCGGTGTTTACGGAAACAGCACAGACGGCGTTGGCGTATACGGTGTAACTTCCGGATCAAGCACATTCGGCGCCTATGCAGGCAAATTTGTATCGAATAATTACAGGGGCCTTTATGTTTCCAGTGGTTCGGGCTGGTATAGTGGTTACTTTAATGGCGATGTTTATGCAACAGGTATTTTCCAAAGTTCTGACGCTAAACTGAAAAAGAATATAAAAGATTTTGGCAATGCGATGGATATTATTAACCGCCTGCAACCTAAAAATTATGAATTCAGGAACGATGGCAATTTTGCAAAAATGAATTTACCAAAGGGTACGCATTATGGCCTGATAGCCCAGGACCTTGAAAAAGTATTACCCGGCCTGGTTAAAGAAGAGGCCTTTGAAACAAGGGATGCAACAACGCCTTCTGTTAAATACGAAAATGGTAAAGTAGTAAAACCGGTTCGTGCAGAAAGCGAGTCGATAGATGTTAAAGCTGTTAATTATACAGAACTGATTCCTGTAATGATCAAGGCAATGCAGGAGCAGGATAAAACAATAGAAAACCAGAAATCTGCAATTGCAGAACAGAATATAAAGATAGAAGCACTTACGCAGCTTGTAAATAAACTTGCAGCAGGCCAGCAGGTTAGCACTGTTACAGAAGGTGTAAGCCAGGCAACAACAGTAACACTTACAGGTGCTGCGCTGGATCAGAATATTCCAAACCCTTTTTCAAACGCTACAAGAATTAATTACACATTGCCACAAAAATTTACAACTGCAAAAATTGTGATCATCGATAACAACGGTAAAACAATTAAGCAGGTAAATCTTAGCGGTTCAGGAAAAGGTTCTGTAAATGTAGAAGCATCAACAATAGCGGCCGGTGCCTACAGTTATAGCCTTTTTATAGATGGTAAAATTGCAGGCAGTAAACAAATGATCATAGCCCGCTAAAATTTTACAGTTCGGAAGTAAATACATTTTATGGGCCGGGTTTTTGAATAATAATGAAGCATTCTTGCGTCGCACACTTGTACTGCAGAATGTGAGGGGGACAAACAAAAAGCGTAAGTAAACCAGTACTGGTTTACTTACGCTTTTTGTTTTTTATATCTGTTTATCTGTGTTCAAAACATGCATGCTGCAGGATTTAACAGATTTAGCCGACTGTAATACTTCGCTTAAATGTAGCCATGAAAACGGAACTGTGAAACGAGCGTGGCAAGCGAAGAATCATTTATGCAGAATAGCCTGGCTCAAAAAATAATTCCAAGCCTTTAACGATTTGCAAAAAAGGATAATTCGCTAGAAAGTGAAATTGAAAATATAATTGCAGCGGTTAACCTGAGTTTCTTGTCTTTGTGATATTAGTGCCGTTGACTACCTGGCTACACCACCTTCTGTTTAACTTTGAATTCAGTAAACCTGTTTTTTGTATTAACAAAATGTGGTAAAATAAATATTTTTTTCTGTTGTGTAAAAAATACACATATTTGCTGATTAATGTGTATTAAATACACCTTAACTAACTAAAGCGATTGCCTGCATTATGGGAACTAACTGCAAAAAAGCAAAGAATAATATTGCTGAACTGCCATTAAAGCCGTTTGCTGCTGCTTTTATTATAAAAGTACTTTCAAAACAAAAGCGCCCCGATTTTTTAAATTTCCAGGTTTTTTATTTACTTATTTCCATAGAAAATCTATTTATTAAATTTTACAAAACAAACCAGTAAATCTATCATTATGAACCCGAAACGATTGTTTATGATGCTTGCGCTTCCACTGGTGCTAATAAGCCAATTGGCTTTAGCGCAGGAAAGGCTTGTAGCCGGTAAGGTTACAGACTCTAAAGACGGGCGGGCTATTGCCGGTGTATCTGTATTAGTAAAGGGAACCAAAATAGGTACCCAGACTGCTACAGATGGCACGTTTAAATTAAATGCACCTTCATCTGCAACAACCCTTGTGGTATCTTATATCGGGTACACGTTGCAGGAAGTGGCGATTACAAACAGCGATATTAATGTATTGCTTACAGCAACTGTAACACCTTTAAATGATGTAGTGGTGGTTGCTTACGGAACCCGTAGAAAAAGTGATTTGACTGGCTCGGTAACAGCTATTTCTGCAAAAGATTTTCAGAAAGGAAATATTGCTTCTTCTGAGCAGCTATTGCAGGGTAAAGTGGCAGGATTGCAGATTACATCGGGTGGAGGATCTGCAGGCGGCGGAAGTAAAATACGAATTCGCGGAGGGGCTTCATTAAATGCAAGCAACGATCCTTTAATTGTAATTGACGGAGTACCTGTTGAAAGTAACGGTATTGCAGGTTCGGCCAATTATTTGAATACCATTAATCCGAATGACATTGAATCGATGAGTGTTTTGAAAGATGCATCTGCTACTGCTTTGTACGGTTCAAGGGCTTCTAACGGTGTATTAATTATTACTACCAAAAAAGGCATTGCCGGTAAGGTTAAATTTAATTTTAATACACAGGCATCGGCGGGGGTTGTTGCGGATTATGTAGACGTACTTTCAGCAAACCAGTTGAAAAATATTATTACAGACGATGCAGCAGCTACCGGGAATAATACCTATAAAGACCTGTTGGGTGATGCCAATACAGATTGGCAAAAAGAAATATATCAAACAGCCGGGGCTTACGATAATAATATAAGCGCCAGCGGAAGCATTACTAAGAAATTACCATTTCGTTTATCAGTTGGTTATTTGAACCAGGGGGGCGTTTTAAAGACAAATAAGTTTGACCGCCTGTCATCTGCTTTAAATTTATCTCCCAAGTTTTTTAATGATCATTTATTGGTTAACCTGAATATTAAAGCAAGTAAAACAAGCAACCGTTTTGCAAATGAAGGTGCCATTGGTTCTGCAGTTTCTTTTGACCCTACCCAGCCTGTTTATGCAGAAAATAAATATGGCGGATATTATGAATGGCTACAGGCTGACAGCAAGCCAATTGATCTTGCAACCCGCAACCCACTCGGGTTACTTTACATTAGGGATAATACTTCTGATGTTAACAGGATTATCGGAAATATACAACTGGATTATAAGCTTCATTTTCTTCCCGACCTGCATGTTTTAGTAAACTTAGGTATTGATAACGCCAGCGGAAGTGGTGATGATAATACAGATTCTACCGCTGCAACAAATTATAAAACTGCTGGATATTTTGCACATTATGAGCAGAAAAAGAAAAATACATTGGCTGATATCTCGCTTTTTTATACCAAAGACTTAAAAGGTATTAACAGCAAATTCGATTTATTGGTTGGTCACAGTTACCAGGATTTTGTAACTGAGGTTAAGAATTTTGCGGCTTTTGGACAGGATGGAGACACCATTCCGAATTCTACCCCGATTTATGCAACGGATAAACCTGAGTACCGACTTGAATCTTATTTTACAAGATTGAATTTCACAGTTGCAAACAAATACCTTTTAACAGCTTCACTTAGAAGGGATGCGAGTTCTAAATTTTCAAAGGAAAACCGCGTAGGTTATTTTCCTTCTTTTGCAGCAGCATGGAAACTGAAAGAAGAATTTTTTAAAGGAGTTAATTTTATTAATGATTTAAAATTACGCCTGGGTTGGGGTATAACTGGTCAGCAGGATGGAATTGGTTATTATTCTTATCTGCCCCGATATACACGCAGCACCAATGCGGGTGCTCAGTACCAGTTTGGAGATGCTTTTTACAGTTACCTGAGACCTGAGGGTTATGATGCCAATTTGAAATGGGAAACCACCACCACCTCAAACGTTGGATTGGATTTCACATTTTTGAATAACAGGATATCCGGATCGGCAGACTATTATTTCAAAAAAACAAAAGATTTACTAAGCAGTGTACCTGTTGCTCCTGGGGCTAATTTTGTTAATTTGCTTACCGTTAACGTAGGAAATATGGAGGTACAGGGTTTTGAGTTTACATTGAACACTACGCCTGTTAGAAATGCAAATTTTACCTGGGATCTGGGCTTTAACTATACTTATAATAAATCCAAAATTACCAACCTGCTGCAGAACCAGGATCCTAATTTTAAAGGGATAGATGTAAGCGGCATTGGAGGCGGTACTGGTAATAATATTGGCAAATTTGCTGTGGGGTATGCACCTTACATTTTCAATGTTTACAAGCAGATCTACGATAAAACAGGAAGGCCAATTGAAGGATTGTATGAAGATATAAACAGGGATGGAATAGTGAACGATAACGACCGCTATTATTACAAGAAACCTGCACCCGACGTTTTACTGGGAATCAATACGCAGGTAACTTATAAACAATTCAGCATTGGACTATCTGCACACGGCTACTTCGGGAATTATTTGTATAATAATTATAATTCAAACGCCGGCGTAATAAGAGCAATAAAAAACCCGTTAAGTTTTATTGGGAATGCCTCTGTTAATTACCTGGAAACGGGATTTCAAAATAACCAATACCTTTCTGATTACTACATTGAGAACGCTTCTTTCCTGAGATTGGATAATATTAACCTAGGTTACAATGTGGGTAAAGTATTTAATGATAAAGCAAGGATGAGAATAGCGGCTAGTGTTCAGAATGTTGCTGTATTTACAAAATATAAGGGGCTTGATCCTGAAAATGCAAGTGATTCTGGTGTTGATGGTAATATATATCCGCGGCCCCGTACTTATTCAATTGGAGTAAATCTTGATTTTTAGTCATTAAAATAATTATAACGAAATGAAAAGTATAGTAACAAAAAATATAATTATTGCCTGTGTTGCAGCTTTGACTGTAACATCCTGTGCAAAAAAGCTTGACTTGCTGCCACAAAATGATCTTACACCGGCAACAGCTTATTCAACGGTGGATGGTTATAAAAGTGTTCTTGCAAAAATATACGGAGGTCTGGCCAGTACCGGAAATACCGGACCCGCAGGCAGCTCCGATATACAGGGCCTGGATGAAGGTTCACAATCACCTTTTATCAGGGGCTTTTTTAACTGTGAAGAACTGCCAACAGATGAGGCCGTTGTTGCATGGAACGATCAGACGATTCATGATTTTCATAATTTAAAATGGAGCAGTTCAGATCCTTTTCTGCGTGGCATGTATGCAAGGCCGATTTATAATATCACTATCGGCAATGAGTACTTAAGAGAGTCCACAGATGATAAGCTGGCTTCGCGTAATATAACAGGGGCTGATGCTGATGATATTAAAAGATCAAGGGCAGAAGTTCGCTTTCTACGTGCATTTAATTATTGGGTAATGCTGGATATTTTTGGCAAATCAACTTTTATAACTGAAGATGATGGAATTGGTACTTTTTTACCTAAGGAAATAAACAGGGCAGACCTGTTTGCTTATATAGAAGGTGAACTTAAAGCAATTGATGGTGACCTAGCACCTGCAAAAACAATAGAGTATGGCAGGGTTGACCAGGCTGCTGCTTGGGCATTACTTGCTCGTCTTTATCTGAACGCTGAAGTATATACAGGTACAGCAAGGTATAGTGATGCATTAAATTATGCGCAAAAGGTTATTGATGCCGGTTATCAGTTAGAATCAGGATACGACAAATTGTTTATGGCTGATAATGATAAAATGAAAGATGAAATAATTTATGCTGTAAACTGTGACGGGCTTCGTACACAGTCTTATGGAAATACAACTTTTTTTGTTCATGCTGCTGCTGGGGATGATCACAACGATTATGGTGTAGGTGGCGGATGGAATGGATACAGGGCAACGCAGGGCCTGGCTAATTTATTTTCAGACTTATCAGGTAATACTGATACAAGAGCGCTATTTACTACTTCTAAATATGGCACTTCAGCCAGCCAGATAGCCATACCTGATATCAGCGATTTTAGCAATGGATTGCATGTGAATAAATATGTAAACATCAGATCAGATGGCGGAGCAACATCTGATGTTACAAACACATTTGCAGATGTTGATTTTCCAATATTTCGTTTGTCAGAAATGTATTTGATCTATGCAGAATCTTATTTGCGTAGCGGTGGTGGCGATGCTGCTACTGCGTTGGGTTATCTTAATAAAATCAGGTACAGGGCTTATGGCGATAGCTATGGCCCAGACGAAGTTGGTAAGTTGTCTTCGTTAGATCTCACACTTCAAACCGTATTGGATGAAAGAGGAAGGGAATTATACTGGGAAGGCCATCGCCGTACAGATTTAATAAGATATGGCTTGTTAACTACAGGCACATATTTATGGCCATGGAAAGGTGGTGTATCTTCTGGTACAGCAGTCGACAGTAAATATAATCTGTTCGCCATTCCTTCAGCCAATTTATCCGCAAACACTAACTTAACCCAGAATCCCGGATATTAAATTTTTATAGACAAAAAATCAGTTTAAAATGAAAAATATATCAAAATTGCTGTCCCTTTCGTTTTTGCTTGCAGCGGTACTTTGGTCTTGCGAAAAGGATGAAAATAAGATCTACCTTGAAGGCGGTACTGCACCTGTATTAACAGGCAGTATATCCATAGAAAATCTTACAATTGCTGATGCCGCTAAAGAAGCTGCAGTATTTACATGGACAAACCCTAATTACAATTTTACAACAGGCATAAGTTCCCAGGACGTAAATTACCTGCTACAGGTTGATACTGCGGGCGCAAACTTTACAAGCCCCTCTATTCAGGAAGTATCAATAGCAAGGGATTTAAGCCTAGTTTTTACAGTAAAAGAATTGAATACGATACTTACAAAGCTAAACCTACAGGAAAATATGCTGCACAATTTAGAATTCAGGATAAAAGCTACACTTGTAAACAACAGTGTGCCATTATATTCGAATGTAATACAGTCATCTATTACCCCCTATCTTGATGTAGCCGTTCCCGTTCCTCCAACGGGCGAATTATACATTACCGGCGATGGTACACCCAGCGGATGGACTAATAACCCTCCCACAGGGCAGCAATGCACAAAAGCCAGTACAACAGAATATTACATTGTTATGAATTTTACTCCAGGGTTTTATTATAAGTTCCTGTCAACTTTAACTCAGTGGCAACCTCAGTACGGCGGGCCAAGTGCTACCGGAGGTGATTTGGGTTATAATCTGGGTTTACCCGGGCAAAGTGACCCTTCAGCAATTCCTACACCTTCTCTGGGTGGGTTGTATAAGGTTACCATAAACTTTAAAACAGGAAAGTACACAGTTGCAAAACAATAATTAATTTCTAATTTTTATATTATGAAAAAAATAATCAGCGTTTTTTTATTATGTACAATCACAGTATTTATGTTTACTGCCTGTACAAAAGTAAAAGACCTTCCATTCTATGCCAATGGCTATGCGGTAACGCTATCCTCTTCTGTAACTTCTATTGCTCCGGCACCAGCCGATTCTTTAAACAGCGTAGTTAGTTTTACCTGGACAAACCCCAGATATGCATCTGACTCTTCTACATACAAGTATATCCTTGAAATAGATTCTGCAGGAAGAAATTTTTCAAATGAAATTACAAAAATAGTTACAGGCACCCTTACCACATCACTTACGGGTAAAGAACTAAACGCTATTTTACTTGGCTATGGGTTTTCGTTAGGTACAGCATATAACCTGGATTTCCGTATCACTTCTTCTTACAGCAATAATAATGAACAGTACACTTCCAATATTGTGAATGTAATGGTTACCCCTTACGGCGATTCTTCTGTTTTAACAGCATCGGCAACATCTGTTACCTGCGAACTAAACAGTGCTTCTTCCAATTCAGTAGATTTTTCATGGACAAGTTCGTTTAATGGGTATACAGGTGCCGTAAGCTATACCTTGCAGTACGATTCTGCGGGCAAAAACTTTGTAGCACCAACCGAAATAGCTTATGGTTCTTCCATTTATAAAAAATCGTTTACACAGGGAGAAATAAATGAAACAGCACTTAATTCAAAAATACCGGGCGGTAATTCCGGAACTGTTGAGTACAGGATTAAAGCAACAACAGCATTAGGCGCAACTGTATATTCAAGCCCCGTTTTGCTTACTATACAAAGCTATTTGCCACTCCTAAGATTTTATATGCCCGGCGGGTATCAGTCAGCTACTGGCAATGGCTCAGACTGGACACCAGGCAATGCCCCTGAATTTGTAAGGGACCTTCGTGCCGATGCTCTCAACGATTTATATTACATGTACATTTATTTGCCGGCAAATGCTGAATTTAAAATTACACAGGGTAGAAGCTGGGATATAAACTATGGCGGCTCGGGTGGTACATTATCTACAGCAGGTGGTACTCCAAACCTCAAAGTAGGGGCAAGCGGTGTTTATCGTATTACCTTTAGCAGGAAGACCCTTAAATACGATATACGCGAAGGTAGAATGGGTTTTGTTGGGGGTGCCACTGGTGCAGGCTGGAACCCACCCAATGTTTTCCCGAATTATGCAATGGGCAATGCCGCTACAAATTTATTTGTGGGCATCACAGATTTAGCAACAGACGGCTGGAAGCTTATTGACAATAACCAATGGAACAACGGTGGCTATGCAGTAGACAATACTATGAGTTATGGATCAACCGGCTCAAGTGGCAGCACTATGGAAATTAATGGTGCAAACTTCCCCAATATAACCACAGCCGGTAAATACCGCGTTATATGGGATGGACGAAATACCGATAACATAACCTATCAAATGTCACCTGCTACAGAAATGCGCGTTGTAGGCGATGGTATGCAGGGTGTTAATGCATGGGATCCCGGTAGCAGCCCGCAGATGACCTATTTGGGCAGTGGCAAATGGCAGGCTACCTTAACACTTATTGCAGGTAAGGATATAAAATTCCTTGCAGGCAATGCATGGGGTGCTTTTGATTATGAAGACAACAGCGGCGGAAGTACAGCCACAGGCACACCAAGAAAAATTAAATGGGAAGGCGGTAATAATTTCAAAACACCGGATACTACCGCTTCTTACACTATTACGCTCGACGAGTACAGTCAAACCGTTACTATTGCACCATAAAATAAACGCGTAAAAGATTTTATTAGAAAAATCCCCAACAGTAACGTTGGGGATTTTTTTGTACCGCTGATAGAAACACTAAGCTGTAATATTTATCACCAATGCACAATTTTTGCAATATTTTTTTTTGAGCCAAACAGCAGTATTTTAATCATCGTTCCTTGCGTCGCACATTTGTGCTGTAATACACAATTCAGCTTTCAACAGCCAATACAACCAACTGCGAAAAATGGTTGCACTAAAATACATTAAGCTTTATCTATGTGCAAAGGGTCTGACAAAAAAAACCGGGCTGTGCCCGGCCTTTAATAAAATATTGTGATTCTTTTACAACAGATAAATGTGATGTTTCTGCTGTTGAAAGCTCAATAATAAAATGAAAGTATAAGTGTGCGACGCAACAAAAGCTTCATTCATATTCCAATGCCTGGCTCATAAAAATACCCATCCACAAACGATAAACTACCAACTTCAAACTATCTTCGTTTTAATGAAAGCCACTGTGTATAAGTCTACGGGTAGCTGGTATGTTGTAAAAACAGAGCCAGGTGAAACAATGAATGCCCGTATAAAAGGTATTTTTAAAATTGATGGCATTACGTCCACAAACCCTATTGCTGTTGGTGATGAAGTAACAATAGAAATGGAAAATGAAACTGAGCAAACAGTTACCATCACAGATATAAATGAAAGAAGAAATTATATTGCCCGTACAACGCCGCATCACAATTTTCAGCGGCATATTGTAGCTTCTAACCTTGACCAGCTGTTATTGTTCGCTACTTTAAAGGAGCCACGAACTTCCCAGGGATTCATTGACCGTTTTTTAATTGCAGCCGAAGCTTTTCATGTACCGCCGGTAATTGTTTTTAATAAATCTGATTTATACAGGAAGAAAGAGCTTCAGAAATTTGATGAACTTAAAGAAATTTATGCTGCTATTGGATACACTGTTTTACTTACCAGTATTGAACAGAACAGTGGCGTTGAAGAATTAAGGGATGCACTAAAAAATAAAGTAACACTACTTGCCGGGCATAGTGGTGTAGGGAAATCAACATTCATTAATGCAATTTTCCCTGAAATAAATCTGCGAACGCAGGATGTAAGCGGCTGGAGCGGTAAAGGCATGCATACAACTACTTTCGCAGAAATGTTTGACCTTCCTTTTGGTGGTAAAATTATTGATACACCGGGTATAAGAGAATTTGGAATTACAGAT
The DNA here is from genome assembly GCA_002390845.1 of Chitinophagaceae bacterium UBA4407. Taxonomy (GTDB): domain Bacteria; phylum Bacteroidota; class Bacteroidia; order Chitinophagales; family Chitinophagaceae; genus Limnovirga. The sequence continues at coordinate 11,911 of DGQT01000070.1, read as the reverse complement.
ATTCCAAAAGAAGAATTATCGCATTACTTTCCTGAAATGCGAAAACATTTACACGAATGCCAGTTTAATAATTGCATTCATATAAATGAACCGGGATGTGCTGTAAAAAGAATTGTGGAAAACGGTGAAGGCGATATTGCTATGGAGCGATATGTAAGTTATTACAACATACTTGAATCAATAAACAAAAGCCCCCGTTACTGATTTTTACCTTTTAAAATAATAGCTACCTTATCAGCAACCTTCGCATCTTTTCCGTTTTGAGGAGCAAGGGTAACGCCATTATAAATGCTGTATTGCAATGTTAACGGGTAACCACGATACTTGAAATTCCATTCAATATTATCCGCTTCATCAAGTTTACCTGTAAAACGAACCTTCCTGTTGCGGCTTAATTCATTTGTAAATAAATAGAACTGCTGCAAAGATGCACTGTCATCAATAATAGTACTGTAGGTAGTGTTGTAGTCATTCGGTTTCATAAGTCCCCCTTTTATTAATATATATTACGTTATCAAAAGATATATGGATTAACAGAAATATAAAATAGTGCTTATTGGTCGCAAATATTGGATAGTAGCAAACAAGAAATGCGGCAATGAGATATATCAGGCAAAGATCGTGCTAAAAGGGAGGATAATTTCCGGCGGAATATTAATTAAATATAAACAGGCAGTTAGTTGTGGTCACGGCCCGGAAATTATCCTGTAAAATCAGTAGACAATAGTAGTTTTTATTTCGCTGCATTAAAATCAGAAAACCACGAAGAATATTTTACATAGTTGTTGGCAATACGGTCAATCTCGCCATGAATTAACTCTTTTGAAATCTCTTTTACTTTTTTAGCAGGCACCCCGGCATAAATACTTCCTTCTTCCACAATGGTTCCCTCCAGCAAAACAGCACCGGCAGCCACAATAGAATTGCTATGTATTTCGCAACGATCCATAACAATTGCACCCATTCCAATGAGTACGTTATTATGCACAGTGCAGCCATGTACCAGCGCATTATGCCCAATAGAAACATTGCTGCCAATATTCGTAGGGTTCTTTTGATAGGTGCAATGTATAATAGCGCCATCCTGAACATTTACTTTATTGCCCATTTTTATATAATGCACATCGCCGCGAATTACGGTATTAAACCAAACGCTGCATTCATCGCCCATTATCACATCGCCAACAATAGTAGCATTTGGTGCAATAAAACAGTTGTTACCAAATTGCGGGTGCTTACCCAGTACAGGAAGTATAATAGCCATTTATTAATTATTTAATGAGACAGAAAACCAAAATACATTTTTTTTGACTGGACTGCATTGCTACTATAAGACTTTAGTTGCGTCGCACTCTTGTACGTTCCAATCATTTTGCAGCACCTAATGCCATCGTCTTAATATCCGCCAGTAAAACCCTGCCCAGATAGCATACACGAATTTAAAGGGAACAAACAACTTCTGCTAACTTTACGCTTCTTTTTTAAAAGCCTCAGCAACCAGCAGCAGCAATGAACCAACGACAATTATTTTTACAGCATGTAGCCCAAACTTCTTCTTCGCCCATTGGTTTGGAGATTACCAGTGCAAAAGGTATTCATCAGTACGATGCAAATGGTAAAGCTTATGTCGATCTTATTTCAGGTTTTAGCGTGGCCAATATCGGCCATTCCAATCCTAAGGTTATCGAAGCTGTTCAAAAACAAGCCGCCAAATACATGCACCTGATTGTTTACGGCGAATTTATTCAAACGCCACAGGTTGCCTATGCAAAGTTGTTAACCGATCATTTACCTTCAACACTCAATTCAGTTTACTTCACCAACAGCGGTGCCGAAGCCACTGAAGGAGCCATGAAATTAGCCAAACGGGTAACAGGCCGTTCTAAGATTATTGCATTCAACAATAGTTATCACGGAAGCACACAGGGTGCACTAAGTGTTATGGGCAGCGAGTATTGGCGAAATGCATTTCGTCCGTTACTGCCAGATATTTATCACTTTGATTACGGGAGTGAAGAAGCGATTGAAGCAATTGATAGTTCTACCTGTTGCGTAATTCTTGAAACCGTTCAGGCAGAAAGCGGTGTTACAAAATCACCAAAAGAATGGCTGCAGGCAATCCGTAAAGAATGCGATGAACATTGTGCGTTAATAATATTCGACGAAATACAGGCAGGTTTTGGCCGAACCGGTACGCTTTGGGCTTTTGAACAATTTGATGTTGTGCCCGACATTTTACTACTTGGCAAGGCGTTGGGCGGCGGTATGCCTCTCGGTGCCTTTATCGCAGACATAAAACTGATGAGCACTTTAAGTTACGATCCAGTACTGGGCCATATCACAACCTTTGGCGGGCATCCTGTTTCCTGTGTAGCAGGTAAAGCAGCATTTGAAGTATTACTTGAAGAAGGGCTTATTGAAGAAGTAAGAAGTAAAGAACAGATCATTCTTAAATATATCAACCATTCAAAAATACTTGAAATTAAAAGTTGCGGGTTATGGGCCTCCCTCAGGTTTGATAGTTTCGAAACCAATAAAAAAGTAATTGACCGTTGCATTGAAAAAGGTTTGATCACAGACTGGTTTTTGTTTGCACCGGAATGCCTGCGCGTTGCGCCGCCATTGATTATTACCAATGAAGAACTGGCGAAAGTTTGCGAATTAATTAATGAAGCGATAGAAGAGGCTTTAAGCTGATGAAAATTTGTAGCTAAAATCTACGCTTAGATAAAAGCTCAATAACCTTACCAAAAGTACAAGAGTGCGACGCAACAAAAGCTTCATAGAAGCACAATTGCCCGGTCCAAAAACTTCTTTCTTGTTTACCATTCATAAAATTTCCTTTAGGCTATTTGGTTTGGTAGAACGAACTTTCTTAATTTCCTTCTCTAAATCACCTGCTCATGAGATATTCAACCTGGTTTACTGTTGGTAAACTGTCTTTATTTGTGTTACTTGTTTTAATGAATGCAAGCGCACAGGCGCATTTTTATTTTAAAGATCACCCCTTTGCCGACACGACTAAAAAGGATTCTGTAAAGTACGTGGAGTATAAAAACCTTCCGTTAAAACCTCAACGAAAAATTGATTTTAATACAACAGAAGGATCGTGGATGAGCCTGGATGTTAGCCCCGATGGGCAAACCATTCTTTTCGATTTAATGGGAGATCTTTACACGATGCCGGTTACCGGTGGCAAAGCTACTGCACTTACCAAAGGCATGGCTTACGACGTACATCCGCGTTACAGCCCTGATGGTAAAAAAATCCTCTTTATTTCTGACCGCAGCGGCGCAGACAATGTTTGGTATTTTGACACAGAAAAAAAAGATACCGTGCAACTTACCAGTGATAATAACCAATATTTTCCCAGTGCCTGCTGGACTCCCGATGGCGACTATGTGATCTATGCGAAAGGTCGCAGAAATATAAAAATATATATGGTTCACCGCAAGGGTGGTGGTGGTGCACAGCTAATTGAATCGCCGTCGTATCTGAAAACTATCGACCCCGCAGTAAGCGCCGATGGCCGCTATGTTTATTATTCCCAACGTTTTGGTGCATGGAATTACAATGCAAATTTGCCCCAGTACGAAATAGGCGTTTATGACAGGGAAAATGGAAAAATGAATACCATTACTTCCCGCTATGGCTCTGCATTTACACCAACACTTTCAAAAGATGGTAAGTGGATGGTGTATGGCACCCGCTTTGAAGATAAGACAGGCCTGGTATTGCGCAATATGCAAACCAGTGATGAAAAATGGATCGCTTATCCCGTTCAGCGCGATGAACAGGAATCTATTGCTCCGTTGGGTGTTTTGCCTGCAATGGCTTTTACGCCAGACAGCAAGGCTATTATTGCTACATACGGAGGCAAGTTTCATCGTATTCCAATTGACGGCAGTGCCATTACCGACATTAGTTTTAATGCAGACATTAATCTGGAACTTGGCCCGCAACTGGCATTTAAATATCCGGTAAGTGATACTGCTTTTCAACAGTCAACGCAAATACGCGATGCGGTTCCGTCTCCTGATGGAAAGCATTTGGCATTTACTGTTTTAAACCGTTTGTATGTTATGGATTACCCTAATGGTACGCCCAAACGTTTAACAACAAATGAGTTTACAGAAGCACAACCTACCTGGGCACCTGATGGTAATTCTATTGTGTTCACTACCTGGAATGCAGATGGCGGAAACCTTTACAGAATAACACTTTCAGGGAAAACCGCAGGCACACAAAAATTAACCAAAGAACCAGGATTGTACCAAAACCCTATTTTCAATTTAGCCGGAGACAGGATTGCATTTCTGCGAAGTAAGGCAAGGGTTTACAAAGAATCTTACGGTCCCGGTTATGACGGAAGCGAAGATGATCTATGCTGGATACCCTCAACAGGTGGCGACATTAATTTAATTGATAAAAGCCTTGGCCGGTATAATCCACATTTTGTAAAAGACCAGCCCGACCGTGTTTATCTTACCAATGGTAATGGCGACCTGATCTCTCTTAAATGGGATGGTACCGATGAAAAAAAGATCGCTCACATAACTGGTATTACCACATACGGGACAATACCTACTAAATACGGAAGGCCCGACCCGGAGAAGATGAAATGTATTGTTACCGCAGAGGATGAAAACGATAAAGAACGTGAAATGAATTTACCCTCCGCTGCTTCATGGATCACGATGTCGCCAACAGGTGGAAGGGCGTTAACGCAAATCAATAACGAGATCTATGTTGTTACGCTGCCTAAGACAGGAAAGATCGACAATATTTCAGTAGCCAGTGCTTCAGATGCTGAATTTCCTGCACGTAAGTTAACGGAAATTGGTGGTGAATTTCCTTCATGGCAAAGCGATGGTAAAACAGTGCACTGGAGTTTGGGCAGCACACATTTTAGTTATGATGTAGATAAAGCCCAGGCTTTTGAAGACAGTGTAGAAGCTGCAAAGAAAGTTGAAGAGAAAAGAGCATTGGATTCTACGGCACGTCTTGATGCAGATTCAACGTTGAAGAAAGCGGCTGATTCATTAAAGAAAATACAGGATTCGGTTAAGGCAAAAGATACCACCGCAAAAAAAGATATAAAGAAAGAAGAACCAAAATTTAAAGCACAGGAAAGCGATGTAAAAGTGTTCTTTAAAAAAGATATGCCTGTTGGTTCTGTGTTGATGAAGAACGCCAGGATCATTACCATGAAAGGCGATGAAGTAATTGAAAATGGTGATATACTCGTAGTAAATAACCGTATTACCGCTGTTGGCAAAACGGGTTCGGTCACGGCTCCGCCAGGTACAAAAGTCATGGATATGGCTGGCAAAACGATCGTCCCGGGTTTTGTAGATCCGCATTCGCACATGTGGCCAAACTGGGGCATTCATAAAAACCAGATCTGGATTTATGCCGCCAATCTTGCTTACGGAGTAACCACAACAAGAGACCCGCAAACCGCTACCACCGACGTACTTACTTACGGCGATATGGTAGATGCAGGCACCATGATCGGCCCAAGGGTTTACTCCACAGGCCCCGGTGTTGGCTATTGGTATTACAATGTAAAAGATTCTGCACAGGCCGAAAGTATTTTGCAGCAGTACAGTAAATATTTTCATACCAAGTACATCAAAATGTATTTAACGGGTAACCGCAAGCAAAGGCAATGGATTATTACAGCGGCACGCAACCAGCAATTGATGCCAACTACCGAAGGCGGCCTTGATTTTAAACTGAACATGACCAACCTGCTCGATGGTTATCCCGGCCACGAGCATGCATTGCCCATATATCCTTTGTACAATGATGTATTCAAATCTATTGCCGACGCGAAGATGATGGTAACACCAACTTTGCTGGTTTCCTATGGAGGGCCCTTTGCTGAGAATTATTTCTGGGCAAGAGAAAATCCTTATAAAGATCCAAAAGTTCAAAACTTTTTTGCCTATGAAGAACTGGCGCAAAAAACAAGACGGGTAGGCCAGTGGACGATGGATGAAGAACAGGTTTTTCCCAAACATGCAAAAAACATGAAGAACCTGGTAGAAGCCGGTGGCTTGGTGGGTGTAGGCAGCCACGGAGAATTCCAGGGGCTGGGTTATCATTGGGAATTGTGGGCCATGCAAAGTGGCGGTATGAGAACGATTGATGCACTGAAAACTGCTACTATATTAGGCGCTACAGGCCTGGGGCTGGATAAAGATTTGGGAAGCCTTGAAGTGGGTAAGCTTGCAGATATGATCATTCTCGAAAAGAACCCGCTCGAAAATATCCGCAACACCAACACCATTCAGTATGTAATGAAGAACGGTAGATTGTACGATGGCAACACCTGCGACGAAGTTTATCCGCAGCAACGCAAACTCGATAAGAGTGAGTGGAAGTACGATAAACCAACAATGAACACAAACATCAAAGAATAGATTGTTCATACAAATAAAAAAGCCGTTGGTAATCATACTAGCGGCTTTTTTATGTACTTAGCTGCAGAACTACTATGAAGCTTTCGTTGTGTCACTCACTTGTACGTTCAGGCCCTTATTCAGCAACGTGCAGGCAGGCTTCAGAAACATGAACAGATTCTATGTCCAAAAGCCTATTGCTTATGGCTTATAGCTTATAGCTGATTGGTTTAGTTATAAGATCGTTTCACCTTTCCTGTAAACACCAAATATCCTAAGCTCGGCAGTCACTTTTTTTATGGCATCCACTGCGTTTTCAAAATCGTGTAACGATTCAAATTCCAGGTCAGCATGAAAACGGTACTGCCATTCCTGTGTTGGTATCGGCATACTTTGCAGTTTCGAAAGATTAATGTTTGCCTCTGCAATCTTTGCAAGAACTTTTGCCAGTGCACCTTTTGAATGATCTGTCTGAAAACTGATGGAAGCCTTGTTGGCATTATGTACGTCGCTTATCAATTCTGCTCTTTGCAGAAATAAAAATCTTGTGTAGTTATTTTTATTGGTTTGAATTTTTGGAGCAATCATTTTTAAATTGAATAATTCTGCTGCCAGTTTACTGGCAATGGCAGCCGCATGTTTGTGTTTGTGCTGGTGAATATATTTTGCACTTAAAGCAGTGTCTTCAGTTTCTACCAGTTTCCAATGCGGGTGCTTTTCTAAATAGTCGATGCATTGCAGCAACGCCATAGAGTGGGAGTGTACTTCACGAATATCTTCCAACGCCACACCAGGATTAACCATTAGGTTTTGGTTAATGTGCAGGTAAATTTCTCCGGCAATTTTTAAATTGCTTTTTTGAAGCAAAGCATAGTTGGGCAGTAAACTTCCTGCAATAGAATTTTCAATGGCCATGAAACCACCATCACTTTTTTTTGCATTGGCTGCAATTTTAACCACTTCGCTGAACGTAGCACATGGAATTACTTCAACATCTTTTCCTAAATAATTAACTGCAGCAATTTGATGAAAGCTGCCTTCGTAACCCTGTATGGAAACTTTTTTCATTGTATAAAGAATAAAATAAAGTCTGATTTTTATTTATTTTCTATTTCTTTTTAAAATCCACCCAAATATCTACACATCTTTTTTGAATGTGCGCAACAGGCACATGTAAATCATATACAACCTCCTCTCCTGATTTTCCAAGCCACTCAATGTAAACTTTTGAAGTGTCTAATTTTGCGTGTGAGTTTAAATAATTGTATACTTCGTATGCTCTCTTTTTCGAAAGATTATTATTAAAATCATCCAAGCCCGCCGTATCGGTATATGCAATTATTTTCAGAGATCTGAAAGTGTCAGAGGTGCATTTTGCGGCGACCTCGTTTAAAATATTTTTATAGTTTCTGCTAATGATATAACTATTTGTTTTAAAATAAATCGTTTCAGCAATTCCCCTTTGAGCAAATAAGCATTTACACGAAAATAAAAATGCGATGATAAAAACAGGGATAATCTTTTTATAAATTTTAATCATTGTTTTCTTGTGTTTCTGTTCATTTATAATTCAACCGTACAAGTGAGTGACACAACTAAAGCTTCATAGCATTACTATAGCCTGGCTCAAAAAAATTGTATTATTTCATCATCATTAATGCTGCCATTGTTTCAATGCCATCGTATAAATTTTGCAAACGAATATTTTCATTTTCTGCATGCTGGTTGTTGTCGTGATTGGCTATGGGAACGGTAATGGTTTTGGCGTGCAAATATTTTTCAAATAAAAACAATGGAAGGCTGCCACCCATGGTTGGCTGTAATACAACCTGAGCCTGCGTTGTGGTTTTAACTGCATTGATCACTTTTTTAATGATGGGTAAATCGAGTGATGTTCGCTGTGCATTCATACCGTCTTCATCGGGAATTATTTTGATGATCTTTCCATATTTTTTTCTTTCTTCATCTGTTGGTTCGTGATCTGTTACAAAATATCCCTGCGCTTTTATATGATCAATCACTTTCTGCTGCTGTCTTTTCCAGTCGTTGCCCAATACAAGTCGTAGATCAATCACTGCTGTTGCATAAGTTGGAATCTGATTCGATGCCATCTTGCCCACATTGCCGCTTTGCATTCCGTTAATGTTTAACGAAGGCATATTGATCGCCTCGCTTAATGATACGCCCGGCATTTCTGTTTCGCTGATGCCCAATTCTTTTTTCATTTGCTCATCTACGGAAGGTACTTCCTTCAACGCTTTTTTTTCTGAAGGCGTTAGTGGCGTAACATCATCGTAAAATCCTTTGATGGTTACCTTTCCATTATCGTCTTTCATTGAGGCCAATAGTTTCGCCAGCATCATTGCGGGATTGGGCGCCCAGTTGCCATAGTGCCCGCTGTGTAATGGGCGCTTGGAAGCATACACTATAAGGTCTAAATGCGTATCGCCGCGAACACCAAACACAATTTGTTTTTTCCCGCTCTGGTGTACAGGTCCATCGCAGATAATCCACAGATCAGATTGAAGCAGCGGTGCATACTTTTCCAGTATTTCATTAAGGTGTGGCGAGCCTGCTTCTTCTTCTCCTTCAAAGAAAAATTTTATGTTGAAGCCAGGTTGCATACCGCTTTTCTTTATGGCATCGTAAGCGTTGAGAATGGCATCAACACCGGCTTTATCGTCTGATGAACTGCGGGCATATATTCTCCATTCGGGGTTGTAATTACCATCATTTGGAAACGGAATATTGGTGCCATCTTTATCAATTGCCGCTGTAAATAATTTTGGTTCGAAAGGCGCAAGTCCTTTTGCCCATTGTGCCGGATTAACAGGCTGACCATCGTAATGTGCATAAAAAAAAAGTGTTTGTCTGGCACCGGGAACATTTACTTCACCGTACACTGCAGGTGGTGCACCAATAGTCGTGGCATTTAAAAGTTGTACATTTTGTATGCCGCGCTTACTCATCATTTTCATGATGAACTCCGGGTTCTTTAAAATATTGTTGATGTCTTTGGCAAGATTAGGAATCGTAAGAAAGTCCACAAACTCATTGATGATATTACCGGCGTTTTGCTCCCTGTATTTTCTTATCGCCAACACATCCTGCGATTGCGCTGAAACCAGTTGAACAATCGTAAAACTTAAAAGAAAAAAGAAACATTGTTTTTTCATGAAGCTGATTTATACGAAGCTATTTAAAAATAAATGAGTGCAATACCAGCAGTTGTTTTCATAGCATCTTCGTTGCACAGTTAATCCCGAACTTGTTTCGGGACAATCCTTTCATCTGTTGAAAAAAATGGCATCGTCCCGTTTCAGATGCAGTGTTGTAAACAGATTTCAAACAACTTCAAAGTACCATAAAAGAAATAGTGTAAATAAAATTAATAGTTCAACAGTAAATAACTTATGACGAATAGCAATTTTCCTCATTAAAAAGTACTCAATAATGAATACTATAGCTATTAAAATAAAAAGGCCATAAATTATTTCTTTATGATAGAGTGAATGATTTTCTATCGGCGAAATAATTATCCAGAGTAAAAGAAATCCTAAGACAAGGCTAAACAAACGTAGTAACGTTAGTTTCGATAAAAATTGTCTCATAGTATATAGCTTTATAAAAATTGGCCCAACTCAAAAATATGATAAAGGTTTATGATAAATTTTCGTACGCCACCTAAATAATCTTTTCTCTATCGCTTCTTTCTTCTTACGAATCTTATAATTCCATAAACGATTGCTGTCACAATAAATACTTCGATAATTAAAACAGGATAGTTTATTCCATAATTACCCATGATAATTTAGTTTATTCTAAATTTAACAACAGCCCTAGCAAAAGAAATTATTTGTTCATGCTTAGTTCTACTTTGTTTTTTTTATTGCCTCTTTCTTTCTAAACGTAACCAATACATCAACGCATCTTTGCTGAATATGTGCGCCTGGAAAATGTAAATCATATAAAACATCTTCTCCTGATTTTCCAAGCCATTCAATATAAACTTTTGATGTATCGAATTTTACATGTGAGTCCAAATAATTGTACACTTCGTACGCTCTCTGTTTCGATAAATTATCATTAAAGTCCTCAGAGCCTGCCTTATCGGTGTATGCAAGTATTCTCAAAAACCCGAACGTATCAGAAGCACATTTTGCAGCAAGCTTGTCTAATACCACTTTATAATTTTTGTAAATAGTATGGCTGTTTGTTTTAAAATAAATTGTCTCCACAATTCCGTTCTGTGCAAATGAATCGTTGCAGCAAAATAAAAATGTAGCAATGAAAGTCAGGGTAATCTTTTTAATATTTTTAGCCATTTATGTTTTGTATTTCTGTTCCTTCCTAATCCAACCGTACAAGAGTGCGACGCAAGAGCACTTATCCTAAAAACTGTCAGGTCTCAAAGACCAAAATGTTTGAGGTAAATTAAAGTAGTTTGATTGTTTTTGATTTAATATTGAAGTGTATTTTTTAAGATTTGATCCTTTTTGCCAAAAAACAGTTGCCGATTTCCGCCCCGACAAAACCGATTTCCGCCCCGACAAAACCCATTTCCGTGCTGACAAAACCCGTTTCCGCCCTGACAAAACCGATTTCCTGAGGTTCAAATTCCATTTCTGGTATTATCCAATTAAGTGCTTTTATCAGCAAAGCCAGAATTTTTTAAGCTTAAAATCTATTACAGACGGACCGCTAGAACAACCGCCAATCTCTTTTGCATTCTTATCATTGTTGCTGTGTGCAATAATCCATTTTCCTGTGTTGATATGTTTCATCAAAATCCCTTCCTCTATAATGTCTCCTTTTTTGCCTGATAGATTTCCTGTGCCGTTATGAATAATTTTTATTGAATCTCCTTTAATAATAACTGTGCAGGTTGCACCCAACGACTTGCCTTGCCATTCCTGAAATGCAATTCCATAAGTGTATGTTCCATCTTTAGGTTTTTGTGCATGAGTTATGGATACAGCGAAGAAAAGAAGTAAAAAGAGGAATATAGTTTTCATTAGAATTGTTTGCTTTAAAATTACACTTAGAAATTTCGCAATGGTGAAGGTCTATTCAATACACTGTTAATTTTGATATGTTAGGACACTTTCCGGGGCGTTCGGTGATGCCAACAGCAGCAGAGAATTTTAGTCAGGATTAGAAAATTTAGTACTTTTAAATAAATAATTAGTTTATGAGTTCTTACAAAGAATGTTTTACAGACGACGAATGCGAACTTATTTTTTCTTTGTCAATAAATAAAACTGTATCTGTAGTTATGGAAAATATTAACCATGAGCCATCTCTTGGTTTTTCATTAGAATTAGATAAAAGTGATGTAAAAAAGCTAATAGAAATGTTACAGAAATTTGAAACAAATTTGGAATAATAAAGGAGTTCTTTTCTGGTTCACCTTGCTCGTGCGTGTCTCCGCGCAAAAACTACGCTAAGATCTACGCTTCAATAAAAGCCCATTCCCAATCCAACCGTACAATTCCCCATGAACC
>DGQT01000012.1 GCA_002390845.1 Chitinophagaceae bacterium UBA4407 | reverse complement strand
ACTTAACGGGACAGTAGTGATGGCATCTACGTTGCGTCGCAAGCACTTCATCAGTTGTAGATATGGCATCTTTTGGCTTTATTCAAAATCGCTGCAATTAAATTCAAACAGCTTCTAAGGAATATAAAATAAAGACTAACATTACAGGGGCCTGCTCAAAAAAGTTTAGAAAGTACAAATGTGCGACGCAAGAAAAGCTCATGTACATACTTTAGCCGGGCTACAAATATTTCTTTTAGAAAAAATTACACCTTCAAAAAAATCGCTGGTAATTTCTTGTATATAGTCCGGGTGCAAAATCCCATCTTGTATGTTCTCTTCTTTAAGTAACGCCATTAAGATTATTACCGGTATTATTTTATTAATACCGCCTGTACTGTAATCATGTATTGCATGGCAGGCAGCAATATATTTACAAAAATTATTAAATTATTTGCCACCATGAAAAGAATATTTATACTGGTACCGGTGCTATTCGCAGTGTTTGCAGTATTTGCACAGGATGCAGGCAATAAGATAGATGAGTTAATAAGCGCCTATTCAAAATTAAATAAGTTCAATGGCTCGGCACTTGTTGCAAAGAACGGCACCATCCTGCTGAATAAAGGATATGGTTATCGTAATGCCGCTGACAAATTAATGAACAATGAAGAAAGTATTTTTCAGTTAGGCTCAATTACCAAACAATTTACTGCTGCAGTTATTCTTAAACTGCAGGAAGAAAAAAAATTAAAGGTTACAGATAAGCTCAGTAAATTTTTCCCTGATTATCCTAAGGGCGACAGCATTACCATAAAACAGTTGTTAACGCATACATCTGGTATATACAGTTACACCAATGATGGCAATTTTATGGCCAATGAAATTACAAAGAACAAAAGCCGTGAAGAGATGATGGCTTTGTTTAAAGATAAGCCACTTGATTTTTCGCCCGGCACAGGCTGGAACTATTCTAACAGTGGTTATTCGTTACTCGGTTATATTATTGAAGTAGTTACAAAAAAGTCTTACGAAGAAGCGGTACGCAAATACATATTTACACCCTTACACATGACGCATAGTGGCTTTGATTTTACACATTTAAAAAGCCCCGATAAAACAACAGGCTATTTTATGCTGGATGATAAGAGCTCCAACCCTGCACCTGTTGTAGATTCAACAGTATCTTTTTCAGCAGGCGCTATTTATTCTATCACGAGTGATCTGTACCTGTGGCACAAAGCGCTTGAGCAGAATACTATTCTGTCAAAAACGCAACAACAAGAAGCATATACACCGGTAAAAAATAATTATGGTTATGGCTGGGGCATAGATAGTATTGAAGGCAAAAGAAGGGTTGGCCACGGTGGTGGCATTCCCGGTTATATAACCAATGAATCCCGTGTTCCGGAAGACGATATTGACATTGTATTGCTGAGTAATGCATCTGACAGGTCACTGGATGAAATTACAAAAAGTATCTACGCTATTTTGTATAACAAAGCGTATGAATTACCAAAAGAACGAATAGTTATACTGCTGCCCGAAGAAACATTGAAACAATACGAAGGCGAGTATGAAATAGCGCCGGGCTTTAATGTAATAATGAAAATAAAAGATGGCGAAATAAGTGCAACACCAACCGGTCAGTCTGAAAAAATATTACATGCAGAAAAAGAAGATTTCTTTTTTGAAAAAGAAGAAGATGTACAGGTTCAGTTTACCAGGAACGATGATAAAACAGTAGATGGCCTTATACTCAACCAGGGAGGTAGAAAAATGACGTGTAAGAAAATAAAATAGTACAAATTTATGTACTTAACTTTTACAGCATTACTCAACAGTTGTTGTGTCACTCACTTGTACTTTCTGCTTATATATTGAGCAGAAACAGCCAATACAAATTGGCAGTAAACAATAACGCACGATACCATTATTACTAGCGTCGGACATAAAAAATTTATTTCGCCCTCAAATACTGGTTTGGCCAATCAACTTCCACCGCAAGTTCTTTAGCTGCATGTAATGGAAAATACGGATCCCGTAAAAATTGTCTTGCAAGTAAAACAATGTCGGCCCGTTCACTGCTGATAATACTTTCAGCTTCTTCTGCAGTATTAATCATACCAACGGTACCGGTTAGTATACCTGTTTCTTTTTTTATACGTTCTGCAAAAGGGGTTTGATACATTGGTGCAACAGGTATTTTTGCTGCAGCACTGTTTCCGCCGCTGGAGCAATCTATTAAATCTACATTGATGTTTTTAAGCACCGCAGATAAAACAACCGAGTCATCTATCGTCCAGCCACCTTCAACCCAATCACTGGCAGATATGCGCACAAACAACGGGTAATCGTGCGGCCATACACTGCGCACAGCATGCACAATTTCAACCAGCAATCTTGTACGGTTTTCAAAAGCACCTCCGTATTCATCTGTGCGCTGATTGCTGATCGGAGATAAAAAAGAATTGATGAGATAGCCATGTGCTGCATGTATCTCCACTACTTTAAAACCAGCCTGTAAAGCCCTTGCAGCAGCCGTTCTAAAATCACTGACCAATTGCCTGATAGCGTCTGTATTCATTGCCACGGGTATTGGATCTGTATCTTTAAAGGGAATAGCAGAAGGGGCAATTGTTTGCCACGCACCTGCTTCTTTTGCAAGCGGCTTAGCCCCTTTCCATGGCGACTGATGACTTGCCTTGCGCCCCGCATGTGCTAACTGAATGCCAGGCACAGCACCCTGCAATGATATAAATGCGGTGATGCGTTGTAAAAATGGAATATGCTCATTTTTCCAAATGCCAATATCATCGGGTGTAATTCTTCCTTCTGGTGAAACTGCACTTGCTTCCATTACAATTAAACCAGCGCCACCAACGGCACGGCTGCCTAAATGCACCAAATGCCAGTCGTTTGCAAAACCATCAACAGCCGAGTACTGGCACATGGGCGAAACAGCAATTCTGTTTTTTAGAGTAATACTTCTTATAGTAAACGGCTGAAACAAAGATGTTTTCATAAATAATTTTTACGCAAGTTGCCTATAATTTTTGAAGGCTGGTAATTATGCAACCGGGCATACAGCGATGTTGTCATTATTTTCGGGGGCAAAAAAATTACAGCCTGCTGTAATAAAACCAAATAATTTACTACCAATATTCAAAAAATAATTTTATATGACACAGGAGCAAAACCTGCAGCCGGTGCAAAAAGCAAAAAATATTTCACCAATCGTTTACAAATTGTTTTATGGTGCATTTATCGCCATTAGTATTTATTACTTTTTGTTTACAAACGATTTTATGAGCGGCGTAAGCAGCCTTGGCATTGGGCTGGTATTCGATCCTTTTGATCAAAAGATAAGATGGAATAACAGGCCGTTTTACCAGAAGGCCTGGCTTTTCGTTCATGTGTTTATCGTAATGGCGCTGTTTGTTTATGGCGTTTGGATTAAGTAACTGGTTACTGTTACAGTTATGTTTTTTTGAACCGGGTTACAGGATTTGTTGATGGTATAATTTGATGATGTGCTTAGTAAAATACAATACCTTATTAACCCATCAACAAATCATCAAATCAACATCCTTGCGTCGCACACTTTTGCTTTTGGATTATAAAGCAGCTTTCAACAGCCATTAACAGCAGACACTCGGAGATACTGAATCTTGTTTTTCCGGCATTGCAGTTCTCTGATTGTATTTGTTTAATTCTGATCGGAACGTACAAGTGAGTGACACAACAAAAGCTTCATAGTATTCCCTGACCCTGGCTCAAAAAAAATTTTCTTTTTGTTTGTAACATTCTGCCGGAGCTTCCGTTACAAGCTTATCAAAACACATAAATCACAAGCGATGAAAAAATTATTGTTACTGGCCGGCCTTTTTGCCGCTACACAAAGTTTTACTGTATGGAAAGTTGTAAAAGGAAACGGCATAGAAAAAAATGAACAGCGGGATGCATCGGGTTATACCGCCATTGCATCGGGCGGGCCAATTTCGGTGGATATTTCTTATGGCAGCAGCAACTCGATTACTATTGAAGGCGATGAAAACATTTTGCCTTACATAGAAACCCGGGTAAAAGATGGCAAGCTTACCATAAAAGTAAAAGACATGGTAAGCATTAAGCCGCAGTTGAATGTTAGGGTGCGTGTAAGCATGAAAACGATCACCGGAATTTCGCAAAGCGGCAGCGGCAGTATTACGGGCAGCGGCGATTTTACAAACGATGGCCAGGCAAATATTAATATCTCCGGCTCTGGTAATATTAAACTTGCATTTGCAAAATTCAATGCAACTGATATCAGCATGAGTGGTAGTGGGGCAATTGATCTTCAGGGCGATATTGTGCAAAACCTTGATATTAATCAAAGTGGCAGCGGACGTATTAACTGTGTAAAAGCACCCAGCCAGAACGTAAGTGCAAAAATCAGCGGCAGTGGCAGCATGAAAGTAAACGCAGTAAAAACCATTTCTGCCCATATCAGCGGTAGCGGCAGAATTTATTATACCGGAGATGCTGAACAGGTAAATACAAAAGTTTCCGGCAGCGGCAGCATTGAAAAAATATAAACAAGTAAGGTTACCAGCAGGCCGGGCAAAATGCCCGGCTTTTTAATTTTTGGCAGGGCACGTACCTGATTGGAAAACAAATACGTATTATTTACGGCGGTTTACAAAGCCTGAAGAAAAACCCGCAAATTGTAAAAGTAGTTGATACCAATACGGTTTCAATTTCATAATTTAGCAGTAAGCATTTGCTTTAAATTAAAAACTACTATGAGAAAAGTTTCTGATGTATTGCGCCGTAAGGGAAACAATGTTACCACGGTACCTGCTTCTACTACTGTAATAGATGCATTACACATGATGGCCGATCAGAATATTGGCTCTGTTGTAGTTGCCGAAAACGGCAAGTTTTTGGGTATTATGACGGAGCGTGATTATTCCCGTAAAGTAATTTTAAAAGGCCGGTCGTCTACCGATACTACGGTGGGAGATATTATGTCCTCGGATTTTCCTTCGGTTAGTGAAAGGGATACGATTGAACACTGCATGGAATTAATGTCATCAAAGAACCTGCGTTACCTGCCAGTCATGTCGGGCGAAAACCTGAACGGGATCATATCTATTAATGATGTGGTTAAGGAAACTATATTAACCCAGCAAGAGACCATTTCTCATCTTCACAATTATATACATTCATAGCCAGCTCCTGATTTTTTTGAACCCGGATTTTACCGGGTTGCTCCATTACGTCTTTATTCAACTTCTGATTACCGTAGGTAAAAAGCAAACTGAAAACTTAAAAAATTCTTGTTTGCTGTTTTGCATGCACATGTTATGCACATACATAATTAAATTGACCTTAAAGTGCAATAATAATTTATACTTTTAATGGTCAATCCGTAGTACCTAAATACATAATTTTTTTATGAGTAACCTATTTGCAACGTTTGCGAGGAAAATATTTCCTGCCGAAAAACAAGTTTATAATACACGCCAAACCGAACTTGATAAAATTGCACCAGGATTCCCCGACCCATGTACACAAAATACCATTAAAGAAGTAGTAATGCAGTCAGAGGGTTTTATTGTTACAATAGATGATGAGCTCTCTATTAACTGGATGGCAAACAATCTGTACACTGATTATGCAAAAGATTTTAGTTCGGTTACATCTAAGGTTCAGTTGTTATCGATGCAGATTAACCGGTTGTTTACAAATAAAGGCGACCGGTACCGGTACAAAAGAATTGTAGCTGAATCGCTGGGGTTGGTATTGAGCGAGAAAAAATCTGGTAATGCACTGGCATTACTTAAAGAGGCTGAATACAGAATAACAGCACAAGGCAAAGAGCGGGCAAGAATGGCTTATGTATATGGCTCTTTTTTTACTGCGCTTTTTATTGGTGTGCTTCTTTGCATTACAGTTCAGTTTAAAAATACCAACTGGCTATTCGGAGGCGATGTAAACCGTTACCAGATTGCCATCGCAACCCTGCTTGGTGGTATTGGCTCTTTTATGTCAACTTTTGTACGTTTTAAAAATTATGAGGCCAGTACAAATTCAGGGCTATCCATACACAGGCTAGATGGATTTTTAAGGGTACTTTATGGCTGTATTGCCGCGTTAATATTTACACTGGCAATTTATTCAAATACCGTTCTCGGTTTTTTAAACAGTGCTGCCATTGCCCAGCCCTGGGTAGTTTATTTTTTTGCTGCAATGGCCGGTGCTACTGAGTTCCTAGTACCCAACCTCATCAATAAAAATATGATGGAGCCGCTTTTTAGAAAAACTTTCGATGAGGAAACGAATAGCTCAGTAACTGAAAAAACAATTACGTTCTATAAAAACGGCAAAGAGAGCGGGGAAGAAACAAGAAATGGCGAAAGGCAAAGAGAACCCCTTAGAAAGATTGAGGAAGAGCCTGAAAAAAATGGCGGCTACTTTGTACAGGGAAAAATAAACCTGCGTGATTAATTAACGGGTTTTGAGTTTATCTGCTCATTAATAACAGAACGTACAAGTGAGTGACACAACAAAAGCTTAATAAAGATATAAAGCTCATAAACAAATACTTCTTTTAAAATTTACTGCAAAAAATAACAGGTGTACTTAAGCGTATATAAATTTTACAGGCACATTATTAACTTAGCTGCATTACTACTATTTGGCTTGGGTTGTGTCACTCACTTGAACGTTTGGTTTGCCGTTGGGCAATAAACAGGTTACATTACTCAATTTTACAATCTTCAAGGGTCAGCCGAATAAAATCAATAAAATAAGGTTGGGGTGCAAAAGAAAATTATCAATATTTTCGGGCATTACCGTTTGTTATAAACCATTATTTCTATGCCTGATCATTTGCTGTTCCGGTTGCAAACAAAATTTTTCTCAAGATTGTATATTAACCTGAACAGTGATTATAAAAACAGTGTTTTACTCTCCTCCCTTGGCAGAAGTGGCAGCACTTTAGTTTCAGACATCATTAATTTTAATAACGATTACCGGGTAATATTTGAGCCCTTCAAGCACGACATTGTAAAACTGGCCCGGCCATTTGTCTATCCCACTTTTATTCCACCCGATATTAAAAATTACGGGCATTCGAAAGCAATTGATTCTGTTTTGAAAGGCAATATCCGCGGAGCCTGGGTTGATAAAGACAATAGAAAAGTGGTTGCATCTAAGCGCCTTATTAAAGACATCAGAACCAACCTGATGCTGGGTTGGATCAGCAATAATTATCCTGATCTGCCCATTGTATTGCTGGTAAGAAATCCATTTGCAACGATTGAATCCTGGATGCGTGCCAAATGGCCTTACGACATACCAAAAAAAAGAATTCTTGAACAGGCTGATGTACTGTCGCCCTTTTTACCTCAAAGAGTATTGGAGATTTATGCAGCAGCAGATACACAGCTTTCTAATCACTTGTTTAATTGGTGCATTAATTATTATGTACCACTTATGAATGCACAAAAAAATCATATTCATGTTACTGTTTATGAAAACTATATTACCAACCCGGAGAACGAAATAAAAAAGCTTTTTAATTATTTGAATACACCTTTTAATGATAAAGTGCTTAATGTATGTCATCAACTTTCCAGGACAACAAGAAGCGATAGTCCTTTAAAAAGCGGTGATAATGTACTTACGGCATGGCGAAAAAAATACACTGAAACTGAGATCAGTGAGGGCATTAAAATACTTTCAATGTTTGGCTTTGGTGCTTTGTATAATTATGAGACAGGCTTACCAAATGAAATTTTTGGTACTTAACCCGGCACCCATAGTTGTATTGAAAATATTTTAACATTCCCGAATATAAAAAGCGGACTGTTTCTTGCATGTTTGCAATGAATCAGTATGAATTAAAAAGTGATCATAACATTTAGCTAAAACAGCATTTATCTTATTTACAAAAGTTAATAACACGCTCATGAAAAAAAGTATTTTACTAAAAATTGCAAGGCAGGCTTTAACAACAGCAATACAGGTTTATATATGCTTATTTGTTTTTGTTGCTTCGCTTAATTCCTGCTACGCCCAAAAAACTGCACAGGCCACAGATGTTACAAAACAAGGTGTAATTCCCAATGACAATAAAGATGATTCAAAAGCACTACAGGCAATCCTTGATAAAGCTGCCCCTGGTACTACCATCTTTTTGCCCGCCGGTAATTATACATGGGATGGCCCCGTTAATATTCTTACCAATAATATTACCCTAAAAGGGGAAAAAGATACCAGGCTTGTATTCACCAACAAAAATGATTATTATAAACAATACAATAATCAAAGAGTGGGTATGATAAACATTGGCGCAAACAATGTTGTGATTGATAATTTATACCTCGATCAAAATTATCGTGGTTCTGGCCGCAAATGTGGCGATATGCCGTTGATCTCAGGCATCATCTCCGGCTGTTCTTATTTAGGTAAACCAATAAAAACAGACAATAACACCATCCGGAATTGCACTGTTTACGATTATTACGGCGATGCCATTTCAGTGTTCCGTTCACGTACTACAAACTATTCGGTAATTAATTGTACCGTTATTTCTTCTTTTATAGCGGGCAATTGGGATGCTTGTGAGCATAAAGGCGAGCAGGGTATCAGCGTTATATCGGGCGATGGAATTACCATTACCGGCAACAGAATAGAAGGCGCCATAGACGATGCCATTGCCACACACGGCAATTGCTCTAATGTTACCATTACCGATAATACCATCACCACAATCCGTGGAAGAATTTTGCTGAATGGCATTACCAACGGCACTGTAAAAAATAACAAGATTGAGTATCTGAGAAATGGCTGGACGGCCATCCTTATTACAATGACGCCCGATGTAAAAACTGTTTCAACAAACAATCACCTGGTGGTGGAAGGCAATACCATTCATATCAAAAAAGGTGTAACGATTCTGGCACCAATCATGTTATATGCCCCTGGTTCAGATGTAGAAATTATTAATAACACCATCAATTCCGATGATCCCCAAACAACCGCGGGTATTCAACTGGCGGAGAGACGCATCAATAAACAAACAAAAACATATTATTTTGGCGATAACATCAACATCAATAAAAACAATATCAACAATTTCAGTTCGGGTATAAAATTCAATATCTCCAATAAAGTAAAAGAACCTAAAGTAGATATTACAGATAACATCATCAGCAATTCAAAAGAAAAAATCACCCGCGAAACAGCTCCGTTTATTTTAAAAGTTCCTGACGATAACGAGAGCAATTGATCATTTTTTTTAAAATTATGAACCTGGCAGGGGAACATCTATAAGGCTTTTGTTGCGTCGCACACTTGTGCATTCTGATGATGAAGCAGCTTTCAACAGCCTTTAACCGCAGAGACGGGGGGCGCAGAGCCATATTCTCTGCGGCTTTGCGCCTCTGCGGTTTGTATTTGTTCAATGTTGTTCCTAAAGGTAAAGTGTGCGACGCAACAAAAGCTTCATAGTAGTAAAGGTGCCTGGCTCAAAAAAAGAAATTAATTCGCCGGCAAAGAACTGTCAGGAACGTTTCTAACGCCGGATCCATTTAGCAGTGTCCAGCTTTTGAAAGACTGGTCTGCAGTCATGCCGTCTTTTCCTTCAAACTGCTGGTTAAAGGGTTGTTTTATCAGCACGTGTTTATCGGTATAAAAAATTGCTTTATCGCGGTCCCACCAAAGCTCATTGGTAAAAAGTGTATCGCCTTTTACATTAAAAACAACAACGCTGTCTCTCAAAAAAACCTTCCCTTGATTTTCCTGGTACCGGCCATACTTTGCAAACAACCTGCTTTCGAGTTTTATACTGTCGCCGTAAAAATCCACACGCAACGTTTTGGGGAATTCAACAACGGGGGTATCGCTTTCTGTGCGAAGCATTAATGGAGATATAAGTTTTGCTTTTACTTTACCATCCTGGCTCATATAGCTTTCTACATTTTCAGCAATTTCCTGCCCGGTCTTTTTTATACCCAGGTTACGTACTTCCTGTATGTTGTTTTCGCAACTGCACATAAAAAAACAGCCTGTAAAAAAGGCTGCCTTTAAATAATTTTTATACAGGATTATTTTAGTCATACTTACGTCTTGTAAACCAAAGATCGCTTAAAGAAAATCCAACTGAAAATTTAAAAAAGTTCTCTGTTACATTGTTTACGCTGCTGCCCCTTTTACCAAATTCTATTGCGGCATTGATCATCGATGACTGGTTATCGTAATTGCTGTATTTTCTCAAATTAAAGCCCATGCCCAGCGTAATGGCTTTTACATTATAGCCGTGGCCGTCTGCATTAATATAATCTTTCCCGGTATAAAATCCTGCGCGGTAAGTAGCGCGGTTTAATAAACTGGTGCTGAGCAATGATGGTACAAATTCACCGCCTGCCTTAATCATCCAACTGTTTACCAACTGGTCGGGCTGGTTATAAAAACGGTAATCTACCCACTTGCCCGAAGAATAATCTACCCCAAAAGACCACTTGGTTGAAATGGCTTCACCTCCAACCAAGTATTTTTTACTTAATAGAAAGCCGGCATTATAAGTTAAGGGCACTGTAATATGCCCAAGAATATTTCTTGTTTCCTGTATGCTGTCGAGTGGTGTTACAGCACCATTTGCGTCAAAGGCAAATGTTTCTACCTTGTTATTCGTATTTGCTTTTAATTTTTGTTCCAACGTTCCTGAAGCGCCCAGCCTTAGAAAATATCCCTCCTTATAATTTCCCATTTTACTCTTGGTCTCGCTCAGTTTAATATTATAAGCTATACCCGGATTTAAAAACACACCCCAAAAATCTGCGCGGCCAGATGTGTTGGATTTATAATAGTTAACCGTATCATTTAAAAAAATCTGTTTGGTGCTTATTTCTTTACGGCCAAACTGGTAGCCTGCATTAAAGCCGATGCTGAAATTATTCCAGCGCTTGCCCAGGCCAAAGAAAACCTGGTTTAGCCCACCGTTTCCCTGGTATAAAGTCTCTACACTGTCAATTGCCGTGCGCTGAGTACTTTGAACGCTGTAATTGATTCGTGTTGCCGGCCTTAAACCAAATACAAGGCCTGCGCCTCTTTTTTTAGCTTCTCCTTTCGGGCTTAAAGGAATACCCAACTGTACGTAAGATGGAATAAAGTTGGTTGATTTATAAGATCCAACAGGGCTGGCGCTGCGAAGGTTTCTTGTATCTATGGATACACCAAAATCATAAGTTACAAGGGCACCTTTCGATGCTCCGTAAACCCTTACATACCTTAATGCACTGTACGATGATGGGTTTGAGCTGTTCAAAGCCTGCTCGCTTACATAGCCGGCAGCCACACCACCCATCCCCCGTATGGCGATGCTTTGGGTAGGATAAATATCACCTAAGCCATAACGGGAAAAAGGTGAATTTTCCTGTGCCGAAACCTGGGAAAAAAGAAACAAAGCCAACGCCGCAAAAAAACTCCGGTTAATAATTCGTTCTACTGATCGCATACAAGCCTTTATAGATTAGATGAGGGTCTGCAAATATCTTCTTTTTGAGATGCGGGGCAAAAAAGCCCATATCACCCCCGGTTAAAAGCGCGTTAAAGTTGCTGTATCTGGTGGCATACTCATCAATAATGCCGTCGATTTCTTTGCTCATTCCCATTATAACGCCGCTTAATAAATTTGTTTTGGTATCGTAGCCCACCAGCG
Organism: Chitinophagaceae bacterium UBA4407; assembly: GCA_002390845.1. Lineage (GTDB taxonomy): Bacteria > Bacteroidota > Bacteroidia > Chitinophagales > Chitinophagaceae > Limnovirga. Next base: position 39,374 of record DGQT01000012.1, on the reverse strand, counting down.
GAAAATTCCAATCAGGTTTTACCAGGGGCAATTTGGCCGTAAACTGGTTCATGGCCTTTAGCCGCATTTCCAGGCCGGGCGAAATACTGCCACCCAAAAATTCATGAAACTTATTTACGAAATTAAAAGTGATGCACGAGCCCAGCCCGATTACCAGGTTGTGCGAACCCGGAAAAAGATGTACTGCCGCAGCTACGAGTGCCAGCCTGTCTGCGCCAATGGTTTCGGGTTTGCCAACCGGTGTGGTAAACGGCAGCTTGCTTTGATAGTCGAGTTTATGAAACTTTGTAGACGATTTTAATATATGCTCTATTTCGGGATCGTGGTTAATAACCGACGAAAGAATAGATGCGTTAGGCTTGTACTGCTCAATTAATTGCCTTATGGCCGCAAGATCATCGTTGTTCAGCAACAGCAATTCTTTAAAGTCAGCATTTTCGAACACAGCGCATTTTAGCCGTGTATTTCCAAAATCAAAGCAGAGCGTAGTTTGCATAAAAACTGATTGCCGGTAAATATAATTGCTGCTGCCAATAAAAGCGAAAAAAATTATGAGCCGGGCATTTGATACTTTGCTGATCGCCTGTTGCGTCGCACACTTGTACGATTGGATTATATATTGAGCTTTACTAAAGTGTAGATTTAAAAGAAGAACGAAGCGAATGCTGTTGGTCAGCGACCAACAGCGGCATAAAGACACTCGAAACAAGGCGAGGGGTTGATGGTGAGACAATTTGTTGCCGATTGCTCTAACCTCCAGCCCTGCTAACGCAAATAATTTTGTGTGTGCTTATGGTTCTACTTCGTGTACGTGAAGTCGAATTCTTTTTCAAGCAAGTTTGAAAATTCAACCACATTTTTTACTTGCCAAAATTGATTGACGTTTTCGTTAGGATTGCAATAGTAATAAAACCGATATTGTTCTGGGCTTGCAGTTTCAAAAAAATAATCTATGCCATCTTCTCCGCCGCAACTATTATAGCCATTTATGTTTTGTCCGTTTGGCAATGTCAGCATTTGTAAATCCATTAATGCTTTTATAAAATTTGTCCAGCCCGACTTTGGGCTAACTTCTTTAATTTCTTTGTCGCTTATAAATTGTTTTCCGTCCTTATTATTATGTTCGTATGAATAAGTAATAATTTGCCCAAACCATTGTCCATTTACTTGTTTAAGAACAACAACATTTCTTTTTACTGCCATTGAGTGTCCAAGCCAAATACGAACTTGTAAAGAGTCAAAGCCATTTTCAATGAAGTCCAGACCCAATTCTAAAGCCTCTTGTCTAACAGCTTTAAAGAGATATTCGGTATCACCTTTGCTTCGTCCATCTTTATAAATTGGAATTTCTTTTTTAAATGCTTTTGATTTGCCAGTGATTTGAGCGTCCACATTATTATCTTGTCCGTTGCATGAAGCAAAGAATAAGAAAGCAAGGCTGAAAATTGAAATGAAGGTTTGCATACTAGCGAGTGTTATCCAACAGCATGGCACACAACTCAAATATATACTAAAGCTCGCAATAAACCTTTCGCATACTCCAATCAAAAAGTTTGTATTCATGAACCTTAGATATCTACGCTTCGGTAAAGGCCCAATCTCCAATCCAACCGTATACGGGTGCGACGCAAGAAAAGCTTCATCTCTGATCTGTAGCAGGGTTAAAAATATTCCTCTTACTTTGCATCTCAAAAATAAACGAATGCTTGCGATAGGACTTGTAAAAGAAGGAAAAGTTCCGGAAGATAACCGCGTGGCGCTTACCCCGGCGCAGTGCAAATGGCTGTTGAAAAATGGTACCGGTGTTTCAATTTATGTACAGCCCAGCAGTACGCGTTGCTTCAGCAATGCAGAATACCAACATGCCGGTGTAACGCTGCAGGAAGATCTTTCCAACTGCGACATTTTACTTGGCATTAAAGAACTGCCGGTGCACATGCTGATACCTGATAAAACCTACCTGTTTTTTTCGCATACCAAAAAGAAACAGCCTTACAATCAAAAGTTAATGCATGCATTGATCGATCACCATATAACTATGATCGACTACGAGTGCCTGGAGCATGAAGATGGCCAGCGTATTATTGGCTTTGGTTTTTTTGCCGGTATTGTGGGGGCACACAATGGCGTAATGGCTTACGGTAAGCGAACCGGCGCATTTGAACTGAGCCGTGTATTCGCCAGTAAAGACTACCGGGAGTTGATTCACACTTATTTCGGTTTAAAGCTGCCCAATATAAAAATTGCTGTAACAGGCAGCGGGCGTGTTGCACATGGCATACTTGATGTTATGAACCTGATGGGTATAACAGAGGTAGAGCCCGATGAATACCTTGAGCGGAATTTTACTTACCCTGTTTATGTTCAGCTTAAAGGCCACGACCTGTATACGCATAAAGAGCTAAAGACTTATAAACGTGAACATTTTCACGAACACCCAACGGAATACAGAAGCCGTTTTTTACCATACACACGCTGTACAGATATTTTAATGAATGGCATTTACTGGGATATAAACACGCCACGATTGTTTGAGAAAACCGATATTGACGAGAGCTTTACCATTAACACCATTGCTGATATTACAGATGATGAAAATGGCTCTGTACCCATAAATCTTGGAGACAACACCATTGAAGATCCTGTGTACGGGGTAAGCAAAACTACCTTTAAAAAAACAGCGCCTTACATTGATGGCAGCATTGATATAATGGCAGTAGGAAACCTGCCTAATGAATTACCGCGTGATGCAAGCCGTTATTTTGGGGAACAATTAATTAAACACATTCTTACAGATTTATTGGGTAACGGCAGTGAAATAATTGAGCGTGCCACTATTTTAAAACACGGAAAGCTAACCCCGCATTTTAAATATCTTGAAGATTATGCGGCCCATTAATTTCCGATGAACAAATACGCTGTGGGGGCTATAAATACAAATAATAATCCTTCAGCAATTCTATAAATTCTACACTGTATTCATTGCCTTTATCTTTAATAGAAATTACCTTTTCAACAGTACTATTTTGCTTTCGGCTAAAGTATAACATGCTTCTGAAATAATTATGTTGCGGTGTTTGTTTCACCAGCACTTTTTCAACTAAATAAAACTTATTTAATGCAAACTGCTCTTCAAAATATTTTGTTCGGTGAAAGGGCAGCAATACAGCGAAGTTTCCATCTTCTTTTAATTTTATTTTTATTCCTTCCAGCAATTCATCAAGGCGTAATGTTTCGCTATGCAAGGCAAGGTTTCTTTTGGCGTCAACACTCTTTAAATCGTTCTCAAAAAAAGGGGGATTGCAGATAATGAAGTCATATTGTTTATTGGCTGGTTGGTTGAATTGTTGAATAGAAGAATGATAAATATTTAAACGCTCTTTCCATAACGTTGCCTGAAAGTTAGCATCAGCCTGTATTGCAGCAGCATTATCTATTTCAACCGCATCAATATTTACTGTATTATTTTTTTGCGCTATCATTAACGAAAGCAACCCTGTTCCTGCTCCAATATCTAAAATACGCGAAGTATGTTGAGCCAACCCGGCAATTATTGCTGCCACCCATGCGCCAAACAAACAGGCATCCGTGCACACTTTCATAGCGCAGTTTTCCTGTTCAATTGTGAACTGTTTAAAACGAAAAAAATTGTTGGGCATTATTTATCTAATTCTGCCAGCAGGCTTTCTACATGCAGGTATTCTGTTACCATTTGCAGGTTTCCTTCTTCGTCAAACGGCCATTGTTCTTTTGGCTTATCCCAGTAAAGTTCTACTCCGTTACCATCCGGATCGTTTAAATAAATGGCTTCCGATACACCATGGTCTGATGAACCCGTTAAAGGATAATTTGCATCAATCAACCTCATCAGAACAGCAGCAAGATCCTTTCTTTCGGGGTAAACAATGGCAGTATGATACAAACCTACCTCATTTACTTTTGCAGGCCCCGCACCTTTGCTGTGCCAGGTATTCAAACCAATGTGATGGTGGTATCCGCCTGCAGAAATAAACACTGCCTGCGCACCATAACGCTGCATTATTTCAAAGCCCAGCAAGCCCTGGTAAAACTCCAGTGACTTGTCAATATCAGACACTTTTAAATGTACATGGCCTATATGTGTACCTGCAGGAATTGTGTAGCTCATATAATGAATTAAGACTGCAATGTAAGTAAGTATTTTTTGTAGGCCGGCAGATGAACTACTATTAAGCTTTTCTTGCCACGCTCGGTTCGAAGTCCCATTTACATGGCAACATTTAAGCGAAGTGTGGCAGCCTTTACCGAACTTGTTCCGGCATTGCACATTTGTACTGTTGAAGCCCATCCCCTAAGCTAGAGTGAAGGTATGCATTTGGTAAAGCCCATTCAGGGGTTTGGGGCTCAAGTGTGCGACGCAAGAATGTTCAATAGAATTACTTCAGCCCGGCTAATAAAAAAGGCTGTTTTAAAAAAACAACCTTTTAATTATGTTTAGAAAAACCATTCTCTTATTTATCGGCAGTGAGGCTTGCAATCAGGTATTCCTGGTTAAGCCTTGCAATGTTGCTTAGGGAAATATCTTTAGGGCAGGTAGCTTCGCAGGCACCAGTATTCGTGCAGGCACCAAAGCCCTCTTTATCCATTTGAGCAACCATACTTACCACACGCTTTTTGCGTTCAGGTTCTCCCTGCGGCAACAATGCCAGGTGTGCGACTTTTGCAGAAAGAAACAACATGGCACTGCTGTTTTTACAGGCCGCAACACATGCACCGCAACCGATACACATAGCGGCAGCGAAGGATGCATCGGCTTTGTCTTTTTCAATGGGCATTGAATTACCATCAACTGCATTACCGGTGTTTACACTGATATAACCGCCGGCCTGCACAATACGGTCGAATGCTGAACGGTCTACCATTAAATCTTTTATAACGGGGAAAGCATTTGCACGCCACGGCTCCACAACAATGGTATCGCCATCTTTGTAGGCACGCATGTGCAACTGGCAAACAGTATTGCTTTTCCATGGGCCATGCGGTTTTCCGTTGATATACATGGAACACATACCACAAATACCTTCGCGGCAATCGTGATCGAATGCAATGGGTTCTTTGCCTTCAGTAATCAGCCTTTCGTTGAGCACATCAAACATTTCGAGGAAACTCATTTCGCTTGAAATGCCGTCAACTTTATAATCTTCAAAATACCCTTTGTCCCTGCTGTTGTTTTGCCTCCACACTTTTAAGTTGAGACTCATGTTGTAATGTTCCATGATAATACTAATGTGTTGATTTGAAAATAGTTCAGCTTATTTGTAGTTGCGTTGACTTGGTTTAACCACATCATAGATCAATGGTTCTTTATGCAACTCCCAATTGCTTTCTCCTTTAAACTCCCATGCTGAAACGTACATGTAATTAGCATCGTCACGCATAGCTTCACCTTCGGGTGTTTGCGATTCTTCACGGAAGTGGCCTCCACAACTTTCATTGCGGTCAAGGGCATCTTTACACATGAGTTCACCCAGTTCAATAAAGTCTGCCACACGGCCCGCTTTGTCTAATTCAGGGTTCATCTCATTGATGCTTCCGGGTATTTTTACATCGCTCCAAAATTCTTTTTTCAATGCCTGTATTTCTGCAATGGCCTGGGTTAATCCTTCTGCATTGCGGGCCATACCGCATTTGTCCCACATGATCTTTCCAAGGCGCTTATGAAAACTTTCAACAGTCTGTTTGCCTTTAATGCTCATCAGTTTATTGATGCGGTCACTTACTTCTTTTTCTGCCTGCGCAAAACCGGGATGATCTGTTGAAATGGCCTTGCTGTAAATTTCATCAGCGAGATAATTACCAATAGTATATGGAATTACAAAATACCCATCAGCCAAACCCTGCATCAATGCACTTGCGCCCAAACGGTTTGCACCATGATCGCTAAAGTTAGCTTCACCCAAACAATATAACCCCGGTACAGTAGTCTGTAGTTCGTAGTCAACCCATAAACCACCCATGGTATAATGCACCGCAGGATAAATGCGCATGGCAACTTCATAAGGGTTTTCGCCGGTGATCTTTTCGTACATATCGAAAAGATTACCGTATTTTTCTTTTACCACTTCTTTACCCAGTTCAATTACTTCGTCCTGCGAAACATTATCTTTTCCCAACTTGCCGACTTCTGTTTTTCCGTAACGCTCAATAGCTGCGGCAAAGTCAAGGTACACGGCCTGCTTCGAAGTACCAACACCATAACCTGCATCGCATCTTTCTTTAGCTGCACGGCTGGCCACATCTCTTGGTACGAGGTTACCAAAAGCAGGGTATCTTCTTTCTAAATAATAATCTCTTTCTTCTTCGGGTATATCTGTGGCTTTGCGGTTATCGCCTTGCTTTTTAGGCACCCAAATTCTTCCATCATTTCTTAAGCTCTCACTCATCAACGTAAGCTTACTCTGATGATCTCCAGATACCGGTATACATGTTGGATGAATTTGTGTAAAGCATGGGTTTGCAAATGCAGCTCCCTGCTTATGCGCTTTCCATGCCGCGGTAACATTGCTGCCCATGGCGTTGGTTGAAAGATAAAACACGTTACCGTAACCACCGGTACACAGCAAAACTGCATGACCAAAATGCTTTTCCAATTCGCCATTTACCAGGTTGCGTGCAATAATGCCACGTGCCTTGCCATCTATCATTACTACTTCCAGCATTTCGTGGCGGGTGTACATTTTTACATTGCCCAAAGCAACCTGTCTTTCCAATGCCTGGTAAGCACCTATCAATAATTGCTGACCTGTTTGGCCAGCAGCATAAAAAGTTCTTTGCACCTGTGTACCACCAAAACTTCTGTTGCTTAACATGCCGCCGTATTCCCGCGCAAAGGGCACGCCCTGTGCCACGCATTGATCAATAATATTGGCACTTACTTCTGCAAGCCGGTGAACATTTGATTCACGTGCACGGTAGTCACCGCCCTTAATAGTATCATAAAATAAACGGAATACACTGTCACCATCATTCTGATAATTTTTGGCTGCATTAATGCCGCCCTGCGCAGCAATACTGTGTGCACGGCGCGGAGAATCCTGGAAACAAAAAGCTTTTACTTTGTAACCCAGTTCGCCAAGCGAAGCAGCAGCCGAAGCACCGGCCAAACCTGTGCCTACTATAATAATTTCAAGCTTACGTTTATTGGCCGGGTTAACCAGTTTGCAATGGCCTTTGTAGTCTGTCCATTTATCGTCAAGCGGCCCGGCGGGAATTTTAGCATCAAGCATACAGAAAGGTTTATATATTCAGCTATTTCGAATGTCTTAATAAAAATGGGTAAAGAATTTTATGAACCGAACTTTTGTTTTTCAATTGATCGCCTGTTGCGTCGCACATTTCAACGTTTGGATCAATACTGAGCATCTCGAGCTCATCACTTCACCCATCCCAGGTACATGCTGATAGGCATCATAGCAAATACAAAAGGAACCACAATTGAAAAACCATAACCTAGCCCAGAAAGCATAATTTGATATCTCTTGTTGTGTACACCAAGTGTTTTAAAAGCGCTTTGAAAACCGTGTGCCAAATGATACCCCAATGAAATGCAACCAAGCACATACAGTATTACAACCCAAAGCTGCTGAAAAGTGGTTTGCATTAAAGCAAACATATTATGCATTTTAACGCCACTGTATTCTACCTCTTCAACACCTGTAAAACGGGACGGGATCCAGAAATGCAGCCAGTGAATTATGAGAAACAAAAGAATCAGCGTACCAAGTAAACCCATACTACGGCTGTACCATTTGCTTCCTTTGCTGCCGTAATCTACCGCATAACCAACTGCACGTTTGCTTCGGTTATAAACGGTAAGCATATACCCCTGAATGATGTGCAGGAATATAAAAAGGAATAAACCAACCTCAATAATGCGGATTAACACCATGGAGCCCATGAAGTTTGCTGCCTTATTAAACATTTCGCCATGATCATCAGGAAAATAAACGGCTGCCCACATACAGGCGTTAATGCCCATGTGTACGATTAAAAAAGTTATAAGAAAAATACCTGTTAAGCCCATCGTTAGTTTTCTTCCTATGGAAGATGAGAATACTTGTTTCCAGGTCATACTAAATCAAGATTGATTGTGAGGAGATCGTTGCAAAAATAAGGCACAGATGCCAGTTAACATTTTTTATGAATAATATTTTTGCGAACCTCCGGTACTTATGTAAACAAGTATTTTATTACATAGTTCAAAAAGATTCATAAAAACACTTATGGTAAACGCCGGATTCTGCCAAAGGCTGGTATCGACTACAATTGAACTGCTACTGATACCAGTGTTATTTTACACTTACAGCCTTTGATGCCATGAAACCCGAACCTTGAACCGAGCGTGGCAACAGAAGCCTCATTATTGTTCTTTAGCCGACTCAATAAAATCTATTCTTATCTGCTTTATTTTCCGCTTATCTAAAAATCCGGTTTCAAGCAGCAACCTTCTTTACATTTGTTTTATGCTAAAGATGCTCTCAATATTCTGGAACAGTTTTAAAATGAGTGTTCAGGAGCTTAACAACAATAAGCTCCGCAGTTCGCTGTCGTTAATTGGTATTGCCTTTGGCATCTTTTGTATTATTGGCGTTCTGGCAACTGTTGGCAGTTTAGAAAACAAGGTTCAAACAGATATTAAGTCTCTTGGCTCGAACACGATTTATATTGACAAATGGGTGTACGGAGGAGAAAGTGATTATCCCTGGTGGAAGTATGTAAACCGCCCCGTGCCAAAATACGGTGAAGCAAAATTTATAAAAGAGCGCAGCACACTGGCAAAAAATGTATGTTATTTCAACCAAACCAATTCTAATGTAAGTTTCGAAAATAACCAGATAAACAATGTGGGTATTTATTGCGTAACCGAAGAGTTTGCCGAAATGCAAACCATTGAAATGGGTTATGGCAGGTACATAAACGGAACTGAATTCATCCGTGGCAATGCCATTTGTGTTATTGGTTACGAAATTGCCGAACAACTTTTTGGAAAAGCAGAAAGGGCTGTAGATAAAACGGTAACATTCGATGGTAAACGGGCTGTAATTGCAGGTGTTATTAAAAAACAGGGACAAAATTTTGTTGGTGGCTTTGATTACGATCATTGTGTAATTCTTTCTTACCGTTATTATGCAAGCATTTACGATGTAAACGGAAATTTTACCAATGCATTCATCATGGTTAATGGCCACGATAATATTAGCACCGCTGCATTAATAGACAACCTTGAAGGCGTTATGCGGCAAACCCGCAGGCTTAGCCCCACTCAGGAAGATAATTTTGCATTGAACGATATTAATGTATTCAGCCAGCAGGTAAGTGGCTTCTTTGGCAGTGTTAATATTGGCGGCTGGGCCATTGCCGGTTTAAGCCTTATTGTTGGCGCATTTGGCGTGGCCAATATTATGTTTGTAACGGTTAGGGAACGTACCAGCCAGATTGGTTTAAAGAAAGCAATCGGCGCCAAAAGCCGCACCATACTCACAGAGTTTTTATTAGAGAGTGCCTTCCTCTGTGTAATTGGTGGCCTGATGGGTTTGCTAATGGTTTGGCTGCTTGCACTGGGTTTAAGTGCTGTACTGCCATTCCCCATAGTGATTGCCCCTAATATTATTATACTTGCTTTCAGTATTTGTGTAATCCTCGGCATTCTTTCAGGAATTATTCCTGCATCTATTGCTGCACGTATGAACCCCGTTGTGGCCATCAGGAGTAAGTAAAAAGTTGAAAGGTTGATTGCTTGAAAGTTTTTAAATACATTTTTTTGAGCCAGGCAGAAGCAATGCTATTCAACTTTTGTTGCGTCGCACACTTGTACGTTCAATAATGCGGTTCAGCAGAAACAGCCCCCACATTTTACTCTAAACATTACGCATTATTTTTGCCTAGCGGAAAAAATGATCAAATTGCCGCATCATCAAATCAACAAATTAATTTTGTCAGTAACAATCCTTGCCATAGAATCTTCCTGCGACGAAACATCAGCATCCGTTTGTGTTGATGGTAAAATCCTTTCTAATTATATCGCCAATCAAACCGTGCACGAAAAATATGGCGGCGTGGTTCCCGAACTGGCAAGCCGTGCACATTTACAGAACATTGTTCCGGTTGTTGATGCCGCGCTTAAAACCGCCAACTGCAAACTGGAAGATGTAGATGCTATTGCATTTACACAGGCTCCGGGTTTAATAGGCAGTTTGCTGGTGGGTGCGCAGTTTGCAAAATCAATGGCACTTGCATTGAATAAACCTTTGATTGCTGTACACCATATGCAGGCGCATGTACTCGCTAATTTAATCGGCGAAGAAAAACCAGCCTTTCCTTTTTTATGTTTAACGGTTAGCGGCGGACATACACAAATTGTATTGGCCAATGCCCCGCTCGACCTTAAAGTAATTGGCGAAAGCATTGATGATGCTGCGGGTGAAGCATTTGATAAAACTGCAAAACTGCTGGGCTTGCCTTACCCCGGCGGGCCATTGATAGACAAAAATGCAGCAAAGGGCGATCCTTTAAAATTCAAATTTGCAGAACCACAAATACCCGGATTGAATTTTAGTTTCAGCGGCTTAAAAACTTCGGTGCTGTATTTTTTGCAAAAGCAGGAACCAGGTTTTATAGAACAAAATTTAAACGACCTCTGCGCTTCTGTTCAATATACGATCGTAAATATTTTATTAAAGAAATTAAAAAAGGCGGTACAACAAACAGGCGTTACACAGGTTTGTATTGCGGGTGGCGTAAGCGCTAACAGTGGCTTGCGCAAAGCATTAAAAGATGCCGGTGAAAAACATGGCTGGAAAACCTTTATCCCAAAATTTGAATACTGCACCGATAATGCTGCTATGATTGCGATTACTGCTTACTACAAATATTTAACAGGCGATTTTGCTGAGTTGGATATAAGCCCCAGTGCAAGGGCGGAGTGGTAGTTTAAAAACTCCCCAGAAAAAATTAATTGAATGGTTCATCCAATTACCCGCCGCCTCTGTTCAACTACCACCCGTACCTGCTTTTTACTCTTTTGAAATTTATTTTAAACCTCTTTTGAAGTAAATTACAGCAGCTTATCTCCGCACGGGCTGCTGTATTCATGTAATAAAAATTGAGTTTACTTACAGATCATAAAAGATGATGTTATTCAAAAAGCAAGCATTCATTTTTATAATACAGATTTTTTTCTGCATTATTTGTTTTGCCCAAACTCCAATAATTGACAGCTTAAAAAAAATCTTGCCGTTACTAACAGATACTGTAAGAATTAATTGCCTTAACGAGTTGGGGTTCGAGTACTCAAACCCTTACTGGAGCAAATCAAAATATGTGCGCACAGATTCTGCTCTTTTTTATACCCTCCAGGCACAAAAAGAATCACAACAATTAAAATATGCACTTGGTATTGGAACAGCATTCCAAAATATAGCATTTGTTGAAGAAGAGTATGGGGATTTCATCAAATCGGAATATTACGCCAAATTAGCGATACCCATTTTTGAGAAAGAAAACAGGCAAATTGAATTAAACAGGGCCAAAATTAATTTAGGGTGGTACTTCTTTCACCAGGGAAAGTATCAAGAGGCTATGGAAATTTATCAAAAAGAATTACCCTTTTATCAAACTATAAAAGACACTGAACATGTAGCAATGATATTTCTACTGATGGGCCTGAACCTTACTTCGCAGGGTTATTACGAAAAAGCCTTTGAGTATTTTCAAAAGAATTTTAATACACAAAAAAAAGCAAATGGTATTTTGGACATTTTGTATTCCCCTGAAAGGAGGGCTGATTTGTATTTGGGGGCAGGAGACACGGCTAATGCACTTTTATATTATCGCAAGGTAGCTGCACATGCATCGGAACATAATATAATATTAGACTATTCCAGCGTAATTAAGTCAACTATTTATACACTGCAAAAACAATATGACTCTGCACTATTTTGTTTAAAACAAAACCTTCTTTTTGTTCAAACATCCAATACAGATTCTTTATTTAAGAAAAGAGAACTAATGCTCAATGCTCTTGATCTATTACCATTATACCTATCATTAAGCGATTTTGATAGTGTAATAAAATATGCGGTAGACCCATTAAAGAGCTTTGCAAATGGAGGAGACATAGATAATCTGATGCCTGTTTTAAAGAATGTAACAAAAGCCTGCATCATGAAATTGGAATATAAAAAAGCTTTGTATTATGTAAAACAATTAATTGCGTATGCAGAAAAAACAGGTGCAAGACCTTACATAAGGGACGGGTACTTATTCTTATCAGACATTTTCGCGGCTCAACATAAAATAGATATGGCTTATGGATACCGGATACGATATAACACATTAAATGATTCTTTGAATAAAGATAATTATGCATCCAGGCTTGCTGCATTTGATGTAATAACTAAGATGAATACAGAAGAAAAAAATTACAGGGATCAATTGAAAATAACAGAAGAAAAAAACAATGCTAAAGTCGAACTGATAAATAAAGAAAAACAATTGCAGTTTTATGTGTTTATTTCAGGTATTTTGATTGTTCTGATATTAACAACCGTATTTATCCGGAATATAAAACTCAAAAGAAAAAAAGATCAGTTACAGTTAATGATGGCCGAAGCAAATGTTTCTTTGGAAAAACAAAAAAAGGAACAAGAGGTTACACAGTTGCAGCAACAAAAAACAGAGCTGGAAATGCAAGCCTTACGAGCACAAATGAACCCGCATTTTATTTTTAATTGTCTGAATTCTATTAACAGGTTTATTCTAAGAAAACAAAGCAGTGAAGCAACGGAATACCTTACCAAATTTTCACGCCTTATAAGAATGATTTTAAACAGTTCGGCCAATACTTTAGTAAGCCTTGCAGAAGATCTGGAAGCGTTGAAATTATATTTGGAATTGGAAAGTATAAGGTTCGAAGAAAAATTCAGCTATAACATACAATATGAATCTGATCTTGATATAGATTTTATCCAGGTTCCGCCAATGTTATTACAGCCCTATATAGAAAACGCAATATGGCATGGTTTAATGCATAAGGCTGATCAAGGCCATTTAGATATAGCCATATCTCAAAATGATAATATGCTCTGCTGCAAAATAACTGATGATGGTATTGGAAGAAAAGAAGCTCAGGCATTAAAAAGCAAATCAGCAATTAACTATAAGTCAATGGGCATGCGTATTACAGCAGACCGTATTGCAATGTTGCACCGGCAATATAAAACAGAAAATGCTGTTGTTGTTAATGATCTTATTTTACCAAATGGTAACCCGGGCGGTACCGAAGTACTTATAAAAATACCTGTTGTTTACTTATAGATCTATGTTAAATGAAAAGCAAATATTGGTTTTAATTACGCAGTTTTTTTGCGGCATTGTTTGTTTTGCCCAAAAAGAACAAATCGATAGTTTAAAAAATCTTTTGCCTTTATTACATGACAGCGCAAGAGTGAATTGTTTGAATAAGCTAAGCGCTGAATATTATATAAATGCTTTACCTCAAACATATAATTACGTTCAAACGGACACAGCCCGTTTATTTGCATTAGAGGCGTATGACCTCGCTGAAAAAAATCATTATACTATTGGCACCGCGGATGCCTTACAAAACTTAGGAGAAATTGCACGTGACCGGGGTGATTATCATACTGCAGAAAATTATTTTCGTAATGCTATTCCATTATTTGAAAAAATAAATGCGTTAGAAAAATTCAGTTGGTCTTCTTTAACATTGGGATGGAGCCTGCATGTACAAGGCAAATTCAACGATGCAAAAGCAGAGTATGAAAAAGCTATGCCTTATTATTTACGCATTAACAATAAAGAAAAAAAAGCAATGCTTTACAGGTTAATTTCATATACCTATAGCTTACAGGGGTACAATGAGAAAGCATTTGAAAATATGTTGAAGGCGATTAGGATAACCCGGGAGATAAGTGACTTTCGAGGTTCGGTTTCTTCGCCATATAATATGGGTGTTTTATATGAAGATGCAGGAGAAACTCAAACGGCTTTAGTTTATTACCAGTTGGCTGCACAAAATGCAATCACAAAAGGACAGCCTGTGCGTTATAATATAATAACGGGAAATATAAATGCATTACAGAATAAACCAGATTCTGCTATATACTATTATAAGCAGTCATATTACTTTGTAGAATCACTTACCACCGATTCTTTTATGCGAAAGAGAGAATTACTGATTGAAGGTGTAAATATCGGAGAAATGTATCTCAAGCAAAAGAAGTATGACAAAGCCCTTGAAAACTTCCATAAATCGTTAAATTTTTTTGAAAAAGGAAATGACCTGATCGGAATGTTGGACGTGTTACACAAAATTGCAGACGTGTACGAAACGGAAAAAATGTTTTCTGCATCATTTATTTATGCAAAGCGGTTGCTTGATATGGCGCAGGCTACAGGAGCAAGACCTTTTATTCGTGATGGATTCGAATTGTATTGGAAAATATATGATAAGCAGGGGAAAACGGATAGCGCATATAAATATCATTTAAAGTATATATCTATCAAGGATTCTATATTAAAAGATGAATACCTTAGAAACTTAGCCTTGTCTGAAATGAAAGACAAAGATGAACAGCAAACTGCAAAAATTAATTTGCTCCAAAAAAGTCAGCTTATCCGTCAGCAACAGCTCTCACTTCAGCAGCAGCAACTTAGAAGCGAAGCGTTAATCAGGAATGTACTTATTGGCAGCATTTTATTTGTTTTTACGCTGGGCATTTTTATTTTTAGAACAATTTCACTCAAACGTAAAAACGAAAGCCTTCAAAGCAAAAGAGTACATGCAGAACTTCAGCAGAAAGCAACAAAACTCGAAATGCAGGCATTGCGTGCCCAAATGAACCCACATTTTATTTTTAATTCGCTAAACTCCATTAACAGGTTTATTCTAAAAAAGCAAAGCAGCGAAGCAACAGAATATCTTACCAAATTTTCGCGCCTTATAAGAATGATATTAAACAGTTCTGCCAATACTTCTGTAAGTCTTGCAGAGGATATTGAAGCGCTGAAATTATACCTTGAACTGGAAAGTTTACGGTTTGAAGAAAAATTCAATTATGTTATACAATATGAACCTGATCTTGATATAGATTTTATCCAGGTACCACCAATGTTACTACAGCCATATATTGAAAACGCTATATGGCATGGTATAATGCATAAGGCGGGTAAAGGTCATTTGGATATAATGATATCTCAAAAAGACAATATGCTTTGCTGCAAAATTACTGATGATGGTATTGGAAGAAAAGAAGCTTTGGCTTTAAAGAGCAGATCAGCAGTTAACTATAAGTCAATGGGCATGCGTATTACAGCAGACCGTATTGCGATGCTGCACCAGCAATACCAAACAGAAAATGCTGTTGTTGTTAGTGATCTTATTTTATCAAATGGCAATCCGGGTGGCACCGAAGTAATAATAAAAATACCCCTGCGTTATGATTAAAGCAATACTTGTTGATGATGAAATGCATTGTCTTGATACATTGGAAATAATCTTAAAAGAATATTGTCCTGACGTGCAGATAATTGATAAATGCACCTCAGCAAAAACTGCTTTGGAGGCAATACAAAAAAATCAACCCGATCTTGTTTTTCTTGATATTGAAATGCCCTTTATGAATGGTTTCGAAATGCTGGAACAATTCGACCACATAACTTTCGCTATTGTGTTTACCACCAGTTACGATCAATATGCCATTAAAGCTATCCGTTTTTCTGCACTCGATTATTTACTTAAACCCATAGATCCCAAAGAGCTTATTAATGCAGTGCATAAAATACAAAAGCAAAAACAATTGCCTTCAACAGAGCAGTTCGAAATATTGTTTAGCCGTATGCAGCATAAAGAAAGCGCATTCAGAAAAATGGCTGTACCAACATCGGATGGTTTTGAATTAATAGTTGCCGAAAATATTCTGCGCTGCGAAGCCGATGATAACTACACGTACATATATCTTACCGATAAAAAAAAGATTACTGTGTGCCGAACGCTTAAAGATGTAGAAGAGCAACTTCGTGACTTTTCTTACTTCATTCGTGTACATCATTCATGGATCGTAAATATGAATGAAGTAACAAAATATGTGCGGGGCGAAGGTGGTTATCTCATCATGAGCGATGGCGCAACAGTCAGCGTTTCCCGTAGCCGTAAAGAGGCATTACTCAAATGGTTCTAGAATTATTTTTTCTCTCTTTCTTAAATGCCTTTTTATTTACTAGCAGTAGATTCTTTACTCATCTTTAGTTGTGTCACTCACTTGTACGTCCTGTACTATTATGAGCAATGACTATTGCATTTCATCTAACTACCCAATCAAAATTACGAACTACTCAACTGCACTATAAAATAGCTGATTGAAGCACGAGCTTTAAAAAATATTACAGCAACTAATAGTTTATAGCAGATGCCACATGCTTTGTCGCCAACATGTGCGACGCAACAGGCGATGCCATTAGCTATATAGTTGATAACAAAAAAAATCACTTCAAAAATTACAATTATGAAAACGAAAAATTATCTCTGGTCATTATCAAAGCTTGTTACGGCTGCATTTTGTTTCCAGCTTATCTGTAGCAGTGCAAGTGCACAAAACATTTTTCCATCAAGCGGCAGGGCTGGCATTTATACTACAAGCCCTGCAGCTACACTACAGGTAAAGGGTGGTGCACGTATTGGCACAACTGCCAATTATGTAAATATAGACAGCGCTACCGGCAATCTTAGTTTTACTGGTACAGCTACCTACCGTGTTGCCAATAACCAGTATGCGTTTCAGAATTCTGCAAACCCGGGTATTGGTTTATATTTTAATGCAACCAATGCCCGTTATGAGTTTCGCAATACAGCAGCCACACCCACATTTTATGTGGGGGCCAATACAGGCAATGGGGTCTTTATTGGTAATTTAAAAGTTGGCGCTTATACATTGCCTGCTACAGATGGAACCAACGGGCAATTGCTTAAAACAAATGGTGCAGGAACACTAACCTGGAGCAATGATAATACATCAGGCGGTGGTGGTAGTGGCTGGTCACTTACAGGTAATGCAGGTACAAATCCATTAACAGACTTTATAGGTACTACTGATGCACAGCCATTGGTATTTAAAGTAAATAATCAAAGATCCGGATATATTGATTATTTAAATTTACCGCAGCCATCAGCTGGAAATACTGCGTTTGGCTATCAAACCCTCATTAATAATACAGGCTGGGGAAATACCGCAATGGGCTATAATGCTTTATTATCTAATACTACGGGCTATGACAATACAGCCACAGGCAATGGTGCATTATTGAATAATACTACTGGTACTTTTAATACGGCCCATGGTTTTAATGCGCTTTCCCAAAACACTACAGGCTCAAATAATGCAGCTTTTGGCGAAAGTGCACTCGGCTCCAATTCTACAGGAGACAATAACACTGCTGTCGGAGAAAGTGCTCTGACTCTCAGTACTACCGGCAGTAATAATACAGCTACAGGTAACTATGCTTTGTTTTTTAATACTACCGGCAGTTATAATACTGGTATCGGTGCCTTTTCATTTCGGTATAATACTACAGGGAGTTACAATACCGGTGCAGGTTACCATGCTCTGTATGCAAATTCAACAGGTTCTTACAATACAGCTACAGGACTTAATTCTCTAAATAATAATACGAGTGGAAATAATAATACTGCTACCGGGGCCGCATCCCTTCAAAACAATACTACCGGGATTAATAATACAGCTCACGGAATGTATGGACTATATTTAAATACTACCGGGCAACAAAACACATCCAATGGTTATGCAGCCTTATATTCAAATACTACCGGAAACTATAACAGTGCTAATGGCACTGCATCTCTGAATGGTAATACAACAGGAAATAATAATAGTGCTACCGGAGCTTATGCTCTTTACTCCAGTTCTACAAGTAGCGATAATACAGCTAATGGATATCAGTCTCTGTACACTAACGGAACCGGAGCCTCACAATCTTATGAAGCAACTGCTAATACTGCTATTGGCTCTTATAGTCTTTATAGCAATGATATTGGTTATAATAATACTGCAAGTGGCAAGAGCGCTCTGTATTTTACTACCAGCGGGTATAACAATGCAGCTTATGGGTTGCAGGCTCTTTATTCTAATATGACAGGGATTGGTAACACTGCCATAGGTGTTGCTGCAGATGTAAATGCGGGCAATTGGATAAACGCTACTGCAATTGGCTACTTTGCTTTATCAACAGGTTCCAACCAGGTGCGTATCGGTAATTCTTCTGTTAATTCCATTGGCGGCTACGCCAACTGGACTAACATTTCAGATGGCCGGGTAAAGAAAAATATTAAAACTAACGTACCGGGGTTAGCTTTCATTAATAAATTAAATCCTGTTACATATAATCTTGATCTTGATGCAGCTGATAAAATTGTACAAAAGCCTGCTATAAGCGATAAGGAAGGAAAATCAGTAAAGCCTTCTGCTGAAGAAACAGCAGCACGTAAAGCAAAAGAAGCAGTTTTATACACAGGGTTTATAGCACAGGATGTAGAGAAAGCCGCAAAAACTTTAAACTATGATTTCAGTGGCGTTGATGCTGCAAAAAATGATAAAGATTTATACGGTTTACGTTATGCCGAATTTGTAGTGCCTCTTGTAAAAGCAGTACAGGAACTATCCGCAAAAAATGATGATCTTCAAAAACAGATTGATGATTTAAAAGCAATGCTTGTATCAAATCAATCATCTGCCAGCACGCAACAGTCAGTTATTCTTTCTTCAGCATCGCTGGATCAAAATATTCCCAATCCTTTTGCAAATACAACAACTATCACTTACACACTGCCACAAAAATTTACCAATGCACAAGTTGTTATTACAAATAACACAGGTAAAACAATAAAATCAATTAATGTTTCCGGCAGTGGTAAAGGCAGCTTAAATGTAGATGCAGCAATACTTTCATCTGGCGCATATAATTATTCATTGATCGTTGACGGCAAGTTAATTGGCAGTAAACAAATGATTCTGGCGAAGTAAAGATGTGTTGCATTAAACTAAAAAAAAGTTATTGCATTTGATGCGATAACTTTTTTTATGCTTTGCTTAAAACAATTCGCTTACATCTTTGCTTCGGTAAAGTTCAATATATAATCCAACCGTACAAGTGAGTGACACAACAAAAGCTTTATAGCAGTACAGAAGTTAAGTACACATTAATCATCGTCTTTTTTTTCTTCACCAAGCTTTACAAACGCCGCTCTTTTTGGTGCGGGTACAATGGCATTTTCACCTCTCACTGCTTTCCAGATTACTTCGGTAAAGGCACGGTCGGGTATGCGGTCTTCTTTGGTAAAATCGAATGTTTCGCTTTTACGTTGCCATGCATTTTCGGCTTTATTCTTCTCGTTTATATCCCACTGCAATGGCTTTGCATTGAACGCGGTAAGATTGGGTGTTGCCTGGAAGCTGCGCCACATGGGGGTTGCAGCTGCATCGTACTGGCTCATGGGCGGAATACCAAGAATGAGTTCCATCGTTCGCAACATGGAAGTAGTGGAGTACATAGTATGATCTACAAAATTTCTTTTTACATAAGGGCCGGCAATATAGGCGGGGCTGCGATGCGCATCCACATGGTCGGGACCATCCTGTGCATCATCTTCCAGTACAAACACCACGCTCTCTTTCCACACGGGGCTTTTGCTTAAATAATCGATGAACATGCCGATCGCCAGATCGTTATCGGCACAGTGCGCAAATGGTGTTGGCCTGCCCTTGCTCAATCCTTCGGTATGGTCGTTGATGATACGCAGCGTATTCATTTGCGGCAAGGCGTTGGCAGCAACCAATGAATCAAAATCACGTTTCCACTGCCCCACCCTTGTGGTATCGCGAACTGTTTGATCCCAGCTTGTATAATAAGTACAAAAGTGATCTTTAAGTATGGGAATGTTGGGTTTGTAATCGTCGGCAAACTCGCCGTAAGTTCTGTAGCTTACACCGGCACGTGCACAATGCTCCCAGATAAAACCGCCTTTATTGTTAGCTATTGCGCGGTTGCCTTCTGCATCATAATCGCCACCGCGGCCACCATAACTTGTGGGCCATGTTTTTTCAAGGTAATCATCTGCATAACCACCCATGCTCCAGTTATGGCCATCGGCACTTACTTCTGCATCAACATAAAAGTTATCGAGCAGTACAAATTCTCTTGCAATGGCATGAAGGTTGGGCGTTATTTTTTCACCAAACAAACAGAGGCTGGTATCGCCGTTACCTTCTGGCATGTCGCCGAGCACCTGGTCGTATGTCCTGTTTTCTTTTATAATATAGAACACATGTTTAATCGGGGACGGATCACCAATCTTCACAGGTATAGGATTGCCTGCTTCGCCATGAGAGGTTAATTCGTTGTTTTTATTGTAGGGAACATTTTTATAAACCAGTTGCGAATAGTCACTCAACTGTTTTGTTGTTGGCGTATTTAAAATACTGAGTGTGCCTTTAAACAATCCGCCTATATATTGAACTGTTTGTTCAGGATCGCCTTTATGATAAGAAAGTTTTTCATTATCGTTTACCGGGCTTGGCCCGTAAGGATTTGCCATAGACGTAAATCCTTTTCCATTAGCTACAAATATTTTATTGCCTGAAACCCTTACCACCGTTGGGTACCAGCCTACAGGTATAAACCCTTTACTCTTGCTGCTTCCCGGTGTGCTTACATCAAATACAGAGAGGCAATTGTTATCTGCATTGGCGATGTACAAGGTTTTTTCATCGCCGCTTAATGCAACACTGTTGGTACCGGAACCGGGAATTGAATTGGGATACAGTGCGGCATTCAACGTTTCCAGCACCATTCTTTTCTTAATATCAATCACCGAAACACTGTTATCATTTGCATTGGCAACAAATAAGTATTGGCCACTTTTTGATAAACACATATCGTTGGGGTTATCACCAACCGAAACATTATCTACGATCTTATTTTGCGCTGTATTATAAACAATTACTTTATCGCAACCCCAGCAGGTAATATATAATTCTGCTTTGTCGTTTGAAAGTAAACAGGTATAAGCTTCGCCGCCCAATGCAGTTTGCAGCTTTATTTGTTTGGTTAAAAGATCGATCACGTACAAAGAATTATTTTCTTTGGTTACAACGTACATGATGTGTTTTGCATCATCAATTTCAATACCTGACGGCGAAATTTTTACCGGCCATTTATCACCAAGTTTAATGCTGTCAACGAGCTTTAATTTATTACTTAAAACGGCGTACTTTAATATCCGGTTATCATTGCCACCGCTGGCGTATAAATACTTTTCATCTGCGCTGAATTTCAGGCCCATCCAGGATTTGGGGATTTCCACATTGTCTAAAACCTTCTCCCTTTTTACATCAATCAACTGAATACTTTGAGTGCTCTGGCCATTGTTGGTAACAGCCATATATTTTTTTGAAGACGAAATAGCGATGTTTAGCGGAAGATCTCCTAAGGGCAAACTTTTGCCAACAGGCGTCAGACTCCAGCCATTTGGAAGGCCAATACGTTTTGATTCCAGTTGCTGCATGGTTTGAGTATGTGCGGCAGTAATAAAGAACATTAAACAGGCAACGATCAATATTTTTTTCATAACCCAATATTTAGAATCATTAAAATTACAATGCTTTGCACATAACATGCGTGTGTAATAAATATTTAATGCAAGGATGATTTTTATTTGCCCGGCTAAAGAATAAGAATGAGGCTTTTCTTGCGTCGCACTCTTCGACTGAAGGTAATTTTATTGGGATCGGGAACCACAAAGTCACCACGACACAAAGATGCACTAAGACTTTGTGCTAAATCCTTACTTTGAATCTTGCTGGTTCAATCTCCTTCATGTGCCTTTGTACCGCAGTTGTTGCATATTTTGTAACGGCCACATCTGTTACCTTCGCAATTATTGTATGACACACAAAACAAAGGGTATTGTACTACGCACCGTAAAATATGGTGAAACCAGTGTTATCTCTACGGTTTATACAGAACTTTTTGGCGTACAATCATACATTGTAAAAGGTGTAAGGCAATCGTCAAAAACTTCTTCCGGTAAAGCAAATTATTTTCAGCCCGGCGCAATGCTTCAGATGGAAGTGTACCATAATGAATTAAAGAACCTGCAGTTTATAAAAGAATTCCAGTGGAGTTATTTGTATGAACAGGTTTTTTTTAATGTAATAAAAAATGCCGCTGCAACTTATATAATTGAATTGCTGCAGCATAGCCTTAAACAACCGGAAGCAAACCCTGAATTGTTTTATTTAATTGAAGATACTTTAATGCAATTGGATAAAGGCAACGACACACTTACTGCAAATCTGCCTTTGTATTTCACGCTGCACTTAACCGGCGAACTTGGTTTCCAGGTACAGGGCCAGTTCAGCAAAGCCACGCCGGTACTGGATTTGCAGGCTGGCGGTTTTGTTAACGAAATTCCTTTGCATGTATATTATGTAACCGGCGAGCTTGCTGAAACTACTTCGAAAATTAATGGCATACAATTTTATAACGAGCTCGAAAATTTTCACATGAGCCGCAACCTGCGCAGGGAATTGATTGAGACTTATGGCAGGTATTTGTCATTACACATTGAAGGTTTTGGAACGCTAAGAAGTTTAAGTGTGCTACAGGAAATATTGAGCTGATGTTGTGCGGTTAATAATTAGCAGGCTGCACTTTTTGCTGAATAGCGTATCTGAATGGTCAATAGTGCGACGCAAGAGGCGATGCTATAAAATACTGTAGCATGGCTCAAAAAATATTTAATCACTTATTTAAATACACTATCATCCACACCTTTATTAATCGTGTAAGACGTGTAGGTGATCTCTACCTTGCCTTTTTTGTTTTTTAGTTTATCGAGATCGGATGATTTTTCGCCTTCATCAAACTCCAGCGTAATGCCTTTGGGCAGTTTATAATCTTTGGTATTAAAACTAAACACTACTTTATCGGGAAGACCATAGTTGCTGTATTTGCCGTAGGTAAGCCCCATTTCGTAAGTGCCGTTTTCTTTGGTTGTGGTAACGGCTTTGCGCACAAGAAGATTGGCTTCATCAATGTACAAAGTTGATAAAACAATTTCACTGTTCTCGTCTGTAGGCAGCAGTTTTACAATTTTTGTTTTAACGCCATCAATGGTTGATTCACCGGCAGCAAGGGCCACATAATTGTTGGTCATTATCATCGAATTCATATTAATGCTAACCCCACCTTTTGGCAAAATAGAAATGCCGCCGTCTTTCTTTAATTTGAATTTATCGGGCTTTTTAAAATAAACTTTTACTTTACCTGACGGCGCTTTTATAAAACTTACATCTGTTTTTAAACTGCCTTCTGCTGTATAATCGTTTACCTGGTTAAGTTTGGCGCTTACCTTGTTGATGAGTGCAGTCATGTCCTGCGAAAAAACTGCAGACTGTAAACCAAGAAATGAGAACAATGCAATTAAAAAGTTTTTCATAATGTTTATATGTGCGGTTAACTCAGCACATCTTTTCTTTTAAAAATAAAAACAGAAGCAGTAACCAGGCCAACAATATGCAATACCAGTACCAGTGCAGAGTTGAGCAGTTTTTCAGGGCTTTGAATACTTCCTGGAATTACCACATTCTGACTGTCCACTTTCTCATCAAAAAATTCTTTCCAGTTTACCATGTGCGTTGTAAAAAGATATGGCTGAATTTTTTGAAACAACGGAATCGTCATTGTACTGAGGATGGTAAAGAAAATAATGATGCTCATTGTTGTTACAATTGGCCCTATTGAATTTTCAGCAAACAGCGATAAAAAGAAACCCAGCGCCGTTACAGTAAGCATAGAAAGAAATGCAAAACCAAACGCGCCGATGTACCGCCAGAACACATCGTTCTCCCCTATCTGTACAACGTAAGAAGTCTTCTGGATGATAAGATCATCAGTGCCGAAGAGCCAGATACTTAAGGCCAGCGCAAACACTGCGATCCATACCAGCAGCATCAACGTATAAACTGCTGAAGCAAAAAATTTAGCCAGTATAAATTCCGTTTTACTTACTGGCTTTGTAAGCAGTAAACGCAGTGTGCCCATATTGGCTTCGCCGGAGATCATATCGGCAGCGATTAATGAGATCAGCAATGGAACATGTATCAGCAAAAGCTGTAGTATGATGTAACAAACCAGGTAAGCATTTAATATTTTACCGTCGAATTCAAAATTGTCTTTCAGGCTGCTCATTAAAAAATCCACATACGCATCGCCGTCCATTTTAAGACCAAGCTGAATAACGCCTATTAAAGCAGTAATGGCCGCAAATGAAATATAAGTTCGGGGCCTGCGAAATATCTTATATAGTTCAATCTGTAAAAGCTTCCACATATTGTTTTCCTGATGTTACCTGTAAAAAGAAATCTTCCAATGTATGCCTGGGTTGTAAAGAAATAATACCCACATCCTGCTGCGCAAGCCATTTATGTAATTCGGGCAACTGGTCGCGGTGCAGTTTAAGTAATAAAGTGTGGCTACGCTGCGGCTGTAAGCATTGCTGCCACTGACTTTGCTGTAAATTTTGCAGGCATTGTTTATTATCGAGTGTATCCAGCTCTGCAACAGTTTGTGAAGGGTCAAATAATTCTGCCGCTGTACCTTCTACAACCTTTTTTCCTTTGTCTATAATCAATACCCTTGTAGCAACCTGTTCAATTTCGTTCAGTAAATGCGATGAAACAAATACCGTTTTGCCCATTTCACGGCTCAGGTGCAAAATAAGGTTGCGAACATCGGCAATGCCTTGCGGATCCAGTCCATTCGTTGGTTCATCGAGAATAATCAGTTTGGGATCGTGTATCAGTGAAATGGCAATACCCAGCCTTTGCTTCATGCCCTGCGAAAAAGTTTTTACTTTGTCATGCTCCCGCCCGGCAAGCCCCACCACTTCCAATTGCTGCATCAGCAGTTTATCTGTGCATTTTACGTCGCTTAGTTTTGCAAACAATTTCAGGTTTTCGTATGCAGAAAGGTACTTATACATGTCGGGCTTTTCAATAATAGCGCCAACCTTTTTTAAAATTTCAAGCCTGTGTGTGCGGAGGTTTAAACCAAACAATTCAATGGTGCCATGCGTTGGAGTAATCAGTGTAAGCAGCATGCGGATGGTAGTAGATTTACCTGCACCGTTCTGGCCAAGAAAACCGTAAACATCTCCTTCTTTTACCGTGAACGAAAGATTGTCAACCGCGGTTATATTCCTGAATTGTTTACTTAGCGCCGTTACTTTAATGATGTCCTGCATTGTTCTGTAATAACGGTAAAGTTAGAGAAGTGTTCGCCAGATAAAATAAAACAGTTTGCTCTTGTATATTTCTTAACGAAGATTTCTAATACATTTTTTTGAGCCGAGCATCAGTTCTTTGTGGATCGTTCCGTTGCGTCGCACACTTGTACTGCTAAATCTTCGGTCGACAGTTGACCGTCGACTGTCGACCGATGTACTGAACGTACAAGTGTGCGACGCAACGGAAGCCTCATAGAAAAACAAAAGCCCGGTACAAAATACCAGGCTTTATTATTACTGAGATTTTAATTAATCAGGGCACCGTAATTTTATTATTTACCCTGTTTACGTCGGCCAATCTTTTACTGGGATCTATTTCTATTTCTTTAATTTCGCCAACATTTCTTTTTATTTCGAGTGTGTAACCGTGGTTTACCCATTTCCATTCGTTGTGTGTAATGCGTGGTATTGCATCTTCGGCAGGTTTTGCGCCGTACATTAAGTTCATGGGTATGTAATGCATTTCTTTTGTACCGTCTTTATAAGTAATGAGTACATCTACCGGCATGGGCATTAAACCAACGCGGTTCAATGTAATTTTTGCGGTGCCGTTTTCGGTAGTTATATCGCCAATGGCGTAGTCAATTGTTTTGGTGGTATATACCCAATATTCCTTGTACCACTGCAGTTCAATACCGCTTACTTTTTCGGCAATGCGTATAAAATCGTTGATATTAGGATGTTTAAACCGCCACTGGTTGTAATACTCCAGCAGGATTTTATCCAGTACAGAATCACCGACGATATAACCCAGTTGCGCCATAAATACGGCACCCTTTGAGTATGCTGCGGAGGAATATGCATAGTTGGTATTATAATGATCTGAGTGCGTACTCATCGGTTCTTCCATCTTGCTTTTCGCCAACCTGAAATAAGAAGCATACGCATTGGTGTAAGCAAAGCCGGTATCTTTTTTTAGCCATGCACTGGTTCTTAATTCTGCATAGGTAGTAAAGCCTTCATCCATCCACGGGTACAGGCTTTCATTGGTGCCCAGCATGCCCTGGTACCAGCTGTGCATCCATTCATGAATTGCCGTACCAATACTTGCATTCTTTAACAGCGTTGCATTAGGATATTCCATACCGCCATCGCCGCCCTGGATAAATGAATAATTTTTATAAGGATAAGCGCCGAATGTTTTTGCAATAAACGGGTAAGCCGATACGGCTGTGTCTGCAACCGCATTCCATTTTTTCTCCATTGAATCTACCTGTTTGTACACTACATAAATCAGCGGGCCATTTTGTATTTGTCTTTTCTGCATGGTGTAAGTTGGGTCGGCAGCCCAAACAAAATCATGAACGTTTGGCGCACTGAATTTCCATGTTATTGTTTTTCCTTCCGGCGCTTTTATACGCACATTGTCGGCCTGGTAACCAAAGCCCACTTCATTTGGGTTTTGAATAGTGCCGCTGCCGGCAAGCATGTAGGTTTTATCGATGGTAATGTTTACATCGTAGTCGCCCCAAACGCCATAAAATTCACGGGCAATATATGGGTTGGCATTCCAGCCCTGGTAATCATACTCTACCATTTTTGGGTACCATTGGCTCATACTGTAACGTATGCCTTCTTCATTGTCCCTGCCACTTCTTCGAACCTGCAAAGGTACCTGCGCTTCAAAAGCTATATCCAGCGAGGTTTTGCTGTGCGGTAACAGAGCTTTATCAAGATCAACCTCAAGAATCGTTTCATGTTCAATAAGCTTTTGCGCAATGCCATTGATCTTAATATATTTTACCTTTTGGTATCCAATTTCATTGGGCTGTAGTTTGCTGATCCGGTCCGTAACCCGGCTATCCCAGTCACGGACATCGTTGCCTTGTTTATCTCTGCCTACAACGGTTTTGCCGAGCTCCTGGCTGCGAACATCCATCATACTGCCTGGCTGAAATGCATTCCAGTACAAGTGAAAAAATATGCGGTTTAAGGTGTCGGGAGAATTGTTCCAGTAATCAATTTTTTCTGTACCTGTAAACTGATTGGCAGCAACGTTCATGTCAACGTTTATTACATATTTAATACGCTGCTGCCGGCGGTCAGGCTGTGCGTGGGCCGTAACAACCAATACCAGGAACAAACTTAAAACGTTTAATTTTTTCATACTTAAATTCATTTTATGCAGTCGATGAAGATATAAAAAAATAAAACCGGCCCGTTGTATTTTAGATGAGCCGGTTTTAATGAAATAAATTTAAAGGGTAAGTGCTTCCCTGTTTAATTTTCCTGAAGTTGTAAAGAACAAGTATTTTTTCTGGATATTTTTCTTAACCACTATTCGGTATATAACAGGTTCACTATCTTCATCAATTTCAACAACCGATCCTTTTTCCCAATCGGCATATTTGCTTTTTAAAAAACCATCTTCAACATCATCGGGTAAATCGCTGAATTTAATTTTCCTTTCGGTACGTTGCCAGTCGCCCTTGCTGTTAAAACCGGCGCTCATTTCAAAACCATTCAACATAAACTGCGCCTCAAAATAACTAACCTTATCCCGCCACGATACTTTCTCTGCATGAGGGTATCGGGCAGCAAAAGCATCGGTAACCTCTGCCGGTATTTTCCGTATCTGTGCATGTGCAATTGCCGCCACCAAAACAAACAGCAATAGTAAAAACCTGCGCTTCATTTTCTTTATTTTTTTGTGTCAGGACAAACTTCGTGCAAAAAAAGAAAAAATTTTTTTAAAGCAGGCTTTGTTAACGCAGCACTAACAAACACTTTATCTTTTTTGCTGCAGTCTTATCAATTAGATTTTTTTTAGTCTTAACTGTATTGCTACTATCATCGCCTGTTGTGTCACTCACTTGTACTTTAGAATAGATTGGGGCATAATGCGACAGGCTTATTATGCATATCTGCTTTAATATCTAAACGTATTGGTTTAAACCAAAGCACTTAGAAGCTGTATAAATTTTGCCTGTAACATTGCACAGAAGACCGAACGATGCCATTTTTACTGCAGACGAAAGGATTGCGACGCAACGAAGTTGCCATGAAAACCGCTGCTGGTATCAATCGTATATTTTTAAACAACTTCTTACAAGTAAAGCGATTGATTTATAATTAGAGACCGTGTTTTTATATGCTTAAAAATGCCACTTATAAAAAAGCAGCTACCCATGCAGAAAATCAAAGTAATTTAAAGTGCTGGTTTACAAAAAAGGCATCTCAAAAACAAATCTTAAAACATGAAACTGCTCAAAAAAAAGTGTATGCTGATTATACTCTCTTCGATTTGTTATAATGCTGCATTCAGTCAATCAGACTTAACCAGGAAGGAAGCTGAATTATTCGGCCCTGGTATTTTTTCAACAGGATTAAACGAGCGTGATATGGCCATTTCGCCGGATGGTAAGGAGTATTACTACACCATTATTGCGCCGCGAAATGCATACAGCGTAATACTTGTAAGAAAACTCATTAACGGCAAATGGTCTGAAGCAGCTGTGGCGCCCTTCTCTGGAGTAAGCCCGGATCTTGAACCTGCATTTTCTCCCGATGGCAAAAAATTATTTTTTGTTTCCTCAAGACCGTTAACAGGCGAGGGGCCAGATAAAGATTTTAACATCTGGTACATGGAAAGAACCTCAGCGGGCTGGTCAATACCAAAACAGGTGGGCAGTAATATTAATACAGAAGGTGATGAATATTATCCATCTGTTACTAATGACGGTACTCTGTATTTTACCGCCAACTACGATAACAGCACAGTAAAAGATGAGATCTTTAAATCAAAGCTAATAAATGGCGAATATCAAAAACCCGAAAACTTAGGAGAACCCATCAATTCAAAAGGATATGAGTTTAATGCGTATATAGACCCTGAGGAAAAATTTTTGATCTACACTTGTTATGGCCGGGAAGATGACATGGGCCATGGCGATCTGTACATCAGTTACAGAAAAGAAAACGGCGAATGGCAGCAACCAAAGAATCTTGGGGCAGCTATCAATTCAGCCAACGGGCTTGACTACTGTCCGTATATTTCCCCCGACAAAAAATATTTTTATTTTACCAGCGAAAGAGTAAAAGAAAATAAACGCTTAAAACCACGCAGTTACAAAGAAGTAATCAACAACATTAATAACGCAGGCAATGCCCTTGGTGATATTTATCGCATCGACTTAAACCAGGTATTAAAATAAAAGCACAAAAATCCTGTAGCTTTATTTTAAAATCCTCTTATGCGCTTTTTAAAATGGTTATTGATTGTTGTTATAATCCTTGGTATTATTTACCTCCTCGGCCCTTCACCCGATACTCCTGTATATACCACGGTAATGCCCGCCGTCCTTTCAAATGCAGCCGCGCTTGAAAATTATGTTAGCAGTAATGAAGCTCAGCACAAACTAAAACCAAATAACCAGGCAAGAATTGTTTGGGCGAATGATTCTTTAAAACAGAAAACAGAATACGCCATTGTTTACCTGCATGGTTATTCAGCCAGCCAGGAAGAAGGCAAACCCATACATACCAATATTGCAAAAGAGTTTGGCTGCAATTTATATTTATCAAGGCTTGCAGAGCATGGCATCGATACCATTGATCCCATGATCAATCTTACGGCTGAAGAATATTGGGAGTCTGCAAAACAGGCGCTTGCTATTGGCAAACAATTGGGCAACAAAGTAATTTTAATGGGTACATCAACAGGTGGTACCAATGCGTTACAGCTTGCGGCAACTTTTCCAAACGATATTATTGCACTGGTTTTAATGAGCCCTAATATTGCGATCAATAACAGCAATGCCTACCTGCTCAATAATCCCTGGGGCCTTCAACTGGCCAAACTAATTACAGGCGATGCGTATGTAAACTCAAAAGATCAGCGGCCCATTTTCAAAGAATACTGGTACTCGCATTATCCATTGCAATCAACAGTTCAGTTGCAGGAAATGCTTGAAACCACCATGACAAAAGAAACATTCGAAAAAGTAAAACAGCCTGTGCTGATGCTGTATTATTATAAAGACGAAGTACACCAGGATAGTGTTGTAAGCGTACCTGCCATGCTGAATATGTTTGCCCAACTGGGCTCCCAAACAAAAATAAAACAGGCAGTACCGAATGCGGGAGACCATGTAATGGGGTCTTACATAAAATCGAAAGACCTGCTAAGTGTGCAGCGTGCAATAGAAAACTTTATGCAAAAAACATTAAAGCTGCCGCGGGTAAGTGAAGGTGAGATTACAGAAAGCTATGTTCCTGAAAACAAATAACAAGCTACTGTAAATATTTTTTTTCTAACTATTGGCCAAACTGAATTACTACTATTAAGCCCGGTTGCGTCGCACACTGCATCGTTCTGTTCGCTGGTAAGCATTGTGCAAACTCGTTCACAGCTTCAAATGAATTTCTTAAGCATAAATGTATAGCTCCAAAATAAATAGCTGGCTTATGCTACAACCCTTCGCTTAAATGCCCCCATGAAAGAAGAACCCTGAACCGAGCGTGGCAAGAAAAGCCTCATAAAAGTACTGTAGCCTGAAACAAAAAAATCAATGAAACATTTATGCTAATGAGTGTTATTTTTGCAATATGGCAAGAATACAAACAGATAAAGATGTTTCGCGCAAGGAAGTAATATTAAAAGCTTCAGCCAAACTTTTCAGAGAGAAAGGTTTTAAGGCGGCCAGCATGCGCGACCTGGCAGTAAAAGTTGGAGTAGAAGCTGCAAGCCTTTACAATCATATCCGCTCCAAAGCAGAACTGTTGCACGACATTTGTTTTAATGTTGCCAATGTTTTCTTCGAGCACATTAATGCTGTGGAAGCTTTAAATACAACCCCAATTAATAAATTGGAAACCTTACTTCGGTTTCACATAAGGCAGATGATTGAGAATTTTGAGGAAGTATATGTAAGCGACCGCGAATGGCGCTATCTCACCGATCCCTATTTGTCAAACTTTCAAAATCAGCGGCGCAGCTACCGTAAACGTTTTGCTTCCATCATACAGGATGGTATTGAACAGGGGCAGATCAATAAAATCGATTCTTCAACAGCAGTGTTGGTTTTACTGCATGCGATCAGCGGCATAGATTCATGGCACCGCAGCACGCATAAAGTAAGCGGCGAAGAACTGGAAGAAAACATCGTTACCATCCTCATAGAAGGCTTGAAGAAATAAGCGCCTGAATTCCCCTGAAAAGAAGACTTAAAAATATTACCAAAACATGTCATTACATTTTGAGAAAGTTTCCATTAAACAGGTAAAGAAAGAAACAGCAGATTGTGTTTCCATCGTTTTTGATATTCCCGAATCGCTGCAAGAAAAATTCAAATACAAACAAGGCCAGCACCTAACCATGCGTGCATTCATCAACGGAGAAGAAGTGCGCCGTTCCTACTCTTTATGCAGTTCGCCTTTAAATAATGAATGGCGTGTTGCCGTAAAAAAAGTGGATGGCGGATTATTTTCCACATATGCCAACGATGTATTAAAAACCGGTGATACCCTGGAATTAATGGAGCCAATGGGTTACTTTTTTACTGAGCTTGATCCGGCACATAAAAAATCTTATGCTGCAATTGCTTCGGGCAGTGGCATTACGCCCATTCTTTCTATTATTAAAACAGTTCTGGCCAGTGAGCCAAACAGTGAATTTACTTTGGTATACGGCAACCGTAACCGCAGCTCGGTTATTTTTAAAGAACAGCTGGAAGCACTGAAAAATAAATACATCAACAGGTTCAGGATCGTTTATATCTTAAGCCGGGAAAGAACGGATGCAGAAATCAATCATGGCAGGATTGATGCAAAAAAATGCGCGGCGCTTTTCGGTAAAGTTGTGAGCCTTGATACAGATGAATTTTTTATCTGCGGCCCCGAAGAAATGATCTTCACCGTTAAAGATTTTCTTGAAGAAAAAGGCGTTGATAAAAAGAAAATTCATTTTGAATTATTTACAACAGGCAGCACCGTGCAGCGAAAAGCAAATAGCGAAAAGCAGCAGGAAAGCACCGAAAGAAAAAGCAACATCACCGTAAAATTAGATGGTATTACTTTCGATTTCCAGGTTCCATTTAATGGCAACGCAATTTTGGATGAGGCCCTGAAAAACGGTGCTGACTTACCTTACAGCTGCAAAGGCGGCGTATGTTGCACATGCAAAGCACGCTTGATGGAAGGTGAGGTGGATATGGATGTTAGCTACGGGTTGGAAGCGGAAGAAATTGAAGAAGGCTTTATACTGGCTTGTCAGTCGCACCCAAAAACCGAAAAAGTGGTAATTGATTTTGATATAAAATAATGATGAGCCGGGCAAAGGAGTTAATTTAATAATATGTTAATTTGACGATGTGCCTATGAAATACATAATCAAATTAACCAATCATCAAATCAGCACATTGTACAGTTAGAATATATATTCATCAGTTCACGAATTCCGGGTGCCCATAATTTTAAAATATTCTCTTGAACGTTACCTGCAAGCTTTTAAACCAGTGCACCTGTTGCTGCATCACTTCCTGAAGCACAAGAGTGCGACGCAACAATGCTTAATAGTAGCAATGCAGATGGGTTAAAAAATTCTTCCTAAAAAATTTCATCATGAATCAAATAAAATGGGGAATGATCGGCTGCGGAAATGTAACAGAAAAAAAGAGCGGGCCGGCATTTAATAAGGTAGCCAATTCTGCATTGGTTGCAGTAATGGCGAGAGATTTAGAAAAAGCCGCCGACTATGCAAAAAGGCATCATGTGCCAAAATGGTATAACAACGCAGATGAACTGATAAACGACCCCGAAGTAAATGCGGTTTATATTGCCACGCCACCAGATGTTCATCTTGAATATGCAGTAAAATCAATGCGTGCAGGAAAGCCCGTTTATGTGGAAAAACCAATGGCAAGAAATGCGGCAGAATGTAATGCCATGAATGCCGTTAGCGAAGAAACAGGTGTGCCACTTTTCGTTGCTTATTACCGCCGAGCACTACCCTATTTTGTAAAACTCAAAGAAATAATTGATTCAAAAATAATTGGCGACCTCCGCTTCATAAACATCTGTTTGCACTGGCAGCCTTACGATGAAGAAGTTGGCGAAAACCCGCAGCCAAGATGGAGGGTTTTTCCTGAAATAAGCGGTGGTGGCCACTTTCACGATCTTGCCAGCCACCAGTTTGATTTTATGGAATATACTTTTGGCCCGATAAAAAATGCAAAGGGAATTGCCCGCAACCAGGCCGGATTGTACAAAGCTGATG
This sequence comes from Chitinophagaceae bacterium UBA4407, assembly GCA_002390845.1. Taxonomy (GTDB): domain Bacteria; phylum Bacteroidota; class Bacteroidia; order Chitinophagales; family Chitinophagaceae; genus Limnovirga. The sequence goes on along the minus strand of DGQT01000012.1, from coordinate 5,742 downwards.
ATATTGTAATAGCGGATTTTGAATTTGAATCGGGCATGCTCGGCATGGGCACTTGGTGTTTTACCGTAAACAAAAATCAGCGTATTGATGAAGCAAAGATCATCGGTGCTAAGGGCCAGATTACCTTTTCATTTTTTGAGAAATTCAGTATAAAAGTAGAGACCGAAAACAATACTGAGGAGTTTTACCTTCCGTATCCCGACCATGTTCAACAACCATTAATAGAGCTTATTGTAAAAGAACTCAGGGGCGAAGGCAAATGCCCAAGCACAGGCTTTACAGGTGCCAGGGCCAACGCATGGATGGATGCAATTACAGCATCAAAATAAAAAGATTTCCCTTCAGTTGCTTTAAAATAACAATTCGAAATTTGGTTCAATTATTTTGTTGACCAACTGCATTACTACTATCAACTTCCGTTGTGTCACTCCCTTGTTCGTTTGTTAATGCTACTGAACATATTGCAAGGCTCTTGCTTTTACGCGAACACGATTTAATGGCAGTATAAATCAAATTGCAAATCTTCAATCGGTTTTAAATATCTTCATTGTTACAAGAAAAATTTTATGCAGAAACTCCTATTTACCGCCGCCGCATTTTTTGTATTGCAGGTTTCGCTGAATGCACAAACAAAAACCATTTCTGGGTTTACCGATCAATCTGTTGCCCAACAGTTTGAACTGGAAAAAAAATTTGATGCAAACCTAAGCGCATCGAATATTGGTAATACCATAAAAGAACTTTCGTCAAAACCGCATAACCTGGGTTCTGCAGGCAGCAAAGAAGTGGCGCAGAATATTTATAACCGTTATAAAAGTTACGGTTTTGATGCACGCATTGAGGAATACAAAGTGCTTTTCCCAAGTCCTAAAACACGTGTGCTTGAAATAACCGGCTCCACAACGTATAAGGCATTGCTAAAAGAACCCGCATTAAAAGAAGATGCAACATCTGGCCAGGCAGATCAACTGCCAACCTACAATGCATGGAGCGCTGACGGAGACGTAACCGGCCAGCTTGTTTTTGTGAATTACGGGTTGCCAAATGATTATGAAATATTAGAGCGCATGGGCATTGATGTGAAAGGTAAAATAGTGATTGCCAAATATGGCAGAAGCTGGCGCGGTATAAAACCAAAAGTGGCACAGGAGCATGGCGCTATTGGTTGTATTATTTATTCAGATCCCAAAGATGATGGCTACTACCAGGGCGATGTGTACCCAAAAGGTGCTTTTAAAAATGAATATGGTGTGCAGCGCGGTTCAGTAATGGATATGGTAATTTATCCCGGCGATCCGTTAACGCCGGGCATTGGAGCAACTGAAAATGCACAACGCATTGCCGGTCATAATGAAGCGCCAAACCTGTTAAAAATACCGGTGCTGCCCATTAGTTATCATGATGCACAACCGTTGCTTCAATCGCTTGAAGGCGCTGTTGCACCGGATGACTGGTGTGGTGCATTACCGTTTACATATCATATCGGGCCGGGTAAATCGACGGTGCATTTAAAGATGGAATTCGACTGGAAATTAGTTCCCTGTTATGATGTAATCGCCATGGTTAAAGGTGCGCAATATCCCGATGAATGGGTAATACGCGGCAACCACCATGATGCATGGGTTAATGGTGCCGAAGACCCTATCAGCGGACAGGCTGCATTACTTGAAGAAGCAAAATCGATCGGTGAACTATTAAAGACAGGATGGAAGCCGCGACGCACATTAGTGTATTGTGCCTGGGATGGAGAAGAGCCGGGTTTAATTGGCTCTACCGAGTGGGCCGAAGATCATGGAAAAGAACTTCAGCAAAAAGCGGTGCTGTATATTAACAGTGATGGGAACGACCGCGGCTTTCTTGGCGCAGGTGGTTCGCAGGCATTGGAAACATTTATGACCGAAGTAGCAAGAGATGTAAACGACCCTCAAACAAATGTAAGTGTGCTGCAGCGCCTTAAAGCGCTGCAAATAATTAATGCAGCTTCAACTTCAGCAAAGAAAGATGCCATGGCGAAAAACGACTTGAACCTTGAAGCGCTTGGTTCGGGTTCAGATTTTTCTTCTTTCCTGCAACACCTTGGAATACCATCATTAAATCTTGGTTTTGGAGGTGAGGGCGATGGCGGCGAGTACCACTCCATTTACGATTCTTATGATGATTACCGCCGCTTTAAAGATCCTTCTTTTCAGTACGGTGTTGCACTCTCTAAAACCGCAGGCCACGCGGCTTTGCGCATGGCCGAGGCTGATGCTTTGCCTTTCGATTTCCGCAGTTTGTATAAGACCATCAATGGCTATGCAACAGAGCTAATGAAATCAACCGACGATATGCGTGAAAACACCAGTACAGAAAATCAAATTATCAACGCCAACGATTACGGGCTTGCAGCAGATACGGCTTTGCACATGCTGGCACCCAAGACCAAAACAGAAGTGCCGTATATCGATTTTTCTCCTTTGCAAAATGCATTAAGTTTATTGCAAAAAGCAACGGATAGTTTATCTGCAAGATGGAATAAAACACTTTCATCGCAGGGCGATATGGACGGCTTTAACGATGCATTGTTTAAAGCTGAACAGCAGTTGCTGGCACCTGACGGATTACCAAGAAGGGGTTGGTATAAACATGTTATTTATGCGCCCGGTTTTTATACAGGCTATGGGGTAAAAACCTTGCCAGGCATACGCGAAGCAATAGAGCAGCGCAACTTTAAAGAAGCACAGGAACAGATCACCGTGGTAAGCAATGCCATAAGCAGGTTAGCAAATTATCTTAACGGGGTTAATTAATTTTTTTAGCCGGGCTGAGGGATTACTATGAAGCTTTGGTTGCGTCGCACTCTTGTACTGAAGAAATGCGTGGCAGCTTTTACCGTAGCGAGGAACTATGCGAATAATGTTGATTAGGCGATCAACAGTTACACAAACTGGAAGCAACAATTTTATCCATAGTAGTTATCTCTTTAACTCCGTTGTTTAATTGTCATATCTATGAATTTTGATATACTAAATCAAAAGATACTTGTCAAAAGAATTAATCCAAAAACAATTCAATATAGAGGAGACTTAATTATAGAAGGAGATAAAATCACAGTTAAATTTAGATGGGCTATTAAATATTTTTCCCTTAATCAAATAAGAAAAATCACGACTTATTCAACAGTTGATTTTGGTCTTGAAAATCATTTTTCTTGTATTGATATAGAATTTGAGCGTAAGCATAAAATCCTCTTAGATGGGTCTTTAGAAAGCCATCAGGATTTTATAAACCTTCTCACCACTAAGCTGTGTTTGAGTCCTATAAACTGGGATAAAGATTTGCCTGCTTTTTCTGATAAAGACAGGAAAGATATTTTGTATGTAAATTCCAAAGTCAGTTAACTAGCATCTTCAAACTTTTTTGAATTGCTTACCAACAACAATACGCTTCAATCTTCGCTTAGGTAAAAGCTCAATAGAATTTCAGAACGTACAAGAGTGCGACGCAACAGCAGCTTCATAGCAGTACAATTGGTGGGTCAAAGGAAAATACCAAAATAAAAAGCAGGCACTAACGGCCTGCTCTTAAAACTATGCTGTTGATATAACTTATCTTTTTACAAAACTGCGCTCCCTTACATTCCAGGTTCTTTCAGTACCGCGGTTGTGGGTATTATTGTTACCAGTTTTTTGTATGGTTATCTGCCTTGTATTTGCAGTTGGTTGCTGGTTATAAGATGATGAACCATTCATTTTAAAAGGGTGCTCTTCAATTACAGGAATAGATATACCGATGAGTTTATTAATATCCCTTAAAAATTCCCGCTCTTCTGCATCGCAGAAAGAAAGTGCAATGCCGCTTGCGCCTGCACGGCCTGTGCGACCTATACGGTGTACATAGGTTTCAGGAATATTGGGTAATTCAAAATTGAACACATGGGTTAATTCATCAATGTCAATTCCTCTTGCTGCAATATCCGTTGCAACCAATACCCTAAGGCTGCCGGTTTTAAAATCGTTCAAAGCTTTTTGCCTGGCATTCTGCGATTTGTTTCCATGTATAGCCGCCGCCGAAATATTTTCTTTATGCAATATTTTTACCACTTTATCTGCGCCATGTTTGGTGCGTGTAAAAACCAATGCTGTAACGATGGCTTTATCCTTTAACAGATGAATGAGCAGCGAAGGTTTGTCTCCTTTGTCTACAAAGAAAATTCCCTGCTCAATTTTTTCAACGGTTGTTGCTGGTGGCGTTACTTCTACTTTCGATGGGTTTGCCAAAATAGTATTGGCAAGCTTTTGAATCTCCGGCGGCATAGTAGCAGAGAAGAAAAGCGTTTGCCTTTTCGCCGGTATTTTAAGGATCACTTTTTTTACATCGTGAATAAAACCCATGTCGAGCATACGGTCGGCTTCGTCTAACACAAATATTTTAAGCTGGCGCAAATCAATAAATCCCTGCGTCATTAAATCAAGCAATCTTCCTGGTGTTGCAACCAGAATATCTACGCCTGCGCGCAGTGCATTTGTCTGGTGCATTTGCGATACACCGCCAAAGATCACGGTGTGTTTTAAGCCTGTAAATTTCCCATACGCAGCAAAGCTTTCATCAATCTGAATGGCAAGCTCCCTTGTAGGTGTAAGTATTAAAACTTTAATTTTTTTCGGCCCTCTTTCTTCATTTTTTTCTTCGTGCAGTATCTGCAGAATGGGTATGGCAAATGCGGCGGTTTTGCCGGTGCCTGTTTGTGCGCAACCCAATAAATCCCTTCTTTCGAGCACTAGCGGAATGGCCTGTGCCTGTATGGGTGTGGGTGTAGTGTATCCTTCGGCTTCCAATGCTTTAAGGATCGGTTCAATTAATGCTAATTTTTTAAATGACATTATTTTTTTGTTACTGAAGCTGGCTAAGACGTTGCATATTCTAAATCAGCGGAGATATATTTTAAGTACCACAACGGCTTACAACCTGCCGTATCTTTTGAGAAGCGTGGGCTGCAAACATACGCTTTAGTTTTTTAACAAACGTTAAAGGCATTGTTTCAATAATTATGAACCATGCTTTTGAATTACTATGAAGCATCGTTGCGTCGCACACTTGTGCGGTTGAATTAGATATGGAGCTTTTACCGCAGCATTAAGTAACAGGGTTTATGAATACAAGCTTTTTAGTTGCATTTTCGAAAGTTTGAAACAAAACTTTATTTTTGAATTATGCAATATGCAAACGCCGATCAACACACATCCCCGTAAAATAAAATGATCGTTGAATATTTGGACAAGGGCTTTATGACGAAGAAAATTTGATATGCGGAAACTAAATCTGTTCTGCATTGAAAAGCGATTTCTTACAGAAATAAATTTCTTTGTTGCTTTTTTTGAAGAATATATCTTTTTGAAATAACTGAATTTAGAAAAAAAAAAAGACGATAAAAAGGAAATTATATTTTTCGTAGGCATTACCAAAAACTAACTTCACTACAAGCCTTTCAAAAACGAGCCAAAGTCAAAATTCCAACATACATTTATAATCCGAGAAGTGACATATATCACCCAAAGGTCTACCTTTTGTTGAAAAAACTGGATTTATGAACCTGCTAAAACGGTTATTGCAAATAATAAAGACGATATTATTACCAAAGAAAGACTGCTGTAAATAAAGCATTTTTTTAAAATACCTGAACCGTATTTTGGCAGGTATCAATTAGCGTAGTAATATTGCAGCCCTTTGTATGAGCCCAGATGGCGGAATTGGTAGACGCGC
>DGQT01000097.1 GCA_002390845.1 Chitinophagaceae bacterium UBA4407 | reverse complement strand
TATTTTTCAGTATTATACCTTAATTATTCAATCACCTCTTTTAGCAACGCAATTTTTGCTTTCTGTTCTTCATAAGAACTGGTGGCAAACTGGTCGTTTGTATTTTTTGCAACCTCTGCAGCTTTGGCCTCGTACTCCGCCATCAGATCGGCTTTACCTTTATAGTTATAGCCTTCTGCAATGGTATATAAAACCCATACTGCATCGCCTCTTTCCTTAAAGCTGGGCGCAGTTTCAAGGGCAAGAGCTGCTTTCAAAACTTTGTTCCGCATAGAGTCTGCATCGGTTTTAGCGTCTTCCCAGTCTTCATCATTTTTTGTTTTCAACATAAATGCTTTTTTATAAAGCATAAAGGCCGCATTAATTCCATTGTAGTAATCCTGCACAAGACTAAAGCCCCTGTCGTAAAACCAGATGGACTCTTCAAGATATTTGAGATCGCCATTGATCTCAAAAATGCGTTTGTTTATTGCACCACTTAATCCAAGAATTTCTGCATCTGTAGTATCTTTTGGATTAAGGGTTTCAAGAATTGCCATGCCCTTTGCAAGAATAAAAATATCGTTGCTTGCAGATTTGTAAGTGCATAAGGCCCGTCTGCATTCAACAAACGGTAAATCCGTTTTAGGAGCAAGTTTTTTTTCAATGTATTCTTTAGCCTTTGTAAACAATTCCATAGCCAGCGGCCAATCCTTCTTTTTCTTTGCAGCTTCAGCGCGGTTCATTAAACTGGAAAAAGGCTCAAGCGGTTCTGTAGTTTCGTTGTCTCCAAATAAAGAACTTTTATCAGGATCCAGAACATCGAAAACCGGGCTGTCTGTTTTAAGCAGGTTGTTCTCAAGATTAAGGATTACATTTTTAAGAATGGGTTTAAATCGCTCTGCTTCTTCATCGGTAATGCCATCCGGTGAATGCTTGTAACCATAAATCACATGGTGACTTACGTCGAATGGCGGCGTGGGGCTTAGATGGGCAATATCTGAAATAAGGATGGTATCGCGTTTGTTTAAAGCATGGCGCACACCCAGTTCCCACAAGGCATTGGCATTTAAGCAGGTGATATCACAAATAACAATATCAGATTCTTTGATTGCTTTGATCATCACCTTGTCAATACTTCCTGAAACATTCATATCGCAGGCACGCTGGCACTTAATACCCAATTCGTCAAACACGGGCTTGATCAATTTTGTATAGGTCTGATTTAAATCAAGCATCCGCACAGTGCCGGTTGCATAACTTGGTTTTGTTCCAAAGCCCATAACTGCAAAACAGAAATTATAATCTTTCATTATTGTGGTTTTTATAAGTTTATCTCAAAATACCTGGTAATATTTTATTGTTTAAATGGAAGGCTGGTACGTTGGTAGAAAGATACAGACGTAAAGGTTCTCTGCAAAGATTCATTTCATTTTCTTTTTAGCCCGTTTTGCAAAACCAATATCCACTGCTACTGCTTCTTTTAAAAGTTTTACAATTGCCCGTTCATTAATCTCTTCTGCTGAATAATAAATTTTATAGAATATTTGTTTGTTGGTACCATGCATAAGGTAACAGTCAATGTCTTTAAGTTTGTTGCCATACCAGAAACCCAGCAATACACCTTTCTTAATACCTCCGCGTGGTATTGCAGACGGCCAGATAATGCAGATGCCTTTGTTACCATAAAAATAGGGGACACTAAACGAAATTTTTTCTTTACAGTTTGGCGGTAGATTATCGGTAATGATATGCCTTAGCACATCTGTAATGATCCGCTCTTCATCCTGAAGATTTTCGTATAACTGAAGCAGTGATTTTATTTTCATTTTATACAATCAAAAGAGAAAATTATAAAAGCAATTCCTGCTAAAACCCTTACCCGGTAAGACTTCTATGATCACTGGCTTACTCTCTTTAAACCATTCGCTATGCCAGACTTTATCATTTTTCCATAGCCATCGTCGGGTAATAAAACTGCAAAAGAATTTGCAAGTTCATAGTGTTTCAACGCATTCGTTTTATCTTCAAGGTCTTCATAACATTTGGCAATATTCAGGTATAGCGAGGGGTAAGATGCTTTCATCGTTTCGTCGTTTATGTTTAATGCCAGTTGCAAAGCAATTTCATCCCATTTCAATTTATCAGCAACAGTTTCCTGGTGTCTTGCCACATAATGCGCCGAAGTAAATTTTTCAAAATCATTTGTTGATTCATCCCATGCCTGCCTGAATAATTGCGCTGCCTCCTCTTTTCTTCCAGCGCCTTCAAGGCTCATTCCTTCAGCACAGAGTTTAATTATTTTATTGTTTGGATCGAATTGCATGTTGCTTTAAATTTTTTATGACAAATATTTTTTTACCGGGCTTTTGGTTTTCCAATAATCGCCTGTTGTGTCACTCACTTGTACGTTTGATTATATATTGAGCTTTTACCGTAGCGTAGATTGAAGCGGAGGATGTTGGTCAGGCGAACAACAGCGGCGAGACCGACCGATTGAGCAAATGCAATAGACGAATTTTTATTGTTTCACTTCAATGTACTTAACAAGTCTAAACATTATCCAGTTGTCGCCTAAGCCCCACGTTTCATTCTGATTTTCATCTTTATTATAAAACCCCTTATGCGTTTTCGCAGTGTCGCATTCGTTATACATCAAAAAAATAGGATGATCAGCTTGCCAGTTTGTTTTAAAATAATACCACTTGTGTTTTAAATTATATTCATACAGGGTTTCAGTAGGGCGATTTTTCTTATCTATTTCACAAGTGCCCGCGTGTGCAGACGCATCAGTTATACCAACTTCTCTTAGCATTTCATACTGCTCAGGGTAAGTTTTTTTAATATCGGGTATTCCATTTTCTGCTCCTATATTAGAAAATAAGGAATCCAGTATTTTGTCTCTCTGAATATTATTTACGATAGCATTCAACTTAGGTTTATTAAGTGAAAAGGTGACCATTAATTCTGCTACCGTTTTGCTCCTGCCACAATTTATTGATATCAGAGAAGTTAAAGAAAGGATTGTGATTATGGTTAGGCGTTGCATCGTTGTTTTTTTAGTGCTAACTTAAAAATAAACAAAAATTATTACATTCAAAACTCCACAAGTTAGCCGCCACCCCATCTCCTCTTGCTGATGTTGGTCGCCTCAGGCTGACCGAGAATTCAAGGCCTCTCGGGTAGGTGATGGAGACCAAATGGCGTTTACGCGATTCTCAGAGCCTTCAAAAATATTCTCGGTCAGCCTGGCCTGACCAACAGCATTCACTTCTTTAAAATGAAGTTATTTTAATCCTTCGCTCTTGTTGGCGTCCCCCTATAAAAATCCGCTTCAATCTACGCTTCGGGCAAGCTCAATATATAATCCAACCGCACAAGAGTGCGACGCAACAAAAGTTTCATAGTAGTACTAATGCCTGGCAAATAATGCCTTTATTTTTCCTTTTGCTGTGTGCGGCTTGCCTTGCGTTGATCATCTTCATCGTCCATCTCAATGCCTTTTGTAACGGTTCTCCAGTCTATATCGCGGTGGTATTTTTTCATGGCCAGATTGGCGTCAAACACTTCCTTTGAAGGGATGAGCGGAGAATAGGTTGAGTAATCTGGTTTGCTGGTGAAAAAATCCTGTAAACTCGTTGCTGTAGCATCGTATTGGTTTACATAAGGCACATTAAGAATGTTATAGATCATCTTTAAAATGGAGCCAAAATTGGCGTGCTCATGAGATACATAACCATGCTTTACATAGGGGCCGGCCAGCATTAATATACTGCGGTGTGCATCTACATGATCTACGCCACCCTGCGGGTCATCTTCGGTAACAACCACCAGCATATTTTTCCAGTAAGGCGTGCCGGAAAGAAACTGGATAATGCGGCCAAGCGCAAGATCATTGTCGGCAACGAAGGAGTGATAAAAAGGATAGCCATCTTCGGGTCTTGGTCCTGCGGTGTGATCGTTTGGTAATTGAATGGTAACCAGCGAAGGCATTTGCTTTTTGCCTGTTAACCACATTTTAGTAAACTCGGTTTCAAACTGCTGTACGCGAAACTGGTCAGGGATATTCATATTAAAACCTGCATAGTTGTGGCTTGTTTTTGGCCACAATGCTTTTTGCATGGGAACCATAACTGCATGACCTGAACCTGTTGCCGTATCGTACCAATCTTCGCGGTTGTGGGCTGTTTCATTGGCTTCTCCAAAATTGTAAAAAGATACTTTACTGCGGCCCATCGCTTCCCATATTCCACCCCGTTCTGCGTAGTCTTCCGGATCCATACTGCCCGTTGATCCGGGGAACCTGCGGCCAGAAGCTTTTGAAAAATACTTAGCGGTTTTATCTACACTTGAATTGGCTTCCACCCACTCATTGGGAATAACACCCATCATCCAGTGGTGACCGTGAATAGAGGCGTCGCTGTCGCAGTAAAAATTATCGGAGAAAGCAAACTTACCTGCAATCTTTAAATGGTTGGGCGACACGTTTACATGAACAACCGTTTTATCTTTCGCCATGATGTTTACGTTAACACCAAACCGGGCAATGGTAGAATCGCCGTTACCGGTTTTCATCTGTCCCAATACCTCATCGTAAGTGCGGTTCTCTTTGGTGATATACACGATGTATTTTATGGGACTTTTTCTTATGCCTGGTAAAACCGGTAAAGGATTTTTCACATCGTCCTTTGCGTCGGTAACAGTAAATGTATTTTGTATAGACTGCTTTGTGTAAGCAGCTAATTCAATATCGTTGGGAACAGCGATCTTTTGAAAAGTCCCCATTTGCACATCGCCAATATAAGTGCCTACTTCAGTAACCTTATAATCTTTTCCACCATTAGGGCCGGCACCATAACCACGGATACAAACCACATACAAGTTTTTTCCATTCGGCGATATGCGAACCCTTGAAGGCCCCCAGCCTGTGGGTATTAATCCCTTTGTTGTTTTTGTTGCAATATCAATTACGGCAACCGCATTAAAGCCAAGCAAAGCCACATACAAAGTTTTTTCATCTGCGCTCATCGTAATACCAAATGGCAGCAGACCGCGGTATTTATCAATCATTGGGTCAATCCTCACTGGGATGGTACCCACAATTTTATGTTCCATGTAATCAATAATAGAAATATTATCGTTTGTAGCATTGGTTACATAAGCATATTCCTTACCAACAACTAATGAGTTAGGGCTTGCACCGCCAACCACTTCAGCGTCTTCTATCATTTCACCTATCTGGTAGCCGGGTTTATAGCGGTCTGTTACTTTATTCTGTGCAAGGTCAATCATATAAACACTCATGGCTTCTGGTGCCAGCGGACTGCCAACACCGGGTATATCCCTGCCCTTTAATTTGTATCCGTTAATGGATTCTTTCGTTCCGTTGCCATAAGGGTGCCACGGGATTAACATGCTGTCGTAATTCTCTGGTGTTATATCGCCGATTAAGGGATAATCGTACATGCCCACATTTGCCACGAAAGCAAGTTTGTGGTCGGGGCTTAGTGCCAACCCGAATGGCTGCCTGCCGGTGGGTATGGAAGCGGTGAGTTTTCTTGTAGCAAGATCTATCCTTACCATCCTGAAATTGCCACGATCCAGCACCAGCAGTTCGTTTGTATCGGGATTAAACACAAGATCAGAAGTAAAGCTGTCGCCATAATCCACACCATCCACCGCACCGTTTAATGAAATAGAATCGAGTCTTTTAAAGTTTTCAATATCGTACACGATCACCGATCCGTTGTCGCCTGCACTAAGGAAAACAGTTTTGTTATCCTTGCCAAAAGCAACTCCCAGAAAAGAACCGTTTGATAACGGCGACGGAATTGCCTGTTCAAAAGTTTTTCGTTCAAAAGCGGGCCTGTCGCTGCCGGGTATATCGCCAACCCAACCCACCATGGTGCTTTTTAAAGTTTCGTTGTCAATTACGGTAAAAACGCCGTCATGTAAGGTTACGGTTTTGCTGCCATCGGGCGAAACAACCAGGCCAAAAGGATCATGCGAAATCGAGATCGTTTTTCCCGCAGGTGTTACGTAACGGCCGCTGGGCAAAACGGAAACGCCGTTTTTATCAATATGGGTATATTCGTTTCTGCCCGGAACAGATAATGTTTTTAACTGCGAGAACCCTGATATGCATACCAATAACCAAAGGGACAAAATACAAAGAAACAACCTTGACATAGCTAAATATTTAAATGAATTAAGAAGCGATTAAGGTACAACTATCAGTAACCAAATCAACAAAATTTGGTGAAGTAATTTAAACTTTACGATATCATAATTTTGAAGTGATGGTAACGTTGAGACTTAACAAAGAAATTTTATGGGCCGGGCAGAAGAATATGCATGAGGCAGTTGTTGCGTCGCACTCTTGTACAGCCGAAGCATTGCGCAGCAAGAGCGAAGTGTATTTTTTGTGCAGTTGGATACTGTATGGAATTTTTACAGTAGTAAAGATTTTTAAGAAGTAATTACTGAGTACCTGAATTGAGGAAAGTAAAACTTTGTATTGTAAAATGCCTGATTTTTTTAGAGGACTGCATTTGAAATGGGACGATGCCATTTTTACAGCAGACGAACGGATTGCGACGCAACATAGATGATATGAAAACCAGTGCTGGTATTACATTCAATTAATTTAAAAACTACATGTTAGTATAGATAAAGCAAAAGCCCGATCTGTTTCTGTAATGTTTATTTGCCGGGTTTATTTTCTTATTTAACGCAAAGACCTGATCATATTTTTGAGTACAGGCACATTTTTTAAAGCTACAGAACCTTTTATAAGCCACGCAGTTCCGAAAAACCACAAAGATGTTGTTTCAAAAATAAAAGTGCTGTACGCCAATATACCCTCTTTTGTTTTTATTATAAAACTGAAAACCGCTATCATAATTATGCTGAAAAGAATACCCCATCCGCATATTTTATAGATGCGTTTTCTACGCAAAAATTTTACTTGCTCTGTTCCTGTATATACCTCATCTGGTTTTTGAAAAAAATACAAACAAAATAAAACAAAGCATGTAAATAAAACACCTGCAAATGCAAAGTGTACACTGCCCCAAAAATTATTGATATCCTGTAAAAGTTGTATATACTGGTTAGCCCCGTTTTGTGGGGGTTGAAACCCATCGAACTGCGTTGGAAAAGATGCAATACCAAAAGCACAATAACCAGCGATATTAGAAACCCGGCTCTCCCAAATATTATCTGGTTTACCCCTGTAAGTAATAAGAAAACCGCCCAATACACAGAGTGAACAGACAAATACAATGTGCATTCTGCTGTAATAATAATGACTGATGGAATGCTGCCACGAATATTCTTTGGCACCAAATAAATAGCAGCCTGTTACAACAGCAACAGGAAGAAACAAACCAATAAGACCAATAAACATTCTAAGCTGTTGATAAGAGATAATTTTTTCATTATCTCCAGGTGCTGATGTTAAATTGTTTTGTTGCATAACTTAAAGATTAAGGTACATTATCAGGTGTGAGTTCAAAATTTAAACTCTGATAACCGAAGGTCATTAGAATTAATTTGATTACAAAGCGGAAAACACCTTTTTTAATACCGTTTTTTCACTGTTAAGTATTATTTCGATGTTCTAAACATTTGGTTGGCATTGCACTAATTAAAAGATCGTGTATGTAACCTGGATCAATGATTATAGATTACTGTTTGGCAAAAGATGCACGGATGCTACTGCTAAATATATAATCTAACCGTACAAGGGTGCGACGCAAGGATGATGCCTGATGTTACTTTAGCCGGGTTCATAAATTTCTACTTCCCTTGTTGTAAGAAACTTGCACATGAAGCAAAAAAAAACCACCTGGTATGTTGCAGGTGGTTTTTTAGTTTAAAACTATTAATGCTTATTCAATTACGAGTTTTTCGGTTTGTGTTCCCTGTTCTGTATTTACTTTTAACAGGTAAACGCCTTTTGATAAATTCTGTACCGGAATGGTAATTTTTTGACCAGCCGTTACCGCACCGATTGTATTGCTGCGATATAGTAGCTTACCCGATATATCGGTTATTGCAAACTGTATTTTATTTACGCCGGTTTGTGCATAAATAGCGGTGTTGCTGCCCGCAGGGTTTGGATATAACTGCCATAAAACATTCTGCCCGGCAAAGCTGATTTTTACTACTGCCGAATAATGGAACTGCCCGTCTTTGTCAACCTGTTTAAGGCGGTAATAATTAATACCACTCAAAGGCTTTAAGTCAATGAACTGGTATTGTTTTACCTGTGCAAGAGAAGCTGATGCCTGCACCGAACCAATAGCTGCAAAAGAAGAACCGTTGCTGCTTCTTTCTATTTCGTAATGATGGTTGTTGATTTCACTGCCTGCACTCCAGCTAACTGTAACAGTTTGCTTATCTGTTTTATTTGCTGTAAAACTTAACAGGTTAACAGGCAATACAACTGATGTATTCGTGTACAAATAATATTCACCTGGCTGCAATGTAACAGAATATGAAGCAGCACTGATGTTGATGGAAGTACCAGTAAAATAATTATACCACACACCTGCATTTGGAAAACTAACAGTAGCTGTTTGTGCAACTACATCAAAATTTCCAAACACCATAACTTTAAGTGTGTTATCGCTTACGGAAAGCCATTTAACCGCCGCTGATAAATTATAAACAGTAGCTCCTGTAGTAAAAGTTGAAAGGTATTGTGGCGTAGTGCGGAGTTTAAGCAACTTTGCATACACATCGTAAAGAGCCCTCCTGTCAACGTTTTGATAATAATCCCACTTTATTGGTTTAGGGTCGGTTTTTGTATTACAGTTACCGCCATCACCGTTGGTAGATAAATAGCATCTTGAATAATCATAACCCAGTTCACCGAACTCCCATATCATTTTAGGGCCGGGTATCATGCTCCAGAACGCTGCTGCCATACCATTACGTTTTGTACCAATAGTTACCGATCTTGTATTATAAGATCCGTTAGCAAGGTTAGCATAGTTCTCATTCTTAAACATCAGCCTTTCTTCATCATGACTTTCGGGGTACATAACAAGGTTTGGCTGGCTCCATCCCCTGCCGGAACTGTTATAAATGTTGTAACTAAAATCTGACGTAGGCACCCAGCCCATAGTAGCTTCATTGAAACTATAGTTGCTGTTACCCCAAAGGAGCATCCCATTATTGGATAGCTCTTTTTCTTCACTATTGTCAGCAAAGTGTTCCAGTATGCAATAGCTGCCGGCGGAAGCGGTTTGCTGATAACCATAGTATTTTTTCCAAATGGCAATGCGGCTTGCATCATAAGCGGAAAATAATCCTTCGTTGCAGTTAGCGCCATTATTATCACAGGTCTGTGTTTGTGTAAAACCTTTTGAAAGATCCCAACGAAAACCATCAATTTTATAATTGGTTAACCAGTGTGTAATTACCCGGTTTACAAAATCATTTGTGGCTGTGCTTTCATGATTAATATCGTAGCCAACGTTATAGGCATGTTTGGGAACAGTATTAAACCAGGGGCTGTTGGCTGCAGGCCTGCTATTGGCTGCATCCCAATACATTTGAACCATAGGGCTTTGGCCAAATGAATGATTCAGCACCATATCCATTATTACTGCAATACCTTGTTTGTGGCACTCATCAATAAATTGCTTTAATGCAGTTTCTGTACCGTATGCTTTATCAGGTGCAAAATAGAAACTTGGATTATAGCCCCAGCTGTTATTACCTTCAAACTCGTTGAAAGGCATAACTTCTATTGCATTAATACCTAATCTTTTCAGATAACTCAATGTATCTTTTATTGTTTGCCAGTTTTGGGCTGCCACAAAATCCCTTACTAATAATTCATAAATAATCAGGTTGCGTTTGTCAGGTCTTGTAAAGTTGGAACTCTGCCATGAAAAAGCGGGTTTGGCTGTTTGCAAAATACTCACAATACCAGTGGTTTTGCCTGTGGGATATGCTTTAAGGTTTGGATAAGTTGCTGTTGAAATGTACTTATCGTTATCAGGATCCAATACTTTTTCTGTATTGTAATCTGCAACTTTTATGGCGTTATCAATAAGGTATTGGTAAGCATATTCTGTACCTGGCGTAAGGTGCGTAAGGCGAATCCAGTACCTGTTAAAGTCTGGTGTTACATTCATCAGGTATGCAGATGATTGCACCCAGTTATTAAAATCGCCCAATACAAAAACATTATTTTTTAGTGGTGCATACAAAACCAGGATTGCAGAAGTATCTCCAGTTTCGTAATTAATACCATCTTTTGCACCGGGTGGAAGATTGGCAACCACAGGTTTTGCCACAACAAATTTTGTAGTATCTCTGTGTACAGTGGTTCCACTTGTTATTTCGCCCACAATCAACTGGTCGCCACCCAGTGAAATAGTTGTATTTACTGAAGCAGATGTGGTTGATGAAGTGGCTAATAAATTGCCATTGAAGAATATTTTTAATGTACCGGCAACGCTCGACTTTGCATTGATGGTTAAAGCATCACCAATGTTTTTATTGATTGGCTCAGGAATAGGAACATAAGTTGGTTGCCGAAAAGGGGTATCAAGCCTTGCATACACGCCGTTATCATAAACGGGTATGTACATATCGCTTCCATCTGCATTTGCCTGTTTTTTAGATCCATTACCATTCCTGAAAAGAATGGCTATTTTTTTTATGGTTTCACTGCCATCAGTAACATTAAAAAATGTTCTTAGCCCGCCGGTAATAGTAAATTTCCATTTGTTATTGCCAAGGTATACCGCCTGTACAGATGGATCGGGAAGATTAAAGTTTGCAAATTTTACGTGCTTCCAGTCAGAAGAAGAAGTGCTTTTATTGGTGATCAAACCAATATGAACATACACGTCTGTAGTGGGTGTGTAGTTAAGTAATCCTTTATTGCCAAACGTTGCATCAGTTGTTATTGTAACCGGAGTAGAAGCTTCTTTTATAAAATCCGGACTCCAGGTAAGCAACTGTGCGTTTGTAATAATCACACAAAAAAGAAAAGGGATGAGTAAAATCTTTTTCATAAACAGGCAATTTTGTTTTTGTGAAAGTGGCAAATTAAGTTTTGTGTAAATAATACACAATAAGAAATACAGCAAAGCACAAATATGTGTATTTTTTACACAATACAAAAAAAAAGTTATTTATTTATTCAAAATTTAATAAAGCAAGATTTTAAGAGAAGCTTTTTTGGCTTTAACTGTATTGCTACTATTTAACTTTTGTTGCGTCGCACACTTGTGCTGAAAAATACAAGTCAGCAAAGTCCGAAAGTCAGTAAGTTCGAAAGAATCAATGGCCTGTTTTACTTCCTGTCTTCCCGACTTTACTGACTTTCGGACTTTGCTGCCCAACGTTCAGAACGTATAAGAGAGTGACACAACCGGCGATGCCATTACTGCAAAAGCCCAAACATAAATGCATTTAAAAGCTAACAGATAAATTTTAATATCATTAGCAGTAACGTGTAATTTGTTACCCTTACTTTTGCCGCCTAATTAAACAGATTATGAGTAACAGAACATTTACGATGATCAAACCTGATGCAACAGGCAAAGGTTTTACAGGTGCTATTTTAGACCAGATTATAAAGGGTGGTTTTTCAATTAAAGCAATGAAATGGACAAAGCTTACGCCCGAACAAGCCGGTGCTTTTTATGAAGTTCATAAAGAACGTGGGTTTTATGGTGAGTTAGTTGAATTTATGAGCAGCGGGCCCATTGTTGCTGCAATTCTTGAAAAAGAGAATGCAGTTGCCGATTTTAGAAAATTAATCGGTGCCACAAATCCTGCCCAGGCCGAGCAAGGAACGATAAGGAAAAATTTTGCATCTTCTGTTGGCGAAAATGCGGTTCATGGAAGCGACAGTGATGAAAATGCTGCAATAGAAGGCAGTTTCTTCTTTTCGGCTTTAGAAAGGTTTTAAAAATTTGGCATCCCTGTTTATGCGGGGATGCTAATTTTCTACAGGGCGTAATTGATAGCCTTTTTCTTTAAGAAGGTTCAGAACACCCGCCTGTCCCCCCAAATGCCCTGCCCCAACTGCAATTAAAAGGCTTTTATTTTTTGAGATGTCGGGAAATTTCTCTACCCAACTTTTATTGCGCTGGTTTATCATAACATCCTGTACATCAGATGTTGTACCACCATCTGTTTTTAAACTAAAATCAAGGAGCTTTTCTAAATCCTGCTCTTTATAAAGTGCCATCATTTTTTCACTTTCTGCTTCGGTTGAATCAAGGTTATCTATACTGTAAAGCAATTCTTTAGCCTGCGTTGTATATGAAATGCTTTCCAATGCCGACGCCTGGAACGCGGCTGTTTCAAGACCTTTTATTTCTTTTTTATAATCATGGGCCACCTGCATAATATTTAATTCTATTCCATCTGCAGCGCTGCAAGGTAAAATGGCCTGGTACACTAATGCAGAAATCAGCATCGGCTGCATTTTTTGAAACATTTGTAACTGCATACCCATTCCATGACTTTCGAAAAAATGTAAGATGCGTTCAAACTCTTCCGACGAATAAAGCTCATTTAATGTGGTGTCATTTTTCATAGTTCCCATACTAAAGCCGCTTAAAAGCTGGCCAAGATCATCCATATCTATTTCAAAATAGATTTCATCAACATCTCGGATTATTTTTTTTAGATTATCGCTCAATACTGCATCCTGCTTGCACATCAGGTGCATCGTTCCATAAATGTAGGCGGGCTTTTGAAGTTCATTCCCGGTAATTTCCCATAGAAGGCTTTTATTATTTTTAGATGTAGCAAGCTGGCTTTTAGATTCACAGTTTACAAACCCGGTTAATGTAAGCAGCAAAGTGGTGTATTTTAAAATATTACTTTTCATGAATTCGTACTTAATGTTCGAAATTGGTATTTTGTATTTGATTTTACAACTAAATTCCTGTTATAAAATCGCTATACTTGTTCATTAAATATTGGTGGTGCACAGAAAAATATTTCACCTATGTCAAAGGCAAATATTATATTTGTTGCAGGTATTAAGCTCAAAATAAGAATATTGCAATACCTGTCACCACATTAACTTTTAAATTTTTGATCTATGAAAATGAAGTCAGTTATTACAGGAGTTGCCCCTGCAATATTAATTGCAGGAATGGTTTTCGTTTCCTGTCAAAAAAATGCAGGCTCTAAGCCCGCCCAAAACGCATCCTCAACCAGTACGCAAAACCTTACAAGTTTTGCAGCCTCACAAAGTTTGATCAATACTGCTGATGCACAGGTATTTCAAATGGTTATGGAACCTGAATCTGCAGCAAAGGTTGATGCCGGCAGTTGCCCTCCTATTGTAACTTATTTCCCTTCTGCTGATGTTTTTCCACATTCTGTTACTATCGATTATGGAACGGGTTGTACGAGTACCGGTGGTTTAACAAGAAGCGGTAAAATTACAACAATATATACAGGAGATATGTCTTTGGTTGGTAGTAATGCTATAACCACCTACGACAATTATTATTTAAACGGCGCAAAAATTGAAGGCACTTTAAAGATTGCTCATAACGAAGAAACCGGAACACCAAAGCCAAAACCCGTTTACCGCATTACTCAAAAAAACAGGAAAGTAATTCAACCAAACGGTGACTATATTATCTATGGTGGTGAAAGAAGAATTATTAAGAAAGACACTTCGGCTGTTTATCCTGGTTTCCCTTACGGATATTTCAAAGTTGAAGGTCAAATAACCGGAGATGAAATGAAGGGCGGTGTTGCCTACCAATGGACAGCAGACATAGACCCTGCAAATCCCCTGGTTTATTATTTTTGCGATTTTATAGTGAAAGGAGTAATCAATGTAACTTTTACCAATCAGGATCCCTGGATAGTTAATTACGGTACTAAAACGCTACAATGCGATGATCAGGCTCAACTAACAATAAATGGTGTAACCACAACTGTTACTTTGCCACTTGAATTTTAATTAATTTCTTTTTTTATAAAAGGGTAATTGTTTGCAGTTACCCTTTTTTTATTAGCATAAGTCAAACCATTAATTTAGTATTCTTTAACGGTTCTGCTGCAAAATTCTGTAAGGCCATAAGCAATCAGCCGTTTTTAAAACAATTGGAATAAGAAAGAAAAATACAAGTTTATGTACCCGGCGGAGAGATGTATATTAAGCTTTAGTTGCGTCGCACTCTGCACCATTTATATCTTTAATCAGCAGTGAGAATGCTTTAGCTTTTCTAAAATGTTAATTAACTTGTACACGCAAACAAACAATACATATTTGCGTAAATGAAGCAGGAAATAAAAATTAAGAATATGATTAATTGGTTGGGAGGTGCTTTTGTAAGCATTTTGACTTTTACATCCTGTGCAGAACATAAAAGTCAAACAACGGATATCTCAGACGAAACAATTGTAAAGAATGTAACATACGATACAGCTACTTTTGCTACAGGTTGCTTTTGGTGTACAGAAGCTATTTTTCAACGATTAAAAGGTGTTGCAAAAGTAATAAGCGGTTATAGTGGTGGCAATGTGCCAAACCCAACTTATGAAGAGGTTTGTACGGGTAGCACAGGCCATGCGGAATGTTGCCAGATTATATACGATCCGTCTGTAGTTACATTCGATGAATTGCTGGAAGTTTTCTGGAAAACACACGACCCAACAACATTAAACAGGCAGGGTAATGATGTAGGCACGCAATACAGAAGCGCCGTGTTTTATCACAGTGAAGAACAAAAAGAAAAGGCGGAACATTACAAAGCAGCCTTGAATACAAGCGGCGCATTTAACAGCCCCATAGTAACTGTAATTGAACAATTCAAAAATTTCTTTTCGGCTGAAGGCTATCACCAGGATTATTATAACAATAATCCCAATCAAATGTATTGCAGGTTTGTAATTGTTCCTAAAGTGGAAAAATTTGAAAAAGTTTTTAAAGACAAATTAAAAACTGCAAAAGCCAACTAATTTCTTGCAACATCATGTTTGTCTTTCTGCTGATACAAGTTCAGAATGTACAAGTGAGTGACACAAGGAACGATGAGCAGTATATCAAAAGCTGAGTTTAAAAAAGTAATTAAACAAAAATACAAAGGAGTGTACTTTTCAGGTAACACTCCTTTTACATTTGACCAGACTTAATCATTATTGAATTACATTTAGAAGATTAAATGCAGTTTGGATTTTTATCATTTTTCAAAAACCAAATATTTGTTGCACCGGTCTACCATACAGCTTTTGCGTTTTCCGTTTTCTTATTTTCTGATGCCGGTGTTTTGGTTTGCATTAAGCTTTGTAACTATTATCAACTGGCAGCACACAGTACTTGCATTTTTGCTGATACATGTTTTGCTGTATCCGTCAAGCAATGGTTATAACAGCTACATGGATAGAGATACGGATAGTATTGGGGGCATTGAAAATCCCATGCAGCCTACACGGGAATTATTTTACACAA
Source organism: Chitinophagaceae bacterium UBA4407 (assembly GCA_002390845.1). Taxonomy (GTDB): domain Bacteria; phylum Bacteroidota; class Bacteroidia; order Chitinophagales; family Chitinophagaceae; genus Limnovirga. Next base: position 92,062 of record DGQT01000097.1, on the reverse strand, counting down.
CTATTGTTTTGGATATTGCAGGTACACTGCTCAGTCTTTTTATTTCATGGCAATTTTCTTTAGGATTTATACTATACATTTTCTTTTCAAGAATGTACAGTTACAGGGGTATTCGTTTAAAACGCTTTCCTGTAATTGGCTATATCACTGTGATTATTAACCAGGGCGCATTGATTTTTGCAATGGTATATTTTGCTGCAGAACTAAATGGAAATCATCCTATTCCATTACAGGGATTAACAGCTTCGGCTTTTTTAATTGGTGGGTTTTATCCCATTACACAAATTTACCAGCACAGATCCGATGCAAAAGATAATGTAAAAACAATAAGTATGCTTTTAGGTAAAAGAGGAACTTTTATATTCTGTGCTATTATGTATGCGATTGCATTTTCACTACTGTTTCTCTATTATCAGCAAGAAAATAAACTTGGTTCTTTTTTTGTACTTCAAATCTTCTTTGTGCCGGTTGTCGTTTATTTCATACGATGGATGTTACAGGTATGGAAGAATGAAAATTATGCAGACTATAAAAACACGATGCGTATGAACGTACTGGCTGGTACCTGCACCAACCTTGCATTTATCACTTTAATAATAATTCAAAAAATTGGCTGAAATTATTTCGATAGGAACTGCTTTACCAAATTATTGCCACAGGCAGCAGGACATTGTTCAATTGATGTCGAAAATTTATAACCTTGATGCAACAGAAAAACGTAAACTTTCTTTTTTGTATAACCATAGTGGCATAGAAACAAGATATTCTGTAATTGATGATTATAGCTTACAACAACAGGATTGGGATTTTATTCCGGTAAATAATAAGTCACCTTTTCCATCGCTTGATGAGCGGATGAAAATATTCGACAAAGAAGCCTTGCCTTTATCTTTAAATGCGATCAATAACTGCATTGAAGGCGTAATAAAAGCCAATCAGATAACACACCTTATTACAGTTAGCTGTACAGGCATGAGTGCTCCGGGCCTTGATTTGCAGATAGCAGAAGCTTTAAATCTTGCACCAAATCTTTTTCGCACATCAGTAAATTTTATGGGGTGTTATGCAGCCATTCATGCATTAAAGCTTGCAAAAATGATCTGCGATACAACTCCAGATTCAAATGTTGTTATTGCCGATACAGAATTATGCACGTTGCATTTTCAGAAAGAATATACACCGGATAATGCGGCAAGCAGTTTATTATTTGCAGATGGCAGTGCTGCCGTTTTAGTTTCAAATTTCATTACAACACCGCAGGCAATTTCGTTAAAAGGTTTCTATTCCCAGGTTGCTTTTCGCGGTAAAAATGATATGAGCTGGGAACTTAGCAGTAAAGGCTTTCTGATGAAGCTAAGTGGTTATATACCGCAACTTATTGAAGAAGATATAGATGCACTCGTGGCAGCCGCTCTTAATCATTACCAGGCAAATAAAAATGATGTTACGCATTGGTGCATTCACCCCGGAGGGAAAAAAATATTGCAGGTAATTGCACAAAAACTGGCACTAGAAAATGATGACCTTTGCTTTTCAAAAACTGTATTGGCAAACTATGGCAATATGTCCTCGCCAACCATTCTGTTTGTTCTTAAAGAGATGATGCAGAAAATACAAAGCGGTGCGAATATTTTTGGAGTGGCATTCGGTCCCGGACTTACCATGGAAACATTTTTTGCTTCAAAAAAATGAACCTGAAACAAAGATCATACACAAAAGAATTATTAGATAGCGATGCAATTCCTTTTGAAGATATCAAAAGAAATATGCAGGAACTTGACTTTATTAATACCTGGTTGGGTGGTCACCAAATCACGATAAAAGGTTTGGAGCAATTAATTCAGGATTCAAAAGAAATTACTGTTTGCGAAATTGGTTGCGGTGGTGGCGATAACCTTGCTGCAATTGTACACTGGTGCAACAAAAAAAAAATAAAAATTCATTGCACCGGTATAGATATAAAAGAAGAATGTATCAGCTTTTCGCGGCAAAATAGTTTTCTAAAAAACTGCACACAATGGATAGCAAGTGATTATAAAAAAGTAACATTTCAGCAGAAACCATCAATCATTTTTTCTAGCCTTTTTTGTCATCATTTTTCCGAACAAGAGTTAACATTTCAATTGCAATGGATGAAAGAAAATTGCACCATTGGTTTTTTCATCAACGATCTGCAGCGCAATACCATTGCTTATTATTCCATCAGTATACTCACTAAAATTTTCTCAAATTCATATCTCGTTAAGAACGATGCCCCATTAAGTGTGGCAAGGGGGTTTCATAAAAATGAATGGCAAAACATATTTGCACTTGCAGGAATTCAAAATTATTCTGTTAAATGGAAATGGGCTTTCAGACATCTAATAATTTATAAAAAACTAAAGTCGTGAAATACTTTTTTTGAACCAGGCTGAATTACAACTATAGGCTTTCTTGCGTCGCACTCTTGTACAGCATAACTTTATTCCACAATAATAAAACCACCATCAAATAATCAGCATGCATCAGAACAATAAATTATACGATGTAGCTATTATTGGTGGCGGGATTGCCGGTTTAACACTATCAATACAATGTGCAGAAAAGGGTTATAAAACAATTCTTTTTGAAAAAGAACAATATCCGTTTCATAAAGTTTGTGGCGAATATATCAGCCTTGAAAGCCTGCCTTTTTTGGAACGGCTGGGCATATCGTTAAAAGAGTTTGATGCGCCGGTAATAAAAAAATTACAGTTAACCGATGTAAAAGGAACGCTTTATCAATTCGATCTTCCATTGGGTGGCTTCGGCATCAGTCGTTATACACTCGATAACAAGCTATATCAAATTGCAGTATCAAAAGGTGTTGAAGTGTTTACCGGAACAAAAGTAAATGAGGTTGTTTTTAATAATAATGTTTTCAGCATCCAAACCAACAAAGGAAATTTTACAAGTATCATTGCGGCAGGTTCTTTTGGTAAACGAAGTAATATCGATGTGAAATGGAACCGTAGTTTTATTACTCAAAAACCCGATAAGCTCAACAATTATATTGGTGTAAAATATCATATTGATTATCCTTTTGCAAAGGAAAATATTGCATTGCACAATTTTAAAGATGGCTATTGCGGCATTTCTAATATTGAAGAAAACAAATGCTGTCTTTGTTATTTAACTACTGCAGGCAATCTTAAAGCAAGTAGTAATTCGATTGCAGAAATGGAAAAAAATGTATTATGGCAAAACCCAAAACTAAAAGATATTTTTAGCAATGCCACATTCCTTTATAAAGAACCGCTGGTAATCTCGCAGGTTAGTTTTGCAAAAAAACAACAGGTAGAGAATAACATATTGATGATTGGCGATGCAGCAGGTTTAATTACACCTTTATGCGGTAACGGTATGAGTATGGCAATGCATGCCGGCAAGCTTGCTTACGAAAATATAAATGCATTTATGCAAAATAAAATAAGCCGCACTCAAATGGAAAATAACTACACCGCTCAGTGGCAGCAGCAATTCAGTATGCGTTTACTTATAGGGCGTTCTGTACAAAGAATATTTGGTAATAACGCCAGTACATCTTTATTCCTTGCCGCTATGAATAAATTGCCCTGGCTTGCAAAAAAAATTATCAGCGCTACACATGGCAAACCTTTTTAAATATGGATTGCAACAAAAAAACAGCGCTTCCGTTTCGCAGCCCACAGCTGAATTGAATTCAGAAAGTACAAGTGTGCGACGCAAGTAAAGCTCAATCATGTTCGTCTGCCGGTAACAAAATTGTTTTATTAAAAGCAATATTGTCTTAAACTATACAATTGCGCAAAACAATATGATTAATACCCGTTGTGTTAAATTCCCGTTCTATATTTTTGCCACTTTAATTTTTATATTTTGAATTTTATTAAGCGATTAGCATACCATCCTTTTATTATAAAGCTCACACATTGGGAATACTGGCCGTTCACAGCAGTGTACGGCCCTGTTTATTTGTACTGGGTATGGCTGGGTATAAAAACCCGTTCGTTCTTTTTTGTTAATGCAGCAAATCCTACCATTACCAATGGCGGTTTTTTAATGGAATCAAAAAACGAAATTTACAACCTCATCCCAAATGAATATTATCCCAAAACAGTCTTCCTTAAAATGGGTGCGCCTTTAACCCTGGCTTTACAAATGATGCAAGCAGCAAGATTGCAATATCCGTTTATTGCCAAACCCGACATTGGTGGCCGTGGCCGCATGGTGAGTAAAATAAAAAATGAATCAGATTTAAATGCCTATATAAAAACTGTAAAAGAGCATTTTCTGCTTCAGCAAATGGTGCAGTGGGAACAGGAAGTTGGTATTTTTTATTACCGTTTTCCCAACGAAAAAAACGGTCACATTTCAGGCATTGTTGCAAAAGAATTTTTAACGGTAACGGGTGATGGTAAGCATACAATCCTTGAATTACTAAGCAGGGAAAAGCGCTTTGTTTTACAAATACCCGAGCTGAAAAAAGTTTATGGAACCCGCATGCAGCAAGTATTACAGCCCGGTTGCAAAGAATTACTTGTTCCTTATGGCAACCATGCACGGGGCTCTAAGTTCATTGATGCAAGTAATGAAATTGATGAAGCATTAACGCAAACGATCGATGCTGTTTGCAAGCAAATCCCTGGCTTTTATTTTGGCAGAATGGATATAAAATTTAATAACTGGCAAGAACTAAAACAGGGCAAAAATTTTTCCATCATAGAACTCAACGGCTCGGGCAGCGAACCTACGCATATATACGATCCAAAACATTCCATCTTTTTTGCATGGAAAGAAATTATACGTCATTGGAATTTATTGCAACGCATCAGTGCAATCAATCATAAGCTTAACAAAATTCCTTACATGAGTTTTAAAGAAGGTATGAAAATGCTGAAAGCAGATACGGCACATTTAAAAAAAACTGCTGAAGGTTAATACACTTTTTATAATAAATATTTATTAACCAGAAGCCAGTATTGCTATTGAGCTTTTCTTGCGTCGCACACTTGTACAGCAACAATTCTATTGAACACTGATGCAACCCCGCTTTAGCTTTACAGGTCTTGCGCAGTTTGCAACCCGTATGCTTCATTGCACAAACATTAAAACAGTTCAAAGAATAATTCCTACTTTTCGCATTGAAAATTTCAACTGCAATGAACATCCGCATAAAAAGCTTTCTTATCATTCCTTGTATGGCTTTTGCATTACATGCTGCTGCACAAAAGCCAACCATCAATATTTTAGATTCTGGCAGAAAAACATCCATCCGTGGGTTAAGCGTTGTTGACGACAATATTATCTGGGCAAGCGGAAGTTCAGGTTCAGTTGCAAGATCGCTAGATGGTGGCAAAACTTTTGAATGGCAAACTGTAACTGGTTATGAGAAAAGGGACTTCCGTGATATTGAAGCATTCGATGCAAACACAGCCATTATTATGGCGGTTGCAGAACCGGCAGTAATCTTAAAAACAAAAGACGCTGGTAAAAGCTGGTATAAAGTTTTTGAAGATACCACAAAAGGTATGTTCTTAGATGCAATGGATTTTATTCAAAATAAATTCGGTGTAGTGATTGGCGACCCAATCGATAATAAAATATTTCTTGCAGTGACGGAAGACGCAGGCGAACACTGGAAAAAAGTCGATTCAAAAGTAAAAGTCAAAGATGGAGAAGCACTCTTTGCTTCAAGCGGAACAAATATTAAAATCGTGTGGAATAAAGAAGATAGAATCGCAGATTTTCTTTTTGTAACAGGAGGGAAATCATCAAATCTTTTTTTATACCCTGATCAAAAAAAGTCACTTGATTTAATTCAAGGAACGGAATCTACCGGCGCAAATTCTATTGCAATAAATATGGTTGATTCTACTGGAATTATTGTTGGAGGTGATTTTAAAAATGATACGACTTCAAGTGCAAATTGTGTTTTACTTAAATTTAATGCCGGGATTTTTTATTCTAAGCCTCAAACCCCACCCCACGGCTACCGCAGCTGCGTTGAATACCTTACCAAAAACAAACTTATTACCTGCGGCACAAGCGGTGTTGATCTTTCAACAGATGGTGGAGTGAACTGGCAATTGATTTCTACTAAAAGTTTTCATGTTTGCCAGAAAGCAAAGAATGGTATAGCAATTTTTTTAGCCGGGGCAAACGGGAAAATTGCAAAGCTGGAGTACGATTGATTGTAAGCAGCTGTTGAAGTTCATTTAAGTTCTGAACAAACAATACTCCATGAACCATCGGTACACATAAGCAGATGAAAGGAGAACCTTAAGATCAAAAAAGTTCAATACAAAAAAGTAAAACAAACTTATTTAATTCCCATGAAGCTTCTCAAAGTAGCAGGGATTGATTGTCATTAGAACATCTATAAATTAGGTGTCTGCAAAAAAATTAAGTGAAGGTGTTACCGCACCTGAATTAATTAAAGATATGCCGCCATTATTGGGTATTAAAAGCTGAGTTATATTTGGGAGCAAAAGTGTGCGACCCCGAGTTCCGCTTCGCTCGTAGGGGTAAACTGCCTCGCTTTTCACAGATGCCATGAAAGAGGAACTGTGAAACGAGCGTGGCAAGGAACGATACCATAAAAATCTAATGCCAGGCTCAAAAAATTCTATTGCAAAATTTGGGTTAAGGGGGGAGAGGGTAAGGCTAAGAATGTAGGTTTTCCCCCGCTGTTCATAAGAGTTCGGATAAAAAGATTATTGTCAAATGCATTCCGCGATAAATATCTCAGGGAAATAATGATACAGATAGCATGGGTTGCTGTTAAAGTCAAAGATTTAAGTATTCATGTTTGTTCAACGAAAGCGGTTACCTCGCATCTTAATTTGCCTTCATAAATTTTATGGATTGCTGTGTTATTCCGTCGCTCATATTAAGCAAATAATAGCCTTTCTTGCAGGTGTTAATGTCAATCTTTACAATACCTGATTGAGGGGAAAACAGCACTTTTTTTGCGTACACTATTTTGCCCTGCATATTCACTAAACTGAACTGCATATTTTTATGAACACCAGTATTGTATTGTAATGTAAGCATTCCGTTGTTTACAGGGTTTTGCAGCAATTTTATTTTAAAAGAATTTGCAGGCACCGGCTGTTGTACCTGGCTGGATTCTTTGGCAGGAGACTCCATAAGTTTACCAGTTGCAACACCAGAACACAACTCAGTAAAATCACCTCCGGAGCTGGTATTTACTATATTGTCAGTTAAAGCGCCGCCGTTTGATGATATACAGTTTAAATTAAAAATATAAGGGCTAACTGTATGCAAATCATTATCTGCTGTTGATATTCCACAAATAGTTCCAAGTGTATCAAATTTTGCAAGATAGATGTCTGGCTTATACAGGTATCCATTTGCAGTCTTCCATGCAGACCCTGTAACGATGTATGCATTTTCCCGTGACCTGCATACCGATGTGCCTATTGCATCAGTTTCTTCCGTAATCGTTTTGTTCCATATTAATGAGCCGGTGGTATTGAGTTTAATTAAATAGAGACTTTGTAAAAACCCTCTGCGTGCATAGTTGGCATAACCGTTAATAATGTAATTTCCATTTTTATCCTGAATTATTGCATTCCCTTTATCATCACCTGAGTTGCCCACTCTTACACTCCATTGTTCTGCACCTTTGGAAGTAAGTTTTGTTGTGAATACATCATAGCCAGATTTTGAAGTGCTGGTATACCCAGTTAATGCAAAACCATTATCAGTGGTTTTTATTATGGAATTAAATACGCCGCTGCCTGAATTATTTGCAGCGATGCTTCTGCTCCATAAGGCATTGCCATTGCTATCGCAATTTGCAACAAAGGGAAGAAAGTTGCCCGACATGCCACAAACAGCAAAACCCTTATTTGTTTCAGTAATTGAATAAGCAATATCCTCGTTTGTGGTACCTAAGGTTTTTGCCCAGATTAATGCTCCATCGGCACTTAGTTTGGTGATATATATATCGTTTAGCCCGCTTCCATAAGAACGCGTGCTACCTGCGGCGATCAATTCCCCTTTCCTGGTTTCAATAATACCATTCAGATCCTCAGCCTGCGAACCACCCACTGACTTGCACCATAACGGTTTACCATTCGCGTTCAGTTTAAGCACAAAGCCATCACACAAAGAATCGTAAAATTGACTACTGGTACAATAGCCGGTAATGGCAATACCATTATCTTTTGTGTACACTACAGAAGATCCATATTCATTTTTACCCCAATCAAAAGTTTTTGACCATTGCTGCGCGTAATTGCTATCAAGTTTTATTACATACACATCGTAATTGCCGGAGCCAAAGGAATTGGTTGAGCCAACAATGCAAATACCCTTGTCTGGTGTTTGTATAATGCAATTGCCGTAATCAAATTCATTGCCTCCATTCAGCTTTCGGGAGGTTGCCTGAGCTAAGAGATGTTGCGTTGAACTAACGTAGAGTACAATAAGAGCCGTTGTTCTAAATGAGATGTGTAGCAGATTAATTTTCATAATGAATATCGGGTAATAAACTTTGTTTTGGCAAATTGTTTTTATGTTTTAAGCGGCATTAAGCCTGTACATTACGATAAGCTATATAAATAAAGGCCGATAATTCATTTAAAACCTCATTTTATTATCGAAAATAAGGTTGAATACCAGGTTTAATTATGATGTTCCTCAAGCAATACCCTGATCTTGCTCACTATAATGAGGTACAGTAAAAAATAATGCTGGCATGTATTCAAAACAAGCTTTAGTTAATTAGTTAAATGATTTACTTTCTTTAAATGGTTAAGCAAATCACAAGCCATCAACCTTAGCCCTTCTGAAAAGGATTAACAAAGCGGAAAACATGTAGAGGATTTTACTCAGTATAACAAAAAGCAGAGGTTCCTGATCTTCGGTTTGATCAAGCTTATCAAAATTTCAACTGTTAAAGTGTGCGACGCAAGAGACGATGCTATGTGATATTAAAGCCTGGCTAAAAAATCTTTAAGTGTCATCACTAAAAGCAGGCTGTTAAATATAAAACCAACCGCTTGAACCAAACTGCAAATTGTAAACTTTAAACTGTAAACATTATTACTGATATTCGTGTTTTACGAAGATCAAGATCGAATAATTATGGGTAGTAAAAAATTACAGGTTTGGTTGCCATTGCTGCTTGCAGGTATTATGACAGTTGGTATGTGGCTTGGGTATCAATTAAGGGAAAATACAAGCGGCGCAGTTGTTTTTGGTACCAATTCAAGAAGCAATTCAATACAGGAAATATTGAACCTTGTACAGAATAAATATGTTGATACTGTTTCAATTGACAGCCTTAAAGAAACCGCTATAAACACAATGCTTGCGCACTTAGACCCACACACTATTTATATTCCGGCCCGTGAACTTGCAGAAGTAAATGAAGATATGCAGGGCAATTTTATGGGCATTGGGGTGGAGTTCCAGATATTCAGCGATACTGTAAACATTGTAAATGTAATAGAAGACGGTCCTTCGTTTAAAGCCGGCGTACAGGTGGGCGACAAGATCATTAAAGTAAACGACACTTCACTTATTGCCGGTATTAAAATAAAGGCCGATGATGTAAAAAAATATTTGCGCGGCGAAGGTGGCAGCAAAGTAAATATAACCGTTTTACGAAACGGTAAATTAGAGCGAATTACAATTGAGCGCGGCATTATTCCGTTGCCATCTGTTGATGTGGCTTATATGATTGACAGCACTACAGGTTTTATTCACATCAATAAATTTTCTGAAACAACTTACCCTGAGTTTATGCAGGCAATGGAAAAATTACAGAAGCTACACATGCAAAAACTGGTACTCGATCTTCGCGGTAATGGTGGTGGTGTTTTGCAACAGGCTGTAAATATTGCTGATGAATTTCTTGATAACGATAAAATGATTGTTTACACACAGGGAAGTAAAGTGCCCAAAGCAGAGTACCGCTGCAGTAAAGATGGCATTTTTGAAGCCGGTAAACTTACTGTTCTGGTAGATGAGGGCAGCGCAAGCGCAAGCGAAATTCTTAGTGGAGCTTTGCAGGATTGGGACCGCGCTACCATTATAGGTCGCAGAACATTTGGCAAAGGTCTTGTGCAGCAACAGTTTTCGCTTAGTGATGGCGGTGCTGTACGTATTACGGTAGCTCGATATTATACACCTTTAGGCCGTAATATTCAAAAGCCCTACGATAAAGGACTTGATAATTATGAAGATGAATTAATGGAACGTTTTCATGATGGAGAAGTGGTACATGGAGATACCGCTGCGCCCAAAGGCCCGGCGTTTAAAACAAAAGCAGGCCATATTGTTTATGGCGGTGGCGGCATTACACCTGATATTTTTATTCCGTTCGATACTACCGCTCAACCAAAGCAGGTTTTACAGATGTATATGAAAGGAACACTCAATAATTTTGTGTATCAGTATTATATAAATAACCGTGCTTACCTGCAAAAAATTAAAACACCGGAAGAGCTCTATAACCAATTCAAGCCTGGCGAAAAAGAATGGCAGCAATTAACTGAATTTGCAAAAAAAGATACCGTTGATTTAAGCATAATTAATGCAATGGCCAAAGCCGATATTCTTGAAAAAATTCAAACACTAATGGCACGACAGGTATGGCGCGCCGAAGGTTATTACGAAGTAAGCAACGAAACAGACCCTATGATTAAAAAGGCCCTTGAAGTATTGAAGTAATTTTATTTACCAAACTGCCGGAACTCTATGATGCTTCTGTTGCCACGCTCGTTTCACAGTTCCTCTTTCATGGCGACATTTAGCGAAGCGTGGCAGCCTGTACCGAATTTATTTCGGGATCGCACACTGCAACGTTCAGTTGTTTGTTCAGCTATGGCTTACAGTGCAAAAACAAAACAGTTGCAGGCAAATTTTTCTGCAGGCAACATTTAGTTGGTTGTTTTGCTAAACTCCCTGCCACCATCGAGCATTATCGTTTTATTCTGCTTGTTAAATTTTATTCCACCTGCCCGGGTTACAATTAATTTGTCTTCTTTTTTATTGTAAAATGCAGGAAGTTTTTCATCTGTAAAGCTTTTCATATTAACAGGCTCAACCATAAAACTGTCGGTATTCTTTGTAATAATTAAACCGGGAATGGAATCAACGTTTTCGGAAGCCCGGCTTGCCTGAACCCATTTGCCTTCGAATTTTGTGGCACCATTGTTACCGGAACAGGAAAGCAGGGTTATTAAAACTGAAAAAATAAAAGAAGCAGAGATGATGATCTTTTTCATAAAGGTGATTTGTAGAAGTAAAGAATAATTGATGTTAGATAAAACTGAATAATGTTTATCATTTTTAGCTTATAGTAAGAATGCAAAAATGATTCCAAGTTTTATCTATTTGGAAACTGGTGAGGAACCTGTTTACTTCTGCATCATGTATGAATTAGCAGGTTACTGATCTACTGTTACAGTAAAATGTACCTGAACTGTATTTATTTGATGCCATAAAAGAGGAACTGTGAAACGATCCCGAAAGCTTTCGGAAAGAGAAGCCTCATAGAATTACTATAGCCGGGCTAATAAAACTATATCTTAAATCCAAATGTAAGAACCAGATTACCACGGTTATTTTTCCAGTCGGCAAATGTATTGGGCTTATCATTTAAGCGATAGGGGAAGCTAACATCTTTATTAATTGTTTGTGCATAGGTAAGATCAATGAAATATCCATGATTGCGGTAACCGATTCCGCCGGAACCCATAATGCGGCTTGCTTTCAGCGCTTTGTCAGCGTAAGGGTTTCCATAATAAGCGCCGCCCAGCCGAACTGCAAGAACATCGAATTTCAATTCTCCGCCAATGCGAACATTTATGGCACCTTTGTAGTAATCCTTTACAATATCGTTAAGTGAAGTATAATAATCTTTACCCGTTTGATCGTCAGGATTCGAAGTAGAAAATCTTGCCCCTCTGTAATTCACATATTCAAGATCTGCCGTAATAAACCCTTTTTGTTTGCGGGTATCTGCTACTTCGTTAAACACAAAACTCGCGCTGCCAATAACACGCCATGGGGTAAGCAGGGAGTAATTTCTTTCGCCGGGATTACCACTATTCAAATCATCACTTTTTGAAGTTCGTAAACCTGCATAGGCTTCTGTATTGGTGGTCATATCAGCCCGAATCCTGTCTTTAAAACCAATGTAAGAGGGTGTGTGTATAGCCAGCCCCAGCCTGATATTGTTCTGCGGTTTATAAATTAAGCCAAACTTTGCGTTGATTCCAATTCCGTTAGAGGTAGTGTGTTCATTGAATTCAGAGAAATCAAAATTATTGTTTGCATCGTTTGTGGCATCGGTTTCTTTAAACCAAAGGTCTCGGGTATAACTTACAACTGGTAAGTTAATGCTGGCACCAACATAAAGCTTGTCTTGCAGGTTGCCAGCAAAAGCCAAAGATATTTCATTGTAGCTCCCTTTGGTAGTTTCATCTCTTTCCTGGTTAATGCCTGTACCAACCGGAACAAGACTTTTATAACCGGTTAACTGGCCATTTTCATTTACCGAATCAATTAAATAAGTACGGTATGCCAGTGACGAACCAAAAATATAATTGCTTTCTGCTGCCTGTGGGCTGGCTCCGTCTCTTACCAGTTCTTCAAGGTATTGCTCTGAATAAGAACTGTTATTATTAAAACCTTTATAGTAGGTATGATTGTTAAAACTTGCAAGCTGGTTTACCGATACAGAAAAGGCACTGCTTGTCCACACACCTTTGTATGGATTTGGTGTGCCGATAATAATACCCGTTGCACCATAAGAAAAAGCATTTTTTTTGAGTGAACTTTCTTCGCCATGATAGTTCAGCTTGTTGTTATTGAGCATAAAACCCGGCGATAAAACCAATTCCTTTGTTTTGAATAAACCAATACCTGCAGGGTTAATATTATTGGCTGTAATATCTCCGCCAAGCGAGCCCATTGCGCCACCAATAGCTATGTTCCTTGCAGTACCTCCGGGAAGAAACCACGCGTTTCGCAAAGCGTCATCTGGAACCTGGGCGTTAGAATAAATTACCGTACATATACTCAATAACAAAAGCAAAAAGTTCTTCTTCATACTTTGCTGTTTGGATAAAAAAATAACATTCAACATTTATTTATGCTGTTATCAATAACTATAAATTCTTCTGTAACGTAAAAACTATTTAACTCAGCGTGGCGGCCTTGATGTGCTGCTACTGCTTCCGCTGCTGTTGTATCCTCCGCTTCTGCCGCCCGCAGTATTGCTGGTTGTTGTATTGGTACTGAATGTTCTGGTAGGATTGGTATTATTATTCAAAGATGTATTATTATTTGTACCGAATGTTTGTTTAAGCAGGTTACCAAAGCTTGTTCTGCTTGCATTATTATAATTTCTGTTCCTGTAGGCGGTTAAGTTTGTTTTGCCGGTATTGCCGTAATATACCTGAGGATTTTTATAATAAACAATTGTAGTGAAAGGGCTGTACCATGAGCTCCATGGCGAATAATAATTATAGCCAAAACAACTGGTAAACATATACGGATTATATGGATTTAATAAAACAGATCTTGATGGGGTACAGCTATAACCAAAGTCGTAGCGGCTGTCGTTCCAGTAATTGTAATCGTCTATGCCATTCCATTGATATCGGTTGCGTACTTTCATGCGCAGGTAATTGTCATCACTACCGGCTGCATAATCATCATACCTGTCTTCATCAGCGCCTGGTTTTGCAGGTGGTGCCGGAGAATAATAAACATCATCTGGTGTGCGGCTTGCTTTATAAGCTGAAGAACAACCACTCGTTACAACCGCAAGAATTATAAAAAGTACAATTATATTTTTCATACAAAACGTTTTAATGTTTATTCTGTGAAGTTATTACTTTTGCCCCGCTTTAACTGCGCAACTTTGTTGCAATAAAGTTACACCGCTTAAGCATTGAAAAACAATCATCCTTGTTAAGGTTACTCTAAAACTAACAGATGTTTGCGTTATAGTTTTTTGAACCGGGCAATAAACAAGCATGAAGCTTTTGTTGCGTCGCACACTTGTACTTTCGGAACATTGAGCAGCAAGTCCGAAAGACCGAAAGCTGGAAAGAAATAAAATCGCATTTACTTTAGGGCTTGCTGACTTGCTGACTTCCGGTCTAAATGCACAAGAGTGCGACGCAACGGAAGTATCACAGCAGCAATGCAGTCTGGTAAAAAAAATTCATTTTAAAAGACAGGTTGAAATAAAAATAATATGGCAAAAGAAATTACTTCCAGGGAACAGGATTACTCGCAATGGTATAACGATATCGTTTTAAAATCAGGTCTGGCTGATTATACCGCGGTGCGCGGCTGCATGGTTATTAAGCCTTATGGCTTTGCATTGTGGGAGAATATGCGTGATACTTTAGATAAGAAGTTTAAAGAAACGGGGCACCAGAATGCATATTTTCCATTATTTATTCCCAAGAGTTTTTTAAGTAAAGAAGCTGCCCATGTTGAAGGCTTTGCCAAAGAATGTGCAGTAGTAACACATTACCGTTTAATGAACGATCCTGATGGGGGCGGCATCGTTGTTGATCCCAATGCCAAACTGGAAGAAGAATTAATTGTAAGGCCAACTTCTGAAACGATTATCTGGAACAGTTATAAAACCTGGATACAATCTTACCGCGATTTACCACTGCTGATTAACCAATGGGCAAATGTTGTGCGTTGGGAAATGAGAACAAGGCTCTTTCTCCGCACCGCAGAATTTCTTTGGCAGGAAGGGCATACGGCACACGCAACTGCACAGGAAGCCATTGACGAAACAAAACTCATACTGGATATTTATGCAGACTTTGTTGAGAACTATATGGCATTGCCTGTAATAAAAGGTGTAAAAACACCCAACGAACGTTTTGCCGGCGCGGTAGATACATATTGCATTGAAGCGCTGATGCAGGATGGCAAAGCATTACAGGCAGGAACCTCCCATTTTCTGGGCCAGAATTTTGCAAAAGCATTTGATGTAAAATTCAGCGATAAAGATAATAAACTCGAATACGTATGGGCCACCAGTTGGGGAGTAAGCACACGCCTTGTTGGTGCTTTGGTAATGGCACACAGCGATGATGAAGGTTTGATATTGCCACCTAAGATTGCACCAATACAGGTTGTAATTGTGCCTATTTACAAAGGAGATGAGCAACTGGCAATGATCAGCGAAAAGGCAGATATTATTGTTAAAGAACTGAAAGCCCTTGGCATATCGGTAAAATATGATAAGTCAGAAAATTCAAGACCAGGCTGGAAGTTTGCCGAGTACGAAATGAAAGGCGTACCGGTTCGTGTTGCAATTGGTGCCAGGGATCTTGAAAAGAATTTGGTTGAAGTTGCAAGGAGGGATACCAAAGAAAAAACCAGTGTGGATATAAACGGTATTTCTGAATATATAAAAACGTTGCTTGAGGATATACAGTTAAATATTTACAACAAAGCAAAGCAATACCGGGATGATCATATTACCAAGGTTGATACCTGGGATGAATTTGTAAACATATTAGATAACAAAGCAGGCTTTGTTTCCGCACATTGGGATGGCAGCGCTGAAACAGAAGATAAAATTAAAGAACTTACAAAAGCTACAATACGCTGTATTCCTTTAAACAATTTGCAGGAAGAAGGTAAATGTATTCTTACCGGAAAAGCTTCAACGCAAAGGGTTTTATTCGCAAGGGCGTATTAAAAAATCAAATCAGGTATTTAAGCTCTGTAAATTTTGCAGGGCTTTTTTATTTGTAGAATTAAATCTATTTTACATAACTTTTTAACTTAAAAAACCTAACATGGACCAAAATTATCAACAAAATCCGTCTCTTCAGCAACCGCCACTTACTCCACCAAAAAACTGGCTGGTAGAATCTATTCTGGTTACAATTTTATGTTGCCTGCCTTTTGGAATTGCTGGAATTGTTTTTGCATCGCAGGTAAATACAAAGTATGCTGCAGGTGATTATAACGGCGCTTTACAGGCCTCAAAGGATGCTGGCAAATGGACTAAGATCGGCTTCTGGATTGGAATTGGCTGGATAATTTTATCTGTTATCTGGGTGGTTTTTGTAATAGGTGTAGCAGCATTTACAACAAGATTCGGGCATTATTAATTATGAATGCCATATTTAAAAAATCAATTCCATTCGTTCTTATAATAGCAGCAGTGCCAATTTTGGTGCTGCTGTATTTCTTTGTGTATCCATTGTACAGCCAGTATTTCCCTAAATGTTTTTTTTATTTGATCACAGGTTTGCATTGCCCCGGCTGTGGTTCGCAAAGAGCAATTGTTTCTTTGCTTCACGGAAATTTATCAGATGCGTTGCATAACAATTTGCTTGCAGTGGCATCGCTTCCTTTGCTACTCTATTCTTTCATTGCTTTATGTATAAATACCTTTTCTAAAAAAACAATCAGGCAACAAATATTTTACAATCCACTCTTTGTAAAAATTGTTTTAATTATTGTAATTGTATTTTCCGTTTTAAGAAATATACCATCTTATCCTTTCAATCTCCTTGCACCTTTACAGTAATTTTTTTTTGAGCCGGGCAATTGAATATCAATTTAGCTTTTCTTGCCACGCTCGGTTCACAGTTCCCCTTTCATGGCAACAATCCGATCAACTTTGTGTTAGTTCGAACGTATTGAGAAATCTAAAAGGTATAACACAACTCTGTTCCTGTATTGCATTATAAACGTGCAAGGTATCGGCAAACCAATTTTTTTGTAAGGCGATTTAGTTCATCTATTTTTGAGTGAAGCGATATTTAAATGCTATTTCATAAGAATAATGACTATGAACACGGATAATCTGGATATTTTCTCAAGAATGCTTGCAGGAGGATTGATTCGAACAGATGACCCGGGAATTTCCAAAATGTGGGATGTTGTAAGCCGAACCCTTGAATTGTCAGCAATCCTTAATGCTTCAGGTAATGTGGAACAGACAAGAAGGTTATTGAGCGAGATAACAGGAAAAGAAATTGATAGAAGTACTATGATATTTGTGCCTTTTTATACCAATTTTGGAAGACATATACGGCTAGGTAAAAATATATTTATCAACCATGCCTGTACCTTTCTTGACTTAGGAGGAATAACGATTGAAGATCATGTGCAGATTGGCCCCAAGGTGAATATAATTACAGAAAATCATCCTGTTGAACCGTCTCAGAGAAAAATGCTTGATCTTGAATCTGTTCTTGTAAAGAGCAATGCGTGGATTGGTGCCGCGGCAACGATACTGCCCGGTGTAACCATTGGCGAAAATGCAATTGTGGCCGCCAATGCAGTAGTTAATAAAGATGTTCCTGCGAATACAATTGTGGGCGGTGTTCCCGCTAAAGTTATCAAATCGATTGTTTGACAAATAAGAATTTCTACTGCTCCTTGTTGAAGGTGTTGTCACTGGCAACCTTCGCTTAAATAAAAGCTCAATAAAGTATCCAACTGCTCCAGTGTGCGACGCAACCAAAGCTTCATAGTACTAAAGTAGCCGGCTAAAAAATGGTCTTATCTTATTAAAACAACTGTTCCTTTTTTGGTGATGAGTTTTCCGTTGTAATCTATGGCCTGGGCAATAAATACATAAGTGCCACTGGCCTGCGGTGTACTGGCATAGGTGCCGTCCCAACCCTGCCCTTGTTGCGAAGTAATGTACAACATTAAGCCCCAGCGATTGAACACTTTAAAGAAATTAAACTGTTTAATACCTACCGGTTTGGGCACCAGTATATCGTTTAATTTATCGGCATTTGGCGTAAACGCCGTGGGAATAAATATATCGGGCAGGGTTTTGTAAATGGTTACTTTAATATCGTCGTAAACGGCACAGCCCACAGAAGTGCTTACTTTAACCTTATAAGTAATGGTATCGTATTCGGGCCCTAGTATGATCACGGGGTTTGCAATATTGGGATTGTTCATACCGGTTGTGGGGCTCCATGAATAAATGTCGCCGCCTGTGGCCGTTAACTGCAAGGCCTGGTTTGCAACAATGGTTGTATCGTGGCCTGCAAAGGCAAGTATCCTGGGTGTTACGTTCACCGTTATTGTATCGCTGGAAGGTTTGGGACAACCCAATACATCTGTTACCGTAAGTACATATTGGGTAGTACTTTGCGGACCGGCAATTGGAGTAAGTGTATTTTCATTCAGGAGCGAGCTTACAGGCGACCATGTGAATTGCGAAGCGACAATATTTGCTTTGAGCGTTGTTGTTTTGCCGAAGCAGATACTGGTATCGGGCCCTGCATTTGCCTGTGGATAAGGCACCACATTAATATTAATTTTATCTGTTGCATTGCATTTACCAACAGATACCGTTAACTGGTACTGCGATACATTAAGTGGCCTTATAAACGGCTCTAAAATGGTGGTATCACTTATGGGTGCAACGGTAGCCCAGGAGTAATAAAGCCCGTTGGTATTGGGATGAAGTTGAATACTGTCTGTTTGGCAAATAGTGGTATCGTTACCAATATTTACCTGCACGTTTGGTGTTACATTAACCAGAACAGAATCGGTATTAATACACCCCTGATCGTTAACTGTAACAAAATAAGTGGTCGTATTTTTGGGAAAAACCAATGGGGTTGCCGTATTGCTATTGACAATATTCGTTGTTGGTGACCAACTAAAAGTGGCTGTGCCCGTGCTGGTTGACGATTGTAACTGAAGGGTATCTATAATGCAGATCAGTGTATCGCGGAAGGGTACCATTACGGTAGGTTTATCAGGAATCACCATTGATTTAATCAGTGTATCTGTGCAGCCCTTACTATTGGTTACTATTAATTTTATATCGGCAGATTGTGAGGCGGGATATTGATAAGACGGGTTTTGTATGATTGATGTATCTGCTGTTGTAGCAAGGTCCCCAAAATTCCAACGCCAGCTGTTTACAACGCCATACTTGGTAGTAGTACGGTCGAGAAACTGGTAAGGGTTTATGCTACAGCTTCCGATGATATCAAAATCGGGGATAAACCCGGGATATACCAAAGCCCTGGTTGTTGTAGAATCGGAACAAGCTTCGCCACGATTAACTACAAGCTTTACAAGGTATGTTCCTGAATCGGGATAATTATAAGTTGGTGTTGGCGATATTGAAGTATCAGTATCTGAATTTGGGTCTCCAAATTCCCAGTAATAAGAGTTTATTTGATCACTGGTACTATTGTTCTGGAACGAAAGATTAAAGCCATCACAGGTAAGATAACTGGGTTTCAATTCGGCTGCTGCAAGGCTACAGTCGCCAATTTTAAGAATAAAGTCTTTCCTGTGAATATTTAAAAGGGTATCGTTCCTGAATTCAGATACACAAACATTTACTGAATATTTACCAACGATTGAAGGTGCTTTTCCACTGATAAGACCGGTAAATGCGTCTATCTTTACCTGTAGGCCAAGCGGTGAATAGCCTGTATACGGAAACAGGTAAGGCAGGGATTTTGTAACTAAGGTTGCGGCTGGTGGCGGGTTAACATTAAGCAGGTCGCCGCCATCGTAAGCAGGGCAAAAACTATATGAAAGCGAATCTTTATCTGGATCGAAAGCTGAATAGTCTAAGGTAAAGTCTTTACCTGCACAAACCAATGAAGAATCCTTTATTACAAATTCAGGCGAACTATTAACCCCTGTTCCCATTTGATTGGTGCCCGGTATGTTTGTAACAAATGTTGCACCCACAGCATTATCGGGATAAGGGTCATCGGCAACATTGGTAAGCTGCTGCCTGCTGTATCTTACCCAGGAAAGCGTATAACCGTTTTGTGTTCTGGGCAGTTCAGTAGTGGCACTGAATGTGCCAACCTGGAAACATACCGTTTTATCACCGCTAAGGCATGGAAAAGCACCGGGCGTGTTTTTCAACGTTGGGGGATCTGGTGTTGACCATTGTCTTTCTAAAGTCAGTGTTTTATAAAGTGAATTTGGTTGTTTATAATAAATCCCGATTTCAACATGCTCACCATTTAATATAGCGCCGGGCGAACTGCATTCCCGGTACAATCTCATGGTGATCCTGAATTTGTCAGTATTTGGAGTTAAGCCCCGGCCGAGGTATTCATAAAAAAGCTCACCACCTGAAATATGCGAAGCATGCAGTTTAGTTACACTTAATAAAATCAATATGCAGAAAAGTGTTTTTTTCATCCTGGTTTAAATAATTCCCTTAATAAATTCAAGCATAAAACCATTTAATTCATCCGGAGCCTCCCACATGCCCATATGCCCTATTGTTTCAAGAACGTGAATGTACGCAATTTTGGGCAGGTGTACCTGCTGTAGTACATCACTCATAGGTGCTGCAACATCTTCCTTTCCTATGACAAATAAAACAGGCACTTCGCTGTTTCTTAATACATGTGTTCTGTCTGGCCGGTTCATCATTGCAGTGTAATATTGCTGTAACGCTGTTACCGTAAAAATATTTCCCTGTTCAACCAGTTCCATTATTTTTCCGGGTTGTTCTTTCCTGAATTTATCTCCAAATAAAACCGGCGTAGTATTTTTAAGAAATGAATAAACGCCATATTGCTCCATCATCACCATACTCCGTTGCCGGTGTATTTTTTTCTCGTCACTGTCTGCAAAAGCAGAAGAATGTATCAGCCCGAAACCTTTTAGCAACCGGGAATATTTTTCTGCAAAGTTCAATGTAATATACCCGCCCATACTGTGGCCCAGCATAATGCATGAAGTAATGTTTTCATGCTGCAGCAATGCATGGATGCAATCGGTGTAATACTCAAGCGTGGCTGGTGTATCGCCTTCAGCTGTTACCGCATTTTCGCCATCAATAAATGTTGAAAGTCCACTGCCCGGCCAATGTGGTATAATTAACCTGCAATAGTTTTGCAGAAATGTTTTCTGGGCATCCCAAATAGTGGCATCGGCACCAAAGCCGTGCAATAAAACAACGGGTATTCCTTCGCCTGAAATACTGTAACTGATTAGTGCATTATTGTGTTCAAACGTTTTTTGCATGTTGCTGTATAAAAAGTTGTTTTTTTAAAAGAAATTTTTTTATCCCGGCTTTTGATTTATCAATTTAGCATTCTTGCGTCGCACACTTGTACGTTCTGAACAGTGGTCGACAGTCGGCGGTCAACTGTTGACCCAGGAATCAAAAGCACAAGAGTGCGACGCAACAGTTGATGCCATGTAAAACTAAAGCCGGGCTCAAAGAAAAAGTCCGGATAAAGTTAGGGGTTCATATTCAGTTGCAGTAATGCATCACGTATATCGGTAAACTTTTCCCAGGGAATAAAATGGCGCTGGCCTTCGAACCAAACCAGTTGTACTTCTTTGGCGTGGGTGAGATGCTTTTGCGCGTACAATGCATTGCCCGGCGGCACAAAATCATCTACGGTGCCGTGCATAATCAATACGCGGCAGGTAACTTTTGCAAGATCGGCAGGCATTTCCTGTACATCCTGTTTAAACATCAGCAGTTCTGCATTACTGGGCCGCATGGCACCGGGTACCAGGAAACGCAAAGGGGTTCTGTCGAGTGGTGCCCGCCAGCTTTCGGGTTTTTCTTCCGCAGGGTCAACCGATCCGGCCAGTATCACCAGGTTTGTAATGGGCAATGTGGTATTCAGTGAAGCAAGTTTTACAACCATCGGCCCTCCAAGGCTGTGACCAATAAGGCAAATGGGGCGGCCATTTTGTATATGCCTGAGTACTTCGGTTATTTCAGCAGCCTGGTCGTTAAGGTTTTGAGCATTTCCAAATTCGCTGTAACCAAAGCCAGGCCTGTCTATACTGATCATGCGATACTTACGAAGCAGTTGGCTATCCTGCAGGTATTTATCAAAAGCATCCCAGCTTCCGGGCGAACCATGAATAAAAAAAAGTGTAGGTAATGTGCTGTCGTTACCTGAAACAACATAATGTATGGTTGTATTACCGGTTGTAAAATATTCGGCTTTAAATGGAACGTTGTGTTTTGCAAAATCAATCTGGGCGTCGCTATCGCTTGTTCTGAAACGCATGCAGCTTTGGGCCAGAACAATCCAGCACAGGCATATTATGGAGAGTGTAATAAATAGTTTCATGAGCCACTTTTTCAAGATGAGTTCTATTATTGTAAATGATGTGTTTTATGAAAGGATTTGTAAAGTAAATAAAATCCCCGTCTTAACCTTTATTATGTGCAGCCCTGAATGAAAAATAACGGTTTGATAAATAACTGAACATGATGACAAAAACAGCGGCGAACATTTTTGAAAGTGTAGGGTACCAGCCAAATATTTCAATAAAAAGTTTCAACAGTAAATAATTCAGTATTACCGTACCCGCTACCACAAGAAAATAGCGGAAAAGCTGCACCCTTTTTCTTAAAACCGATTCTGTAAATACCACATAGCGGCTCAGGTAAAAACCGATGGGGAATGTAAACCAAATGGCGAATAAGTATTCAGCGGCAATATAGTTGGATAAGGCTACAAATTTTAAATCAACTACGGGCCGGGTGTAAATGAAATGAAAAGCAATGAAATAAAGAAAGATACCCAACAAGGTAGTGCCGCCACCGCAGGCTGCATAACGAAAGGTTTGCAGCGGCATAATCTTTTTAAAAAAAGGATAAAAATAATCCACGAACTGTAAAATGGTTTTCTTTAGCCAGGTGTGCAGCTTTATCATAAATGGTGACGAAGGTAAAAGAAATTCGTTTTGGGTTTATTAACTGCTTTCGCTCTTCTGGTATCATTAACATTTTTTACCTGGATAGTTTATTGCCAATGAAAAACGGAAACGAACATGGTTTCGTTATTTTTGCTGCCCAAATTAAAAATGATGAGTGTTGCTGAATTAATAAAACAGTGTGCGGTTAAAGCAATCAGCGAAGTTTATAAAGTAGAGATTGAACCCGCGAATATTACCGTAAGTGCTACCAAACCTGAATTTGAAGGTGATTATACCATTGTGTTGTTTTCTTTGGTAAAACAGTTTCGGAAATCTCCGGATGCAGCAGGGCAGGAGTTGGGCAATTATTTGCTACAGCAACATGCAGATTTATTCAGTTCGTTTAATGTAATTAAGGGGTTTCTGAATCTTGTAATTGCAGACGCTTACTGGGTTGATTTTTTGCAGAAAAATTACAACAATACTTCATTTGGTTTAAAGGAAAAAAATGGCCGGCGTGTAATGGTTGAATATTCTTCGCCCAACACAAACAAGCCACTGCATCTTGGTCACCTGCGTAATAATTTTTTAGGATGGAGCACCGCCGAAATTTTAAAAGCCACAGGCTGTGAAATTGTAAAAACATGTATTGTAAACGACCGCGGTATTCATATTTGTAAAAGTATGATCGCATGGCAATTGTTTGCAAACGGCGCTACGCCTGAAAGTACAGGGATGAAAGGCGATCATTTTGTTGGAGATTATTATGTAAAATTTAACGATGAATACAAAAAGCAAATTGAAGTATTAATTGAGCAGGGGTCGTCAAAAGAAGATGCAGAAAGGCAGGCCCCGATTTTTAAAGGCGCACAACAAATGCTGATCGATTGGGAAGCCGGAAATCCTGATGTGATTGAATTGTGGAAGACTATGAATAGCTGGGTATATGCAGGTTTTACAGAAACATACAAAACAATCGGCAGCGATTTCGACCGTACTTATTACGAAAGCCAAACTTATTTATTAGGTAAAGACCTGATAGAAGAAGGCCTGAAAAAAAATGTCTTTATACAGGAAGCAGATAGCAGTGTGTGGATCGATCTTACGGCCGATGGTCTTGACCGTAAAATCGTAAGAAGAAAAGACGGCACTTCAGTTTATATAACACAGGATATTGGCCTTGCGGTAAACAAATTTGAAGAATACAAATGCGATGAAAGTATTTATGTGATTGGCGATGAACAAAACTATCACATGAAAGTGCTGAAATTGATCTGCCAGAAATTGGGGTTGCCTTCAGCCGATGGCATTCACCATCTCAGTTATGGCATGGTTGAATTGCCAAGTGGTAAAATGAAAAGCCGTGAAGGCACCGTAGTTGATGCAGATGAAATTGTTGAAGAAATGATTGACATTTCGAAACAAAAAACAGAAGAGCTTGGTAAGGTAAAAGACTTTACTGCCGAAGAATTAAAAGAGCTTTACAACATCATTGGCCTTGGCGCTTTAAAGTTTTTTTTGCTGCGTGTAGATCCCAAAAGAAGAATGATTTTTAATCCTGAAGAGAGTATCGATTTTCATGGTTTTACCGGGCCGTTTGTGCAGTACACACATGCCAGAATAAAAAGTATTTTAAGGAAGCTCGCAGATGTAAATGTTGATTTGCAAATAGGTAATCATCACAACTTGCTATCGCTTGAAAAGCAAGCTGTCATTCACTTAGAGCAATTCGTTACGGTTATTGAAGAAGCCGCAGCAGAGCACGATCCCAGCAAAGTGGCGATCTATGTTTTTAATCTCGCCAAAATATTTAATTCGTTTTACACGGAGCATTCTATTGCCAGTGCAGAAAGCGAAGAAAAGAAAATACTGCGCCTGCAGTTGGCCACGCTTACTGCGCAAACAATTAAAACAGCAATGAGTTTGCTGGGCATTCATGTACCCGAAAGAATGTAGGACTTTTATTGGCCAAGGCTTTTTGTATTACATGGCATCGCCTGTTGTGTCACTCACTTGTACGTTCCGATATTTTATGCAGCAAAGGTTGAATGTTAAACCTTTTTAAACATATTGTTAGCAGTGCGTTATAGTTCATTTTATGGGTTTACTTTTTTGTTCTGATGCACTCAAATAATAAAAGGAGTTAACCATGAAAAAATTAATGATCGCGATGCTGGTAATAGTGATGGTAAGCTCAGCATCAGCACAGAAAGTTGCAGTTAGTTACAGGCCGGTTAAAACAGTTGCATTTGCAAGGCCGCACACCACTTTTATCCGCACAGGATTTTATCCCTACTACAGGCCATATTATTTTGGATACAATCCATATTTTGCTGCAGCACCTTATTACAGGTACGAAAGCAGGCCTACAAAACTTGATCTTCAGATAGAAGATATAAACAATGATTACGACGATAAAATATGGAGCGTGCGCCACAACGATCAACTCTCAGGTAAAGAAAGAAGAAAAGAAATTCACGATCTGAAACATGAGCGGGATGCGGCTATTACCGACGCCAAAAAAAATTATTACGTCAAATAATTTTTGGGTTTTGATGATTACAAAGGCTGTTCAGTAAAATGAGCAGCCTTTTTTTATCGTTATGTTGGTTGCCTTTTAGCACCGATAAAAACCATTAACGTAAAATTAGTAATACTAAAACGGCTTTCTTTGAATAATTACAGAATTTCAAGCGTTCTTTGAGGCAGGTAGAAAATAAAGAGAAATATTTTGTACCAGTCAAAAGAATTTGAATTGTGAGTTTTTAATTGTCCGTTGTTCACTGTTCACTATTCATTGCTGCACATTGTTCCGAACGTACAAGTGAGTGACACAAGAGGCGATGCCCAATGATCTGCTGCCGGTTACAAAAATGTATTTTAAAAGTACTAAGATAAAGACCAAAACTAAACCAGTTAACGTATTATGAAAAGACTACTGCTGCTCACCTTATTACCGGTAATGTTTTGCTTTTTCGCCAATGCGCAAACGGCAAAAATAAAAGGTACGATATACGACACCATCAACAAACAAAACCTTAGCAATACCTCTATCTCTTTACTAAGAGAAAAAGATTCTGTACTGTATAAATTTACCCGAAGCGGTACAAATGGCAACTTTGAAATGCACAACCTGAAGGCAGGCAACTACTACCTGTTTATCACACATCCTACCTACGCAGATTATGCAGATAAGCTGCAGTTAAGCGATACTTCTGATTTAAACCTTGGCACATTAATTATTACACTAAAGGCAAATCTTTTAATGGATGTTATTGTAAAATCAAAAGTAAGCGCCATAAGAATAAACGGTGATACCACTGAATTCAAAGCCGACAGTTTTAAAGTACGGGAAGGTGCCAGCGTAGAAGAAATGCTTAAAAAATTGCCCGGCATTCAGGTGGATAAAGATGGAAAGATTACCGCCATGGGCGAAAAAGTAAACAAAGTACTCGTGGACGGGGAAGAATTTTTTGGCGATGATCCAACTATTGCAACAAAGAATTTACAGGCAAGTGATATAGATAAAGTACAAGTATTCGACAAGAAAAGCGACCAGGCAACTTTCACAGGTATTGATGATGGCAAAAGAGATAAGACCATCAATCTTAAAATGAAAGATGATAAGAAGAAAGGTTATTTTGGCAAGCTTGATCTTGGCAGCAGCCTTAATGATAGATGGAGTAACAGCGCGATGCTTAACAGCTTCAGGTCAAAACGAAAATTGTCTGCCTATGGTATTATGAGCAGCACGGGCAAAACCGGCCTCGACTGGCAGGAAAACGGGCAGTTTGGTGGCGGCGATAGCGGGCCGGAATACGATGAAGACAATGGATATTTTTCATGGAGCAATAATGATGGTGATGACCTGACCAATAATTCTTATTATGGTGAGGGCTTACCCAAAAGCTGGAGCGCCGGTTTAAACTACTCAAATAAATTCAACGACGAAAAACAAAACATCAACGGCAGCTATCGTTTTAATAAACTAAATACGCAGGGTGCAGGCAATAATTTATCTCAGTTAATTACCGGAGAGAACACTTTTACAACAAAAGAATTTGGCAATACATTCAGCAGCCGAATGCGGCATTCCTTGAATGGTACATACGAGTGGAAGATTGACAGTAGCACATCGCTTAAGGTAAAGGTTACAGGTTACACAGGGAAATCAAACAGTTTAAGTGTAAACAATTCGCAGGCAACAAACAGCCTCGGAGCAATTACCAATAATTCGATCAGGAACTATAATAGTGACGGCGATAATTCTAACCTTGTGGCATCTATCTTATTAAGACACAAGTTTAAAAAAATTGGCAGAAGCATTTCGCTGAATACTGAACAGAGAAATAATGAAACCAATACTGAAGGGTATTTATATGCAACCATTGATACACTGAACGCCGACGGCAACCTGCTCAGGTCAGTTACAGATCAAAAGAAAAATGATGGCAGTACCACATCTTCCATTAGCTCAAAACTGATCTACACAGAGCCACTTGCAAAAAATGTTTTTGCAGAAATAAATTTCAATTTCAGAAAAACAACCAGCGATGCGGAAAGGTTGACTTATAACAAAGATGGAACGGGCAAATACCTTAACCTCAGCGATACTTTCAGCAATCATTATAAGTTTGATGTAACCACAAATTCCGGCGGACTCTTTTTCAAATACAATGGAAAGAAAACAACCATGTCTGCGGGTACGGATATTGCTTTTGCTGACTTTTCGCAAACAGATTTATTCAGCGAGGAGATTACTTCAAGAAAGTTCACCAACTTTTTTCCACGGGCAAACTTTACTTATAAATTTAACCAGGCCAGCAGGTTTAATATCGGCTATAGCGGAAGCACCCAACAGCCAACCATTCAGCAGATACAGCCCGTAGCAGATAACAGCAACCCGTTGAATATTACAATTGGCAACCCTTTATTAAAGCAGCAGTTCAATCACAATTTCAATGTCAATTTCAATACTTTTAAAGTGCTTAGCCAGCGCGGATTTTTTATCTACGGAAATTTCGGTTTGCAGCAGGATGCAATTGTAACCAACACCACCATCAGCAATACTTCGGGCCAAACCATAAACCAGTATATCAATGCGAATGGCAACTACAATTATTATTTTGGTGGCAATTCTTTTATCAAGCTTACAAAACTCAATGCCAATTTTAATATTGGCATTAACGCGAATGGTTCAAAGTTCAGTTCATTTGTTAACGGACTAAAAAACACTACCGTTAACAACGCACCTGGTTTTGATATTGGTCTTGGTAAAGACAAAGAAAACAAGTACAACATCTATTTACGGGCCGGGTATAATTATAATTTCTCAACCACCATTGTTACAGAGAAAGTAAAAACCAATTACTGGACCATGAACTACAGCCTTAATTACACGTTGCAGATGCCACATAAGCTTGAACTTAATACCGATCTTGATGCAAACATTCGCCAGAAAACTGTACTCTTTACGGCCAATAATAATGTGTTCGTGTGGAATGCATACCTCGGGCGCAAGATTCTTAAAAAAGATAAAGGCATAATTAAGTTTGTGGCACATGACATACTCAACCAGAATATCGGTTACAGCAGGTACGTAAGTGCCAACCAGATTTCAGAAAGAAATTACCAAAACATCACCCGGTATTTTATGCTCAGTTTTGTTTGGAACTTTACCAAAGCACCACCTGCACCAATTGCAGAACAAAAATAAATTACTATGAAAAAAATAATCATTACAGCCGTTGCTCTTTTCATTATTCAACTTTCTGTTAATGCCCAATCGCTTTTTATTGCAAAAGGAAAAATTGAATTTGAGAAAAAAGTAAACGTGTGGAAAGACATCGATAGCTGGAGCGATGATGCTGACGGCGACGACTGGCTGCAACAAATTAAAAAAACAATTCCGCAGTTCGAACTATCATACTTCAACCTGTTGTTCGATGATACTAAAACCCTTTACCAGCCTGGCAAAGAGCTTCCAATCGATCCTAAAATTCCAGACTGGTTTCGCGGTCCCGCAACAGATAATATTGTTTATACCAACATAGATGGGCAGCAGTCTGTAAGTAAAAAAACGGTGTTCGATAACACGTTTCTTATACAGGACAGTACAAGAAAAATTGACTGGCGCATTACCGGCGAACAGCGCACCATTGCTGGCTTCGAATGCCGTAAAGCAGTAGGCCGCATTATGGACAGTGTGTACGTAATCGCCTTTTATACAGACCAAATTACTACAAATGGTGGCCCCGAAAGTTTTAATGGCTTGCCCGGCATGATACTCGGTGTGGCCATTCCCCGCATCAATACCACATGGTTTGCCACAAAGCTCGAACTCGTTGAAGTAAAACCACAGGATCTTGCAGCTCCCGTAAAAGGTAAAAAAGTAGATCAGGCCGGTCTTTTAAAACAACTGCAGGGCCCTATGAAAGATTGGGGCAAATCTGGTCAGCGCAATATCTGGAAGATTATGATTTAGATTTTTTTGTACCGGGCTTTAGAATATGCATGAAGCATTCTTGCGTCGCACACTTGTACGGTTGGATTATATATTGAGCTTTTATCGCTACGAAAGATCAAAGCTAGCAATGTTGGCGACTACCAATATTGTTGCTCAAGTTGTACATATTACAGGAAGCCACATTTAGTAATGTTTTTACACTATGCCCAATAGTGGGCTAAACGTTGAAGTGTGCGACGCAACAGGGTTTAATAGTAGCAATGTAATTCGGCTCCGCTCACACCTGGCTAATTAAAAAATAGCCGCACTAATATTGCCCTGATAATATTCTATATTTTCGATATTCAATTTATAGTATGAGAAAATCCTGGTTTGTAATTGCCTTATTGTCCTTAACAACAGCCTTAAAAAGCCAAACAAATTTTACAGATGCGGTTGTTATTAATGCAAATGGAGATAGCCTTAAAGGAAAAATAGATTACCGTAACTGGAAAATGAATCCTCAAACAGTTAGCTTCATTAATTCTTTAAATGAAAAAAAGATATATAACCCTACATCTATAGCAGGGTTTTATCTGCAAGCCGCAAATGAAATTTATAAAAGTTTCACAATCCAAATGGATATGTTACCCGGCGATGAGTTTAAAGCAATTAATGATGGGTTTGTTGATTCGCCAAGTGTAAAAAAGACAGTTTTTCTGTTGCAACTTATAAGAAGCCCTGCATTGGAATTGTATCAGTTTACTGATAGCTATAAAGATCATTTGTATTATGTAAAAGAAAATCAGTCGCCTGTTGAATTAATACATCATTATTTTTACAATGAGCAAAGCAAAAAACTTGAAGAGGATGAAACTTATAAAAATCAACTTCTAAATCTGGTGGCAGATTGCCCTGATGTAGCCTCTTTATCCAAAAGAATAAAATTCAGTAAGGATGAAATTCAGAATATTTTTTTGAAGTATATACAATACAACTCACCCAATACAGCTATTGAGATTAAAAAGAAAGATCCTATTATCGTGCGGGTTGGAGTGGTTGCAGGCTTAATGGTTAATAAATTTAAATTTACAGGAAGCAACATTTACCTTGTTGATGACAATTATAGCGGCAACACATCACCTTTAGCGGGAGCATCAATCGATATTGGATTATCACGTAATCAGCATAAATGGCATATTGTTAACGAACTCATTTATAAATCTTATGCAACAAGCAACAGTTTTACAAGACCCTATGGTATTGTTTATACAGTAAAAAGTGATGTTGATGTAAAGTTTTCTTACTTACAGCTTAATACTTTTTTACGATATATATTTAAAACAGGTTCATCTTTAAACCCTTATATAAATTTTGGTTTAGGTAATGCTTTTATGGTTACCGAAAATAAAAATAGCCTTCACAATATATATTCATTTGGCAGAGAAGAAAATGTAAAGGCATTTGATGGACCAAAAAAATATGAACCTTCTGTGATGGGCGGTGCTGGCCTTTCTGTGAAAAAAATTCAGATAGAATTTCGTTATGCAAGCAGCCAAAAGGGTTTTTCACCTTATAATGCAGTAGATGTAAATACGAGTTCAGTTCAATTATTATTCACTTACCAATTTTAAAATTGACGAATTATTTTATCAATGAACAAACTTTGTATCTGTATATTTTTAAGAATTATCCTATAGTTATTGGTAATTCCTGTCCAATAATGATTCGCTTCGGAAAAGCCCGCAACTTGTCCAATCCTTCAAGAGTGCAGGACAAAGTGTTCAATTGATGTTTTCAATAGAAGCATAAATAAATCTTTGAACCTTTTGTAAAATAAAAAAAGCCCCTTTCGGGGCTTAAAGCGTTGAGAGTATCGGGGTCGAACCGACGACCTCTTCCCCGAAAGCTTTCGGGGCTTCCAAGCGCTTCAGCCCTGAGAAATTAGCCACTCAATATACTTTCTGCTCTTTTTCTTCTTGATGGTAATTTCTCTTTGATGAGCTGTATATCTATCCGGAAAATATTCGGTGTATTTCAGGACCCAGTCCTGTGCAGAGGACGTATAATCTGAAATGCCCGAATTGTGTTCGGCCAATCGTTTTTCTATGTTTTCGGTGTAGCCGACATAAAAGCGATCTAATTGCTGACTGTAGATAATATACAAGCAAAACATAATAAAAAACCCACCATGCGGTGGGTTGATTTGTGTGGAGAGTATCGGGGTCGAACCGACGACCTCTTCCCCGAAAGCTTTCGGGGCTTGCAAGCGCTCTAAGCAACTGAGCTAACCCCATTTAGAAAAAGAACTTTATTTTATTTATGTGGAGAGTATCGGGGTCGAACCGACGACCTCTTGCATGCCATGCAAGCGCTCTAGCCAACTGAGCTAACCCCCCGTTAAGGAGTGCAAAAATAACGGTCAGCAACATACCTTCAAAACCTAATTAAAAATTGTCTACTTATTTATCCTCTTAAAATAAGATAACCAACAGAGTAATGCAGTTTAATTTATAGCTTACAGGCATGCACCTATACCGTTTGCAGCTATTGTTTGCTGGTTAAAATCTTTTTTATTGTTATAAATATTAAACAATGCCTGCAAATCAAGACCATTATTTTTTAATACCGAATTTTTTGTCAAACTGTAATTGAAAAAAGATTTTAACTGTAAGGGATCAGTAATATTTGCATGGCCAGGATCCCTGAAATGTGGATCTGTATTGAATCCTGCGATCTTACTATTTAACTGCTCTTTGCCTTTTTGATGCGCCCATGATTCAAAACTGGTTATACCATCGTCATTAAATTTATTAGTTGCAAGGCTCCACCAGTTATTGCCAAGAAAGCTTGCATTCGTTTCAATGCCTGTAATCAATTCATCTTTTGCAACGAAAATATTGTTGTAAAAATTAAATCCTGAATTTTCACTTTCTGCTGCATATTTTATTGCAGCTCCTTTATCGTTATAAATAGTGTTATTGTAGAAGTAACAGTTCTTCAACTGTGCGGTATCACGCGAACTATTCCAGATAAATACACCGGCCTGAGCCTCAGAGGTGGTTCCATCATTTTCACTTATGCAAAAGCGAACCGTGTTATTGTACCAGTTGCTGGCACCTGCGTATTGAAAAAGCCCGAATGCGCTGCCTTCATTTTCGTAAGACAAACAATATTGTATTGTTGAATTGGTGGTGCCACCATCAAAATCGTAACCACCGCCATCAGCAGAACCTGGCGAAGTTCTGTTGCGGTAAGAGATGCAGTTTTGTATGGTAACACTGTCTGCTTCGTAGCACCAGATGCCTACCGGGCCATTGCCTTTGCGCGGCATATCCCATCCGTTATTGGTTGCGGTGGAATATTCGATAGTAACATTTCTGCAAAGCCCAACAATAATACCATTGCCGCTATGATTATTAAGATTGGTGGGGTCGCCGGGATTGTTTTCTGCTTTGCAGTAGCCGATATAAATATTCCTGCAATCATTTTTTGATTGTTCGCCGGCAACACAAATACCCGCAAACCCATTATCATGTGCAGTAACATTTGTAACATGAACACCCGATGAAATATAAATGAGCAGGCCAGATTTTTGAAAACCCTGAACATCAATACTGTCAACTGTTATATTGTGTGAGTGATTAATAAATAAACCATCTTTTGTATTGCCTTGTTTACGGCCTGCACCTGTAAGATTGAGGTGTTTTACTGATATAAAAGATGTATTGTTTAATGTTAGTGCAGTATTGTTGCCCGCATCAATAATTGCATTGCCAGTACCACCGTAAGACGTTATAACAACAGGGTTAAGGGCATTGCCACGATCAAAAGAGTCTATAATAAGATTTCCCTGAAACATTTCGCCGGCTTTAAAGTAAACAGTATCGCCTGCATGCAATTGAACATTATTTAATTGACCGATGGTTTTCCATGGATTGTCTTTACTGCCATCACCTGCATCGTTGCCTGATGCAGTAAGATAATATGATTTCCCCTTTATAACTGCTTGCTGTTGTTGGTTGGTTTGCTGGCAGGAGAGGAGCGTTAGTAAAAAAAATACTGGTATCATATTATTTGTATTCTTCAAAATAATGATGCTTTATAATTTGTTTTCTGTTTATTTTTTGAACTAAATATGGAATATTTTCAGAAGGATTTTTTTTGAACCAGGCAATGGAATAAGTATGAAACTTAGTTGCGTCGCACTCTTGTACTTTCTCTTTTTATTGAGCCACTTTAAACTACAGCCTGGCTGTTAAAAGCTCAAAAGAATTTATGCTGCATAAGTGTGCGACGCAACAGTTGATGCCATAAAAACTTATGCCCGGCTAAAAAGAAAAACCTACTTACTTGATATCAAAATCGAAAGGCAGCCTGGCTTGTGGTGCCTGCATTAAAACCCTTATTTTTTTTACCTGCTGCAGCATATAGTATTGCTGCGCACCGATATTTTCTTTTACTGCACTTTCTTGCATTGATGCCTTATATGAACTACTGTTTACCAACTGCTCCCAAAACGATTTTTTTTCGGGGTACTCTTTTGTGCCGTACTCTTTTAGTTTTGCCATACGCGCAGCACAATCTATAGCATCCTGCAAGGTTCCGGTTTTATCTATAAGCGCCAGTTGCAAAGCCCTGCTACCTGTATAAACGTGACCCTGTGCAATGCTGTCGATATAAGAAATGTCTTTTGTTCTGCCGCTGGCCACGCGGTTTTTAAAAGTATTATAAATAGAATCTACAGAAGCCTGCATAAAATGTTTTTCTGTTTCGGTAAGTGGCCTGCCGGTAGAGCCCATATCTGCATAGGGTGCTGTTTTTACACCATCGAAAGTAATGCCCAGTTTATCGTTGAAGAATGGCTGAAAATTGGGAATGATGCTGAAAACGCCAATGGATCCTGTGATGGTAGTAGCATCTGCAAAAACAGAATCGGCGTTGCAGGAAATATAGTACCCGCCGGATGCTGCATAATCGCCCATGCTAACTACAAAAGGTTTGTCTCCTTTTGCAAGGGTAACTTCGCGCCATATTGCATCGCTGGCCAAAGAACTGCCGCCTGGGGAGTTTACCCTGAATACGATGGCTTTTATATCATCATCAAGCCTTGCTTTTCTAAGTAATGAAATATAATTGTCGCTGCCAATCTCATCGTCATCGCCTTTGCCACCTACTATATCGCCCTGAGCATAGATGATGGCGATTTTAGCGCTGCCGCTTTTTTTATAATTAACAGCTTTTGCATATTTATCAAATGAAATAAAATTGATTGTTTCCTTTTTTCCCTGACCGAGTTTCTTTAGCAGCTCGCTTTGTATTTGATCATCATATTTTAATCCGTCTACAAGCTTATAATTTAGTGCATCGTATGCTGTTCTGATGCTTCCGTTGATGGATAGCTGGTGTAAAGTTGCAGTATCAATTTTTCTTGCTTGTGCTGTTTGTTGCAGAAAATTTGAATAAAGGTCATTCAGGAGATCGGTGGTTTGTATGCGGTTGGCATCGGTCATTTTCGTCACACGAAAGGGTTCGGTAGCACTTTTGAACTTGCCTGCAAAAAATACCTGTGGTTCAACGCCCAGCTTGTCTAGTAAGCCTTTCATAAAAAGAAGGGTTACTGAAAACCCATCCCAATCTATGCCGCCATTGGGGTGACAATATATTTTATCGGCAGCGGTTGCCACATAGTAAGATTTTTGATCCATTGCCTCGCCATAAGCGAGTACCATTTTTTTACTTTCTTTAAAATCTAGAATTGCTTTGCGAAGTTCTTCACTTGCGGCATAACCATTTGCATTATAACCGGCTTTTAAGTAAACAGCTTTTATGGTGGTATCTGTTTTGGCGTAGTGCAACATCCTGATGATATCATAAAGGCCCGGGGCATTATCTGATGCATCGCCTGTGATTGATGCAAGTGGATTATCTTTAGCTTGTTCATTAAAACCTGAAGAAAGATCAAGCACCAATACGCCTTTTGAACCCAAATCTGGTTTAGTGGGTTGTAATGCAAAACCAATGACCGCCATACCAATAACCAGAACAATTATGGTGAAAATAATCAGGGCCAGAAACGATGCGAAAAATAGTTTCATAAAACTCTTCATAGTTCTCTTTTATGCATTTCAAAAATAAAGATATTTGAACCCTTTTACCTAAAGCAATTTATGAACAAGGTTTACCTGCTTACAGGCGGCAATATAGGCAACAGGCTTGATAATCTAAGGGTTGCCCGCTTTTTACTTGAGCAATACTGCGGAAAGATCATTCAACAGTCATCTGTTTACCAAACAGTAGCATGGGGTTTTAAGGATCAGCCTGATTTTTATAACCAGGTTTTGTGTATTACAACCGGCCTGCAGCCTGAAATAATTATGAACACGCTTTTGATGATTGAAGAAAAAATGGGAAGAAAACGGGACATAAAAATGGGACCGAGAACGATTGACCTGGATATTCTTTTTTTTAATGACGAGATCATTAACAAGCCGAACCTTATTATTCCACATGAACGGCTGCATGAAAGAAGATTTGTATTGGTGCCGCTGTCAGAAATAGCACCGGATTTTATTCACCCGGTTTTTAATAAAACCGTTTTGGAACTTCTGAAAGAATGTACTGATGAATTGAATGTGAATAAAATTGACATGAACTACTGATTGTACTACTTAATTTTGAAAGGGGGGTGATTTTAAAGGGCTGTTTGAAGTCGCGTAGGGTTCTGAACGTTCAATTGTGCGACGCAAGAAAAGTTTTATAGTAATTCTATAGCCTGGCTCAAAAAAAAATCTTTTAAAAAACCCGGGTGAAAAATGCAACACCATTTTATTACAGTTGAAGGAAATATTGGCGCGGGCAAAACTACACTTGCACATTTGATAAGCCGGAAACTTAATGCCCGCCTGATTCTTGAAGAATTTGCTGATAACCCCTTTCTGCCAAAGTTCTACGAAAACCAAAAGCAGTATGCATTTCCGCTGGAACTTTTTTTCATGGCCGAAAGATTTAAGCAAATGAAGGATATGTTGCACACAAAAGATATGTTTCAAAGCATTACCGTGTGCGATTACTTGTTTACCAAATGCCTGTTATTTGCAAAAGTAAATTTACCCGAAGAAGAGTTCAGGCTGTACCAAAAGTTATTCGATATTATTCATCAACAATTGATTTACCCAGATATACTGATTTACCTGCATGCACCTGTACAAAAGTTACAACAGAACATTAAAAAAAGAAACCGTGTTTACGAACAAGGGATTCACGATGACTACCTGTTTAGCCTTCAGCAAACTTATACCAGTTACATTAAGCAGCATAACATAAAAACGATCTTTATAGATGCATCGAATGCAGATTTTCTGGGTAATGAAAAACACCTGCAGGTTGTACTTGATGCCCTTGAAAATGATTTAAGTGATGGGCAGCATTACTTTACACTGCCTTGATTTTGTAAAATAAAAAAGCAGGCATTATTTCAAGCCTGCTTTTAAAAAAATGCTATAGTTTAATTTTTTGCCCAACAAAAATTATTACGGATCGTTCCTTGCGTCGCTCACTTGTAATTTTATAATTCAAATGAGCTTTTGGCTGCCCTTTCTGCAAATACCGTTAAGGGCATTTTAATTAAATGTGCGCCTGTATTTTTTTCTCCAGCATAGACTTAGGTACCGCACCAATTTGTTTATCTACTACTTTGCCACCTTTAATAAAAAGGATAGCCGGAATTGAAGTAATTCCATAATTAACGCTAATGTTCGGATTGTGGTCAACATTTACTTTGCCTACATTTACTTTTCCACTGTACTCTTTAGAAAGTTCTTCTATAACCGGGCCAATTGCGCGGCAGGGGCCACACCATTCTGCCCAAAAATCTACTACAGTCAACTTATCGCTATCCAAAACATTGGTTTGGAAATTTGCATCCGTGAATTCTAATGCCATGATTTTGTCTTTTTATTTAGTGATTATTTAATTTGTAATTAAACAGGTCAAATTTATGTCCAAAATTGATTTAATGTTCATTTGTCCTGCTGTCTTACCAGAATACTGACGGGGCTTCATACAAAAACTGACAGCAGGGCAGAAAGAATATTTTTTACGATAAAAGGCTTTGGCGGGCAAGAAATTCAAGTTTTTCATTGAGATAAAGGAGTTTTTCGGTAAGCTCCTTGTTCTCTTTTCTTAATTTATATACTTCGTAAGCTTTCTCAATAAAATTTTTAATATCATTATCATTCCATGGTTTCGAAAGATATTTATAAACCTGTCCACGGTTAATGGAGTCTATTACGGCATTGATATCGGTGTATCCGGTAATCAATATTCTTATAGGGTCTGGGTATTGTTCCAATATTGATTCAAAGAATTCAATGCCTGTTGTTTTGGGCATTCGCTGATCGCTGAGAATAACGCTGATTTGTTTATTTGAATCTAAAATTTTTTTGCCTTCCTCGGCAGATTCTGCAGTAAAAATATTAAAGTCACGCCTAAAAGAAGCACGGAAGGAAATAAGGTTGTGTGGCTCATCATCGATATATAAAACGGTTATCATATTATGGATATAGACTGATTAGTTCATGCAATTTAATTAATGTACAAGAACACCCCCAATTAATAACTGATTAATTATTTTTATATTTCTTGATATATGTAATTAATTTTGTTATTTGCAATGGGAAAGTTTATTAGTAACCAACCTTAATCCAAAATATATCCATGGAAAGCCAAATAAGAATAAGGGCATTCAGGGCTATTGATGACTATGAAACCTGCCTCAGGTTTTACGAAGGCCATAAAAAAGTTTTAGAAAATCATGGTATTTTTAAACTCACAACTTCCAATTTGAGCTGGGCTTACAGCAATTCAGTATTTGTAATTGTTGTGGAATCTGCTGATGGCAGTAAACTTTTTGGTGGTGCCAGGCTACATGTTGCAGATGGTATAAGCCCTTTACCAATTCAGGAAGCAACTTCAAGTTTCGATTCCTCAATACACGCTGTTGTAAATAAATACGCCATGAATGGTACAGGTGAAATATGTGGTTTATGGAATTCTGTTGAGGTAGCGGGTTATGGTATTGGCAGCATTTTCTCTATAAGAGCATCTACAGTGATAGCCGAGCAAATAGGGATAGATTCCTTGTTTTTTTTATGCTCGCCTGTAACAGTTCGGTTTAATAAATGGATTGGCAGCAGGGTTATTACCGAAGTTGGAAACAACGGTACGTTTTACTATCCTAAATTAGATCTGATTGCTACAGCGGTAATTCTTGAAGATGCAATAGAACTAAAGAGTGCACACATGAGAGAGAAAAGTAAAATAATGTTCATGCGTGAAAACCTTTGCGCCATTAATGAAGAAAAATCCCCCTTTAAAAACATTACAATGGAAGTTCAATATGATCTCAGGCTGCCCAACGCCAATAAAAACGAATTTAAACAGGTTGCTTACAATCTTGCTCAGGCTATATAACTCACTTAATTTTGGATAATATTGTTTTGCACAAGGTGCAAAATGCAAATTTTTTTTAGCCGAACACAAATACTGCAATTTAACTTTTTTTTCCGCCGTGGCGGGACACTTGAACTTTTTTTCTTTATTGGGCAAGGTGCAAAGCTGCTTATCGATCGCTTGCAAATCTCAAATACTTTATTTTCGTTAAACACACATACGTTATACTTTGCGTATAACCTTTTACAGGTTTGCAGCAAAAGGGATAAAGTAACAGTTGCACTAATAATATATTGACGAGAGCGGTTGTTTAATGCTGAATAAAGTTGTGATGCATAAGAGTGCGACGCAAGAAAAGATGCTATCAGTACCGAAGCTGGGTTCAAAAAAATATTCTTAAGTTTTACGCCAATGCGCCACGGCGGAAGATAAATTTAAGAGTGGTATTGGTGCCTGGTAAATTAAAAAACCCTTATATATTTTATGACTGATAAAGCATAAACCCCGCTTTATTAGCTTTATTGCAAACTTTATATTTATAATTTATTAAATATGAATTATATTGAAAAATGTTTCTTAACTGTTGTTTTTGCTTTTGGTTTTACACCAAAAAAATAAAGAACATTACATTCTATAAATTTGATAACCATAACTAATGCTTTAATAAATTGAACAGAAAATTTATTTTTTTTGCTTGTTTTATCTTATTCTTTGGCACTGCAAAAACAAGCCCGGTTTTTAATTTTACGTCGTTTAATAATTCGGTACACCTTGGAAATTATGTAGAATTTTTTGAAGACTCAACGGCAAAAATGTCTCCCTCAGAAATTTTACGGAAAGGAATATTTTTGCCAAATAAAAAAATAACACCTTTATTCCCCATTAGCAGTAATGCAGTATGGATCAAGTTCTCAGTTTTAAACAAGACCAATGATCCCGGGATTTTTTTACTGATACAAAACGCCAATATTTCGAAGATCGAGTTGTACAAAGATTCGGCAGGAACAATGGTTCCACTGGGTTTTGCAGGTAATTCGTTGGTTGCTTCAAATCAATTATTCAACAATCCAAATTATGTTTTCGACTTGCATTTAAAGCCAGCTGATACGCAGGCCTATTATTTGCGCGTAACAAGTTTTCATCCTAAACTGCTGCCAATAGTTTTGGGAGAATTGGGTGACATAGAAAATACGCTTCATACGCAAACCAGTATTGTGAACTTGTATCTTGGTATTATACTGGCCATTTTTCTGTATAATCTCTTTTTATTTATTTCAACTTTTGACAGAACCTATTTTTATTATATTCTTTTTATTGGGTTATTGGGTTTGGCACAGCTTACTATTTCGGGATATTCGTTCTTTTATTTATGGAGTAATTTCCCCGAACTTAACCGTATTGCTGTACCCGTTACTACCTGCCTTGCGGGTATAGGAACAGGTATGTTTACAATATCTTTTTTAAGAACGAAGACATATACCCCAATTATTCATATTCTGTTTATTGTTATAATCTGCATTTACATAACGTCGGCATTGTTTAGTATTGCAGGGTATAATAAGATCAGTTACGATGTTTTTAATTATACGAATTTAGCAGCAGCTATTGTTTCTATCACAGTGTCTTATTACATAGCAAAAAAAGGATACAGGCCTGCTTATTTTTATTTTATTTCCTTCATAGCTTTCTCAATTTGCCTGATTATCCGCGAAATGAGAAACATAAATATATTGCCTGATAA
Source organism: Chitinophagaceae bacterium UBA4407 (assembly GCA_002390845.1). Classification (GTDB taxonomy): domain Bacteria; phylum Bacteroidota; class Bacteroidia; order Chitinophagales; family Chitinophagaceae; genus Limnovirga. The sequence continues at coordinate 51,761 of DGQT01000097.1, read as the reverse complement.
TAACTTTACATCATACATACTATACATTGGATCTGCGATACAGGCCATACTACTTTCGTTTGCACTTGCTGATAAAATTAACTCCCTTAGAATTGAAAAAGAGGCTTCTCAAACCTATGCATTGAAAATATCGCAGGAAAACGAGAAGCTTATCAGGGAACAAAATATTGTGCTGGAGCAAAAGGTAGCCGAACGAACAGATGAATTACAGCAAACCAACACGCAACTCAATAAAACTTTAGGCGATTTAAAAGATGCTCAAATGCAATTGGTAGAAGCCGAAAAAATGGCTTCCTTAGGCCAGCTTACAGCTGGTATTGCGCATGAAATAAATAACCCGATTAATTTTGTAAAATCCAACATAAGGCCTTTGCAACTGGATATTGATGACCTCTTTGAAATTATTGATCAATACAACACACTTCACGATACAGGCAAGGATAAACTTGAAGCAGAATTGGAAAATGTTTACGCAAAGCAGCAGTCTTTAGGTATGGATTATGTAAGAACCGAAATTCAGCAACTTATTAAAGGAATAGAAGATGGTGCCGAACGTACTGCAGAAATAGTAAGAGGCCTAAGAACTTTTAGCAGGCTAGATGAAAGTGAGCTAAAAGTTGCAAGTGTTCATGATGGTATCGATTCAACAATTGTGTTGCTGCGTAACAGCATGCCCCCTCACATAAGAATTGAAAGAAATTTTAAAGCAGATGCAAATATTGAATGCTTTCCCGGTAAACTAAACCAGGTATTCATGAATATCCTTAATAATGCCATACAGGCAGTAGCAGAAAAAAAGGTAAGCGATGCTGAGGGGATTATATTTATTTCCACATCCGACAATCCGGATAAAACCCTAAAAGTTATTATCAGAGATACAGGTATTGGGATGAGTGAAGAAGTGAAGCACCGTATTTTCGAACCTTTCTTTACAACTAAGCCGGTAGGAGAAGGAACAGGGCTTGGTATGGCGATTGTATTTAAAATTATTCAGGAACATCATGGAAAAATAGATATGCTCTCCGAACCGGGAAAAGGAACTGAATTTATTATAACTTTACCATACATTCATCCCGGGAATTAATTTTTTACTTAAACAAATTCCATGCGTGCCGACGAAAAAATATCTGTATTATACATAGATGATGAAAGCAACAACCTTTTATCCTTCCAGGCAAGCTTTCGTAGAAAATATAAAATTTATATCGCCAATTCTGCCGCTGAGGGAATGGGTGTTTTGAATGATCATCTCATTCATGTGATCATTGCTGACCAGCGCATGCCGCACTCCACCGGTATAGAGTTTTTTAATATTATAAGAAAGGCTCATCCAGATCCGGTAAGAATGCTACTAACCGGGTATACAGATGCAGAGGCTATTATCGATGCTATTAACAAAGGCGAAATTTACCGCTACATAAAAAAACCCTGGGATGAGTTTGAACTCGAAAATGCCATACAAAATGCCTACGAAATATTTGTAACCCGCGATAAACTCAGTAAAAAAATCGATGAGCTCCAAAAAATAAACGATGAGCTAAACCGCTTTGTTTACAGCACTTCCCACGATTTGCGTTCTCCGCTTGCATCGGTAATGGGCATACTCAACCTCGCAAAAATGGAGCAGTCTGTAGAAGATCCAAACGGCTATCTTGGAATGATTGAAACCTGTGTAAACAAGATGGATACTTTTATACAGAAGATCATTGAATATTATAAAAGCATACGCGTAGAAGAAGAAAATACAAAAATAGACTTTAATGTACTACTCGATGAAAGCATCAAGCTGGTAAAAATGCAGAAACCTGGCATAGAATACATTCTTAATATCGATCAGCAAGCCGAGTTTATCAACGACGCATTCCGTGTATCGGTGATTGTAGACAATCTTATTTCCAACGCTGTAAAATATCAGAAACCCACTGAAAAAAATCCAAAAATCGAGATCACTGTCCGCACAACAAAAGAAAAGGCAAGCATTAAGATTGAAGATAATGGAATTGGTATTCTCGATCAGCACCTCAACAGCATTTTTAAAATGTTCTTCCGCAGCAATCATTCTGTAAACGGGCTTGGCATCGGGCTGTATATTGTAAAAGAAGCGCTCACCCGCATTGGTGGCGATATTACCGTAAACTCAACTTATGGCGGTGGTACAGCCTTTAATTTAGAAATTCCAAATCATACCAGTAACTAAAAAATACACTGTTCAATTAGTTATTTTCAAGCCAGGCATTTAGTATTTTTTTATTCTTTTTTGAGCCCGGCTATTGAAACTTTGATTGAACTTTAGTTGCGTCGCACACTTATACTAATTTTTTTTATTGAGCTTCAACAGCCAATACAAATACAACGCCTGTATTTTAAATTTTCGCTTTGGTAAAAGCTGAATTTATAAGTGACATATGAACTTAATACCACGCAACCATGCTGCCACAAAGTATCCTGAAAGCTTTCAGGACCGGTTCAAAAAAATATTTATATACAAGTTCAAATTTTTAAATAGAATAAGCTGTAACAAAACAGAACGAATACATTATTTTTATCAAAACTATTTCTATGCGAAAAATGATTGCGCTTGGTTTATTTGCCTGTATTTGTGTAACCGCAGTTTCTGCACAAAAATCAAATGAAAAAATGTTAAGGCATGTGGTAATGTTTAAATTTAAAGACGATGCAACGGCAGCAAATGTAAAATCTGTAGAGGATGCATTTCTTTTATTGCCCGGTAAAATCAATACCATAAAAGATTTTGAATGGGGCACCAATAACAGTCCCGAAAAACTGAATGAAGGTTTAACGCATTGTTTTTTTGTAACTTTTTCAAGCGAAAAAGATCGCGATGATTATCTGGTACATCCGGCCCATAAAGCTTTTGTAGAAGTTTTAAAACCCTTCCTGGATAAAGTAGTGGTAATGGATTACTGGGCAAAGAAATAAAGAACACTAAACGGCAGGAAGTACAATAACTTCCTGCTGGTGTATTTTGCCCTTATAAATTTTATGAAGAATTATTACAGACGGGGCTTCCTGTTTAGTTACCGTATCATATATTTTTCGCCAGTTGCGCCAAAGATATTCTCCCATTTTCTCTGTGCCATAACCTTCAATCCCTCCAATTACCAATACTGTTTTCATATTTCTCAGCTGTAGCCTTGCAAATACACCATAATCGATTTTCTTTTCCCTGTTGGCAGCATACTCTTTTTTATTTAAAACTATTTTGCTTTGTTCTGGAAGCCAATCGAAGTAGTCTGCAAAGGCTTGCGTTTTTAAAAGCCAGGCTGTAAGTTTATTGCCAAACAAACCAATGCTTACCCATGTTTCAGGCTTTCGGCTTTCTTTTTCTAAAAGTTTAGCCACGGATGAATCTGTTAACAGCTTGTAATTGGCAACATTCATTTGTAAACAAAGTTGTTTGAACAATACTTCTGTTTTAATATCGGTATATGCCCCAAAATGGCTGGCAGGTAAGTTAATATCCAACTCACCAAACGGGTAATCGATCAAAATTGTTTTTATACCGGCATCTTCCCGGTAGTTGAGCAGTCTTTTAAAATAAATTTCATCATTGGCTGCTTTAAACTGCAGCATATACAATTCAGCCTTTTCCAGGTAAGTATAATAATTGGTGCTTCTTTTATATAGCTGGTTAATGCGCTCGTAAAACTCATTAAAGCGTTGAATGGGCAGGTTTAAAATTCGTGCAATGATATCCAACGTATCTTCTTTTGCTTTCAGTAAATAATCATGATGGGTTTTACAATACCTTGATATTTGCTTTGCAGCCGAAAGTTTTTCTGCATTTTGTTTTGTATTTTTTTGCAGCAATTTTTTTATATCTGTTTCTGTGGGGTGGTCTTTATTGCTTTGCTTTCTTACTTCATCAATAATATACATACCGTAGCTCACTTTCACGGTATCGTAATGTATTTTTCTTTCTTTTTTCATATTGGCAAATAAGTATTAAGCTGCAGATTGCAGCAACATTTAACGCGTAAATTTTATTCTTAGCCAAACTGCATTACTACTATCATCGTCTGTTGCGTCGCACACTTCAGCGTTTTGATCTTTGTTCGGCACGGTGCGGCATCCTTACTAAATGTTACTTCCCGGTGATATCTACAGAATAAGGATTTATGAAAATACGATTAATTTCTATTTTGGACTTGGCTGGACTTGAAAAGAAAAACGGCTTGTAACGTTTGTAATATTGTGTTGTCAAAAAAAAGCAAAAATGTGTGTAAATAAAAAAACAGGTTGCCCGGGTTGCAACGCAATGAATGGCTGCCGCCGGTTAAAGTTTGCCAATGCAAAAGACATTAAATTTCTGCCACAATCTTTTGAATCGGTTTATATCAATATTACTAACAGCCGATATGACACTGTAGTAATAAGCAATATGGACATAAACGCGGCGAATGTTGCTTTACAGCGGGCAGTTAAATAAACACAGCACCTAGGCATAATGCTGAAGGGAATTCGTACAGCAGAAGCGTGCGACCCCGAGTTCCGCTGCGCTCGTCGGGGTAAACTGCCACGCTTTTTAAAAGATGCCATAAAAGAGGAACTTTGAACCGAGCGTGGCAAGAAAAGTATCATAGTAGTAATTCAGACTGGCTCATAAAAATTATTTCAAAAACCTAAAAACGAAAGCTATGCAAGTTGAAGCAAAACAAACCATGACCATGTCTACAAACAACATGGGCAAACTGTATGATGACAAACAAACACCTGGCAATGCATCTGTGGCCCGCACAGCGCATAAACTTAACGACCGCAGTAATGGCAAGCCATTGCGTGTGTTAAGCGAAGAACAGTGGAGTTTCTGGATTAATAACGGTTATGTAATTATACCCGATGCTGTGCCGGCAGAAAATGTTGAAAAGATGGCGAACCTGCTGTGGGAGTTTGAAGAAAAAGACCCTAACGACCCTGAAACTTGGTATGCTGAAGCACGTGCTGAAATACAAATGAAAGAGTTGAAAAATACGGGTATGGTAGAAATGTACAATCATCCGTATATGTGGGAGAACCGCCAGAACCAACGTGTGTACGATGCTTTTGTAGACATTTGGGGCATAGAAGAATTGTGGGTAACCATTGACAGGGCGAACCTTAATTTTCCTGTGAGGCCGGGCCATGAATACAAGGCGTTTATTCATTTTGATATTGATACCAGCATGAACCCAAAACCCGTAAATGTGCAGGGTGTACTGGCTTTAAGCGATACGGATGAATTAACCGGTGGCTTTCAGTGTATACCTGAGTTGTACAGAACTTTTGATGAGTGGGTTAAAACACAACCAGCGGACCGCGATCCCTTTAAACCTGATACCACCGGCTTTGAAATAAAAAAGGTGATGTGTAAAAAGGGCGACCTGCTGATATTCAACAGTATGCTGGCACATGGCATAAGAAAGAATGAAAGCGACAGACCAAGACTTGCGCAATATATATCAATGACACCTGCTGTTGAAAACAATGAGGATTTGCGTAACTGGCGTATTAACTCATGGAAGCACCGCATTGCACCGGAAGGCTATGCATTTCCCGGCGATCCGCGCAAATGGGAACAAACAAAGTATGAACGTGCAGCATTAAGTGAATTGGGCGAGAAAATACTTGGGTTAAAGAATTGGCATTAATAAGAAAAACCATGATCAAAAGCCCGGAACTAACCGGGCTTTTTTGATGTGAAATATGAAAGAATTTTTTTGAGCCGGGCTCAGGTACATAAATGAAACTTTAGTTGCGTCGCACACTTTTGCTTTACCAATACTATTCAGCTCTTATAACTGGGGCGACATATCCGGAATCATAACCAATACAGTTGTCCCCTCTTTTATTACAGACTGAAGTGTTACCGTTCCTTTAAGTTTTTCTACCGTCTCTTTTAGAATATACAATCCCAAACCAGAGCCTGTAGAACTGCTGGTAGCTCGGTAAAACATGGTGAATATTTTATCGAGATGTACCTGCGAAATACCGAGGCCATTATCTTTAAACTCAATGCGGGCAATATTTTCTGCAACGGTAACTTTTATTTTTATCCATTGTTTTTCCTTGTTTTCATCAGTATATTTAATGGCGTTGGAAAGCAGGTTATTAATGATCATACTTACACGTCTTGGGTCGGAAACAAATTTCTCAGCCTGCACAATTTCCACTTCAGTGTTAATATTTAAAGCTTTATCTGCGTGTTCGTGGTCTTCCCTTGATTGCTGAACCAGTTGTTTAAAATCAATTTCTTTCAAATCAAGTTCAAGCCTTTTATTTTTTGAGAAATCAATAATATCCCTGATCAGGAAATCCATCCGGCCAAGTGTTTTTTCGGCCATATCCAGGTATTGGTGAAAATCTTCCGGGTTTATTTCTATGCGTGCAGCATGTATAATACCAAGAACAGAAGCAATGGGTGCCCTAAGGTCGTGCGAAGTACGGTAAACAAGACTGTCTAATTCATTATTCAGTTTTGTTAGCTGTTCATTTTTCTCAAGATTTTCTTTATTTCTTATTTCAAGCTCGTGGTTTATTACAGATAGTTTACTGTTTACAATTGTAACCCCGGTAAAAGCATCGGCAAATTGCCTGGCAAGCAGTATTGATAACGAAATTACCAAAACAAATAAGCCTACATAAAATAGCTGAGCCGTATTAATAATAAGATCAGCGTACAGTATATCATTAATGATTGTTATAAAAAAAATCGAAAAGCCAATAAGAAATATAACACTGCCCGGCCTTTCCTTCCAGGCTGCTCTTATATAAACATAAAAACCATAAAATGCAGCCAGTATCATTAATGCCTGATAGTCGCGCAAAACAAATGTGTAAATGTAGGTTGATGTAAACATAGCCAGTAAAACGAACACAGCCGATATACCCAAAATGATTATTAATATTTTCCTGGAGAAATCTTTAGGAAACAACTGCCTGGAAAAAATGGGCCATTAAGGGAACAGACACATAAAAAGAAATATATTCAATGCGTCTTATTATTTCCCAGTTCAGGGTTACCAAATAATTTATGGGTATTTCGCCAACAACAAGGGTTCGGGTAAATATGATAAAACACAACATACTAAAATAAAGCAGCAGGTACCTTCTCCTGAAAAAAAACAACAGTACCGCATAATAAATACTCATTAGAAAAAAGCTGCCCGAAACAAAAAAATCTATATAAATATTTTGCTGTGTATATGTACTTATTTGATCTTCTGTACCAATTTTCACAAAATCCCAAATACCCCCAACACGGTTGTTGAAGTTTGAAACATATACTACAATATCAAGTTCGTTATTTTCCGTTACAACATTCACAACAGAAGGCCTTAGCATTGCAACAGTTGCAGCAGCAGTAGTATCGGGTTTTCCAACGCTTAAAACCTCTTTACCATTTACAAACATTCTGTAAGCAGAGGCTACCGTTAAAAGTTTTATAGCAAGATTTTGCTCACCGGGCGGGCACAAGACTTTTAACCTGTAAGTTGCATAACCAAAGCCTGACTGAAAATTTTTATAACCGGGAATAAAGTCGTTCCAGAAGGATGGAACAGCAATGTAATTGCGGTGAATAGCCGAATCGTTTTCTTTGAAGAAATCGGCTGAATAAAACCTGCCCCAATAAAATTCCCAATCACCATTAAGTTCTGCAATACCATCTTTCTCCCAGTTGCGGTTTCTGAGATCAAGCACACCATTTACGGCGCATATTTTATTTTCTGCCTTTGAATTAAAGGCGAATAATACATAAATAGCAAAAACCAAGAATCGCCTCATAGCCGAAGCATTTAATTTTTTTAAGGTATAAGCCAAGGGTTGCCTGTTTTATTCTAGTGGGATGGTAAAGTGAATGTATAATTTTTTATTAAGATGTGTTTATTTTTTTAGAGATTATTTCAACACTTATGTTTATTCTTTTTATGAGCCGGGCTTAAGATTGCTGTTGAGCATCGGACGCAGCTTTAGCTTTTACCGAAGCAAAAGCTTAAAGAACAACCTGCATAAAAGGTAATGAGCATTGTTAAACCTGGTTGCACAATGCTGAATAATGAACAGAACGTAAAAGTGAGTGACACAACGGATGTTCAATAGTAGTAATGTAGTCTGGTAAATAATAATGTATTAAATGCTGCCTTTGTTGAGAACAGAATTTTTTTTTGCAGTCATCATCCTGGGTTTTACCACGATATAAATCAAGCCAAGAGGGATACAAATGAGAAGGAAGGAAACAGGGAAACTTAAATGTGTAGAAATGATGAGGATATTGATTGCTACCTGTATGAAGCAGTAAATACACGTAACCATTAAATGTGGTATTTTTTGTTCGTTTGCCAGTAGCTGGTAAAGATGCAGCCGGTGTGGTTTAAAAATATTTTCGCTTCTGAGAAACCTGTGCAGAATGGTTAAAACAGAATCGGTTCCATATACAGAAAGAAAAAGAACGTAGTTCCAGTTGTGTGTTTTTAGTGACAGGCTTAATAAAATAAAAACCACCCACAATGCCAGGGTTACACTGCCTACATCGCCGGCAAAGCAAACTGCCTTTTTTCTGAAATTAAAAAAAAGAAAAACAACACAAGCCAGCATTGGTACCCAAATAACATCTGCCGGTATAAACGCAAGCTGCTTTATATTGATATACTGTAGCGATGCAAAAATGATTAAGCTGTAGAGTCCTGTAATACCATTAATACCATCCATAAAATTGTAAGCATTAATGATACCGGTTACGAGTACATAAAAAAGCAGAATTGCATAAAGCGGGTAAGCCGGAAAAATATTAAAGTAAATTACCAGTATTGTTACGGCAATAAAATGAAAGGTAAGCCTGAAGCTTCTCGGAAGTGTATAAATATCATCAAGAAAACTGATGATACCAATGATAAGAATGCTGAAAATAATACCTGCAAATTGTGAATAATATAAACCTGCAATGACCAATGCTGCGATAAGAAAAATAATACCGCCACCGCGGATGGTAACTGAGGAATGCGAGCTGCGCTCATTTGGCCGGTCAGTAATATTGTAGTGCCTTGCAATTTTAAAATATGCATACATGATACCAAAAAACAATACTGTTATAATTAGATAGAATAACACCAAAGATTACTTTAATAAAAAACTTTCGATTGTTTTAATAAGCCCTTGTTCAGAACTTAATGGCAGCGCGTTAATGTGCAAAGCGCTTTTGATCTTGTTGTTTGAAACCATATAATTCTCAGTAAGTTTTTGTAAACGTTCTGAGTTTAAAGGCAGTTTAATTTTGTCACCAATGCGTGCGATACCCGATAATATTTTTTTTGAGATATGCAGCAGCCTTGGTTTTCGCTTCAATACTTTTGATATGATTGTTACTACTTCTGTTGTAGATAATGCTGCATCATCAGCTACATTATAAATGCCTGATGGCACTGAAGCATCCTGTACAATCCGCTCAATAATATAACACAGATTGTCTATGGCAATAAAAGAACGTTTGTTGTTAAATGCAGCAAGCGGGTAGGGAATACCCTTCTTTACAAACTGGTAAAGCAGGTTAAGGTTGCCTTTATTGGCAGGGCCATGAATCATACAGGGCCTTAGAATAAATACTCTTTTACCCGCAGGTAATTCTTTTGACAACAGGTATTTTTCTACAGCAAGTTTCGATTGCCCGTAAGCAGTTTGGGGATTGGGTTCAACATTTTCATCCAGTATTCCTTCCACTGTATCGGCAGCGGCTTTCACGCTGCTGAAATAAATAAAATCCTTTGCTTTACCTGCAAGGAAAACATCGAACAACTGTTTTGTAAGTTCTGTATTTACAGTAAAATATTCCTGGGGATCAGATGCATTTTTAAGATCGTGTGCTTTGCCAGCCAGGTGAATCACCACATCAATATCATCAAGATCAGTAACGCATAAATTGCTCCAGGTTAATTTGTTTGTTGTAGTTGCGTTACCGGTAGCAGAATCATCCCTCAATAAGCAACGGAACTGATACTGATCTTCTTTAAAATAATTAAGCAAATTCTTGCCAACAAAACCAGAACTACCGGTGATAAATATTTTATATTTTCCCTGAATCATGTATTGATACTCTTGCTTACGAGTAAGATTTTTTTTATAAGCCAAACTTCATTACTACTATAAAACTTTAGTTGTGTCACTCACTTGTACGTTCTGTTCACTATTCGGCATTGTGCAAACCGCTGCATTAATTCATACCTGCACATTCTTTTTAGAACTAAACAAACCTACACCGATTTTTTTCTGCTGTTTGTCAAAAAACCAGATCATCCCAAAAATTAATATATAAGCAACAATATTAAATAATGTATGATGATCCATATTAAAAGGGATTGACCAATGTTTGTCAAAAGCGATCAGCAATAAAGATATCCGCAGCACATTGATCAGCCACAGCATTAAACAGCCTCCAATAATCCATATTATTTTTCTCTTTACTGAACCGTTGTTTGCATAAATAAATGCTACCCAAAAACTCATTAACCCATAACCAAGACAGGAATATACCAGTTGAACGCTTGGGCCATTCTCCATTTTCAAATGAAATACGTCAACAACATTTGAGTGATAGCCGATCACAGATAAAAATAATTGCGAACCGTATAGTAATGATTTTCTTAAAAGGGCGGGATAGTTAAAATAATCATGCACAAAACTACTGTAATAACCACCTGGAGCAGACAAACCAATAACAGCGGTGGTACCATAATATAAAATAGAAAAAGCCAGAAGAAATTTGGCTATATATATTAAGAACTCCTTTGAAATAATATTTGCAAAAAAACTTTTGATATGCTACCTGTTTATTGCGAGAGGAACTCAAAAGGTTTGAAAAGATATTTGGAATAGATCATTGCATAATTGGTGTACAAGCCATTTTCTTTACAAGCCCTTGCGATCTCTTTATTTAAAGTAATAATGCTGTTGATGTTTTTTGTGCTTGCCCCGCCCATCAACATTTTTGTAGTTACAACAGGCAGGTAAGCCCAGCTAATTTTATGTACCAGCAGGTAGCGTACCAGCAATTCAAAATCAGCGCCTATTTTATAATCGGTTTTGTAAAAGCCAAGCTCTTGAAACAAGTGCCTCCTTACAAAAAAGGATGGATGTGGCGGCATATAACCCCACACAAATTTTGACAACTTCCACTTAACGGCAGTATACCTGCGAACGATTTTTCCAGTATTTTCTTTTTTAATAAAAATAACATCACCCACTGTGGCATCAACCTCTTGTTCTTCGAAAGCTTTTACCACAGTGGCTATTACATCATCGTTATAGAAATGATCATCCGAATTGAGTATGCCAACAATATCACCTGTAGCTGCTTTGATGCCTTTGTTCATGGCATCGTAAATACCTTTATCTGGTTCTGAGATCAATGGCCCTTTGTGGCCTGCTGCTCGTATTGCACCAAGCGTGTTATCATTTGAAGCACCATCCACAATAATGTGTTCTATGTTTTTATACGATTGTTTTTGTACTGAAACAATGGTATCCGAGATTGTGTCTGCGCTGTTATAAGAAGCTGTTATGATGGAAACTTTCATTCGCTGAAAAAAACTTAAACGGAACGTTGTACAATTTAAAATGATTGCATTTACACAGGAAGCTTGCCCGATGCTAAAGGAAGCGAAGAACTCTGAAGAGTGCGACGCAACGAAGCCTCATAGTAGCAGTGTGGCTTGGTTAAAAAACTTTAGAATATAGACTTAAGCCGCGAAAAGCTACACGAAGCAATTTTGTTACTTACTTTTTTGTCTTGACACAAAAAAGTAACAAAAAAAGTCAAGAAAGAAAAGATATACAGCCCTTTTCTTTCTTTCGCCCTGATTGAGCTTTTGTACTACTGTAAACTGTACTATTGAACTTTGATGATCAACGCGATTCGTTCGACACGGGGTTAATCTTTATTATCCTAAAAAGCCTCTTAACGCTCTACAATAATATTTTCCATTACCAGCATATCCATACTGGTTCTCAGAAAGCAGTTAAGCGCTTCGGCGGGGGAATTTACGATAGGCTCATTTTCATTAAACGAAGTATTTAATAAAACGGGTACGCCGGTTTTTTGCCTGAATGTTTCGATAAGCTGATAATACCGGGGTGATACATTTTTATCTACGGTTTGTAAACGCCCTGTGCCATCAACATGCGTAACTGCTGGAATGACGGACTGTTTTTCTTTTTTTATTGGAAATACTTTTTCCATAAAGGGAACATCATCAGACAAATCAAAATATTCGCCTACATATTCTTTTAAAATGGAAGGGGCAAAAGGCCTGAAACTTTCCCTTTTTTTGATCTTGGTATTCAGTAAATCTTTTGCATCATGCCTGCGTGGATCTGCAAGAATAGAACGTGCACCCAATGCCCGTGGGCCAAACTCGGCACGCCCCTGAAACCAGCCAATTACACCACCATTTATAATGCGATTAGCCACCTTTTCATACAGATCATCATCGGTATATTTTGTGTAAATGATCTTACGGGATTTCAAATAACTTTCAATTTCATCGGTGCTGAACTTACTGCCTGTAAACGCCGAATAAACAGCGGCTGAACGTGGCTGATTGAGTATTTGATTGTACACATAAAGGGCTGAACCCATTGCTATACCTGCATCGTGGCCTGCTGAAGGGATATATAAATTTTCAAAACCGCTGTTTTGTAAGACTTTTCCATTGGCAACTGAGTTCTGTGCAACACCACCCGCAATGCAAAGGTTTTTCAGGCCTGTTCTTTTCTGCAGATGCCCTGCAATATGGAAAATTAACTGTTCTGTAAATCGCTGAACAGAAGCTGCCAGGTCTTTGTGCTTCTGTGTAAGCGCGGCCCCATTAACCCTTGCTTTGCCAAATTTTTCTTCCATGTATGGCGTAAAAAGGTTGCCTACAAAAGGGATATGATCGTTGCCATAAGTGATCACAACATCTTTGGCCGATGTAAAATATTTTTCGTTCCAGTTGAACAAACCATCTTGCGTAAACTGGATCACATCCTTTAACTGTTCAAGATATTTTGGTTCACCATAAGGCGCTAACCCCATTACTTTATATTCATCCCCATAATGCGGAAAACCCAGAAACTGCGTAAAAGCAGTATAAAAAATCCCGATTGATACCGGGAAATCAACAGAATCAATCACTTTAATATGGGTGCCTTTGCCGGTTGCAATCATGGTAGTTGTAAAATCGCCTGATCCGTCTATAGAAAGCAACGCAGCTTCATTGTAGGGGCTTGCAAAAAAGGCCGAAGCAAGGTGGCTTCTATGATGCTCTACCTGGTGAATTTTAGATTTTATTATTTTCGCGTCAACTCCTGTGATCAAAGAAAATTCCTTTTCCAGCGAGGTTACTTTTTTTGAATTTTGTAACCTGTTCATCACGGTACCAAAACCACCACCGGGATTATTTAACAGGTACCTGAATTTATTAAAAACCTTTGCCCTTGGATTACGGCCAATAGCAATATGGTCAACTTCTTCGATTGTTACCCCAGCTTCTTTTAAGCAAAATAAAATGGCCTGTGCAGGAAAACCTGCCCAATGTTTTACCCTTGTAAATCTTTCTTCTTCTGTTGCAGCGATCAGTTCGCCATTTACTAAAATAGCTGCACTTGAATCTGCATGATATGCGTTAATGCCAAGAATGATCATTCTGATAATAGTTACATTTATACTTTACGCAGTAGAAAAATGTGCAATGTTTTTTTATAAGCCAGGCAGCATTACTACTATGATTCTTTCGTTGCGTCGCACACTTATGCGTTTGTATCAATGCTCGCCCTGGCGCAGCATGTTCAATAATACACAAACCTATCCTGTGCAACGTTTAGCTTATTTCTTTATGGAAATAACAAAGCATATTGTTCAATTAGCTGAGGGTTATTAATATATTTTGCTGCATACTGCCATGCTGCTTTAGCCCATTCATTAAATGTTTCCTGGCTCCACCCAGCAGCAGTTTCAATAGCGTTTTGAAATTTAGTAGTATCATCTAGAGGCAGATCCCATCCAACTTTATCAGCATTAAGATTTTTCCATGGCGTCTGGTCACTGATTAATACAGGAATGCCTGACAGAAAAGCTTCAAATATAGAATGGCCAAAATTCTCACCAGATGTTGGCAATATAAAAAGATGGTGTTCTTGTAATACCGGAACCAGCATATCGTTGTGTACAGGGCCTTTATAAGTAACGGATATGTTGTCAGGCAACTTACGAATGGTTTGTTGGCATAATTCCCAGTAAGCCTCATTTTCAACAGGACCAATAATCGTTAATCCAATTTTATTATTTACATTCTGCAAAATCTGCAGCAGGTATAACAGATTTTTTAAAGGCAATATCCTGGATATATATATGCATTTCAAAACGCCCTTTTCTTTTGAAATAAAAGCGGGTGCAGGTTGATTCATTTTTACCAGGTTATTCGCAATCTGAACAAGGCTACCCGGAAAAAAATGAGTGATTGCATCTTTTTCCCTTTCATTGGTTGCATGAAAAACAACCAGCTTGTGCAGCCCCAGCCACCGGAATACATTGATAAATATTTTTTTCTTGAAAGGTTTTACTGCAAGTGAATTAGCATACAATCCGCCTCTTGGGCACAACACCAACTGAGCTTTTATTTTACCAAGAAACCTGAGCCAAACCGGGTAAATTACAAAGAGCGGGGAGAACATGTGATTCAGATATATATAGTCAGTTTCAGTTTGCTGAACCAGTTTTTTTAATGCACCCGCCGTAAGGCTTTTTTTTTCAAAATAATAAACAGCAATTTTTTCATCCAGGCTACTTACCCATTCATTAGATCTGATATTTTGGTAAGGCTCCTTTTCATCAAAATCTGTATCGGTTGTAATTACTTTTATGTCGTACCGGTCTTTTAAAGCAAGGCAAATATTAACACAAGACTGAATTGGCCCACCCGCTTTGTAACCGGGATAAAACCAGTCGACCAGTATTAAAATCCTCTTTTTTTCGCTCATTAATTATAATGTTGCATCGTGAACTTTCGCATCGGTAAAAGCTGAACAGATATTAAGGCGATGAAAGGATTGCGACGCAAATATGCTGCCACAGGGTTTTACTGCTGGTATCAAAAAATAAAAATGAAGTACATAACAAAATTAGGAATGCATTATTCTAATTATCGAACCATTTTTTTGTACCGGTCTGCATTACTACTATATGGCACTCTTGCACAGTTTATCCCGAACTTGTTTCGGGGCACTCTTGTGCTGATGAACTATGTTGCTACATAATGCGGTTAGCATTACACTTGCACAAATTTTTCGGGTGTCCGCATAACTGTACTATTGATCCGGAATATATCTTTTCTGAAAGTAAATAATACATAGACTAAAAAACAAGACTTAACCAAATGGCCCAGGATTGTTTGCAGTTCGCAGTCTGGACGTATGGGGTAATAGAATATAAGCGGCGTGAACAACAGTATTAATGGAAACTTTGCTGACTTTCTGTTCAGCGCTTTTAATACTTCACTGTACAAAAGTCCCAGGAAAAACATAAATATACAACCGCCGAATGTTCCAAAATTAAGGTATGCATCGCCCAAAGAACTCAGCGCCATTGAAGTTCCACTATCTATTTGAATGCCCGAATATTTAGTGAATAATTCCCTGTCTCCTGCATTTAATTTATTGGGGGCAAGAATTCTCGGCAATATGGCCGACTCAGCTATTTGCTTCAGTTCTGCACCATTGGAAAAAGGAACCTGGCTGGGCACCGTTGTCATAATATTGGTAAGAATAAAGCCCTGGTTGATGCGAACACTGTTTGCTGCAAGGTTTTCTAATGAAAATAAATTGGTATTGTTTTCATATACATTGGCCAGTGTTGACAGGTTACCGGCAGAACCCTCTTCCCATATCCTTTCCCTGTAATACCCTTTTGTTTGTTGTATTAAAACTGCCAGCAATATAAACATAACAGTGCCGGTTAATTTTACTGTTAACCTGGGTTTGTATTTAACTGCCAGTATTGCAAGTGTAAAGATGATCCAGGTTAGCAGATCGTGAAACATGCCGGATGACAAAGACGAGGATATAATGGAACCTACTACGACGATAACAGGCAATATCTTCAATTTTTTTTCGCCCAGAATGATCATAAACAGACCGATAAACTTAAAACCACCGAGTAAAACAAAAACAAATGCCAGTTCTGATGAAAACAAACCCGATAAAATGCTTGAGAAAAAACCAATTGCAATAAATACAAAAGGCAATTGAGGATATTGGTTTACAAAATCTAAAATTGCTTTTTCGTTTAAGATCTCGCCTTTTGATTTACGCGAACTGATGTGCAACCCAATGATAAAAGCACATACAGCGGGTATTGCATAAGAAAAATACTCAGCTTCGGGTATACGCATCTGATACCCGATAAACTGGTATTGATCAAGCCCATTATATGCAAGCATCGGTCCAATAAAAAATTGCAAACACATAAAAGCACCAAACAAATAACGGATTGGAACAATAAAATCTACTGCATTAAACAACAGGATAAACTGTTGCAGAGATATTAAGATAGCTAAATAGGAATACCAGCTTATACCAGGCAGTAATATTTTTAACAATACTGCGATGCCAATAAAGAGCAGCCAGTTAAATTTCATTTTGAGTAATGAATTCACTTATTTTTCTTGAATAATAAATATGTAATAATGATTGTACTTAATACTTTAAGAAGATCGGTTACTACTCAGCTTGTCTAAGACAATTTGTAATACTTTATTAAAATGTTTCTCAAAATTAAGATCATTCAAAAAATCATTGTTTGCCGCAATTGATATGTCTTTATATTGCTTAACTATACTTTCAATTTGCAGTAATATTGATGTTGCTGAGAGAGTAGTTGCAAAAGCCCATTTGTATTTTGACAGATAACTTGTAAAGTGTTCATTTTTATAATACAAAACAGGCAAGCCAACTGCTGCATACTCATACAATTTATTAGAAGCACTACCAAGTGAGGCATTCATCAGGTCGTTCTTGGCATGAATGCCAATACCAATATGGCAGGAGGAACAAATAATGGGTATTTCTGAGTAAGGTGTAATTCCTTTAAATTCTATTTTATTAAGCACACCCAATTCAGCAGCTTTTTTCAAAATATTATTCCGATATTCCTCTCTGCATGGTCCTTTAAGAATCAGATACAAATCATTACCGTAGACTTTGGCGGGCAGCAGGCAAATGATCTCTTCAATTCCATGCAATTCGCTAATATGTCCCTGGAAAATAATGCGTATAACACCCTGAATATTCTTTGGTATGAAATATCGTTTATAAAATTTAAGCAATGGGTAATTGGGTACTACAAAGTATTGGCCGGTAAAGTTATCTAAGGGAAAATGTTGAAGACGCTCGATGGCTGGTAATGTAAATATATCAATGTACCGGAACGCTTTTTTTTCAACCCTGAATGAAAACCATGCAATAGAATATTTTCGTACAGAATTTAATTCCGGTATATCATGACTGTGATACCAAACGATTCTTTTCTTTAAAAGTAACTTTATAGAATGAAAGGAAAGCAATGAGAATGAATCATATAATAATATTGTACTCGGATTATGTTTAAAAATCAGTTGTAATTTTTTAAAAGTAAATCCAGTGAATACCATTATTTTATTAAATACAGACAATTGTTCCTGCTGTCTTATGCTCATTGGTTTGCCATGTGAGATAAGGATAACATTCGCAGGATATTCCCAGTTGCCTCTAAAGGATGTTCTGTGAAGTACAATAACTCTTTTGTAAATGGCTGATAACTCATGTATTGCATATAAGGTTGGCGGGTACATTTCAGGATGGCTGTAAATGCTTATGAGCAAATTCTTACCCATTCCCATATTCACACACAGATTTTATTTCTTTTAATGCCTGCTCAGTCCTGCTTTTATAGGAATAACCGGATTGCATTGAACGATATCTCGCATATTCGCGTCTTTGATTTGCTTCACTTTCGGTCAATAATAAAATTTTATTTATTTGTTCAACACATGTAGATAAATTTTGATAAATAAATATTTCTTTATCGGGATCAAAATATGTTTTATGGTCATATGTGTCTGGTGCCAATTGAATACCTCCCACTCCCGGTATCTCAAAACTTCTCATATTATGTGTGTGTAGGTTATGTGGCCGCATCAAATTAAGCTGTATACGATACTTATATAGTGTGAACCAGAAATCTACTCCGGTTACCATACCGTGAACTTTTATATTGGGATGATCGATAAATTTTGACCAATTATTTCCATAAACATCAATACTGATGTCATGCCCTGCAAGGTTTACTAAAAAATCAGCCCGATATTTATCTGGATTGCCCACAAAGCAAAGCTTTTTTATTTCTTTCATGCTCCTGCATCTCTCATAAATGTCCTCACCTACTTCAAAACCAAAAGGCAAAATGGCGACAGGAATAGAGTATTTACTTTCTATTTCAACTTTAACTTCCGAACTATAAGTTAAATGCAGGTCATATAATCGTATTGACTTTGTAATATTTGAATTGCCGCTACCTTTTCCTGAGAAAAGAAATGGATTATCCGGATTATAATTAACGAGCTTAGTATTTTTATTTTTTGCCCACTTTAAAGTTTCAGGATAAATTTCCATTCCTTTAAAAATCCAAATAATATCAGGCTTGTATAACTCAATCTCCTTTTTTAACTGGGTATTTATTTTATCATAAATCTTTTTATAACCAAGCCTGAAAATAACTTTGTTAAGTAGCTGTTTATTGTAATAATTAAGGAATAAATCCTGTGCTGCAAATACCTTGCATTCAGTATTATCATCAATGCCTGAATTCAGGTGTTTTAGAAAAAACCTTTCTATGGCATAATTACTTAACGAGCCAACTATTAATATTCTCATTTCTTAAAATACCTGTATAGCCTTGTCTTAAGTTTTTTGAAAATAAATATAGGAGTGATCAATGCAAAAAAAGAAACAGATATATATAAAATGTAGAGCAAAATTCTATTATGCAGGTTAAGTTTTTTATAGTTAATATTCCTTAAGGGATTCATGCCTGCTACTAAACCAAAAGCTTCAGGTAATGCCCCGTTTTCTTTATAATCTAATATCCAATGTGGGTAAGTCACAGAATAAATTCGCCTGAATATGTATTTTATTCGCTTTTGAGTAGCTTCACCCGCATCAGACAGAGCACTTATCAAAACATTTATTACAGAGGGCAAGCCGCCATCTACCACCTTATATTCTTTCCATTTTTTTGCTATCCTGTCGCGATAGGAATTGCGAAATACACCATCCATTAACAGATCTTTTAATACCAATGGATTATTTATACTAAATAGTGTCACTCCTTTTGCTATCATAAAAACCCCCATATACATCTGGGCATATATGCTACCATCGTATGCAGCAGTATTATACTTCAAAAAAGTTTCGCGTTTATAGATTAGACCTCCAACAAAACTAAAACAGGAATAATGATGCAAGGCTACTTCGGCACCATTGCCTAAAATTGCGGTTGATTGTGCCCTTTGTATTAAGGTTCCGCCTGTTCGCTCCTCAATCATATTACAAAAGCCGATATCAGGATATTGATTCGCTTTTAAAAAATTAACCAGCAAATCAATACAGTCATCACCATATAAGGAATCATCATTGCCTATTACAATAACATATTTGCCGGAAGCCATTTCAATACATTTCCTGTAATTGCGGTCATATCCAAAATTCACTGGATTTTTATCATATATAATGGGATACCGGTAACCCAATGCAAGTTCTTTTATTTTCACTTCCGTATCATCAGTTGAGCAATCATCACTGATAACAATTTCAATATCCGGATATTGCTGCGCTTCTATAATTTTTAAACTCCTGAGTAAATAATTAATTCTGTTATACTGTGGTATGCAAATGGATATTTTCAGATTGCTTGGTACCATAATTATTCGACTGGTTTCAAAGCTTCTAGATAAACCGATAAATAAGCCTCTTTTGTACCCTCAACATCAGTTATTTCATTTACATATTTACTGATACCATATTCCAGTGAAATAATATCAACAAAACCAAACTCCTTAAACTTCAGAGTAAGGCTTTTTATATCGTACATATATTTGTGCTGGTGTGGGTATCCCTGATATTCAAGAGCTATTTTTTTGAAAAATCCTGAGTTGCCGTACTGACCTTCACGATGCATATTTATCGCCCACATAATGAAAGCAGTAGTATCTTTTAACTCGTTGGTACCCTCAAATTCATCAATATATTTTTTTGCTATCTGGTAAAGGTCAGGAACAACTATACGAATTGCTCCACCAGGTTTTAAACACCTGTAAGCCTCTGCAAGAAAAAGATTTGCCGAATTTAAAGTAAGGTGTTCGAAGAGATGTGACGCGTACACTACATCTACAGTATTAATGCCATACGGCCATTTCCTGTTAAGATTCATATACTTGAAGTTATTATTACTGTATTCGACAGGGTTAAATAACTTACTGATGCGTTTACCAATGACCGGGATTTTCTGTATACTGGCGTTTAAAGATGAATCCGTGTTGATCCATCCGTTTGGTCTTACAGAGCCACAACCAAGGTTAAGTTTAATCATTCCATGAATTTTTTATTCAAACCAAGGTTTATGCTTCAAGGTATATAGCAACTTATTTTTTCTTTTTCCAATAATTTTCGCCGGAATACCCGCCACAATGGCCATTGCCGGAACATCCTTTGTGACTACGCTGCAGCATGCTACAACTGCACCTTTTCCTATTGTAACGCCAGGTAAAATAGTTACCCGGGATGCAATCCAGGCATAATCTTCAATTATTACATTAGCTCCTTTACTTCTGTGAAAATCATCATGTACATCGTGTTCAAGAGTCCATATATTTGTTTCCTGGGCAATATCTACATTATTTCCTATAATCAACTTCCCCCCCCTTCCATCAAGCATTACATTTTTATTTATTACTGTTTGGCTACCTATAAAAATATTGCCAAGTACCCTCAATTCAGTAGAAAGTAAAATAGAGGTGCCACTGCCAAGCCTACCAATGTGCAGTTTTACAAAAAAAAGTCTCACACTATGAAAAGGTATTTTCATTACAAACCTGTTTAAAAAATAGTAATATCCCCCTCTCCAAAAAGACATCATAATATTTTTTTTTGCTAATATATTAATTGGAATACCTGCGTTAATAAGGCTATTAAGGCTGTTTGCTTAAGATCTTTAAAATCATTTTTTCTATCCGGTCAATCTGTCTTTTATATGAATTGTCAAGTGCAAACTCAATTCTCTGTTTAATCAAATTTTCACTATTATATGCTTCAATTTTTTGAATAACATTGGAAAAAATATTTATGAGTTCTTCGTTATGGTTACGTTGAGACATAGAAAATAATAAGCTTTTCTCGTAAATGGAAATATGCGTACTTATTACGATTTTCCCTGTACTCAGGTATTCAAGAATTTTATGTGAATTTTCGCCATGATAGTGAATATAATCTGGCTTATAGCAAAGCACAAATCCATCTAGTCCAGTGTAAGCTTTAGCAAGGTCAATAGGTTTTAGTATTCCTTTTAGCTCGACATTTTTCGATTGTTTTAAAAAAGCATACCATTTTTTATGCACTGGGCTTTCAGCATTAAACTTAGTGTCACCATAAAGTATAAAACGAATATCCTCATTTTGCCTGATGATTTTTTCAAAAATATCAAAGTCTAAATAGGTGCTGAAAATATTACCTGCATATCCAAAACATAGCGGCTTATTAGGAATATATATAGGGGTGGCTAAAATTTTTTTACTCACTTCAGAAAACTCATTCGATAACCCATGATTAATATAAAAACACTGTTTTCTCTGTACAAGAAATTTTTCTGTTATATTTTTTGAAACAGAAAGTACCATATCAGCACATCTGGCATCGCCGGTAATAAAATTTTTATCATCTACAGGGAAAAAAATTTTAAAATGCGCTGGGAAATTTTTAAGTGTATCAAACTCAGCATAACATCCAAAATCAATACATATATTAGCGTACCCGGCTCTCTCTTTAAGGATAGTAAATAGTCGGCGCTTAACAATTTTTCGATACAATGCAGGCCAGTAAAATTTTATCCTGTTAACAAGAGGGATTTTAAAATCCAGCACTTCTAGGTTTGGATTTTTTTCAGGACTGTACCATTTATATTTCCATCCGAATTTTGTTAAAGGCGCTGATATGAAATATACTTTATTTAAAATTGCTAGTTCTTTTGCATAATGATGCTTTGAAACATGTATATGATTCCAAGATTGAGGTGAAAGAATAATAATTTGTTTGTCTCTAAATATTGACATCATTTTTAACCTCTCAACATATTTCTTATTTTTTGAATTGGCTTCAGAAACGGATATTCTTCCCAAAAAATACCTTTCCTATATGCATATTCGTTATGTTCTTTTCTGGGTAACAGTATTAAAGCTTTAAAAGTTTCAGGAGTTAGATTAAATTTTTTCAATACAAAATCCATATCGTCTATTAACAGAATAGGATCATAGATAGGTTCTTGTAATTCCTGCAATGCAACTTCTTTTGTGATCTGCCCCGAAAAAATAAGGGTTGACAAATGAGCTTTTCTTTTATCTATTCCAAATTTAATAGGGAGTATATAACCTTGATAAAATCTTGTAAACACCGATTCGTAATGTTTGCCGCCATAGTCCCTCCAGCCCAGTTCCTCAGTAATTATTTTTTTAACTTCTTTCTTGTTATAAGGCAAATAATTAAGCAAAGAAATAGTCTCTGTTTTTTTAATCTTTTGATAATAAACTTTCTCTTTTGATGAAAAAAAAGGGTAAGTTTTTAGATTAACAGATCCAAACTTTTTATGAATATCTTTAATGTTCACATCATCGCTTTTGTTCCATATCCAGTGCGATGGCAAAACCTGTTCTGTTACGATATTGGAACCGCTTAAAATATATTTGATATTATTTTCTGCGGCTAGTTTGTAAAGCGTTCCAATTATAGCGTGGTCTGTAATAGTTTCAATATCTACTACCGAAGCTTTTATAAAAGCCAGTTGAATATCTTTAAACTCCTCCCATTCAACAACCAAAGTATAAAGATCAAATTCCAGCCGCGATACTATATTTTCAATATTTTTTACAGCCAGTTCAGAATTCCATCCATTATCAAAATGTACAATTAATGGTCTCAAACCAAGTTTTTTTGCTGTTAATGCGAGGTAGGTGCTGTCTACTCCACCGCTAACTCCAGTTATGCAATCGTATTTTTGTCCTTTACCCGCATCCTTAATCTGCTGCACTGTTTCTGCAAGTTTTATTTCACCCTGCACTCCTTTAAAAACTTCTTTCTTTTCAGCCTCCAAATACTCATAATAATAATTACAAATCCCCTGTTCATCAAATGTAATATCCGGATCGGCAATGGTATCCATAACGCTGATAGAACATTGCTGGTAAGGCCGTCCACAATTAGCATTGATATCTTTTTTTAATTTTTCTTCGTCGTACAACAGCATCTTTTACTTTAATTTTTATTGCGTAAATCTTTTCATTTATTTCTATAATTTTAAAGTTGGCATTTACCGATGTGCCGCAACCAAATATTTTTTTACACGTGCAGTAATCGGCTATATAAATTATCCATCAATTCTTTTTGAGAAGGATAACTGATAAGCACAGCATTATGCGGTCGCTGAAAAACAAACATACTGCCTGCAGCAACAGCCGAAGCTCCATGTTCAACCGCCTTATTAAAATCATTTACAGAAGCAGCTCCTCCGCAGGCAATCAAAGGCACACTTAGTCCGCTACTTACATTTTTTATCAGTTCAAGGTCGAAGCCGCCATACGTCCCATCTTTATCAATCGAATTTAGAAAGATTTCACCAGCCCCTGCATCTTCCATTTTTTTTACAAATACCACCGGGTCTAAGCCGGTATTTTCAGTTGCATTTTGTGTGTACACTTTATAATTGCCGAATATGTTTTTTTTTACATCTACTGATACTACAACACTCTGGCTGCCCACCAGATTTGCGGCTTCTGTTACAAGTGAAGGGTTTTGAACTGCCGTATAATTCAGGATTATTTTTTCTACACCCAAATAAAAAAGTTCTTTTATTTCTTCTATAGCAGAAATACCCCCTCCATAGCCCAGCGGAATAAATGCCTCACCTGTAATTTCTTTTATCTTCTGCATATTTGGTGGGCGTTTGTTTCGGCTGGCATCAATGTCAAGAATAATTATTTCGTCAATTTCCTTTTCATTAAAAATTTTTACAGCATTGATCGGGTCGCCCACATATTTGTAATGCCTAAATTTCACAGATTTGATTAATCCGCCTTTGTGAATCAGTAATACGGGTATAACCCTTATCCTACGCATTAATAGTTTTCAGAGAAATTTTTAAGCAATTGCATGCCAAACCTGTGGCTTTTCTCAGGATGAAACTGCACCCCAATAATATTATCTCTCTCAATGCCAACGGTAAAATCGTAACCATAATATGCACTTGCCAATTCATCTTCTGCATTCGCGGTCTTTACATGATAAGAATGGGCAAAATAAAAACGAGCATTTTCCAAATCCGTCAATAGCGGTGATTGTTTTTTGGAATCTATTTCCAGCCAACCCATATTAGGTATTTTGTGGGTGACATGCATCAACCCTGGTTTAAAACGGATGGTTGAACCTTTTATCCATCCTAATCCTTCGAGATTACCTTCTTCACTATTCTCCATAAACATTTGCAGACCGACACATATACCTAAAACCGGAATTTTATCACTGAATACTTTTTGTTCTATAGTATTACGCAAGCCTGACTCGTTAAGCTTTTGCATACAATTATCAAATGCTCCCATACCGGGTAATAATATTTTAGAGGCATTTTCAATATCAGTTTTATTACTACTGATCATTGCGGCAACGCCTGCTTTCCTAAACATATTTTGAATAGAGGTAAGGTTACCAACGCCATAATCAATGATAACAATCATTAATAATTATTTACTAAATAATTTGAGAATCATTTTAATAATTGAATTATGATATGCGCATGTAAACCCCTATAATCCAATAATATCTTTTATCCTTGGGCCATATCATTTTAGGTAAGGCTGAGAAATATGAAATAAAACTTCTTTTAGATAATTGCTTATTTTGAACTAAAATATTTTGCTCTCTATTTTTTGAAGTAACAAACCCACATATTGGACAAATGGGGGAATTCCAGCTTAAAATCTGTTCTGGATAAAATATTTTCCTATACTGTTCGTGTCCTTTAAATTCACTAATCTCTCCTAATTTCTCAATTGCAATATTTTTAAACCCATAATCATCAAACAATGAAAAAATATCTCTATCAATAAAACTTCTTAAATGCAAATCACTATTGAAAATTGATTTACAGGATGGACATTTTGTATATGAATTTTCTAATTTTTCATTATATGGGACACTAACTATAATATATTTATCCGCAACTCGTGCCAGTTCATTAAGCGAGTGTTTATAAATCGGCAGAGGTAAGTGCTCTATTACCTCCAAACAAGTAACACAATCAATTGACCTGTCTAAAAAACTCAAATTGGAAATATCACCTATAGATTTTTTGGTTTTTACATGTTTCAATGCAGCTGCGCTTCTTTCAATACCTGTTAAATCTAAAGTTGGCCTTAGATTTATAAGGTAATTTAAAAAAACCCCATTTCCGCAACCTATGTCTACCAAAGAATGAACGTCATCTGGAATGAGCTGAGCTGTTTTTTTAATTCTTTCAATGTTAGCATGATCTTCTATCATACCATTATCCCAAAAGTCAGGGGATTCATAGTACTCTTTTTCAAAATTGCTCATTTAGTAGTGAATTTGTAAGAACGAACAAAATAAATTAAATATACCAATGAGTAAGAAATAGCATATATGAGAATGAGATATCTTTTATCTTCCAGGAAATAGTTCCCGGTGTAAAAAGATAGAGTAGTTAAGGTCAAAAATAATAAATGCAAAAAAAAATCTTCCTTCATTTTACCTGCTATAAAATAAACATACGTAAGCGGGCTTACTATAAAGCGAAAAAAATACATAACACTTAAAAATTGGGCAAAAACTCCAGCCTCTGCCCATTTGTTTCCAAATACAAATGCGAAAATCTGTGGTGCAAAAAATAAGGAAATCAAAAAAGGAACAATAGCAAGGCCGGTTAGTACTTTAAATGTCTTTAAAAAAATGGCTTTACAATTTCCAATGTGATTGTAGGCTTCACTTGCTTTTTGTTTAAAAACATCAACGATAGCGCTTGAAAGAAAAAGCTGTGGCAAACCTAAAAAACGTTGGGTAAAAGTAAAATTACCAACGTAAGATGTACCTCCAAATTTTTGCAACAGGAAAATGGGCGTTTGATTAATAAAATTATTAATGAATTCAGAAGGCGTACTATACAGTACAAGGTCTTTATATTTTATTGCAATGCCTTTGAAATGCCCAAATTTCGGCCTCCCTATATAAAAAATTTTTCTTTTGAAATAGAATTCAAGCGAAAGTAAAAATGCGCTTAATAATTGTCCGGATAATAAGCCAACCATAAGCCCGGTTTCATTCTTTATAAGAATCCCTATTGTTATTTGAATTAAAACGGTTAGCAAAGCCTGTATAATCCTGTTAAAGGCAAGATTTTTATAATTCTTAATCCTGTTTGCCCAAATAAGCAAGATATAATTAACACCATTTAAAAATACACTTAATGGTAAAAAGAAAAGCCAATGGCCTACTACTGAGTCAGTAATAAAATTAGTGAATAGTGAAATGCATAAAATTATTAATATCGAAATGCAACTGATTATAAAACTGATCAATAAAGAAAACCAAACAACTTGTTTTGAATCTTCATCCTCTTTTGTCATCATTATAGCCTGTGCATAGTTGGTATAGGCAATAATTCCAACAAGGCCTGTTATACTTGTATAAAGACCCAATACACCGTAAAATTTTGGTTCATATAACCGTGACATTATTGGAGCTGTAATGATTGGTATTATCGCCGCGATAAATGTTCCCCCCATAAGGGTGGATATATTTTTTAAAGTTTGCCTGGAAACAAATTTTTCTATTTTGCTTTGTATAAGCTTAATCATTTATTCTGAGGAGATTATATTATTTAACGCGGCTGTTGAAAGCTCAATAAAATTCCTGCAGTACAAGTGTGCGACGCAACGGAAGTTGAGCATAAATTTTCAGCAGGGTTCATAAAAACATTTATCAATTGCCTCGTTATTTTATTTATAGTAAACAAAATAATAAGAGGGAATTGTTTTTTGAGCCAGGCTATATAACTACTATTAAGCATCGTTGTGTCACTCACTTGTACGTTCTGATATTCTATTCAGCAAAATGCAGCTACACCCCCAAACTGAGTCTCAGTTTTTCCTTGTAACCTTCATAACTAAAGCGATCCATCAGTTTCTGTTGATCTGGCAGCCATGCTTCTTTTTTATCCAGCATCTGCCTGATTGCGTTGGTGAGCTCACCGATGTTTTCAGGATCAATCAGCAGCCCCATTTCGCCATTACACAAGGCATCTGTTGAGCCATCTCTGTTACCGGCAATAACGGGCAGGCCATAAAACATGGCTTCTATAAAAACAATACCAAAGCCTTCTTTTTCACTGGGCATCACAAAAATATCTGCCAGCCTGAAATGCGCCGCCAGCTCCTCGTCTGATATAAATCCGGTAAATATTACCGCTTCTTTTATGTTCAGATTTTCAATCAACTGATCCAGTCTTTGGCGCTCAGCATCATCGTTTTTTCCTACCAGCAGGTAGCGGATACCGGGATACAATTTCATCAGCTCCGGCATGGTACGCAATACCTTGTCATAACCTTTGTATTGTTCAGTATCCACCATCCTTGATACGGTAAGTAAAACAGGTTGCTCTTTTTTTAATCCATAACGGTTTAATAAAGCAGCACGCTTTCCTTTTTCCAATGGCAGTTCCAGGAAAGGATCCAGGCAATTGTTGATCACCACAAAACGTTGCTCGGGCAAGCCATAAAGTGATTTCATTTTTTCTTTGGTAAAACTGCTCACTGGAAGAATAAGATCCATTGTACCCAACATCTTCTTTTTCAATGAAGACAGCGGCTGCCATACTTCAATGCCATGAGCCAGCAACACAAGTTTGGTTGAAGGCTTGCATTTTTTTATCAGCCAGCCTACCAGCAATAAATTGATATGGCTTAATAATACGATATTGCTTTTGCACCCCTGCCGCAAACTTTTTAAAACAAAAGCGATCTTATGCTGGTTAAAACCTTTAAACAGCAGCTGCGGAAAATATTTATTGCCATCCGCTATTCCCCCAGGGCCATACATAGAGAATATTTTAACCGTAGCACCACATTGAAGTCCTGTTTCATAAAGGGCCTTTCCCGCAACACGGCATACTTTTTCAATACCACCTGTAGCAGAAAAAACTTTCAGCGTTAAAAACAAAACCCTTTTACCCATTCTTTCTTAACAACAGTAAAGACATCAACTGCGACCAATGCATATTGCCCTTAACAAAATCATTATAATTTTCATTACCCGCTTGCCCATAAGTACTCATAGTGTCTTTTACAAATTCACTCCGCGACAACCATTCGGAAAAAGGAAAAGAGAATCCCATTTTTGGCCGGTTCCATATTGGCTGGGGTAATTCATTTTTAAAACTGTCAATCAATAAATGTTTGGGTAAAACATCTGAATACTTCACGGCACTTTTTATACGCAACGCCAGCTTTACAAAATCCCTGTCTAAGAAAGGCACCCTGATTTCAATGCCATGTGTCATACTCATCACATCCGCATCGCGTAGTAACTGGTTTTGCATATATAAATTCATTTCAACCCAGCCAGCCCTGTTACCGGGAGTTAACTGATTAATATCGTTTAGCTGTGGCTGCGCATCCAGTATGTTCCATACTTCATCCTGCGAAATGTTCAATTGTTTTGCTATTTCAAATGGCACAAATTGTCCGCGTAAAAAAAGGTAAATGCCTTTGGCGCCATCCAGGCTTAAATATGCCATGCGCCTCAATTTGCGTGAACCGGAATAGCGCCCTGTTTTCAATAAAGCCGGTGGAATTTTTTCCACCCATTTCACTGTTTTAATACGTTTAAACGAAGGATAGCCACCAAACAACTCATCGCCACCAACACCAGACAATACCGCCTTTATACCGCTTTCCCTGGCATATTTACTAATGAACCAGGTATTGATGCCATCACAGCCGGGAAGATCCATAGCATCGATAATATTGGGAAAGTGTTGGTTGAATTCATCCTCACTTAGTGTTTGCTGTGTATTGGTGCAACCCAATTGGTTTATCAGAAGATCCTGGTACTTTTTTTCAGAATATTTTTCTTCTTCAAAAATGATGGATATTGTTTTCAGGGTAGCAGTATGGCATTTTGCAGCAAGTGTTGCTACCACGCCGGAATCCAGCCCACCACTTAAAAAAACACCGATTGGTGCATCGCTTAACAAATGGCGCTGTACGGCTTTCTGCAACTGATCTCTTATCAGTTCTTTTGCCTCGGCTGCATTGTTATTTTCTTCTATATAGCTGTAATGGTTAAACGATTCAATATCCCATTGCTTGCCGCTAACATGGTAACGAAGAAAGCATCCTTTTTGCAGCGGCTTTACTTTTTTAAGCGTTGTAACGGGTTCGGGTAAGTGTCCGTATGCAAGCAGGTACACCGGCCAGTTGGTATTTTCCTGCTGCAGGTATTCCAGTGGTGCAAAACCTCTTATTTCCGAAGCAAAGGCAAGCCCTTCTTTTGTAACAGCATAATACAACGGCTTAATGCCCGAAGCATCTCTTACCAAATAAACAGTTGCGATAAGCTGATCCCAAAGGGCAAAAGCAAACATGCCATTAAAACGCTGAAAGGCATTGGTGCCCCATGCTGCAAATGCAGCCAGTATTACTTCGGTATCGCTGGCAGATTTAAAAACAAAACCAGCTTTCTCCAGTATTTTTTTTAGTTCAATATAATTGTATAGCTCCCCATTGTAAGTAATCCAATAGCGCTCCGCTGCGTATGCCATAGGCTGGTGGCCGCCAGGGCTAAGATCAATCAAAGCAAGCCTTCGGTGGCCCAGTGCCAAATGGTGTTCACTGCTGGTGTAAAGACCTTCATCATCAGGGCCGCCATGTTTCAGTAAGCGGCACATCTCCTTAACCTTTGCAGCCAAAGTTTCAGTATTGAATGAAGGGTTTATAATACCGGCAATCCTGCACATACTAAATAAGAAACTATATTATTTTTTCTGACAACACGATTTGTAAAAAGGTAGAATACAATTATTTTGTAGCCAACTGTATTGCTGCTATCAGGCTTTTGTTGTGTCACTCCCTTGTACTGATGAATAAATATGAACAGTGAGTAATACATCCCTATCCCTATTTGCCTGTTGCCTCTTTGCCTGTTGTTTGCGGCCTTGTTGCCTCTTCTTCCGAACGTACAAGTGAGTGACACAACCGGGGTTAAATAGTAGCAATACTGATGGCTTTATAATGCATTTACTAACTAACAACTACGGCTTCGCCACCCTCAGTCACAAACCAGGCCAACTGAAAGCGGATAAAAAAAGAAACAGGTTTTAAGTATCAGCCTTTAAACTTTGTTGTAAAAAATTACAAACCTTGTAATGATAATAATTTACCGGGTTTATAAACCAAACCCTGATTGCTTTTAAAAGCCTTTTAATGATCATCAAAAATACCTGCATTACCATGCAGCACAGGATTGTAATGATTGCCTGTGCTCAAAAATATAAATCCACTATTTTCTTTTTGTAAACTTACTGAACCACGAAGATTTCTCCTGGCT
This sequence comes from Chitinophagaceae bacterium UBA4407, assembly GCA_002390845.1. Taxonomy (GTDB): domain Bacteria; phylum Bacteroidota; class Bacteroidia; order Chitinophagales; family Chitinophagaceae; genus Limnovirga. The sequence goes on along the minus strand of DGQT01000097.1, from coordinate 20,825 downwards.
TGAATAATACGATTCTGACTTGTTATTGCTATAACCGTACCCGTATCCATACCCGTAGCCGTACCGGTAACTGTAACCATAATGGCCCGTTACCGCTACATCGTTTATAAGAACAGAAATATTGGAAATCTTGGAATTTACTTCCAGGTCGTTAATGATTGGAATCTGGTCTTTAAATGTAAACCGCTGCCGCACAACATAAATACAGGCATCTGCATATTTTGCTGCAAGAATGGCATCTGTTACCAGGCCTACGGGCGGCGTATCTACAATAACGTAATCAAAGTTTTCTTTTAAATATCCAAACAGGGTACCCATTTTTTCCTGTAGCAATAATTCAGCCGGGTTGGGCGGTACCGGCCCTGAAGTAATCAGGAATAAATTGGGATGAAACGCTGTTTGCTGGGGCAACTGCTCCACATTCATTTCTGAGATCATATAATTGGAAAATCCTTCTTTTCTCTCAAGACCAAATTCCTTTGCAATCTTGGGTTTACGAAGATCCAGTTCAATAATTACTACTTTTTTTCCTGCTATTGCCAGTGAAGCTGCAAGGTTTATGGAAAGAAAAGATTTGCCTTCGCCGCTCATGCTTGATGTGAACAGCACTGCCTGGTGCTCTTTTCCTTTAAGAATAAAATCAAGGTTGGTACGGATGGCCCTGAACTGTTCTGCAATACCCGATCTGGAATCTTTTTTTGCCACAATGGTCTCCGCTGTATTGTTATGGCCGATTTCGCCAATGATGGGTGCCTTTGTAACAGACATGATCTCTTTTCTGTTGGTAATCTTATTATTTAAAAAGTCAACAAGGTAGATGATCAGAAATGGAATAAGAAGGCCGGTAACAAAAGCAATCAGGTAAATATTCGATCTGTCGGGTAAAAAAGGGAAGCGGTTGCTCTTGGCAGGTTCAATCAATCTGGTATTTGCCAGCGTTCCCGATTTGGAAATGGCCGTTTCTTCCCGCTTTTGTAACAGATACAAATACAATTGCTGCTTTACCTGCTGTTGTCTTGAAATATCCATAAAGGCACGCTCTTTTTGCGGTGCTGTTTTAATAGTGCCAAGCAACTGATCGTTTTTCTTCTGCAATTCATCCCTTGCTATAATCATCCCCCGCTTAATGTTTATCAGGCTGGTTTGCAGGTCGGCCTTTACATTTTCTATTTGTTCTGCCAGGCCAACAACAATCGGGTTATCTGCTTTGGAACTTTGCAACTGGCTGTCGTGTTCCAGTACCAGGCTGTTGTATTTTTCTACAAGGGAAAGGTAACTGGGGTCCTGTATCACCAAAGCGCCGGGCACCACGCGGTACGAATTCCCTTTTATATGGTCCTGTATGCTTTCTACAACGCTGATCTCTACTTCCTGCTGAATCAATTGTTTTTGTATTTCGCTGATGTCGGTAAGAGTTAACTGTGCCTGTTCTTTTATATCTAAAGAAACATTGTTCTTTTGCTTAAACTGTTCTACATTTTTTTCTACATCAGATAATTCATCGGCTACCAGCACCAGCCGTTCATTAATAAAGTTGATGGTGCTGTCTGCAATCTGGTTTTTATCTTCCTGGTTTAATCTTGTATATACATCATACAGTTTATTTAAGATATCCTCACCTTTTTTGGGTACGGTGGTATTGATCGTCATCTGAATTACATTCGACTGTTTGTTTACAAATGCTGCCGTTACATTGCCCGAATATGCATCGTTTGCTGCATCAACCGATCCGATACTTAAAATATAGTCACTGGTACTGTCGAAGCCAAAATTTTCAACCCTTTGAATACTGAATGTAATTTTTGAAGTTTTTATAATCTCGTTGTAATGATAGTCTCCGTTCAGTCCCTGGTCTTTAATATGAAACCCGTTATCCCGAAGTTTCAAATGAAATTGCATAGAGGCAAGGCTGTCTGGCAAAGACAATATCGTTACTTTAAATGGCGAGGTTTTGTATAAGTCGGTAGATTTAATATCGCCCACCTGGATGTAATTGATATTTAATCCCAGTTCCTCCACCACCTTGTGCATAATGTAACTGGTCTTCAGAATTTCAACCTCATCGCCCACATTGCTTTTGGTGCTGAAACCGGTTAATTCGTTCAGTATATCGCCCTGCGAAACACTGCCACCGCTTTTATCTGATTTGATGAGTATTTTTGAGCTTACACTATAAACGGGTACGTAATAACGCAGGTATAAATTCGCCACAAAAAAAGAAATTCCAAGTGCCAGTACAAACCAATACCAGTACCTCAGGTATTTATAAATATCCTGCTTTAATACGCTCTCAAAAGGCTGTTTTACCAAATCGGTATTGGTAAGCTGGTTATCAGTCATATATAAAAAGAGTTATCTTCTTAACTGTGAAAAGATCAAAACAATTAAAGTAGCCACCGACAGGCCAATAGTAATGTTCCTTGTGTTTCTTTGATCAGATGCAGCAATTTTAGCGTCATTGGGTTCAATATACACAACATCATTCTGTTTTAAATAATAATAGGGCGACTCGAATATTTTTGAAGAATTCAGGTTAAGCCGTACAAAGTTCCGCTGCCCGTTCTCCTCCCTTACCAGTAACACATTTTCACGCCTTCCGTTAATGGTAAGGTCGCCGGCCATACCAATCGCATCAATAACCGAAACCCGTTCGCTTTGCAAAGTATAACTTGCCGGACGCGCAACTTCGCCCAGTACGGTTATTTTATAATTTAATAACCTGGCATTTACAATGGGGGTTTTAAGAAAGGTGTCCAGCCTGCGCGCCAATGTATCTTTTAACTGGCTGATGCTTAAACCTTTTACCATTAGCTTGCCTAAAACCGGAAAATCAATAATACCGTCTTTATTTACCAGGTAACCGCTGAGCGTGTTATTACGCAGATCGGTTGTAACAAGTGCGCTATTCGAAGCAACTGACCCCGCAGTTACAGGCGTATTATTACCCAAATTAAAAATGGCCGTAGCCTGAGGGTTAATACTGTTTACAATAATTTCAATTACATCATCCGGCTGAATATGTGCTTCGTAGGTTTCTTTGATAGCCTGCGAGTATATTTTAGAAGTATCTGTCAGGTCCTGGAAATAAGTAATGTTCTTCAGGCTGTAGCATGAAGAAAACATGATCATTACACAAATACATCCTGCAACAACACCGGTAAAGCATTTCATAGTTAAAAAAATTTATCCAGTTATCAGCCAACCTAAAACCGCAAATATAGAATTATAAACCTAACCAATCCCAAAGGCCATTTTAAAAAGCGCTTACAAATTACCGCATTTATTAAATTGCAGATAAGTGTAAATGTCAATCACAGTAAGCCTCCGGTAAACAGTACAGAAAAACCAGTACAAATTTTTTACCCGGCTTTACCGCTTCATGCAACTGCTGTTGCGTCGCACACTTATACTTACCGTATGTACACAAGTATAAATGGAACACGGATGACACAGATGGTACGGATAAAACGGATTTTTACATACTGCGAAGCAGTATCATCCGTGTTCTATTATTTTACACAAAAGGATGTGTACACACTGTAGCACTAATACGGCAGCAATGCATAGCATCATGGTTCACAAGCTGCCCGTCATTTCTCTTCCGATGCATATCGGAAGAGAAATCTGTTACATTAAGAACGGGACATCTCCTCGTTGCGCCTCCTCGTTATAATTACGGCTGTAAAATATAACCTGCAAAGGCCGCCACCCTTCGCTTAAATGTTGCCATGGAAGAGGAACGATGAACCGAGCGTGGCAAGTAAAGCATCATAAGCGTTATGCTCCCGGTTTCATAAAAATGCTTCCCTTCATTCCTGTAACTCCGGTGTAATCATCTTTAAAAAGATTTAAGAAGCCCGGCTAATTAAAAACCCTTTTTGTTTTTTTATAAATGCAATTCACCTATATCTTTGTAAGCATTCGGTATCCGGCTTGGGAAACCAGGAACTGATTACACAAAATCAGGATGCCGTAATATTTATCATGCACGGCACAGTTACAGTTAATATGGAATTCCCATAATTTTATGAAGCAAATCTGTGAATGAGCAATTAATTTTTAATACCTATTCATCAATAAAACCTGCTGTTTAAAAGCCGGAAAAACTAAAAACTACACCATGCTTTCAGACAAAAAAATTGCTATTATCGGATTGGGTTATGTTGGCCTGCCGCTGGCCATAGAATTTGGCAAAAAATACAATGTACTCGGCTTTGATATAGATGCCGGCAGGGTACAGGAACTCAGCGAAGGTAAAGACCGCACCAAAGAAGCCAACCTGGAAGACCTGATGGCGGTGATTAACTCCGAACACAGCAACGGTAAAGGATTAAGGTTTTCTGACAGTGTAAGCGCCCTTAAAGATTACAATGTTTTTATTGTTACCGTACCAACACCCATTAACCAGTTTAAATCTCCCGATCTGCAGCCTTTGCTTATGGCATCGCAAATGATTGGTTCTGTTCTTAAAAAGGGTGATCTTGTAATTTATGAATCTACGGTTTACCCCGGCTGTACCGAAGATGATTGTGTTCCGGTACTGGAAAAAGTCTCTGGTTTAAAATTCAATACCGGTTTCTTTGTGGGCTATTCACCCGAACGCATTAACCCCGGCGATAAAGTAAATACCCTTACCAATATTAAAAAAGTTACTTCTGGCTCCACACCCGAAATTGCCGAAACCGTGAACGACCTTTATGCCAGCATTATTACCGCAGGTACACATAAAGCACCCAATTTAAAAGTGGCTGAAGCTTCTAAAGCCATTGAAAATGCACAGCGCGACCTGAACATTTCTTTTGTAAATGAACTGGCCCTTATTTGCGACCGTATTGGTATTGATACCAACGATGTAATAGATGCCGCAGGCACCAAGTGGAACTTTTTAAAATACAGGCCGGGGCTGGTAGGCGGCCATTGTATTGGCGTTGATCCTTATTACCTGGCACATAAGGCCGAATCGCTCGGTTACCATCCGCAGGTTATTTTATCTGGCCGCAGGGTAAACGATAATATGGGCATGTTTGTAGCCAATAAGGTGATCAAACTCATGATCAAAAAAGGCCACAAGATCGATGGTTCAAGAGCGCTGATACTGGGTATGACCTTTAAAGAAAACTGCCCCGACATCCGCAATTCCAAAGTGATCGATATTTACAAAGAGCTTTGCCAGTTCGGGTTAAATGTAGATGTGTACGACCCCCATGCCGACTGGAAACAGGTACAGCATGAGTACAGCCTGAGCATGATACACAACCTGCCCGCAACCGGAGTGTACGATGTGGTAATTCTCGCCGTTTCGCACACAGAATTCCTTGACATTGATTTTGAAACCATAAAAAACAAAGACGCAGTAGTTTTTGATACAAAAGCATTTTTAGACAGGAATACCGTTGATGCAAGGCTCTGAAACCTATTGCTGTTGGTTACTTCAAAAAGCCTTTTACAAACCAGTTTTGTAAAAGGTTTTTTTATTATGCAAAGCTGTACCGGAATAAAGCATCAATTCTGGCAGCCACTCCGCTTATTTTCAGGGATATACCGTAGAGTTTACAGTACTACAAAAGCTTAATCATTGCGCTCCCGCAAATGGGCTGTATATCATTTATGGGGGTCTTTTTTTGTTACTTTTTTTGGACAAGCAAAAAAGTAAAGAGCATAATTTGTTTCCTAAGACAAAAAGTAATTGGCGTAGCACAGCATAACGAAAATAAAACAGCCCCCAAGGTTTATCATAAATCCCGGAGGCTGCGCTAAGCTATTGGTCTTTCATTTTTAGCTCATAGAAAAAACGTTATTCAACATTGGCTTCCTGCTTTTTTTTCCTGGCCTCATGTACTTTCTTAGCCCCGTAAGCCACACCTGCAGCCACCAGAATACTCAGCCCGCCATCAATCGGAACATCAGGGTCGCCAAGACCACCGCCGCCACCAATCTGGGCAAAAGCCATCCAGGGTATCAGTGATACGATTAAAACCAGTGCTGCCGCTATTAACTGTGTGTTTCTCTTGCTGTTCATTGTTATACTTTTATACTGATGCAAATTTACAGATCGTGCCTGTTATACCCACCCGCACTTTTTTTTACTTAACTGCAATACTACTATCATCCCGGTTGTGTCACTCACTTGTACTGCAGAATATATTTAAACATTGGGCAACCCCGCTTATTTTGTCACAATAATCGTTTGTTCTGTCCAGGTGTTATCAGGATGAATTACCGCCAGTTTGTAACTGCCGTTGGCAATGCCTTTGCCAATAAGCAATGATTGTGCCGCGTTGCCACCTGCATGGCTCATTGTTTTGGTAAACAAAGGCTGTCCTTTCATTGTGTAAAGCATCACCTGGTAATTACCTGCCGGTTCATTTTTAAACGAAATATTTACAATGCCGCCCGTTACCGGGTTTGGATATACACTAATGCTTTTTGCCGTACCGTTGCTTACGGCAGACAGGCCATCGGTGCCGGTGTTATTGTTTGCAATGGCAACTGGGCGTGTTTTAAATACCAGCCTGAAACGGTTGCTGGCATAAGAACCCGCATTGGCATCTACGGTAAAGTTAACAGTGGTGGTATCGTTCAGTGCAACCGGTGTGCTGCTGTGTAAATAACTGTCTTCAAGAAAAGCCCTTACGCCCGGCTGTGTTAATTTGGCCGCAATAAACCGTAACTGGTAACCCTGTATTTTCATATTGCTGATACTGAAGAAGATCGTATCGGCAGGTGCAATAGCGCCTCTTTTTTCTACAGAAAGTGTAGCCACGCCATTACTGATGCCCAGGTTCTCTGTAAAATTACCCAGCTTACGGGCATCCGCATCATCTACAAGGTTAGAGAAAGATGGATCAAAATATTGCGTAGTTCCATCCATAATACGGGCCGTATTGTCCTGGCCTGCATAAAGTGCCGTAATTAAATAACGCTTTGCTGCTGCCGCTGCAATACCGGGCCTGAACACCAGGCTGCTGGTAGTTACTTTAGCCGCTTCCGGCACGGCAACAGTACCCGAAGCAGTTTGTGATTGTATAAAAAATGCCTGGCCTGATTGAATCGTGTTTACAATTGAATTCTGTGGAAATGTAACACCACCAACTGTTTGTGCCACATAATTGGCACCACTTTTTTGCAATGTTACAAAACCGCCTATGGTACCCATCTGAGGATCCCAAACAAAGAAGTTAAGTAAAGACTGGTTTGCAAAGCCACCCAATGTTAAACTGGGCAAATTGATGGTTGAAGCAAACGGGTTGCCGATCATTACATAGTTGCCCGTAGCAATATTTGTTTCTGCCGGAACTGTAATTGCTGACTGGTTGTTTTGTTTAATACCGCCCCTGCTGAATAAAGTAGTAGGCGTAATTGTAGGATTGCTATTGGTTGCTGTTCTGTCGCCACGGATATAAAGCATATAGCCATCTGTACCCGAAGGTGCCAGTTGTGTAGTGGTGGTATTCGATGTTACCCCAACCCATAAATTGCTTGTTTGGTTATAAGTAAGCAATGAATTGCCGGGTGTTTGTGCATCATAACCGACGCTTGTTGCACCTGCTACATTGCTGGTGATCCAACTGCCCAAACCGGCTGTACCCGCTACACCCGAAGCCTGGCCGTTCTGCCATGCCGAGTTAATGGTTTGCGATCCTGTTGTTGGTACAGCCAGTAACCGCCATGCCCTGTTACTGTTTGCAGGTATATAACGCTCAGCGGTTATAGCCGTAGCACCTGTTAAACTGGTTGTGGAGCTTTGCCCGATATAAGCAGTACCCGAAGCACTGGATTTTAGCTTTATTTCCTGTCCGTTTAATGCAAGTACACCACTGCTATTGCCGGTGAAATCAATACCCGTATAAATACGCAGTGTATCACCCACACTGGTTAAGGTAGAGGTACCGCCTGTTTTGGCAACGTTTAGCGAAGCCAGCGATGCACCTGTTGCAAATGCCAGTGATTGTGCAGAACTACCTCCCAAACTCAGTATGGAACTGCTGGTACCGTTTAAGCTACCAGATGTAAAGGTTACACCACCATTCAAGGTTAAGGTATTTGCTCCAATAGCAAAACTGCTGCTCGTTAATGTTAACGTACCACTTACAATTAATGCGGAGCCAAGTGTTACAGTTCCCGAGGAAGCAATTTCTAAATTAGTTAAAGTGTTGGCGGTACCATTATTAACCGTTACACTGCTGCCGGGGAAAGTAACCGCTGCACCAGTGTATTTAATTGTTCCTAAATTATTGATAGTTCCTCCTGTCGCATTATATGTACCGGTAATCGTTAAAGTTGCACCGGCATCCACAGTTAGTGTTCCTGATGATAAAGTTAAGCCACTAATCGTTTGATTGGTGCTAACTTTTAATGTACCTCCGTTAATTGTAATACTATTAGCTGATGGTATCGTACCACCTCCGGATTTATTTAACTGTAACGTTCCTGCTGAAACTGTTGTAAGACCTGTATAAGTATTGGTGCCTGTCAGTTGCAATATCCCTGCACCTGAACCAGCTTTTGTTAAAGGATTTGAACCACTAATCGCATTTGCAATGGTAATACCTCCTGTTCCAGTAATAGAAATAATATTTTCAGTAGGATTACCTAGAGCTATACCGAGTGCTGAAGACCCATTGGTGATAGTATGTGTGGTGCCTGACTGGTTCCACAAAATAGTGTTTGATATACTATTTAAAGTAACACCATATAACGTTAAAACACCTGAAACAGTTGAAGAACTATTACTGATTGTTCTGGCGGTGGTAGCTGATGTTCCATAATTAATTGCACCCAGCGCTAAAGCACCTGTTAGCGTATTCATATTAATACCAACAGAAGGCTGAGTGTTAATGTTGAAAAACGCTACGTGATTTGACACTTGCGGATAGCTACCAAGATCCCAGTTTGTTGTGGTAAGCCAAGTAGAATTTGTGGTTCCTGTCCAGGTATAAGTGACAGCAACAGCATTGGTCACTGTTATATCAAAAGTTCCACCACCCCCTGCAAAATCCTGCACAAGTATTTTGTAAGAAGTACCCGATAGAAAGAATCCTGTCGCAGATTCAGTTGTAGTTGAAGTAGTAGTACCTGAAGCAGTAGTTCCAGATGTGGTGTAAGTAACAGGGCATGTGTTATACACATATAAATCTTTGTCACCGGAGACGCTGAAATTATTTACTGTAACTGTATAATTACCCGATGTGGAAGGCGTGAACATGTAAAAAACGTCATTTTTAGTGGCTCCAGTCATAGGGGTACTGCTGGCAAAGCTTCCACTTACAGCAGCGGCATTTAAAGTAAGATTTATTGCGCCTGAACAGTCATCATTTGCCGGTGGTGGCGTATAAACCGCACCAGTATTTCCTACAACGATTAAATTAGACCCGCTCTGCATTGCAACGCCTGTTGCGGTTGTGGTAGTAGTACTTAGTGTAACAGGATAGGTGGTATAAGCCGTTGTATAATTTCCCAATTCACCGGCTCCGGTATTTGTAAATGAGCCTCCTTGGTTTGCCGCCACCCATACGGGGGTAATGGTGGCAGTGGTGGCTGCGCTGGATGTTACACTCCATTGCAGGGTTACAATCTTTGATGGTGTAGTTACCGCATTGGTTATGGTAGCAGAAACATTAACCGACAGATTCGAAGTGCCGGAAGTATTGGTCATTGTAACTGGTGTATAATTGGTTGTATTGAGACCGATAGGAAACAGTGTCGCGCTATTACCCACTCCATTTCTAACCAATAAACCCGAGCTGTTCGTAACAATATAGTTTGTTGAACTGGAAGAAATAGAACCCGTAGCTGCAATAGTCAGATTGTTTGCGCCAAGGGTAATTTTACCTGAAGTAAGTGATAACGTTTGATTCACTGTTACAGGACTTGAAGTTTGCAACGTTAAACCGGTACTGTTGCTCAAGGTTAAATAATCAAAAGTGGTAGAGCCTGTAAGGGTTTGCGCTGAGGTACCATTAAAAGTTACCAGTCTTACATTGGGGTTAAACGTTCCTGAATTTGTCCAGTTCCCCCTTAAAAAGAAGTCACCTGCAGTTCCACTCAGGCCACCTAAAGTGAATGTTGAACCTGAATTGATAATGAGGTTACCATTGATATACCTTGGAAAATTATCGGTATTTGCGGTGTTATACCTTACGCTGGTATTGTTGCTGATGGTTACATTCCATGGAACGCCAGCCTGTGCACTACCGGTGCTGGCTACATTTCTAAACCATCCGGCAACATCTGCACTGCCGTTATGCATATCGTAATTGCCACCAGTATTGAACAGTAACGTAGAACCGCTGGCGTAAGTAGGAGCTGAACCATTGCTGGCAAAACCTCCTGAATTTAACTGCAGGGTGCCATTCACTGTTACTTTGCTTACACCAAAGTCAAAGCCTGCAGACAATACCGTAGTAACATTGGTATTAATAACCAAAGTACCTGCCCCACTGAAAGATTTAGCGCCTGTGATAGCTAAAGTGGCACCGGTTGCTCCTGATGTGATGGAACGGTTTGCAGCATTGGCGGCAATACTTCCACCACCGTTGTTCAGGGTAAGTGTGCGGCCATTCAAGTCTAATGCTCCTGCATTTAATAGTTGCAATACATCACCTGCGGTGGTATTGATCGTAACGTCGGTTGCGGGAGAAGTGCTGATGGCTACCGTACCAGCCGCTTTATTAATTACCAGGTAATCGAAGAAAACCACACCGCCACCTGTTTTAGTGATGTTTTGTGTGCCTGATGCCCCTGTAAAGAAAACAGCTTTGTTGTTATTGGTTTGGGTAGCCGAAGCCCCTACCACCCAGTCGCTTGCCGATGTACCGGATAAGGTAACATCCCCACCGAGGGTAATTGTTCCATTAGTAGTAACCGTTCCGGTAACGTTTACAGCACCGCCTGTATTGGTGGTGCCATTTGTAGTAACACTGCCCAACACGGTTAAACCACCGGAAGTTGTATTTAAAATTGTAGAGGCATCAACAGTAATGCTGCCGGAGCATTGTGCAGAAGTGCTGCCCATATTTAAAGTGGTAACTGTACCGGGATTAGAAATTTGCACATTGGCAGGATAACCTGCACCACTGGTTGCGGTGGTCCATTCATTACTTCTGCCAAATGGAGCGCCGGTATTGTAGACCAAGGTTGATGCGCTGCCATAAGTGGGTGAATTTGCAAAACTCCCACCCGTATTAATTTTTACCGTTCCGTTTAAGGTAAGCGTAGCGCTGGTTAGCGTAACTGCTGCTGCTGTTTGAAAAGTTCCTGTTACAGTGCGGTTTGCTCCAGAATTCAATGTCATACCCCCCGGCAATACAGAAACGTTGACCGGCCCATTGCTGGTAGGCCAGTATTGATCTGTGTTGTTAACGCCATAGGAGGAACCAGTGTTGTTAAATATCAGTGTACCAGAAGCACCGTAAACAAAATTATTGCCACTGTTGGTAAAGCCACCCGCATTTAATTGAAAAGCACCATTGATAGTAGTTGTGCCGTTATTGATATACTGAACCGAAGTAGCGAATGTACCCCCGGAGTTTACGGTTGTAGTGGTACCGGAATTTCTGGTATTAATGCCACCTGTTGTAACATCCATTGTAATTACGGCACCGGAAACAATTACAACATTATCAGCAGATGTGGGAACAACGCCCCCAACCCAGCTGCCAGTCGAAGACCAGTTGCCTGTTACGGCGTTAGAAGTTATAGCAACTGCACCAGTACTAAATGAAATGTTATCAAACCGAAATCTTTGTGGATTGCCCGTTCCAGTTGAATTTGAGGTATTCAACATAAAATTCAAGTTTGCCGAACCCGAATTAAAATAGGTGACATCATTGGTAGTAGCCCCGCGTTGTGTGGTTGCCCCGCCAGTTCCTGCATCCATAAATATACTCCAATCGCCAGTTGCAGTTCTTGTAACTTTTATTGAATAAATACTTGTACTAGGGTCTATGCCAGAAGAAACAATAACTGTTTCAGTTGCTGCTGAGCCGGTTCCTATAGTTCTAACTAGTACAAAGGGATCTGGAGTACTGCTATTACCGTATCGCAATGCATATCCTGTAGTTCCTGAAGCCAATGGGTCTGTTCCATTGATGGCAAGATAAACTCGTGCACCATTCGTACTGCCAGCAGGTGTTCCACCGGGATTACCTTGCGAATCTTGAAAAAGAAAACTCCAGGTTAAAGTACCAGATGAAGAAAGGTTTGCAGAAGTTCCAATACTTGTATAAATAGTTCCAATGGCACCAGCCGTGTTGCCTCTTAAATCATTAGTACCTGCTAATGCACTTGTAGAATTTACAGTGTAAAGCGATGTACCCCCTGACCAGACAGGATTAGCTGTTATATTTCCATCTTCAAAAGTCTCTGTTAAGTTACTAAGCTGCCCCCATCCAATCTGGCTAACCCCTAGCACAAACACCATCATAAAAACCGCAATAGCATTCCTTTTCACAGCGCGTAAAAAACGATTCATAAACAGTAAGTTTTAATTTTCAGAGTTACAATCAAATGTTTCCAGGTAATAAAGCAGTAGCGGTTTGTACGAAATATGCTGCACAAATTTCAATGAGTACGGGTGCCTGCCAGACTCCTAAAAATCCCAAATACGAACATAGGCCAAATTTTCTACTTTACAGGGTTGCGGGTATTAAAAAATTATGAAACACCATACTGCGTAGTATTTTAAAAGCAAAAGAGCCGCTTCGGGTTTTACACGGTAGCACTACGGTATACATCCCGAAGTACTATGGGGTATACCCGGTAGCAGTTGTTCATGGAGATCATTATAAAAGGAAGGGATATGTCATGCCGAATTTTCCTTGTTGACACAGTTTATTGAATAGACCCCAGCCCGCCAGTACCAAACCGCCTTTTTAAGCGGCATTGTTCCAATTCGCCTCATTTTCAGTGCTTTACACGTTCAAAAAAATGAAATTCTAACTTCTAAGAAGGGTTTCTTACATCAAAAGAATGACTTCGAACCTGTCAAGAATGCGTTTTTACATCGAAAGAATGACTTCGTGCCTGTCAAGAATGAATTTGTGCTGGTTAAGAATGACTTCGTGCCTGTCAAGAATGGATTCGTGCTGGTCAAGAATAGATTCGTGCGGGTCAAGAATGCATTTGTTCGGATCAAGAATGCATTTGTGCAGGTCAAGAATCGGCAACTGCAAAACAAAAACAGGCACTGTTCACTAAACTGTGTCATGCACGGCCAACATAATCTTCTGGTAAAACATTTCTGACGCACGACACAGACCCTGAAATAATCCTGAAACAAGTTCAGGACAGGGTGACGGCAAGTGTTTTTAATGGTCAATTCATAATCCAACCGATGAACGGATTGCGACGCAACGATGCTTCACCAGGGAACCGGAAGCTGGTAACAAAAAGAGAAGAAGCTTATCCAGCCGTAATGAGATTTCTCAGTCGTACCTCCTTCGAAATCACGGCAAATGGGTTATTTCCTTTTTTGTATTACACAAAGTACCGGTTAACCACCGGCGGTTTTATCTTTACCAACTTTATGCAACCATCCTTACGCCACATTATTCATAACAACACTTTCTGGCTGTCTTCGGAACGCTGTATTTACTGGGAGGAACAGCAGGCGCTTATTTTGTCTGACCTGCACTTTGGTAAAACAGGGCATTTCAGAAAATCGGGTATCGCTGTGCCACAGTCTGTTTTTAAAGAAGACCTGCAACGCCTTTTTGCAATGGTGCAGTTTTATAATACCCGGCAGTTAATTATTGTAGGCGATATGTTTCACAGCCATGAAAATAAAGAAATGGAACTCTTTACAAAATGGCGGAACGACCTGGGCGGCCTGAACATTCACCTTATTAAAGGCAACCACGATATACTTAACAACAGCTTTTACAGCCAGGCAGGCATTGATCTTTCTGATTGCCATTTACAGGTAGGCAATATTGGTTTTGTACACGACCCCGCTGCCATCACCAGCGAACTGCCAGCCGCTGATTATTATTTTACAGGGCATATGCATCCCGGCATCAGCATGTACTGTGGCAGCAGGCAAACACTCAGTTTTCCCTGCTATTATTTTGGTGCACGATACGCGGTGCTGCCTGCCTACAGCAAGTTTGCGGGTTTTGTAAATATTAAACCAAAAGCACGGGATAACGTTTATGCAATTGTAAACCAATCGCTGGTACAGGTACAATGATCAGAATTGCATTTGATAAAATATATGCGCATCCACTGCCCGAAGGCCACCGCTTTCCTATGCTGAAATATGAACTGATTCCTGCGCAACTGCTGCACGAGGGCAGTATTACAACAGACCATTTGTTTGCACCACAACCCTGCAGCGAAGCAACGGTACTGCTAACGCATGATAAAATTTACTTCGATAAACTATTGCAGCAAACACTTTCAGCAACCGAGCAGCGCAGGATCGGCTTTCCGCAATCGCCGCAACTTACGCTGCGCGAACGGATCATTTTACAGGGCACCATCGACTGCTGCTTTTATGCCATGCAGTATGGTGCTGCATTAAATGTTGCCGGTGGCACACACCATGCATTTGCCGAAAGGGGAGAGGGGTTTTGTTTGCTGAACGATATGGCGGTTGCGGCCAATTATTTACTGCATACCGGCGCTGTAAAACAGGTATTGATCATAGACCTTGATGTACACCAGGGTAATGGTACAGCAAAGCTTTTTGAACAGGAGCCCAGGGTGTTTACATTCAGTATGCATGGTGCGCACAACTATCCTTTTCATAAAGAACAAAGCGACCTGGATGTGCCACTGGCAGATGGCACCGGTGATGCGCAATACCTGCACCTGCTTACTGCCACCTTACCCGAACTGATTGAAAAAGTAAAGCCGGATATTGCGTTCTTTCTTTCGGGCGTGGATATACTGGATACAGATAAATTCGGAAAACTGAAAGTGAGCATTGAAGGTTGCAGGCAACGCGATGCGTTTGTGTTTCATGAATTAAAAAAGCGGGGCATACCCGTTGCGGTGGCCATGGGTGGCGGCTATTCACCGGATATAAAAACCATTGTTCAGGCGCATTGCAATACGTTTCGTACCGCGCTGGATATTTACGGGTGAGTTTTTTTGTAGCCCAACTGAGGGTTTTTATGGCATCGCCGGTTGTGTCACTCACTTGTACCGTTGGATGATAAATCGGCTTTTACCACAGCGAAGACTTTGAACCGCAGAAACGGGGAGACGCAAAGTTATTTCTCTGCGGCTTTGCGTCTCTGCGGTTTATATTTGCCCAATCTTCTTCCAACTGCACAAGTGTGCGACGCAACAGAAGCTTCATTCATATTCCATTGCCCGGCTCAAAAAAAGATGGTTTAAATGTTTTCTTTTATCTTGAGCTTCTAAACAAATACTGATGAAAAAGCCGCTTTTAATTGCCGCTGCCTTTATAGTTTCTATACTTTTTATGGGATGCCCTGCCGGTAAAAACGCAGATGGTTATACTTTAAAATTCAACATGCAGAAAGGATCGAAATTCGATTACGCCATGAATATGGATATGAACATGAAACAAAGCATGATGGGCAAAGAAATGACCATGAAAAGTAAAATAACGATGGGTTATTTTTTTGAAATTACCAGCGACAGTGCAGGCTGGAAAACGGTAGCGGCAACCATTTCAAAGATCGCTATGGATATGAATGCCGGTGACATGAGTATGAAATTCGATACGGATAATCCCTCTGCGGATACAACCGGGCCTATGGCTATGGCAGGCAAAATATTCAGTGGTATGAAAGACGGGAAATTTACGTTTACCATAAATGAGAACGGACAGATTGGCCAAATACAGGGCTTTAATGAAATTTTGCAACAATCAATTGCTGCGGCCAATATACCCAATACAGATATGGTAATACAATCTATGGGCAAGTCTTTTGATGAAAACCAATTCAGGCAGAACTTGCAGCAGTCTTTTAATATTTACCCCGGTAAACCCGTAAAGCCCGGCGAAAGCTGGACAAAAAACACCACACTGAACAACAGCGGCATGATTTTGAAAATGGACAATA
The DNA here is from genome assembly GCA_002390845.1 of Chitinophagaceae bacterium UBA4407. Classification (GTDB taxonomy): domain Bacteria; phylum Bacteroidota; class Bacteroidia; order Chitinophagales; family Chitinophagaceae; genus Limnovirga. Next base: position 4,788 of record DGQT01000097.1, on the reverse strand, counting down.
CCTATACGCTGGAATCGGTAACAGGAAACGATGCTATGATAAAAGTAGCATCGAAAATTACATCGGGTATGGATAGCAGTTCTGTAGATAATTTTAAAGTAAACATGGATGGATCGATGAGTGGCGATATGAATTATGATCTTTCAAACGGCTTGCCAAAGCAAGGCAGTATGGATATGAAAGTAATCATGAAGGTAACAGGTCAGGGCATGGATATGCCCATTGATATGGATATGAAGATGACATTTACCAGTTCAAAAAAATAACAGTGATTTTTTTAAAAACCTGTATTATGAAAAATATATTTCGCGTATTGCTTCCCTTATTGCTGCTTAGTTCCTGCACCAATTATATTTATGTTGTAAGGCATGCAGAAAAAGCTGTATCACCGGCATCTGATCCGCCATTGACGGCAGCAGGGCAGCAGCGTGCAGTAGATCTTGCCAACCTTTTGAAAGAAAAAAATATTGCTTTTATTTATTCCACAAATACAACGCGTACCCTAAAAACAGCAACTCCTTTAAGCGACAGTATTAAGAAAAAAATTCAATTGTATGCACCAGATACCACCGAGCTTTTTGTAAGCCAGCTTAAAAAACTAAAAGCGAATGTTTTGGTTGTAGGGCACAGCAATACGGTGCTGGAATTGCTGGACAGTTTTCATCTCTCGCATAACCTTCGTAATATTCCTGACAATGGATTTAACAACCTTTTTATTATTAAATCTACCCGTTTTCTTAAAACAAAAATTTCTCTAACCGAAACAACTTATGGAGCGCCTTAGCTGCAAATGTATTTTGTATTGGCTGTTAAAAGCTGAATGGAAATACGGAACGAAAAAGTGTGCGACGCAAGTAAAGTTGAGCAGTGGGTTGCTGTATGGCTCAAACAATATTTCTTCACGGTTATATTTACCTAACTTTAAAAAATTCATTGTAGCAAAAAGATCTTCTGAACATTGATTCAATGCAACCATTAAGTTATTTACTAAGCATAAGCCCATCTGTAATTTATATTGCAGCAGGCTATATTGCATTGATGTTATTGCTGTATTTTATACAGGAAAAATTCATCTTTAAACCGGAGAAACTTTCGCAGGATTTTGAATATAAATACGATGTGCCTTTTAAAGAATTGTTCTTTGATGTAGAGCCCGGCGTAAGTATTAACGGGCTTCATTTTTATTGTGCCAACCCTAAGGGGCTTATATTGTATTTTCACGGCAACACACGCAGTATTAAGGGCTGGTCGAAGTATGCAAAAGATTTTTCCCGTTACCAATACGATGTGGTGCTTGTAGACTACCGCGGCTTTGGAAAAAGTACCGGCAAACGCAGCGAAAAAGAAATGCTGAACGATATGCAGTTTGTGTACGATACACTGGCAGTGCAGTATCACGAACATCATATTCTTGTTTATGGCCGCAGTATGGGCAGTGGTTTTGCAACAAAAATTGCCGCCGATAATAAGCCGCGCTACCTTATAATCGATTCTCCTTACTACAGTTTAAAAAAAGTTGCAGAGCGTTATGCGCCAATATTACCACACCGTTTGTTATTGCGTTACCAGTTGCGCACCGATAAATGGATTACAAGAGTTAACTGTCACACGTACATTATTCACGGCACAAAAGACCGGCTGATACCCATTAGCCACAGCGAAAAACTACAACAACTTAATCCGCATAAAATTACACTGATACGCATACACGGCGGCAGGCACAACAACCTTCCGTCGTTTCCTCAATACCATAATTTTATACGGGATATTTTGTTGTATTAAATAAGGAAAATATGAGCCAAACTAAATCACTCCTATGAAGCTTAATTTGCGTCGCACCCTTGTACAGCAACAATTCTGCTGAGCAATCCAATGCAGTTTTGTTGCGCTTTTCCGGAATTTTCTAATATGAATTTTATATCGCTTTATAAAAAGAAAAAATTAATATGACTCAGGTTTTGGTAAGGAAGAAAAAATTTAATCTGAAGAAATTACTCTTAATTATTTTCCTTGTTTACATACTTGTTGGTGCTGCATTGTATTTTTTACAGGATAAATTTTTATTCCATCCTACGCCCTTACCTCCCGGTTACACCTTTGCTTTTAAAGATTCTTTTACTGAACAACAATTGTATTATGATAACAATACCTCGTTCAATATTGTAAAATTCAAGGTGCCTGAACATGTTACAAAAAAAGGGGTGGTAATTTACTTTCATGGCAATATGGATAACATAACACATTACGCAACATTTGCTCCGTACTTTACAAAAAACGGCTACGAAATTTGGATGATGGATTACCCGGGTTACGGAAAATCAACAGGTGAATTAAATGAAAAAATTCTTTACACCGAAGCGCTTGAGGTATATAAAATGGCACGTGGTACGGGTTATACTCCAGACAGTATTATTATCTACGGAAAGTCTTTAGGTACAGGCATTGCAGCCCAGCTTGCCAGTGTACGTGATTGCAAAAAACTAATACTCGAATGCCCGTATTACAGCATTGAAAATTTAGCGAGCCATTATGGCTGGATGTACCCGGTTAGCTGGTTTATGAACTATAAAATTCCTACCAACGAATACCTGCAAAAAGTAGCAGCGCCCATTACCATTTTTCATGGCACAAATGATGGCACTATACCTTTCAGCAACTCCGAAAAACTAAAATCTTCATGTTTAAAACCTGGAGACGAATTGATTGCAGTTGAAGGTGCTGATCATAATAATTTGTACGATTACGACCTGGTTAAAAAAAGCATTGATAGTTTATTACAACAATAACCGGTCTGAATAATCCAGAAACAAAACTTAGTTAGCCGTTGATCAGTTAGATAAAAAGACAGCAGCAAATGCAGATGGCTTTTTTGTTTATCTTTATTTTTCAGCTATAAAAATATGTCTCTAATAATCCTGTTGCTTGGCATTGTATTACTTGTTGTTTTAATTACATGGGCAAGGTTAAATGCATTTCTTGCTTTTTTGATTGTTTCAATACTGATAGGCCTTTTTAACGGGATGGATATTACTGCCATCAGCAGTTCCTTACAAAAAGGTATTGGCGATCTGCTTGGTTCCATTATTATTATATTAGGTCTCGGTGCTATGCTTGGAAAGATTGTTGCTGATAGTGGTGCTGCACAAAAGATTGCAACGGGGTTAATGAATGCGTTCGGTAAAAGATACATTATGTGGGCATTGGTATTAACTGCATTTATTGTAGGCATTCCCTTATTTTATAACGTTGGTTTTGTATTGATGGTGCCGCTGATTATTACACTGTCTAAAAAGTATAATATACCAACAATGTATATCGGTGTGCCTATGTTGGCGGCAATGTCTGTTACACATGGTTATCTGCCGCCACATCCATCTCCCACGGCATTGGTTGGCCAATACCATGCAGATCTTGGAATAACTTTATTGTATGGTTTTATTGTTGCTGTTCCGGCAATCATTATTGCAGGGCCATTGTTTGCCCAAACACTTAAAAAAGTAAAGTGCGAACCATTGGAAATTTTTGCAGGAAAAGATATTCCTGACGATCAGTTACCCGGCATGTTCGTGAGTATGTTTACTGCATTTCTCCCGGTGATATTAATTGCCGCAAGTACCATTGTAAAGCTGGCAACAACATCAGATAACATTGTAATAAAAATAATCATTGCACTGGGCGATCCTGCAATTGCAATGACTGTTACCGTATTGTATGCGATTTATAGTTTGGGTTTACGCAGGGGGCAAAAAATGAAAGATATAATGTTACCGCTTACAGAAGCTGTTAAAGATATAGCGATGATCGTTTTCATTATTGGTGGTGCCGGTGGACTAAAACAAATATTAACAGACACAGGTATCAGTGCACAAATAGCAAGTGGTTTACAAGGTATGAACGTGCATCCTTTACTTGCTGCCTGGAGTATTGCAGCCATTATACGTGTTTGCCTGGGATCTGCCACCGTAGCGGGTTTAACGGCTGCGGGTATTGTGGCGCCGTTGATTGCCACAACAGGTGTAAACCCCAATCTAATGGTGCTCGCAACAGGTGCCGGAAGCTTAATGTTCTCGCATGTAAACGATGGTGGGTTCTGGTTGTTCAAAGAATATTTCAATTTATCATTTAAAGATACCATCCGCACATGGAGCCTTATGGAAACCATTGTTTCCGTTGTTGGTATCATCGCCGTTTTTATACTTAATTATTTTATCTCATAAAAAAAATCCACATGACACCTGACGAAAATTTCGCAGCACTTAATTTAGCATTACCCCCTGCACCAACGCCGCTTGGTGTGTACAAGCCCTTTTTAATTGATGGCAATCATTGTTATGTTTCCGGCCACGGACCGTTGCTTGCAGATAAATCTTTTATTATTGGTCGTATTGGTGTTGATATGAATATGGATGAAGGTAAAGCCGCAGCACAACAGGTTGGGCTTGCTATTCTTGCAACACTTAAACAGAATCTTGGTTCGTTTAACAAAATAAAACGAGTGATCAAAGTACTGGGCATGGTTAATTGTTCAGGCGATTTTCAAAGGCACCCTTATGTAATCAATGGCTGCAGCGAATTGTTTGCAAAAGTGTGGGGTACCGATAATGGTGTTGGCGTAAGAAGTGCTGTTGGCATGGGTTCACTGCCGGATAATATTCCTGTAGAAATAGAAGTAATGTTTGAACTGGCATAAGAGTTTGTGGTTTGTAGTTTATGGTTTGCAGTTATTAAAGAGAAGATAAATTATGAACCTGGCAGAAGTATTTCATGGCATCATCTCTTGCGTCGCAC
>DGQT01000096.1 GCA_002390845.1 Chitinophagaceae bacterium UBA4407 | reverse complement strand
CAGCTACAAATAATACTTGACTGAGCACTTGCATATTGTAAGGTTTTTTAGATTTTAATTAGTATGCATGCATACCATTGCAAATATCGAAAAAATCAGATTAAAAACAAGGTACAAATAAATTTTTAATATTTTTTTTCAAGGAAATTTGTAATTAAAAATCTTTTGTCTAATTTTGCACACCCAAACGAGGGAATGGTGGTGTATTCACAATGGTGATGTAGCTCAGTTGGTAGAGCAAAGGATTGAAAATCCTTGTGTCGGCGGTTCGATCCCGCCTCACACCACTCAAAACCCCGGCAGTTAATGTCGGGGTTTTTATTTTTTGTACCCGGCAAAAGAATTTCTATGAAGCTTTTGTTGCGTCGCACTCTTCGGCTGTCATGGCTTTATTGAGCAAAGCGAAGATTAAAGCGACGCCATATTTTGTACGTTCTGATAAAAATCAGCAAATTCCCGCCACTTGTTAAGCCCCAATTCATAACGTTCTCTTCACATACAGTTCATAATGGTTTAATGTGCAGGTAACATACAGGTAACGTAATGGTTACACCTTTGTAAAACCTCTATAAACAATGGAACGCAGGCAGGTTGAAGTAGTAGTAATGAGCGATCTGCATTTAGGCACTTATGGTTGCCATGCTACAGAAATTGTAAATTATCTCAAAAGTATTTCTCCAGGCATACTTATTTTGAACGGCGATATTATCGATGGCTGGCAGTTTAGCAAAAGATATTTTCCGGTTAGCCACATGCAGGTGATTAAAGAAATCATGAGCCTGCTTGGTAAAGGCACACGGGTAATTTATATTACCGGCAACCACGATGAAATGTTGCGCCGCTACAGCGATTTACAGATTGGCAATTTTCAGTTAACAGATAAAATGGTGATGGAGATCAATGGTAAAGTTACCTGGATCTTTCATGGTGACGTATTCGATGCAACCACAAAAGGCAGCGCTAAACTTCTCGCAAAACTTGGTGGCCACGGTTACGATCTGCTGATATTGATCAACAGGTTTGTAAACTGGTTTTTGAAAATAATGGGCCGTGAGAAAATGAGTTTCAGCAAGCGTGTAAAAAACAGTGTAAAAAAAGCTGTATCGTGGATTGGTGATTTTGAGCAAACCGCTGCTGAGCTTGCCATTGCAAAGAAATATGATTATGTAATATGTGGCCATATTCACCAGCCACAACAACGTGTAATAGAAACGCCTGAAGGAAAAGTTACCTATATGAACAGCGGCGACTGGATAGAAAACCTTACCAGTTTAGAATATAACAGCAACGAGTGGAGAATCTTTCATTATGATGAAAAAGATTTCGTTTCCGCAACAGCTGGAGTGGTAAAAATGGAAAAGAAATTACCGCAGTTAAATGTTGTAACAGACGAGGTTGCTATGTTTATTAATTCTTTAATAATAACTGCACCATAATGAAAATATTTTACGCGGTACAGGCCACCGGAAACGGGCATATTGCAAGAGCAATGGAACTGATGCCATACCTGCAGCAGTATGGAAAAGTAGATGTATTCTTAAGTGGCAATAACAGCAACCTCAATTTTGATTTACCGGTAAAATATAAAAGTCTGGGCGTAAGTTTATTTTATGGTAACAGCGGTGGTTTGGATTACTGGAAAATGTTGAAAGCACTAAAGCCTTTTAGAATTTGGAACGAAGCCAAACAATTACCAGTCGAAAAATATGATGTTGTTATCAACGACTTTGAAAGTATTACTGCATTGGCATGCAGGTTAAAGAATGTACCTTCTGTAGGTTTTGGGCACCAGGCAAGTTTTCAATCAGTAAATACACCAAGGCCACAAAGAAAAAATATTGCAGGAGAAATTGTTCTGAAAAAATATGCGGCAGCAGATGCCTATGTGGGGCTGCATTTTGAGCAGTATGATGATTTTATTTTTAGTCCGGTTATTAAAGGTGATATACTAAATGCAGCACCAACAGATAAAGGACATATTACCGTTTATCTTTCGCATTATGCAGATGAAACTGTTGCAAAAGCATTAAAGAAAATAAAAGAAATAAAGTTTGAAGTATTTTCAAAAAGGGTAAAAGAAATTACGGTTGATGGCAATATTACTTTTATTCCTGTTAGCAATAAAGCGTTCAACGAAAGCATGATTCATTGTAATGGAATCATTACCGGTGCTGGCTTTGAAACTCCTGCGGAAGCATTGTACCTGGAAAAGAAATTATTATGCCTTCCCATAAAAGGGCAGTACGAGCAATTGTGTAATGCTGCAGCATTAGATAAATTTAATGTTCCTATCGTTGCCTCAATCGGGGATACATTTGATAAGCAAATTACAGGCTGGCTGAATGGATGCAATCCACGCAAATTACAATTATACAATACTACCAACCAGGTTGTAGATCATGTAATAGAGAAAGCATTGCAACTTCGTAAGAAAAAAGTTACAGGCGAAATGGTGATGCATAACCCAGGGCTTCTCGCTTTACAATAAAGTTGATATAACTATACGTTGTTTGAAAAATCTTTTTTGTGTACTGGCTGTATTACTACTATCAGCATTGGTTGTGTCACTCACTTTTACTTTCTGTTTACTGTTCGGCATATTGTAAGCGTGTTTACAAAATCAAACAATGCTTAATGCCGTGCATTCCAAATAGCTTATAGTCATCAAAATTGAACATTGATATAGGCTGAAATAGTTTGCCAGCTTGTGTTATGGCTGTTTTGATGAATAGAATACCAGAACGTAAAAGTGTGCGACGCAAGAGTCGAAGCTATGAAATGCTGCTGCCCGGCTCATAAAAAATTCAATAATAATCTGCATAAAAAAGCGGTGCATTGCACCGCTTTTTTTATACGAAATGAGTATGATTAATCGTTCATTGAAGAAGCTTCTTCAACTACTTTATTTAATTTTTTTGTGAGTGGGAAAAGTAACAAGCCAGCTACAACCGCCGCCACTACACTAATGGCGAAGAACACAGCTTTGTTATCGAACTGATCCCAGAAACCAGCAAGTATGCCGGAAATTTTTCCACCCAGTGAAGTGGTAAGAAACCAGCCACCCATCATTAATGCCGTAAACCTGCGTGGTGCAACTTTTGAAACAAGCGATAAGCCAACAGGGCTCATAAATAATTCGCTGATTGTAAAAACACCGTAACTAAAAAATATCCAGGCACTGGAAACTTTGTCTTCGTAGATGTTTGTAGATAAACAGGCAAATACCATAATAAGCGAAGACATGCCTGCAACAATTGTTCCCCACGCAAATTTGCTGGGCGTTGACATTTCTTTTTTTCGTGCCATAAGAAACCCAAAAAACCCGACGACAAGTGGCGTAAGAACAATGATCCAGAAAGGATTGATGGACTGATAAATTTCCGTTGAAATAAGTTTAAGATCTTCACCTTCTTTTGGCCATTGATCTTTTGGTAAATTTTGGAGGTAAGGATCGTTGCCGGTTGCGGTTAATACTTCACCAGCTGGGCCATGCTGCGCCCTGAATTGCTTATCTAGAACTGGAACTTCCTGTGGCTTTGTATTTACTGTTTGCAGGAATGCAAATGGTTTAAGTATTTTCTCTACAAAAGGTGAAGTTTCCCTATTGGTGTATGTATCTGCCCAAATAGTTAATGCTGTTGCATTCTGGTTGTAGATGTTCCAGAAAATAATAGCTACACCAAAAATGGTAAGCAATGTGCCCAACCTTTTTTTATCGAAACCTTTTGCGCGAAACCATAATCCAAAATAAAAAATAATAACAGGGATGCTTGCAAAAACAAATGCATCGTTTGAGTCAGACCCAATTAGGTTACCGGGAATAAACCAGCCAATTGCACCAGCAATTGCTGCGGGTAGAAATACATACAAGGCAATTTTTGAAACAGGCATATCGTCCTTATTCGCCGGTTTAATAATGTTGGCACTCTTTACATGTTTCAAACCACTTGAGAAGATAATCAAACCCAGCACCATACCAAAGCCTGCAGCAGCAAAAGCATAACCCCAGCTGTAATTAACACGCAGGTAGGCGGCCACAAAATTGCATACGAACGCACCTATATTTACGCCCATGTAAAAAATGTTGTATGCAACATCTTTTTTTGATCTTAGTTCATCTTTATTGTAAAGGTTACCTAATAAAACACTGATGTTTGGCTTAAAAAAACCGTTACCTACAATTACACAAAGCAATGCCACATAAAGTAAAGTGTTGCTACCTGGAATGGCTAACAGAAAATAGCCAAGCGCCATTAAAGAGCCCCCAAAATAGATAGATTTAATATAGCCCCAATACCGGTCAGCAATTAGTCCACCGATAAAAGGCGTTAAATAAACAAGCGCAACATAAGTGCCCACAATATCAACCCCTGTTGACAGATCCATTCCTTTGCCTCCATTGGCGGTAGTATCTTTCAGGTATAAAAGCAGAATACCTACTATAAGATAATAACCAAAACGTTCCCACATTTCTGTGAAGAACAACACATACAAACCACGTGGGTGACCTTTTTTAACAACAGGTTGGTTCATAAAACTAATTTTTCGTTGAAGTGATTGAGGTTTATGCTTTTGTTTAAAGGTTCAAAATACAGATAAATTCCAAATAGCAGGAGCTTAATTGTAAAATCGGCTTTACTTTCGCCGCTTCAAAATCATGGCAATGAATATACTTTTATTGGGTTCGGGTGGCAGGGAACACGCACTTGCATGGAAGATGGCAAAGAGTACGCTTTGCACTAAGCTATTTATTGCACCGGGCAATGCAGGCACATTACAATTTGGGGTAAACATAGAAATTGCTGTAACCGATTTTGAATCGCAAAAACAATTTTGTATTCAGAATAACATTGAAATGGTTGTTGTAGGCCCCGAAGAGCCTTTGGTTAAAGGGATATGCGATTTCTACAATGCAGATGAAATGTTGCAGCATATTCTTGTAATTGGCCCGGCAGCGTGTGGAGCACAATTAGAAGGAAGTAAAGCATTCTCCAAAAAATTTATGCAAAGGCATTACATTCCAACTGCGGGTTATGCTGAGTTTACCAATGAAAATTTTGAAGCAGGCAAAGCATACATTGCCGGTCACACATTGCCGGTTGTTTTAAAAGCAGACGGACTTGCTGCAGGTAAAGGCGTGGTGATCTGCAATACACATGCAGATGCGTTAAGTGTGTTTGAAGAAATGATCATTAATAAACAATTTGGCGATGCCAGCAGTAAAGTGGTTATAGAAGAATTTCTTGATGGCATTGAAACAAGTGTGTTTGTTTTAACAGATGGCAAACAATATAAAATCTTCGGTCATGCAAAAGATTATAAAAGAATTGGGGAAGGCGATACCGGTTTAAACACAGGCGGAATGGGCTGTGTAAGCCCCGTGCCTTTTGTTGATGATGTGTTTATGCATAAGGTAATAACAAGAATTATAGAACCAACAGTTAATGGCCTTGCTGAAGAAAATATCAACTACAAAGGCTTTATATTTTTTGGTTTGATCAAAGTAAACAATGAACCTTTTGTAATTGAATACAACTGTCGCATGGGCGATCCCGAAACAGAAGTGGTAATGCCGCGTTTAAAGAATGATCTGGTTGAATTGTTTCTTGCAGTGCATAATGGCGAACTTCAAAATATTGAAATCGAATACGACGAAAGAGCCTGCGCAACTGTAGTTGCAGTTAGCGGCGGTTATCCCGGCGATTACAAAAAAAATATTACCATTACCGGGTTAGAAAATATTACAGAGACAGGCGATTCGATTGTTTTTCATGCGGGCACAAAACTACAGGGCAATTCTGTTGTAACCAATGGTGGGCGTGTATTAGCAGTTACTTCGTTTGGTGAAAATATTGGAGCCGCTGTGCTTAAATCAAAAGAAATTTTGCAACAAATACATTTCGATGGAATGTATTACAGGAACGACATTGGCTACGAGTTTGAGTAAAATATTTAATACAATTATTTGCCCGGCTGTAGTTTCTTGATGGAGCTTTTCTTGCCACGCTCGTTTCACAGTTCCTCTTTCATGGCGACATTTAGCGAAGCGTGGCAGCCTGTCCCGAATTCATTTCGGGATCGCACACTTGAACGTTTGGAACTTTGACGAACTAAAATACAAACCGCAGCGGCGGGGAGACACAAAGAAATTAATCCCTGCGTCTTTGCGCCTCTGCGGTTAAAATATTCGCTTCGGTAAAGCTTAATTATTTTCTGAACGTACAAGAGAGCGACGCAAGAGGCGATTACCAAAGAACCGATGCCCGGTTCAAAATGATTTTTATCGCAATAAACATTAGCGGTAAATATTTCTTTTGATAAAGAAATAATCAGGCAGTAGCAACGTTAATCATTTCAATAACAAGTCGGCGGATTTCCGAAACCACTTTTTACGCATTTAACTGGCGGTTTCCCAATAAAGTTCTCCCCTGTTTTAACAGCAGTTGTTAATTCACCTGCAACCCTTTTAAAATCTATATTTTTCACTTTGTTAATTCGGTTTATTTACATGAATTTTGCAGGCATTCAAAAAATTTATTCTAAAACACAGGAATCTCTGATATAATGGGAATTTTTAATTTTTTTACACAGGAAATAGCAATGGACCTGGGTACCGCAAATACCCTCATCATACATAACGACGAAATTGTAGTGAACGAGCCTTCCATAATAGCACTCAACAGAAATAATCTTAAAGAAGTACTGGCAGTAGGTAAGCGGGCATTGATGATGCACGAAAAAACACATGAAAGCATCCGCACCATACGCCCTTTGAAAGATGGTGTAATCGCCGACTTTAACGCTGCCGAATTAATGATACGGGAAATGATCAAAATGATCTACCCAAAAAAGCCTTTATTTCCACCAAGCTGGAGAATGATGATCTGTATTCCTTCATCTATTACCGAGGTTGAAAAACGTGCAGTTCGCGACAGTGCTGAACAGGCTGGTGCCAAAGAAGTTTATTTATTACACGAGCCTATGGCCGCTGCATTGGGTATTGGTATTGATGTGGAAGAACCCGTTGGTAATATGATTATTGATATTGGTGGTGGTACAACAGGCATTACCGTTATAGCACTTGCTGGTATTGTATGCGACCAAAGTATTCGTATTGCAGGCGATGAATTTACTGCAGATATTATGGAAGCACTGCGCCGTTACCATAGTTTATTGATTGGTGAAAGAACTGCCGAGCAGATAAAAATACAAATAGGCGCTGCCATGAAAGATCTGGAAACACCACCCGATGATTTACCTGTAAATGGCCGCGACCTTGTAACCGGTATTCCTAAACAAATTATGGTTAGCTACCAGGAAGTAGCAGAAGCGCTGGATAAATCGATCTTTAAGATAGAAGAAGCCATTTTGAAAGCACTGGAAACAACACCACCTGAACTGGCATCGGATATTTACCGCCGTGGTTTATACTTAACTGGTGGCGGTGCTTTACTTCGTGGATTGGACAGGCGGTTGAGCCAGAAAATAAAACTACCGGTTCATATTGCAGACGATCCTCTTAAAAGTGTTGTAAGGGGTACGGGCCTTGCATTAAAAAATTACCTGCGTTATCCGTTTATTATGCGATAAATAATTTGTTGCAGGTTTCCGTTTAATGGTTACCTGCAACATGAAACCTGTAAATTATCCGTGCGTAACATTTTTCTTTTCATAAGGCGGTTTTTTAATCTGTTACTGTTCTTTGTTTTACAGGGAACAGCCATCTATATTCTTGCCACATACAACAAAACCCACCAGGCTTTTTTTGCAAGTGCAGCAAACGAAGTAACGGGTTCCATAAGCTCGAAATACAATGCTGTTGATTATTACTTTCGTCTTAAACAAACCAACGACCAGCTTGCTGCTGAAAATGCCCGGCTGCATAACGAACTAAGCACAAGCTTTCAAAATCCCGACACAGCTCATGTTCTAAAAATTGATTCCCTTTTAACTGATACACTGCACCGCATACGAAAATTCAATTTTCTTGAAGCAAAAGTGGTGAACAACTCAATAAGCGACGAGAACAATTACATGACCGTTCACCGCGGCGCATTGCAGGGTGTAAAAAATGGGATGTCAGTAATTGGCCCGGATGGAATTGTAGGTAGGGTAATCCAGGTAAGCGACAATTACAGTCGTGTTATGAGCCTGTTGAACCATAAAAGTCAGGTAAGTGCTATGCTTAAAAGGGGATTTTATCAAGGCATCATCAATTGGGATGGTAAAGACCCGCAATATATACAGTTACGGGGTATTCCTAAAAGTGCACAGGTAAGAAAGGGGGATTCCGTATTGACCAGTAATTTATCAGGTATCTTTCCCCCTGAATTAATGGTAGGTACCATTGCAGGAATTGATTCAGATCCTTCTACAAGTTTTTATATTTTAAACATAAAAACGGCTACCAATTTCTCTACCGTTCAGTATGTATATCTTACCGAAAACCTGCTGGGCGAAGAACAGGAAAAACTTGAAGCCAAAACACCTAAAGATTAATGAGCAGCCTGCTTAAAAATATTATCCGTTTCGTTTTCTTCATTCTGGTGCAGGCTTTTGTGCTGGATAAAGTGCCGCCACTGCACCAGTATGTAAAACCTATTTTCTACTTCCTTTTTATTCTCTGGCTGCCATTCAATATTAACCGAAGCTGGCAAATGATCATTGCTTTTGTGTTTGGACTTTGCCTTGATTATTTCAGCGGAACGCCAGGCCTGCATTCTATTCCGTGCGTATTGATTGCCTACCTGCGGCCCTTTTTATTAAGCATTTTATTGCCCCGCGAAACAACCGAGACCAGTTACGCAGAGCCAAGTATTAAGAGCCTTGGTACGGTACCTTATGGTGTTTACATTCTCCTGCTTACTTTTATACACAATAGCTGTTTGGTGTTTATTGAATGGCTGCAGTTTGGCGATTTTGTTTTCTTCATCGGTAAAGTAGCGGCAACTACCGGCGTAAGTTTACTCCTGATTTTTGTAACAGAATTACTGTTTCCACGTAAAGCAAAATACAGAACCAACGCCGCATAAATTTTGTCTTTTTTTTGAGCCGGGCAGAAGAAATTCTATGAAACTTTTCTTGCGTCGCACACTTGTACGTTTGGATATTCTGTGTGGCTTTTACTAGTGCGTAGATTGAAAGGGTAGTGAAGTAAATTTTGTTTGCTGATAAGAATGAAAATTGGTTTACCTCTTTCTGATTTTATTATTTCTCGTGTATTTGCCAAAACCTTTCGTTTGTGGTCGTGTCTTTATGAAAAGGATAATTAAATTGCTCTTCATCTTTTTTCGGAACAAGTTGAATTGTGCTATCGTTTATGAATTCAGCTTTGAAAAACGTTTTGTCGTCGGAGATAAAATTGAAAAGCGAATCTTTTTCTTTTGTTAGTTTGCCAGTTTTTACTGTTGCTTGAAATGGGCTCATCGAGTCAGCGTAACAATAAATTTTAAAGATAAAAGTACTGTCAGCATTAAGTTGCAATGAATGTTTTACAGATTCACAATGAGAATTATAACCTGTAACGAAATAAGAATACAACCCAAAAATATTTGCAGAAGATTTTACTTCACGTTGTTTTGCTACAGTTTGATTTTGCTGGTTTTTGCACGCAGAAAATTGTAAAAGGATAATGATAAGTACAATTTGCCTTTCGAGATTTGTCATTAGTTTTATTAGTCGTGCTGTAAGTCTTTAAACATTATGTAAGTGTCTACAAGGCCTAAGAGTTTGTGCCTGAAACCTTTTGGTGTTGTTCCGATAATCTTAAATCCGTATTTCTTCCAAAGTTCTACCCCATTTGTATTTGTGCTTACAACAATATTGAACTGAATTCCTAAATAACCTTTGTCTTTTGCAAACTTTATTGAATGTTCACATAAAAATTTCCCTATGCCTTTGCCGTGATATTTGGGGTTTACCATGTAACCACAATTAGCAATGTGGTTGCCTAAGTCAATTTGATTAGGCTTAATTATGTAAGTGCCCAATATTTCGTTTTTGTCGTCTACGGCAACAAACGTATCCATATAATCTGCAAACCAATTTTTATGTAAGGTGTCTTTAGGAGTATTAGGATCAAAAACATAAGTGTCGCCTGTTGAGATAACATTTTTGAAGATATCCCAAACTTTGTCGTAATCTTTTTGTTCGTCTGCCCGTCTGATATTCATTAATGCCAGTGTTTGTCTTGTTTATTGTAAGTGAAAAAAAAGCTAACCAACTGTTCTCAAAACTTTCTGTTAGCGCAGTTTTCGGGGCTGTTCAAAGCTCATTCAATTTCCTTAAGCATAAGTGTGCGACGCAACAGACGATCAAAAGAATTACTTGAGCTGGTTACAAAAAATGTCTTATAAAAAATATACTAACTGCCTACCCAATAGCCGATTAACTGGCAAACAATTCCTGCAATTAAACCCGCATAAACCTGGAAGCTGTTGTGGTGCGAAAGTAAGAGGCGGGCAGTGCATACAAGGCCTGCGAGCAGCAGCACAATGGCAATATCAGCACCAAGATATGTTTGATAGTAAAAGCTTGAAATAATGATGAAACCCAGTGCGCCGCCGATACCCATTGCATGCATGCTGATTTTAAAAAAGCTGTTCACTACGAGGCCAACAACGGTTGCAAGAAAAATTCCAAAGAAAAAGAATTTTAGTATGATGGGCTGGTCGGTAAAATTGCGGCTGAGGTACCACATCCACCAGTAAAATATCATGGTGATGATGTAAGGAACAATGCGCTCTTTCTGTGTTTTCAGAAAAATATTATTAATGAATTTTAGCCGCCACAAAAGAAATACAGCAAATGCGGGAAAGAAAGCCGTCATCCAGAACACGGTTATTTTTCTTGCAAACAATGCCAGCGGTGTAATGCCTGCAAACTCGAATGGAAAGCGCAACAGCACCCAGAAAAAAATATAGGTTGGCAGAAAAAGCGGGTGAAATATATAAGAAATAACTTTTGCGAAAACAGTTGAAAAGTTGAGCGGTTGCCTTGTTGAAACGTTTTCCATAAAATTCCGTTTTGATATCCCCGAGGTTTTACAATTCTTTTCTAAGCCTTGCCACAGGTACGTTTAACTGCTCCCGGTATTTTGCTACAGTGCGCCGTGCAATGTTATAACCTTTTTCCTGCAGTAGTTCGGTAAGGCGTTCATCGCTCAGGGGTTTCTTTTTGTCTTCGCCTTCAATAAGATCGCTGAGTATTTTCTTTACTTCACGGGTGCTTACTTCTTCGCCGCTATCGGTACTCAAAGATTCGCTGAAGAAGAATTTTAATCGGAAGGTGCCAAATTCTGTTTGCACAAATTTACTGTTTGCAACACGGCTCACCGTACTGATATCCAAACCGGTTACTTCGGCGATATCTTTCAAGATCATCGGCTTCAGGTTCGTTTGGTCGCCGGTGAGAAAGAACTCTTTCTGGTAATTCATAATGGCATCCATTGTACTCAGCAGCGTATGCTGGCGCTGGCGGATCATATCAATAAACCACTTGGCAGAATCTATTTTTTGCTTGATAAAAAGTACGGCTTCTTTCTGGCGTTTATCTTTTTTGCTGCCGCGGTCGTATTCTTTCAACATGTCTTTATAACCATCGCTGATACGAAGATCCGGCGCATTACGGCCATTCAGTGTAAGGTCGAGAATGCCGTTGGTATTGGTAATAAAAAAGTCTGGAACAATATAACTTTCTGCTTTATTCAATTCGCCCATATTGCCACCGGGGCGTGGGTTTAAACGAATAATGGCACCAATTACAGTCTTAAGATCTTCATCAGTAAGGTTAAGGCCCCGCTGAATTTTTTCGTAATGTTTTTTTGTAAACTCATCAAAATATTTATCCAGCACCTGTATGGCTAAATAAACATTTTTGCCTGTGGCAAGCTGCCTGTGTAACTGCAACAACAGGCATTCTTTTAAGTCACGGGCACAAATTCCCGGGGGGTCAAACTGCTGAATCAGTTTAATAATTGTTTCTATCTCTTTTTCATCCGCATCTACATTCTGTCGAAACGCAAGATCATCTGCAATAGAAGAAAGCTCCCTTCGTAAGTAGCCGTCATCATCAATGCTGCCTACTATTTGTTCTGCAATTTTATAACGCTTTTCATCAAGCGACAGCATACCCAACTGGTCTAATAGCTGCTCGTGAAAACTGGTTTCTACCCGGTGCGGAATTGTTTTATGTTCGTCCAGTTCGGGGTAATTATCATCCTTGGTTTTATAATCGGCCACATCATCATCCCCATCTGAAATGTAATCGCTGATATCTATATTGTCGTATTCATTTTCGCTGCCATCCAAATCAGCAGTATCATCACCGGCAGCATCGTCTGAACTATTTCCATCATCGTTCATTTCAAAATCATCATCTTTATGCTCTTCTTCGCCTGTTTCCAGTGCCGGGTTTTCTTCAAGTTCTTCTTTTATTCGCTCTTCCAGGTAGGCAGTAGGAATCTGTAGCAGTTTCATTAACTGAATCTGCTGTGGAGATAATTTTTGTAATAATTTTTGCTGTAACGACTGACTTAAAGACATATAATTATTGAGCCTGAGTTCTGTTTAAAAAATTTTTGTTACCAACTGTATATCGTACCTCGCCGTTCCTTGTGTCACTCACTTGTACAGCATAACCCGTAGCGGCAAATATATTCTGGCAAAGGTTAACTTTCTGCTGAGTACAGTTTTTAATGCCGGATGCAATATAATCTTAACACGGCATTAATTGCATCAGCGTAAATTTACAAACAAATAAATATTACAATCCTGTGAGGAAGATTTGTTTCTTTTTGAATTTTTTGCTATTAATCGGGCTTGGTGTGGCAGCGCAAAAGCAAACAGATTCTTCTAAATTTATTCTTCGTCAAATACCGGATAGCCTTAAATATTTTTCTATACGCATGTTGCCCGCTAACTATTATGCGGCCAATCTTGGTTTTTTTTGCAAAAAGGAAATACAGATTCAAAAAGCAATTAAGCTTCCTGTAAAATTTCGTTTAGGAACCGTAGAATACACCGATAAACTGGAAGGCAAGAATAGCCAACAGCATTAATTTTTTTTACCCTGAGATCAGGGCTCAGCGTCTCTCTGTCTCTGTGTTTAAAGGCTGTTGAAAGCTGCTTCATGATCTGAACGTACAAGTGTGCGACGCAAGAGAAGCTTCATAGAACTTCTTCTGCCTGGCTCAAAAAAATCTTCTGTTATTTTCTGTTTCTAATAAATAATCTGGCGGCCATTTACAGTTAATGCCAATTCCTTTTTGTCTGAAGGCTCAACACGACCAACAATTTTTGCCCCGATGTTAAAAGCATGGGATGCATTGATCATCTTTTCTGCAGAAGCCTCATCAGTAAAGATCTCCAGCCGGTGCCCCATATTAAACACCTGGTACATTTCGCGGTCATCTGCACCGGAATTTTCCTGGATTAATTGAAATATTTCAGGAGCAGTAAACAAATTATCTTTTATAATCTTTAATGGCTGCGGCAAGTATTTCATGCACTTGGTTTGGCCACCGCCACTGCAATGAATTACACCATCAATCTTATTGAAATGTTCTTCGAGTAGCACTTTCATCAGCGGGGCATAAGTACGGGTTGGGCTTAGCAGGAGTTTGCCAATAGTAGTTTGCAGTTTGTGGTTTGTGGCTTGTAGTTCCATAGCATCGGTCATTTTGTTTTTACCAATATAAACCACTTCATCATCGAGTTTAGGTTCAAAAGTTTCCGGATATTTTGCTGCGTAATATTTGCTCAGCACATCGTGCCGTGCACTTGTTAAGCCGTTGCTGCCGAGGCCGCTGTTATATCCGGTTTCATAACTGGCCTGGCCATAACTGGAAAAACCAACAATTACATTACCCGGTTTTATATTGTTGTTGGTGATGATCTTGTTCTTAGGCCAGCGGGCCGTCATGGTACCATTTACTGCAATGGTGCGTACTACATCGCCCACGTCAGCGGTTTCGCCACCGAGGTAGTGAATGTTTACGCCAAACTTTTTAAGTTCATTGAAGAAATCCTGTGTGCCATTGATCACCTGTTCCAGTACTTCGCCGGGAATAATTGTTTTATTGCGGTCAATGGTTGAAGAGAATAAAATATTATCATAAACGCCTACGCATAAAAGATCGTCCAGGTTCATTGCAACAGCATCCTGGGCAATACCTTTCCAAACGCTGATGTCGTCGGTTTCTTTCCAGTACAGGTAGGCAAGAATGCTTTTAGTACCTGCGCCATCTGCATGCATAATATTTATGTGATCATTTGCGCCGCCAATAAAATCGGGATACATTTTGCAAAAGGCATGCTCGTACAAACCCATATCTAATTTTTGAATAGCGGCATGCACTTCTTCCTTTTGTGCCGATACGCCGCGCTTTGAATATAAGCCCCCATCCCCTGAAGAGGAGTATTGAATATTCATTCCTGTAAAATTTTTAAACATATTTTTTACCCTGCATTGATTTTTCATGGAATCTTCGTTGCGTCGCTCTCTTTTACACCAAATCATTTAGCAACAAAAAAACGCTGTGCACCTTACCATTGCTGCAAAAGTAAAGGTTGCAGTTTTGAATTAATGAATCAATTTTATTGCTCCCCTTTAGGGACTGGGGGCTTATATTTGCGCCACTTTATGCAGGTTCACAGGAATATTCAAAATTTGCCCAGGTTTAAAAATGCTGTTGTTACCATCGGCACATTCGATGGCGTACATACAGGCCACCAGCAAATTATTGCGCAGTTAAAACAAGAGGCAGCCTTGTTAAACGGCGAAACGGTTATTATTACTTTTCATCCGCACCCAAGGAAAATTGTTTCCACAAAACATCTTTACATACTCAACACACTTGAAGAGAAAATTGAACTGCTTGAATCAAAAGGCATAGACCATTTGGTTGTAGTTCCTTTTGATGACAGTTTCGCGCATCAATCCGCGGAGGAATATGTAAAGTATTTTCTGTTCGAAAAATTTCATCCTCACACGGTAATTATTGGGTACGATCATCGTTTTGGGAAAGGGAGGCAGGGCGATTATCATTCGCTGGAAGATTATGGCAAAGCACTTGGTTTTATTGTAAAAGAAATTCCTGAACATGTTTTAAACAATATTACCGTTAGCTCAACCAGGATAAGGGAAACATTGCTGCAAAGCGACATTGAAACGGCGAATAATTATTTAGGGTACAATTATTTTTTTGAAGGTACTGTTGTACAAGGCAATAAACTGGGCAGAACAATTGGTTACCCTACTGCAAATATTCGCACAGAACCTGAAGAAAAATTAATACCTGGCAATGGTGTTTATGCAGTAAGTGTAGCAATCCAAAATTTAAAAGATCAGCTTTTTGGCGGCATGATGAATATTGGAATGCGCCCAACAGTTAATGGCAACAGCCGTACTATAGAAGTAAATATTTTTGATTTCGATGCAGATATTTACACGCAAACCATTCGTGTTTATGTAAAAAAACACCTGCGTGGCGAAGTAAAATTCAGCGGGCTGGATGCATTAAAAGAGCAACTGGCAAAAGATAAACTTACTGCACGGGAATGGCTGTTGAAAGCTCAATAAAAATTGCCATGTACAAGTGTGCGACGCAAAGAACGCTTAATTGAAAAACTTCTGCCGGGCCAATAACCTGTATTTTCTGTTACAAAGTTTTTAAGCCATAATTTTAACTACCAACTCTTTCATCAGGTCAGCATCTTCGTTGCCTGTATCATTAATACCAATGCTTTTTAAATTGTAATGATGCAACAGTAAAATGATCTTTTCAATTCCATTGTAACTGTAATTATTAATGGCCTGCATAGCCGTTTTCGCGGCAAAAGAATTTTTGAAAACGCCGAATAAAGCCTGCTCACTTTTGTTGTCCATCCCCAGCACCGAATAGATTTTACTAAAGTAGCCATAAAGCGTTGGTAAGATTTGTTGTATCGGTCCTGCTTTAGGGTTTGAAGCGAAATATTGAATAATGCGAATAGCCTTTGCCATATTTTTTTGTGCAATCGCATCCTGAAGTTCAAACACATTAAACTCTTTGCTTACACCAATAAATGTTTCAATATCTTCTTCGGTAATATTTTTTCTTCCTTTAATGTTTATAGAAAGTTTTTCAACTTCATTTCTTAAACGGCTAAGGTCGTTGCCAATATGATCTACCAGTAAAGCAGTCGCTCTTTGGTTAATGGCAAAACCGTGTTGCTCTACCATTTGCGATACCCATTCAGGCAACTGGTTATCGTATAATTTTTTGGTGGTAAAAAGTTCTGTTTTTGTTTTTAACAGCTTTGCAAATGCGGTACGTCCATCAACTTTTTTATCTTTATAACTTACTATAAACACGGTACTGGCAAGGGGTTTGGCAATATAATGCTCCAGCTTTTCTACTTCTTTCATATGCTGCGCTTCTTTAAGCAACACCACCTGGCGTTCAGCAAACATTGGGTAGCGCATGCAGGCATTTACAACAGTTGCCCAATCGGTGTCGCGGCCATAAAAAACAGTAAGGTTAAAACCTGCTTCGCTTTCGTTCAAGATTTTATGTTCTGCAAAATCAACGATCGTGTCAATAAAATAAGGCTCCTCGCCTTCTAACCAGTAAACCGGTTTAAAAGTTTTCTTTTTCCATTCGCCTATAATTTTTTCTGCAGACATGTGTGCAAATATAAAACCCGCTTCAGGTAGCGGGCATTAAGTTTTATGTACTTTTTATAAACAGCAATGTTTATGAACCGGGCTGAAGTTTTTCAATTGAACATTCTTGCGTCGCACTCTTGTACGTTCAATTCACGAATCAGCGAATTTGCGGATTAATGGATTTAATTAATTCGATAATTCGTAATTCGCTCAATTATTTTTCGAACGTACAAGAGTGCGACGCAAGTAAAGCTTCATAGATATTCTTCTGCCCGGCTCAAAAAATTACATTACCAAACCATATAGAAATGCCGCAAGTAAAGCACCGGCAATGGGCGCTAAAACCGGTATCCAGCTATAGCCCCAATCGCTATCGCGTTTATTTTTTATTGGCAATAAAAAATGCATAATGCGAGGCCCCAAATCTCTTGCAGGATTTATTGCATAACCCGTAGGGCCACCCAAACTTAAACCGATCGCCAGCACTACTAATGCAACCGGCAACGCATCCAGTGAGCCCAGGCTGGATGATGCTTTTGTAATGCTCAGCACCGCGAACATAAACACAAATGTGCCGATGAACTCTGTAATAAAATTGTGGGTTCTGTGCCTTTTTGCAGGAGCGGTACAGAATACACCAAGCTTGTTATTGGGGTCTTCGGTATCATCGAAATGTTGTTTATAAGCCAGCCATACAACAAACGCCCCAACCATTGCGCCAATGAATTGTGCTGCAATATACATGGGCACATTTGCCCAGTCGAATTTACCGGCATAAGCCAATGCAATTGTCACCGCCGGGTTTAAGTGTGCGCCACTTGCGGCTGCAGAAACATATACACCTACAAACACAGCCATACTCCAGCCAAAAGTAATGGCGATAAGACCGCCGTTATTGCCTTTTGTTTTACTGAGTATTACGTTGGCAACAACGCCATCGCCAAGAATAATGAGCAACGCAGTGCCGATGAGTTCACCAATAAAAGGGGTCATGATTTAAAGTTTGTGGTTTATAATTGTAGTTGATTTTAAAAGCTAAATCGATACCTAAGCCAGGCGATATTGTTTTGCCATCTGCGTAAATGAACTTACCTGCCGGTTAATCCATTGCTCATCTTTATTCATTATTGCAGCCATTGCTTTTGCAACGTGCATTGCCGCATCAATTGCCGCATTAGCATCCAAGAAAAGTAACCTTGTTCTGCGGGCCAGTATATCTTCAACCGTCATTGCCATTTCTTTGGTAACAAACCATTCAATATCTTTTTGTGTAAAACCAAATGCATCGTGAATAAAATGATCTCCGGAGTCTTTTATAAAACTATTAGTTGCATCACCAATAGCCAACTGCCGGGTAACACATGCTTTCTTTTCAAGCTTGGCAACAAACACGGCGTTATCAACAGCATCTTCTGCCATCTTTCTGTAAGTGGTCCACTTGCCGCCTGTAACCGTTACCAGTCCTGCTTTTGAAACAAGTATCGTGTGGTCTCTGCTTAAGATCGAGGTGTTCTTAGCACCTTTCTTTTTTACCAGTGGCCGTAAACCGGCGAACATGCTGCGTACATCGCTGCGGTTGATCTGTTTGGTTAAATAAAGATTTGCATGGTGCAGCACAAATTCTATTTCCTCTTCCAGCGGTTTGGGTTCAAAAGAAATTTCATTAACCGGGGTATCGGTAGTGCCCAAAACTACTTTATTATGCCAGGGCACGGCAAATAACACACGGCCATCCTCTGTTTTCGGAATCATCATTGCACTGTTTCCGGGAAAGAAATGCTTATCAATAACCAGGTGAATTCCCTGCGATGGTGCCACCATTTTATCTTCTTCAGGTTCATCCATCTGCAATACAGCATCTGTAAAAACCCCGGTAGCATTGATTACCACTTTTGCTTTTACCTCGTAAATTTTTTGGGTGATCGTATCTTCAACTACTACCCCGGTAATTTTTTTATCTGTCTTCAGCAATGCGTTTGCTTTGCAATAGTTAAGCATGGTTGCCCCGTGCGCAGAAGCGGTAATTGCGAGTTCTGTTGCAAGCCTTGCATCATCAAACTGGCCATCGTAATAGAGAATACCACCTTTTAATTTAGCGCTGCTGATTCCGGGCAACTGCTGCAGTGTTTGTTTTTTATTCAGCAACGCAGTTTTGCCAATGCTCAGCTTACCCGATAAAATATCGTATATCTTTAAACCAATGCCATAAAACCATTTGTCGTACCAACTGTATGCAGGCACCACAAATGACGAAACTGTTGTAAGGTGCGCTGCGTTTTTTAATAAATAACCACGTTCCCGCAAAGCCTCCATTACCAATTTTATATTTCCCTGCGCCAGGTATCTTACGCCACCATGTACCAGTTTTGTTGAGCGGCTCGATGTGCCTTTTCCAAAATCAAACTGTTCAATTAGCAATGTTTTATATCCACGCGAAGCCGCATCTACAGCCGCTCCCAGCCCGGTTGCTCCGCCGCCAATGATCATAATATCCCATTCTTTTATTTCAACCAGTTGTTGTAATCCCCACTCCCTGTTCATGCAAGTTTCTTATTGAAGTTTATTTTTATTTTGTACCCGGCTTTCAATTTTTCATAGCATTGACTCTTGCGTCGCACACTTTTACGTTCTGAACGTTTTTGAGCAGTCGCGAAGCATTTACCCGCTCTGATTAAACGCTCCAAAGATCAATCAAACTAACCCCTGTCATCAGCCCAAACCTGTGCAGCCTTAATTGCGCGGTGCCATTCTTTAGAGGAACTTTGTCTTTGGGTGTCATTAATAACGGGTGTAAAAATTTTATCTACCTGCCACTGCTCCTGGATGGCCTCCATATTTTCCCAATAGCCAACTGCAAGACCTGCTAAATAAGCCGCTCCTAAAGCTGTTGTTTCTGTTACCTGCGGACGGATGACTTTTGTGTTCAACAAATCACTCTGGAACTGCATTAAAAAATTATTGGCTGTTGCGCCACCATCTACCCTTAATTCTTTTACTGTAATACCGGCATCATGTTGCATGGCATTTACCACATCCATTGTTTGAAAAGCGATGCTTTCCAAAGCTGCCCGGGCAAAGTGTGCTGCAGTTGTACCCCGGGTAATACCCACCATAGTTCCCCTTGCATGCTGGTTCCAGTAGGGAGCGCCAAGCCCCGCAAAAGCGGGCACCAGGTAAACGCCATCTGTACTTTCTACCTGTTGTGCCAGGCTTTCAATTTCTGATGAAGACCGTATTATCTGCAAACCATCTCTTAACCATTGCACCACCGCACCTGCAATAAACACACTACCTTCCAGGGCATAGTTTGTTTTGCCGTTGATCTGCCAGGCGATTGTAGTTAATAAATTATTCGTAGAAATTACCGGTTGTTCGCCGGTGTTCATTAACATAAAGCAACCGGTGCCATAAGTGTTTTTTACCATACCGGGCTGAGTACACATCTGCCCGAATAAAGCAGCCTGCTGATCGCCTGCAATACCAGCAATGGGAATATTTTCTGCTGTGAGAATATTTTGCGTGTGGCCATAAACCTCGCTGCTGCTGCGTACTTCAGGCAAAATATTTACAGGAATATCCATCAGTTCCAGCAACTCTTCATCCCATCTTAATTCATGAATATTATAAAGCATGGTTCTGGATGCATTGCTTACATCTGTTGCATGTACATTCCCGTTGGTAAGCTTCCATAAAAGCCAGGTATCAATGGTGCCGAAACACAGTTCTCCTTTGGCTGCTTTATCTCTTGCACCGGATACATTATCCAGTATCCATTTAAGTTTTGTTGCAGAGAAATAAGCATCAATAATTAAACCCGTTTTGCGCTGAATGGGTTGGAGGTAGCCTTGTTGTTTTAACTGATCGCAGAAAGTAGCGGTTCTCCTGTCTTGCCAAACTATGGCATTATAAATTGGAGAACCCGTGTTTTTGTCCCAAACAACTGTAGTTTCCCTTTGGTTGGTAATGCCGATGGCAGCTATCTCTTTAACGCTTAAACCTGCCTGCGATATCGCTTCTGCGGCCACGCCCAGTTGTGTGCTCCATATTTCTGTGGCATCATGTTCTACCCAGCCGGGCTGAGGAAAAATTTGCGTAAACTCTTTTTGCGCTACTGATTTTATAGTACCGTTTTTATCAAATACAATGGCCCGGGAACTGGTGGTGCCCTGATCGAAAGAAAGAATAAATTTTTTCATGAAGCATTCGTTTTGGGGCTTCAATATACCTATTTATCTTATTCGTTTATTTCCCTGCTGGTTTAATTTACTATTTGAAATAAAAAAGGGAACAGCAGGCAAACTGAAAATGAATTGTACAGATATGAAGTTGAACGGCTGTTTGAAGCTGAAGTATATTATACTGCATAAGTGTGCGATCCTTCGGCTCCGCTCAGGATAAACTGCCGCGCACTGATGCCATGAAAAGGGAACTGTGAACCGAGCGTGGCAACCGGGATGCCATACATACAATTGCCGGGCTAATAATGCCTTTTTCTAATTTGTAAATAATTTTGCCGCAAGCCTGGCATCGTGACCATAAATATCTTTTCTGAAATTAAGCACGCCATTGTTATCTACCCAGGCTGTGAAATAGGCAATAACCACCGGCACAGACTTTTTTAACGTTACCCAGGTTTCTTTGGTGTTATTCATTGCAGTATCCATCCGGTATTTGGTCCATATTGTATCGTTGCGCAACAGGTATTCGGCAAGGTGCCTGGGCTCGCCAACACGGATACAGCCATGGCTGAAACTGCGGCTGGAAGCGCCGAACAGCTCGCGATTGGGCGTATCGTGAAAATAGATATCGTAGTTGTTGGGGAACAAAAACTTTACTTTTCCAAGAGAGTTCGAAGGCCCGGGTTTCTGGCGGATGGAAGGAAGGCTGTCGCTGCCGCCAATGCGTTCCATATTGTGCTTTGCCAGATAGTTCGGGTTCTTTTTTATGCCCGGCACAATTTCGTTGCGTACAATTATAACGGGCACTTTCCAATAAGGGCTGAAGACAATATTTTTAAGGTTTCCCGAAAAAATTACGGTACTGTTTGCGGCGGTACCAACAATAACATTCATGCTGAATGTGAGTGTGTCGGCTGTATACACATACATTTTGTATTCG
>DGQT01000091.1 GCA_002390845.1 Chitinophagaceae bacterium UBA4407 | reverse complement strand
GCGACGCAACAGCCGATGCTATAAAAAACTTAAGCCGGGCCAATAAAAAATCTCCACAGCATATTTAAACACTGCGGAGATTAGATTTATGCAGACTTGAATTGTTTATTCAGCCCGACCTAAACAGTTTTTACTTTACCTGCCAGTAAGGTTGTGCCAAAACCCAGCGCTGCGATGATGGTAAATGACCAACGCAAGCTTGCAGCCTGTGCAATAAAGCCAATTAATGGCGGGCCTATTAAAAAGCCGAGGAAGCTAATGGTAGAAACCGCAGCCAAAGCCAATCCCGGCGACATGCCTGTAGATTTTCCGGCCAGGCTGAAAATAACCGGAACAACACACGAAACACCAAAGCCTACAAGCAAACAACCGGCAATGGCAGTTGCTGTAAAAGGTAACAATACCAATGTCATTAAACCGGCTGCGATTAAAACTCCGCTGATCTGCAGAATGTTTTTTACTCCAAATTTTGTAACCAGTTTATCACCCAAAAAACGGCCTGTTGCCATAGTGCCCATAAAGGCAACGAAGCCAAGCGTAGTATATGCTACAGGTGTTTGCACAACTTTTTGAAAATAAACACCGCTCCAGTCGGCCATTGCGCCCTCACAAACCATGCAGCAGAAGGCAATAAGTCCCAGCATTAATATTCTTCTGTCAGGCTTAACAAAAAGTGGTTGAGCGCCGTTGCTTTCAAAACTGTTTGGCAATGTGTTTTTATAAAAGGTAAATACCAGTAAACCCGTTAACGCACAGACAATAGAAAAATGCAATAAAGGAGATATATCTGCCGAAACAAATAAACTGCCTATGGCTGCGCCGGTAAATCCTGCAAGGCTCCACAATCCGTGAAAGGAAGCCATGATAGACCTGCCATACATTTTTTCAACGCCTACTGCCTGCGTGTTCATTGCAATGTTAATGAGGTTGGCCCACAAGCCAAAAAAGAAAAGAGCCGCAATTAATTGCCATGTGGTGGCTGCAAGTGCAAGTAAAAGCAGTGTAAGCGGGAACATAATGGCCGCCCCGATAAGCATTTGCCTGCTACCGAAACGGGAGGTTAACCAGCCTGAAAGCGGTAGACTTACCAACTGGCCTACCGGCAGCGCAAAGAGCACAGCACCAAGGCCTGCTTCTGTTAACTGAAGCTTTGTTTTAATATCCGGTATTCTGCTGGCCCAACTTGCAAATGTGAGCCCGGCTATGAAGAAAAAAACACTTACAGCTATTCGGTGTAACCTGGTGTTGCTATATGAAAGTGATAAATTCATTGTCTTAATAATTTAATTAAAAAATATGCCTCAGGCAATTTTTATTTTCTGCAATCTTCCATTTTCTTCAACAAGATTTGAATAGGTTGTTGTTTCCAACGGTTTCTCCCTTTTCATTAAAGAAGAATGAAGAATAAACGCTGCTGTAATTTTATTGCACGCAACAATTACATTGTTTGCAAGTGCAGTACGCAGTAATGCCTTAATGCCATTTTTTTGCATCTGTGTTTCGTTGGTATTCCAGAAGAAAATAACGATATCAATTTTCCCTTCAGTTATCAACGAACTTAAAAGGTGAAATTCACCATCCGGCAATTTTGAAATGGGTTTATTCAGTGTGCCTTCCAGAATATTTCCTGCATTGCCTGGTGCGGTAATCTCGTGTTGCATCAAAATATCTTTATTAAAATAAGACCATTCTATCAACTCAGATTTTTTATCGTCGTGCACTACAAAAGCAATGCGTTTTGTGTTTTTTATATTTATTGCGCTCATCATTTTGTTAAATTTTTAATTGTTATCCGCTATAAAAAATAATTGCCGGCTGTACTTACAGCAGGCATCAATTTTCTTTACAATCAGGCTGTTTGTATCTACATTTTATCCCTGATGTAATCGTTTACACTATTTATACGCAGGTTGAAAGAAAGTAACCCATTTTGCATGTATTCAAATAGTTACCGAACTAAAATCCAGTGTTCTTTTTTGGTGTTTGTTAAATTTAGCCTCCTGCTTACAACTATTGGTTTTACGGTTATTGCGAATTGAAGTAGTGATTTTTTGTACCCGGCAGAAGTAATACTATTAAGCATTCTTGCGTCGCACACTTTTACGGTTGGATTGGAGGTTGAGCTTTTACCGAAGCGGAGATAGGTGTAGCTTGTTGCTCATCGGGAACGCCATCCAGCGCAAACAAGTTTAGCTGCACTGGTTTTTCGTTTCAGCAAAAAACGGGTTTACAGAAGAAAAATGGCTTTGTAATTCATTATCTTTCCTTTCTTTTTTCAACTTCATAAAAATTGTCTTATGAGATCATTCAGGTTTTTTCTCCTGCTTTTTGTTTTTGTAATATCCCTTGTTGCAAATGCACAGCAAACAGAACAACTCAACAGCAATGAAAAGATATTATTCAACGCAAAAATATTTACCGCCAATATCAATCAGCCTTACGCAGAAGCCATTGCAATTCGTGGTGGAAAAATTATAGCTGTCGGTGACTTTGCCACTGCAAAAGCATCGCTCAGCCCCAAAGCTGAATTGATAGACATGCATGGACAAACAGTTTTGCCCGGATTTATTGACAGCCATTCACATGTGCTCGAAGGTGGACAGAGTCTTTTAAGTGCGAATGTTTTCGACAGCGCTTTAACCGTAAGCCGTCTCGCAGATTACGCCGCCGAAGTAAAGAAAAATGGCAAAGGAATGATTGGCGATTTTCTTTTTATTAAAGGCATCAATATCTCCACCTGGTCTCATATACCAGAACTTAAACAGGTTTTCAATGGCAATGATTACAGGGCCCAGCCCGTAGTGCTCAATGGTTCAGATGGCCATACAAAATGGGTGAACAATTTAGTGCTGCAGAAAGCAGGAATCAATAAAACATTCATTGATCAACTGGATAATTCTACCAAAAAATATTTTGGCGTTGATGCAGATGGAACACCAAATGGTTTCGTTGCCGACAGTGGCTTTGATAAACTAACCCCCATCTATCCCAAAGAAAAGACCGACTGGATTAAGGCTGGCGAAAAGGCAATGGAATACAACGGCAGTTTGGGTATCACCGCTTTTCTTGATCCATGGGCAGGCGATATAACAGATAAAGAAAACACGAACCTTGATACATATCAATCACTTTCAAATCAGCATAAACTTACCGCACATGTTGCAGCAGTTGTGGGTGCAGATGCAAATGCAGATCCGGTTAAGCAAATCGATCGGCTTAAAGTATTGCAAAAGAAATATAATGGCACGTACAACCTTTCTGTCAACGGGTTCAAAATTTTTGCCGATGGCGTTATTGAATACCCAACACAAACTGCTTCTATATCAAAACCCTATATCAATTCAGGAAGCAAGGGTGCTTTGATGTTCGATCCCGAAAAGTTTAAACGGTTCGTCACCATGGTCGACAAGGCAAACCTGCTGGTGCATGTTCATGCCATTGGCGACCTTGCTGTAACTGAAACACTCAATGGTTTTGAGGCAGCCCGAAAAGCAAACGGCGATAAATTGATACCGCATACCATTACACATTTGCAGATTGTGCAGCCAACAGATTTTGCAAGGTTCGCGCAACTGAATGTTCTTGCTTCTTACCAGTTGCTGTGGGCATTTGGCGATGTTACTACGGTAGATATCGTAAAACCATATCTTGATCCAGCGTTATACCAGTGGCAGTATCCCGCCCGCTCTATGCTGCAGGCCGGCACCGTAATATGTGGTGCCAGCGACTGGCCTGTAAGCAGCGCAAATCCCTTTCTTGCAATTTATCATGCCGAGACAAGGTTCGGCCCAAAAGGTGTGCTCGATTCAACCCAATGCATGCCGCGCATGGCTATGCTGTATGCTTATACCATCAATGCTGCAAAGGCTTTGCAGTTGCAGAAAAAAATCGGATCGCTTGAGCCCGGCAAATCTGCCGATATGATCCTTGCAGACCGTGATGTGCTCACCATAAGTGCCGAAGCTTGCAGAGATACCCAAATTTTATGGACCATGTTCGAAGGTAAGATCGTGTACAAGCAATAGGTTTTTGTTTGCTGCCCTTCGCATCTCTGCCAACGGTTTAAAACCATAGCAATTATGAATTTTTTGAGCCGGGCATTACAATTACTATTGAGCATCGTTGCGTCGCACACTTGTACTGTTGGATTGGACATTGAGCTTTTACCGACGCGTAGATTGAAGCGTATTTTTATTGGCGTGTATGTCAACAAGAGCTAAATGACTCATCATTTTTTGTGTTCAATCCTTATCAATGTCTCCAGCAGAAATTTTATTTTTTCCGCTATTGCAATTTGGGATTGAGTGTTTTTAAAATCGGTTAGAACAATTTTGTTTTGCTGTTCATCAAATGCCTGTAGCCTGTACCAGCTATTACCGCGTGATGCTGATTTAGAAGTTAGTTCTACTTTAATAATTTCAGCTAAAGCGATTGTTTTTATTCGGAATAACTTTCTAAAAGCAGGGTTTATGTTTTCTATAGTACAAACCTTTTTTTGTAAAAAAATTGTTAGGCTTGTATTTCCAGTAATCATTTTGTGAAGATTATAAACCATAAGAACCGGCAATAAAAAAAATACAAAAACAGCATTGTTCGCACTATCGTAAACCATATACCAGCAAAACATTCCCAAAGGAAAAATCACAAGTAGTATAAAATAAAAAGCAGTTCCATACAACCCATCTTTTAAACCCGTTATTTCAATTCTGTCTTCTGAAATTTTTACAAGATCATTTTGCTGATAACGCTGAATCGATTCACGCAAACTTGCAATTGAATTTTCTATTCGTTTATCCTGAAACATTTTATCCTGATCTTTTTAAGGGATTTGAAAATTATTTTCCTGATTTACACTTTTTCGCTTCATTCTACGCTTAGATAAAGCTGAATAGAATTTCCGAACGTACAAGAGTGCGACGCAACCAAAGCTTCATAGAAATCCTGTAGCCAGACTCAAAAAATTATTCCTTTCCCTGCACTACCATTACAATTTCGCCTTTGATGGATTTTGAAGAGAAGTGGTCGTGTACCTGTTGCAGTGTTCCGCGGAAATTTTCTTCGAACATTTTTGTAAGCTCCCGGCTGATGCTGCAGGGGCGGTCTGCGCCAAAATATTCTATGAGGTCTTTGAGTGTTTTTAAGAGGCGAACAGGGCTTTCGTAAAACACCATAGTGCGCTCTTCGGTGGCGAGTTGTTTTAATAAAGTTTGCCTGCCTTTTTTGAGTGGTAAAAACCCTTCGAAGAGGAAGCGATTAATGGGTAAACCGCTGTTTACAAGCGCCGGCACAAACGCTGTGGCACCGGGCAAACATTCTACTTTAATATTGTTCTTTACACATTCACGCACCAGTAAAAATGCGGGGTCGCTGATGCCGGGCGTACCTGCATCTGTAATAAGCGCCATGGTTTTACCGGCCAGTAACTGATCGGCAATATGCTGCACAATTTTATGTTCGTTGTGCTGGTGATAAGGCGAAAGCGGTTTGTGTATATTGTAATGCTGCAGCAGCTTTGAAGAAGTGCGGGTATCCTCGCAAAGAATTACATCGGCCTGCTGCAACACTTCCAGGGCACGGAGTGTAATATCTTTTAAATTGCCTAAAGGTGTGGGAACGAGGTAGAGCATTGTTTGATTTGGTGATTTGATGATTAGATAATTTGGTGATGATTGCCGACTTGTATCATTATCAAATCATCAAATTGCCAAATCATCAAATTAGTTGATCATTTCAATTTCGTAAAATTCCATTACAGGATTGGCGAGTAATTTTTTTGTTGCATTGTCTGCAATTGCTTTTGCTTCGCCTTCGGATGCGGCTTCTATCTGTAAGGTAATATGCTTACCAATACGTACATCTTCTACACTGGTAATACTTAGGTTTTTTAAAGCACCCACAACAGCTTTACCCTGCGGATCTAATAAATCTTTTAAAGGCATTACTTTGATCTGAACATTATAGGTCATGATTGTTTCTGTTTATTGAGCAAAGATAAAATTACGTAAGCGATAAATGTGATGGGTACCGCCATCCATTGAAAAATAAATGCAGATGCTATTGCTATAACTGCGATAATAATAAATGGCATCAGCTTTTTTACCGTTGGTGCCTTAAATTTTAATGCCATCATGGGCAGGGTTGAAACCATAAGATAACTCACCACAAATATTAAAGCATACCAGAACCAAAAGTTGTGCAGCAATTGTATAATCCAGGCTTGATCTGTAAACCAGTAAATAAGCGGGAAGGCTGCAATTAAAATACCTGCCGCAGGAATAGGAACACCTTTAAAACCATAGCTCTGTTCAGTATCAATATTGAATCTTGCCAAACGATAAGCGCCTGCGCAAGGGACGATAAATGCGGGTAACAGCCAAAGCATACTTGTATCCAAACCATCTTCCTGTTGTGCAAAACAAAGGCGGAGAAACTGGTAAATAATTAAACCAGGTGCTACACCAAAACTCACCACATCTGCAAGGGAATCAAGCTGCTTACCCATTTCTGAGGATGCTTTTAAAAGCCTTGCTACAAAGCCATCCAGAAAATCTATGACTGCCGCGCAGGCAATAAACACCGAAGCCATGTAAATTTTTTCAGGAAGTACAATTAAAGAATCTCCCGAATCTGTTCCCGTAAGTATCAGGCCATTTTGAAGAACAGCAAGAATTGCAAGGCAACCAAAAACTAGGTTAAGGAGCGTGAAAATATTTGGAATTTGTTTCATTCAATTTGGTGGTTTGATGATTTGATAATTCGGTGATTTCATTTCTTCAATCATCAAATCACCAAATGGGCACATTATCAAATTATTTTTTCATCAGCTTCTCAATCTCCTCAACAGTAATCGGAATATTCTTCATCAGATCAATATTGCCATTCTTCGTTATCCAGAAATTATTTTCTATGCGTACGCCCATTTTTTCTTCTTCTATATAAATGCCCGGCTCAATAGTGAATACCATGCCGGCTTTTATAGGTTCTACTTTGGTACCTAAATCGTGCACATCAATACCAAGATGATGCGAAATGCCATGATACAAATACTTTCTGTATGCACGGTTTTCTTTGTCTTCGTTCTTTACATCTTCTTTTTTTATCAATCCGATTTTCAAGAAAACCTTCGTTGCTTCGTCGCCCACTTTTTCGTGGTAATTAATAATCGTTATGCCTGGCTTTAAAATGCTCTTCGCATAATTGTGCAACTGCAAACAGCCATTGTAAACCTCTTTTTGTCTATTGGTAAACTTGCCATTTACAGGAACGGTTCTTGTTAAGTCTGCAGCATAACCACCGTAGTTGGCGCCAAAATCCATCAGTATCAGTTCGCCATCTTTACATTCATTATTGTTTGACACGTAATGTAAAGTTCTTGCATTATCGCCGCTTGCAAGAATGCTGCCGTAAGCTTCTCCACGGGCACGGTTGCGTAAAAATTCATGTACCAGTTCTGCTTCAATTTCGTATTCCATTACGCCGGGTTTTATAAACTGTAACAAGCGGCGGAATGCTTTCTCTGTAATATCTATAGCTATTTGCTGAACTTCAATTTCGTATTTAGATTTTATCGCACGCAGGCTGCGCATGATCTTGGCCGAGCGTTCATAATGATGCGCAGGATAGCGCTGCATTGTTTCTTTTGCAAAGCGGTAATCACGGGTTTCTAAAAGGCTTGCTTTACGGTCGTTCTCGTTTGTGTTGAGGTAAATAGTATCGGCAATATGTATCCATGGTTGTAGTAAGCCATCAAGACTATCGAGCCACACGATGGTTTGAATGCCAGTTAATTTCTTTGCTTCTTCTGATCGCAACCTTTTGCCATCCCATTTTTCTTTTAGCTCATTGGGGCGAACCAAAACCAGCACTTCTCTGTATTTTGGATCTGGTGCATCTGGAAATAAAATCACCATGGTATCTTCCTGCTCTACACCGCAAAGCCAGTACAGGTCGCTGTTTTGCTGAAACCGGTAAATGGCATCGCCATTAACAGGCACTTCGTCATTGCTGTTGAAAATGGCAATGCTGTTGGGTTTCATTTCTTTTGCAAACCGTTTGCGGTTGTCAATAAAAATTTGCGGATTAAGTGGCAAGTGTTTCATGCAGATTGTATTTATGATGTTGCAATATAGTGGAAACAAATATGCTCTTTAAAATTTTATGATGTTGCAAAGAGTGCAGCCAAAGATGCCCATTGATATGAACGATGAACGAAGTGCGACGCAACAGGCGATGCCATGAAAAGATTTGCTGGTATCATAAACGTAAGTCGTGAGTTGTGAATCGTGAGTCGTGAGTCGTGAGTCGGCAATACCATCTTCATTTAAAAAACAATGCACGCAGCTCATTGGCATCATCTGCCTTCATTTTGCCACCAAGAATTAAACGCAGTTGCCTTCTTCGTAAAGCACCATCGTACAAAGCTTTTTCCTCTTCGGTTTCGGGAATTAGTTCCGGCACTTTACGTGGTTTACCATTGGGGTCAAGCGCAACAAAAGTAAAATAAGCCTCGTTGCTTTCGTAGCGGTATTGGTGCAGCGAATCTTCGCCCCAAACCTTCATGTGAATTTCCATGGAAGTATTAAATGCCCGCGAAACCTGCGCTTCAATATGCACAATATTGCCAAGTTTAATGGGGTTTTTAAAACTAAGATTGTCTACACTCGCCGTCATGCTGGGTGCATTGCAATGTTTGCCCGCAGCAATACCGCCGGCAATATCCATCCAGTACATTAAGCGGCCACCCATCAGGTTGCCAAAAGT
>DGQT01000078.1 GCA_002390845.1 Chitinophagaceae bacterium UBA4407 | reverse complement strand
GCGGAATTGGTAGACGCGCTAGACTCAAAATCTGGTTATCGCAAGGTAGTGCAGGTTCGATTCCTGTTCTGGGCACAATCCCCTTTAATGGGGATTTTTTTATGTTTATAAGTCTGTGCAATAGCATTGGATATAGTTAAGCCAGCTATTTAAAGGGCTTTTGCCTATTCCGGGGTAATTAGGTTATTCAATTTACGTAGCGCTTGCCGGGCAATATCTTCATTTACTTCCAGTAAAAACATTTCAACGAAACGATCTGCAATAAATGATGCAAGTGTATCAGGCTCGGTTGGATAGATTAATTCTGTTGTCATGATGTTTAATTTTTAGACATTGAATATTTTGATAATCCTGCAGTCGCAAATTATCATTTTCATCCACATTTCCCACTTCTTGTTACAGTTAATTATTAACCTAATATCCACTTTTAGCAGGTCTCTGGTTCAGTTTAAACCCCAACAGAACTTTACCCAAAACAGCTATTTCTTTTTTTTCTGCAAAAAAATTAGTGCGAAACGAGGTTAGTAAAGATGTATTGTAAATTGGATTTAAACAGCCACGTATGAGCCGGGCTGAATCTCAATGGGCATCTGCTGTTGCGTCGCACACTTGTGCCGGGACAAGACATTCAGCGACTGGTGCAGGCCCGCTTTATTTTTTAAGGGTTAGTGCAAATAAGTATTTCAGAGTTAACACTACTTACTTTCACATTTTAATAAATGAACATGCTATCTTTTTCAACAGCACTTAAATTTTTATTCGTACTTTAAAATCTTAATCTTTATAAAAGGTTTCCTAAAATTAAATTAGCCAAATGAAATATTCCGCCACGAAAAATTTTATCAACGGACAATTTGTAAACAGCAGTTCAACTGAAACATTGGATGTTATTTCCCCCATTAACGGCCAACTGCTTTCCACAGTGCCGCTTTCCTCGTCAGCAGATTTAGACACAGCAGTTACTGCAGCAAAAGTTGCTTTTAAAACATGGAGTACCACACCAATTAAAGAAAGGGTACAGGTTTTCTTTCGCTATAAATATTTGCTCGAAAAAAACCTTCAGGAACTTGCTGAATTGATTTGTGAAGAGAACGGCAAAACGATGAGCGAAGCCATAGCAGAAGTAGAAAAAAGTATTGAGCTTACAGAGTTTGCCTGCTCATTACCACAATTAATTACAGGGGAAATTTTAGAAGTAAGCCGTGGCATAGAATGTCGTACACAAAATGTACCGTTGGGTGTGGTGGCTTCAATCGTACCATTTAATTTTCCGGCAATGGTTCCCAACTGGACGATACCCAATGCCCTTGCACTGGGTAATTGTATGATTATAAAACCTTCTGAGAAAGTGCCCTTAAGCTGTGGCAAAATTGCATTGCTTTTACAGGAAGCCGGTTTACCCGATGGTGTTTTTAATATTGTGCACGGCGATAGCCGAATGGTGGAAGCCATCTGCGATCATCCCGGCATTGAAGCAGTTTCATTTGTTGGTTCAACTAAGGTTGCAAAGATTGTTTACCAGCGTGCCACTTCAAATTATAAAAGATGCCTTGCACTGGGCGGTGCGAAAAATCATTTAATGGTTTTGCCAGATGCAATTCCCGATATGACTGCACAAAACGTTGTGGCTTCGATGAGTGGTTGTGCAGGTCAGCGTTGTATGGCTGCATCCGCAATGGTTGCGGTTGGAAGTACAGATCATATTATTGATAAAATATGCGAGGAAGCAAGGAAAATTATTCCCGGTAAAAATCTTGGTGCCGTTATTAATAAAGCTTCCAAAGAACGCATTGAACATTTTATTACAGAAGCCGAACAGCAGGGTGCAAAAATTTTAGTCGATGGCCGTAATACAGTTGTAGAAGGAAAAGAAAACGGTACTTATGTTGGCCCGACCGTTATTGATTATGTAACACCAAACATGTCTGTTGCCACCGAAGAAATTTTTGGCCCGGTGATCAGCATCATGCGCACCAATACTGTTGATGAAGCATTGGCAATAGAGAATGCAAACCCTTATGGCAACGCAGCTTCAGTGTTTACACAGAATGGCGGTATGGCAAGATATATTATCGATCACGCAAGTGCCGGAATGATCGGCGTAAACGTTGGCGTTCCGGTACCACGCGAACCGTTTAGTTTTGGTGGCTGGAATGAAAGTAAATTTGGTGTGGGTGATATTACCGGCAAAAGCTCAATAGAGTTTTGGACCAAGTTGAAAAAATCAACAGTGAAATGGAACCCGGAAGCCGGGGTAAACTGGATGAGTTAAGGTAAATCAGCTGCGAGCCGTGAACTTTGAGCTTCGAGCTTCGAGCAAAACACAATAGCTCATAGCTCGCAGCCAAAAGCTCAAAGTTATTCTTTTGTACAAGAGTGCGACGCAACGGATGCTTCATAGCATTCCTTAAGCCCGGACAATAAAAATTAAAAATATCATTCAATGGATACTACAACACAAGAATTAACGCAGGCAGAAATTGATGAAATACTGCATAATAATCTTGATTATACATTGTTCTCGTGGAGCAAACAAAAAGGTTTGAACCCAATCAATGTAGAGCGTGCTGAGGGCATTTATTTGTACGATTATAGTGGCAAGCGTTACATCGATTTTTCTTCTGGTTTAATGAATGCCAACATTGGTCATGGTGATCAACGGGTAACCGATGCGGTGGTAAAACAAATGCAGCAGGTGAGTTATGTTACGCCTTCGTGCATTACAAAAGTGCGCGGCGATTTGGGTAAAAAACTGGCTGAAATTTCGCCGGGTAATCTTACCAAAACATTGTTCACGGTTTGCGGTGCAACGGCTATTGATAATGCGATAAAATTGGCAAGGGATTATACGGGCCGTCATAAAATTATTGCGCGGTACAGGGCTTTTCATGGAGCGTCTTATGGGGCTATGACTGCCGGCGGCGACCCTCGAAAAATTAAACATGATGCACAGCAAATACCCAACGTAGTGCATGTTGAAGATGCGTATTGTTACCGTTGCCCCTGGGGGCAGCAATTTGGCAATTGTCATTACGAATGTGTGAGCCATATAGAACGTGTGCTGGAGTTCGAAGGCCCTGAAACCGTTGCTGCCATTATCATGGAAGGCGAAAGCGGTTCATCGGGTTGCATTAAATATCCACCGGGCTATTTAAAGAAAATAAAACAGTTGTGTGAAAAGCACGGCATTCTTTTTATTGCCGACGAAGTAATGAGTGGCTTTGGCAGAACGGGTAAATGGTTTGGTATCAATCACCACGATGTGGTTCCCGATATGATCGCCACTGCAAAGGGAATTACGAGTGGTTATATTCCACTTGGTGCGCTCATTGTAAGCGATACGATTGCACAAAAATATGATGATCAGGTGTTCATGCTTGGCCTCACTTATTCAGCGCATGCAACAGCGCTTGCAGCCGGACTTGCGGTTGTAAATATTTACGAAGAAGACAACCTGATAGAAAACGCAGCAGCAATGGGCAAATACATTGAACACCAAGTTGAGTTGCTCAAACAAAAGCATCCAAGCATTGGCGATTTTCGCAACACAGGTTTGCTCGGTTGCATAGAACTTGTAAAGAACCGCAGCACCAAAGAACCCATGGCGCCCTTTAACGCAAAGCCCAACGAAATGGCGATCATGAACAAGGTTGCGGCACGCATAAAAGAACTGGGCATGTACACGTTTGTACGTTGGAATTATATTTTTATCGCCCCGCCACTAACTATTACAGAAGCACAGATTGATGAAGGTTTGGCCATCATCAGCGATGCGATTTCTATTGCAGATGAATATGTAGTGTAGAATTTTTTTGAGCCTAACTTGAGATTATAAATGAAGCTTTGGTTGCGTCGCACTCTTGTACGATAGAATAACTATTAGCCATTGGCTGTTTCCGCTAACGGGGTTATCCCGCGATCTTCGCTTCAGTAAAAGCCCAATATATAATCCAATCGTACAAGTGAGTGACACAAGTAAAGCTTAATAGTACTACTTTAGTTTGTTTCACAATGCTTTTCCTGTATAAACACCATTGATTATGATGAATATTCCCGAAAATATAGTAGGTCTAAATGCTTCGGAAGTTGAAGCTTCAAGGCTGCAAAACGGTAACAACCAATGGCAGCATAAAGAAAGCAATGGCTTGCTGAAAGTGCTTTTTGATACCCTTAAAGAGCCTATGCTATTAATATTAATAGCAATAACCGTTATTTATTTTGTGCTTGGCAAAACAGATGAAGCCTATTTTATGCTGAGTGCCATTATTATTGTATCGGGCATTTCTTTTTACCAGGACGGCCGCAGCCGCAAAGCTTTGCAGGGCTTGGAAACATTGAACCAACCGCTTGCAACAGTTATACGCGATGGGCAGGCACAACAAATAGCAACAGAAGATTTGGTGGTACACGATATGATGCAGATAGAAGAAGGCAACTTTATACCTGCAGATGGAACGGTGGTTTACTCCTCAGATTTTTCGGTAAACGAATCTATTTTAACCGGAGAAGCATTTGCAGTTTTTAAATCGTTGAATACCGGCGAAAATGAAATTTTTCAGGGCACGGTTGTAGCAACAGGTATGGCTATTTGCGAAATAAAACAGGTAGGGTTAAAAACAAGGCTTGGCAAATTAGGCCAGTCAATAAAAGATATTAAGCAGGAGGATACACCACTGCAAAAGCAAATAACAAAGTTTGTAAACATTTTTGCTATTGTGGGCATAATTGTATTTCTGCTGATATGGTTGGTTAACTATTTAAAAACCGGAGAACTACTAGACAGTTTATTGAAAGGATTAACGCTGGCAATGTCGATACTGCCCGAAGAAATCCCTGTGGCGTTTACTACGTTTATGGCACTGGGAGCATGGCGTTTAATGCAGAAAGGTATTATTGTAAAACGCGTAATTACCATAGAAACGCTTGGCAGTGCAAACACTATATGTACTGACAAAACCGGCACCATCACTGAAAACAAAATGGAGCTAAAAACCATTTATGTTGCAGCAACAAAACAACTTTTAGAAAAAGAACAATGGCAATTACCCGAAGCAAAAGCGTTGATCACTACTGCTATGTGGGCAAGCGAACCTATACCTTTCGATCCTATGGAAAAAGCGTTGCATGATGTGTATGCTTCATTAACAGAAACAGATGAAAGGGTAAACTTTAAACTCGTGCACGAATATCCTTTGGATGGCCGCCCGCCCATGATGACACACGTGCATGAAAATAAAAACGGCGAACGCATTATTGCCGCCAAAGGTGCGCCAGAAGCCATTATTGCCGTTTGCAACCTTGATGAAACAGAACGAAAAGATATTAATGAACAGCTCGAAACACTTACCCAAAAAGGTTACCGTGTATTGGGTGTGGCATCAACGGTTTTTACCGGTAACGATTTTCCTAAAACGCAGCAGGAATTAAAGTTTCATTTTGCCGGGTTGGTTGCATTTTACGATCCGCCAAAAGAAAATATTGAAAAGGTTTTTAAGCAGTTTTACGATGCCGGAATTAATGTAAAGATCATAACCGGCGATAACACTGCAACTACTATGGCCATTGCAAAACAGTCAGGCTTTAAAACCGGCGGCGCCGCAATTGAAGGCGACCAATTAATGAAAATGGACGATGCTGAATTGCAACAACAATTATCCAAAACCAACATATTTACCCGTATGTTTCCCGAAGCTAAACTGCGGATCATTAATGCACTTAAAAGCGATAACCAAATTGTGGCCATGACGGGTGATGGTGTTAACGATGGCCCCGCATTAAAAGCAGCCAATATAGGAATTGCCATGGGTAAAAAAGGTTCAGA
Source organism: Chitinophagaceae bacterium UBA4407 (assembly GCA_002390845.1). Lineage (GTDB taxonomy): Bacteria > Bacteroidota > Bacteroidia > Chitinophagales > Chitinophagaceae > Limnovirga. The sequence continues at coordinate 865 of DGQT01000078.1, read as the reverse complement.
GATTGCAAAAAATGCAGCAGCGTTGGTTTTGGCAGATGATGATTTTTCTAAAATGATCGATGCCATTGCCATGGGCCGTAAAATTTATACCAATTTAAAAAAGGCCATACAGTACATTATTTCCATTCATATTCCTATTATACTTACCGTTTCGCTGCCGTTGTTTTTAGGATGGTTGTACCCCAATATTTTTACTCCCGTGCATGTAATTTTTCTCGAAGTAATTATGGGGCCTACCTGCTCTATTGTTTATGAAAACGAACCAATAGAAAAGAATACCATGCTGCAGCCACCAAGGCCATTTACTACCACATTTCTTTCGTTCAGGGAAATGCTGCTGAGTATTATACAGGGTATTATGATTACTGTGGGTATATTGGGTATTTATCAATACAGCGTGCAGCATGGTTACGATGAAAGCACTACAAGGGCTATGGTGTTCAGCACGCTTATATTTGCCAATGTGTTTTTAACTTTTGTAAACCGTTCTTTTTATTATTCATTTCTTACCACTTTAAAATACCGCAATAACCTGCTGCTCACCGTTATTTTTATAACACTTTTACTACTGGCCATTATTTTATTCGTGCACCCGGTGGCAGTATTTTTTCATGTAACTGCTTTAAATTTTAACCAGTTAACTGTATGCACTGCTGCTGCGGCGATTGCTGTTTTTTGGGTTGAGATTTTTAAGTGGTATAAGCGCAGCAGGAAAAAAAGTTAATACATTTTTGGACCCGGCTGAAGTTGTACTATGAAGCTTTTCTTGCGTCGCACTCGTGTACGGTTGGAATATGAATGAGCTTTACCGAAGCGAAGATTAAAGCGGATGGTGTTGGTCAACGACCACAGGTGTTCGGAAGAA
>DGQT01000095.1 GCA_002390845.1 Chitinophagaceae bacterium UBA4407 | reverse complement strand
ATGCAGCCGCTGACGGGTAAGTTCCCTCAAAGCCTCTTGTTGCAGATCCACTACAATGCTTGGCTGTACCATGCCATTCATTAAAAGTGTGGCAAGCCATACAGCATCCCGTTTATCGGTTTTCAATAACGGGTTCTGTTTTACCGTGAAGGGGTTTACCACTACTGTTTTAATCCCTGCTTCAGTAAGAACACGATATACAAAACGCCAGTAAATACCCGTGCTCTCAATAATTACATCTTTGATAAGATAACCAACAAGAAAATCTTTAAGCCGGTACACATCTTCTGTGTAAGTATTGAAAGTGTTAATGACGGGAACTTCGCCCTCTATACAAACAGCCACTTTAAAAGTAGGCTGATGACAATCTATTCCGGCTACTCTTTGAAGCCTTAACGGAATAGAATAACTTCGTAAAGAATTTTTATTCATGGGTGAACCTTTTATTGTAACGAAAGTTAGCAATGTTTACAGGTTCACCCTCTTCATTTGCCTGCGTGTACTGGGGTTCATGGGGAATTGTACAGCAGAATAGCTTTGTACTTTTGGCTGCAAGCTATGATCACTCTTATTTACTCAAGGCTCATTGCCTGTACAATCATAATCCGAACCCCGCCTTAGCGGGGCAAGCTGTACAAGTGTGCGACGCAACAAAAGTTCAATTAATATTCCTCAGCCGGGCTCATAAAAATAAATATCAAATCTCATTGTATTAGTGAATGCATTTTCTTTGTATTTAATTATCTATGGGAAAATTATTTTATATACTGTTTGTAAAGTTTTACCCTTTGGGTGCAGGCATTGCAGCACTTTTTAATAATAAGGCAAGGCTTTGGGTAAAGGGCCGAAAGAATATTTTTACCACCATTCAACTGGCAATGCAACATGATAATGCCAATCGAATCTGGATCCATTGTTCTTCATTGGGTGAGTTTGAACAGGGCCGCCCTTTAATTGAATCAATCAAAAAAAATTATCCCGCTTACAGTGTAGTGCTTACCTTTTTTTCACCTTCAGGCTATGAACATGAGAAAAACTACAAAGGGGCCAATCATGTATTTTATATGCCTGTTGATTCATCAATCAATGCACAAAAATTTTACGATTTAGTGCAGCCAAAAATGGTGGTATTTATAAAGTATGAGTTCTGGTATTACTACCTGAGCGAAGCAAAAAAAAGGGGCATTCCTTTACTGCTTGTGTCTGGCATGTTTAGAAAGAGCCAGGCTTTTTTTAAATGGTACGGTAATTTTTACAGGGAAATGCTGCAATGTTTTACACAGCTTTTTGTACAGACCGAAGCTGCGAAACAACTGCTGCAAAGCATTGAAATAAACCATGCGATTGTGGGTGGAGATACCCGTTTCGACAGGGTTTTGGAAGTAGCGGATCATTTTAAACCGATACCTGAAATTGAAGCTTTTTGCGCCGGTAAAACTGTAATTGTAGCGGGCAGTACCTGGCTTGAAGATGATGAAGAACTGGATCACTATGCCAATACCCACACAGAATACCGGTTTATTATTGCCCCACACAATATTGGCGAAGAGCGTTTAAAAGAATGTGAACGGTTATATAAAAATTCAATAAGATACTCATCCTATTTGCTACAAGACGAGGTCGATAAAAATCAATCTATTAATACGATTATTATTGATAATATCGGTATGTTGAAACAATTGTATGCTTATGCAACAGTTTGTTATGTAGGTGGAGCTTTTGGGGGTGATGGTGTGCACAATGTGCCGGAGGCTGCGGTTTATTCAAAGCCTGTTATATTTGGACCTGTTTACGAAAAATATGCGGAGGCGGTTGAACTTGTTGAAATAGGGGGGGCTTTTACAGTTGTGGATGCAATCGAACTTGAAGAAATTTTAAACGAACTGCTTGAAGATAAAGAAGCATACCTTAATGCATGTGTAAAAGCCGGAACTTATGTAAAGTCAAAAACAGGAGCTACTGAAACTGTTATGAATTATATTCAGGAGAAACGCCTCCTTACCAACTGATCAAAAAGTTGAACGGTTTCGCTGTTTTCGTTCCAGGCAAACTTCAACTTTAGTTCACGCTGTATCCAGTATTCCGCTTCGGGCAAAATGTTAAAGGTATTGATCGTTTTAATACTGCGTTCGTACATAATCTCATCTCCACGAAAGAGTTCATTAATAAAAGCAAAACGGTCATTAATTCCGATTGCTTTTCTCAGGTCGCGAACGGGTGCTTCTTTTAAAATACTGCCCAGTTCCGTTTTTTCTGTTTTCAGGCTTTCGTTCAGGCTTTCTTCGTGGCGGGCAATACTGTCGTTAAGTTCAAAAACTTCTTTTTGCTGGTAGGCAAAAGTGGGAATGTCGCTCCATGCATTTGTTATGGGTGTTTGTTTTGCTTCAGGGATTTTTTCTACAGGTGGCGGTTCGGGAACAATGGCAGCAGGCAATATTTCTGGTATCGGTTCTTTTACAAGCTGCGTTTCAATGGCTGACTTTTCTGGTACAACCGGCATTACCTCAAATAATACCTGTTCCCGCTGAACAGGGTTTATGGGGGAATTATTATTAGAAGGTGGCATAATTACCACTACTTTTTTGCCTGTGGTAGCCGCCACTTTATCTGCGTTTTGCAGCTCGTTTAAAATCATCTGCGCCGTAACCTTTAAGTTATCGGCATCCGCATGATCTTCATACTGCTCAAGCAAACGTTTTATTAAAGCACCCACTCTTTCCATTGAATATTATACATTTGAGTGTTACAGGCAGGTTATTTACTAACAAACCTTGATATTAAATTTCAGCCTTAAAATTACAAGCTTTTATTTTACAAGCTATTAAGATTTACACAATGTTTATAGAACCCAGTATTTCAGGTGAGCGCAGGGGATGGATAGAAGTGGTATGCGGCTCCATGTTCAGTGGTAAAACAGAGGAATTGATCCGCCGTTTAAAGCGTGCTAAAATAGCGCATCTGAATGTTGAAATATTCAAACCTGCCGTAGATAAACGCTATGATGAATTGCAGGTGGTTAGCCACGATGCCAATACCATACAAAGTACACCCATAGAAAATTCACAAACCATTTTGCTGATGGCAACCGGTGTAGATGTTGTAGGCATTGATGAGGCGCAATTCTTTGATGCAGAAATTCTGCATGTATGCGAAACCCTTGCAGCCCGGGGTACAAGGGTTATTGTGGCAGGCCTTGATATGGATTTTACCGGAAAACCTTTTGGCCCTATGCCCGGTTTACTTGCCATTGCCGATTATATTACCAAGCTGCATGCCATCTGCGTAAAATGCGGCAATATTGCCAGTATGAGCTACCGTAAATCAACACAGCAGAGCCAGTTATTGCTCGGCGAAAAAGACCTTTACGAACCACGTTGCCGTAAATGCTACAACGAAAAAGACTAAGCTGTTTAAATGCATTTTTGGGCCAGGCTGCAGAATAACTATGAAGCTTTTCTTGCCACGCTCGTTTCACAGTTCCTCTTTCATGGCTACATTTAAGCGAAGCGTGGTATCCCGAAATATTTCGGGACCGAATTCATTTCGGGATCGCACACTTGCACGGTTCGATTATTTATTGGGCTTTTACTTAAGCGTAGAACGGAGCGACAGCTTAAAATTTTTTAAAATATTGTGTAGCAGTAACGATATTTACAGCTTTCCATTAAAGAAAAATATTACCGTTAGCTTTCAAAAAAAATATACGATGAAGTGTTTTAAAATTATTTTTTCGTTTGTGCTTTTATTTTTTATGCTCTCAGCATTTCTTCAGCCACTGCATGCGCAAAAGAAAAAGGAAAAAGAGCAAGATGTAATATACCTCTTTAAAAAAGACTGGTCTGCCGCTGCAAGTATTACAGACGCAGATTATTTTATGCAGGTAGTAAAAGAAAACGATTCAATGTTTATTGCAAGAAGCTATAACAAAAACGGCCCTATGCTTAAACAGGAGAGTTTCAACGATGAAGAACTAACCACGCCCAATGGCAGGTTTTGCTGGTATAGTAAAAAGGGAATGCTGGACAGTACCGGATGGGTAGATAAAGGAAAAAAGGATGGTTACTGGTACTACTATCGCGATACCGTAGTTTACCAGATTATAAAATACAATTCGGGAAAATTTGTTAGCAAAGAAGATCACGATGCGGGTATTTTTACCACTGCCGATGGTATATCCATCACGCTGGCAGAAAAAGCTGTAAACGATTCGCTTGAAAGAATTAAAGATTCAATTGCAAGGGGGAATGTTGATACTGTACAGATGGGTGCCAAATTTAAAAAAGGGCCTAAAGCCTGGCAGGATTATATTTCTAAAAACATACAAACACCAGATCGGTTTATGAATGTTATGGGTAAAGGAAAGTACACAGATGTAATACTATTCATGATCGATAAACAAGGTAATGTTGATGAGGATTATTATTTAATGAAGTCCTGCGAATGGTCTGCTGACCTGGAAGTACTTCGCATAATAAAAGAGAGCCCTAAATGGCAACCGGCCCGGCAGTACGGAAAGGCTGTATTTTACCGCCAGAAACAATCGATCACTTTTGAAGTGAATTAAATTTACTGAATGGTTTTAACGCTGTTAATTGGTGCATCTTTTAACAGAACAAAACGTTTATACATAAGCTATTCTTAAACAGTTTTCTCTTACATAGCAATTTTTTTTGAGCCTGGCTTTTGTTTTCTATGGCATCTGTCTTGCGTCGCACCCTTGTACATTCCAAAGCTGAAGGAGCATTTACCCAGGTGAATATTTTTGATGCAAGTGCAGCATCTGCAACTGCTTCCATAAGATATGCAGATAAAGTGTGCGACGCAACGATGCCTCATTCATATTCTTAAGCCCGGCTCAAAAAAATCTTATATATTCCATTGCAATTTCTATAACTTACTTGTGCAGCATTTCTTTAATGTTGTTGTGGTGGTGCTCTACATGATAGATCGTGAAATACAGCATTTCCCTGCAGGTAAGTTTGCCGAATAGCGGGTGCGGTAAAATATATTTATCCAATTCTTCATCGGAATATTTAGCAGCCCTGCTGCAAAGTTTTTCAGTTGCAGCTATTATGTCTTTGCATATTTTTTCTTTCTGTGTAGGAGCAATTTCCGGAGGTATAAAACGCCCCGATGCTTTGCCGCCTGCTGCCAGCTTATCGTAATAGCGGTGAACGAGTGTGCCATAACCGCGGGACGGCCTGTTGGCTTTTCCAAACATGATCCTGAGAAAGAACAACGGGAGCCCGAATGCAAGCGTTACAGGTTTTACGGAACGCAGTATATGCTCTGCCTGCTGGCCGGCAGTCCATTTATTTTTTTCAGTAAATAAAAATTCCTTTTCGTCAAGGTTCACAATAAAGTCAGTAAATGCTTTGTAGTTTACCATCAACTGATTGATGATTTCTTCACTGGTCATCTGAATTATTATTTAATAAATAGAATGAAATTTTTACAGTTAATGTTCGCGTTGAATCAGGTAATCAGCCAACTCCATCAAAGGCTTTTTTCTTGACGATACTACAGCAGTATCTTCAAGATGCTGCAAGGCTATATCAAGATACTGTTGCTTTAGATCCCATGCCCATTGATCTGCATTGCAGGCTTTAAAAATGGACAAAACACGCTGTACTTTATCCTCGGGGTTATCTTTCATCAGTTGAAGCAATTCTTTTCTTTGATCTGCGGATGATGATTCAAGAGCGTGTATCAGCAGGAAGGTTTTTTTATTCTGGCGAATATCACCGCCGGCCTCTTTACCAAATTTTTCGGGGTCGCCAAATGCATCAAGGTAATCGTCCTGTATCTGAAATGCAATACCAAGGTTTCTTCCAAATTCATATAAATGTCTGCGGTTGCCTTCACTGGCACCGCCAAGAATTGCACCTACCTGCAGGCTAGCCGCCAAAGCAACCGAAGTTTTAAGTTCGATCATTTTTATGTATTCTTCAAACGAAACATTTTCTTTTGTTTCAAAATCTATATCAAGTTGCTGCCCCTCGCATACTTCTTTAGCGGTTTTATTAAACAATGTAAGCACACGATGCAGGTAGCTAACACTGATTTTATTCAAATATTCATAAGCCGTAACTAGCATTACATCGCCGCCCAGTAATGCGGTATTGGTGCCAAACTTTGTATGTACTGTTTGCATACCGCGACGTAAAGATGCAGCATCCATAATATCGTCGTGAATCAATGTAAAATTATGAAAGAGTTCAATCGCTGTGGCTACATGATAAATATCAGGGTTAATTTCTCCAAAAAGTTCATTACCCATCAAACACATTACCGGCCTGATTCTTTTACCGCCAAGCGAAAGAAAATAATCGCAGGAAGCATAAAGTGTTTCAGGTTGTACGGGAAAATGTGGCGTATCAAACCTTTTTTTAAAATCAATCGCCAGTTCTTCGAATGAATGCATGTTTTATTTTTAAGTATTACCGCTAAAATAGCAAGCTTAGGTTGTATGAAAAAAACTATATTCTTAAAAAGCTTATCAACAATTATGTTACGCAAAATTTTATCCTTTTTGACCAGGCTGTTTACGAATATTAATTTTGTACAAAACTCTTCTAAAAATATGAAATGGTTAAAGCGAATCGCTACTGCTTTTGTATGCTGCATCATACTGCTGCAATCTGCTGCACAAAATAAAATACTTGTTTTTCAAAGCGATTTTGGGTTGAAGGATGGCGCCGTATCTGCAATGAAAGGTGTTGCTATGGGCGTTTCTACCGATCTGAAACTCTTTGATATTACACACGAAATTCCTGCTTACAATATTTGGGAAGCCGCTTACCGTTTACAGCAAACGGCACAATACTGGCCTGCAGGAACGGTGTTTGTTTCGGTGGTTGACCCTGGTGTGGGCAGTACCAGAAAATCTGTTGTACTTAAAACAAAGAAAGGGCAATTCTTTGTTACTCCAGACAATGGTACACTTACGCTTATTGCAGAAAGCCAGGGTATTGATGAAATAAGAGAGATCGATGAAAAGAAAAACCGCAGGCCAGGTTCATCAGAATCTTACACTTTTCATGGGCGGGATGTGTATGCATATACAGGAGCAAGGCTGGCTGCAGGCGTTATTGGTTTTGAAGATATAGGTAACAAGCTTTCAAAAAAAGTTGTGCGTATCGATTACCAGAAAGCCAATTTCGACAAAGGAATTATTAAAGGAAACATTCCTATTCTTGATATTCAGTATGGTAATATATGGACGAATATTGACGGCGATCTTTTTAAAAAATTAAAACTGAAATACGGCGATAGCCTGCATGTATCAATTTACCAAAATAACCAAAAAGTTTACGAAGGCGACATGCCGTATGCCACTACATTTTCGGCGGTTGAAAAAGGCAAGCCATTGTGTTATTTAAACAGTTTGCTTAATGTTTCATTTGCTCTGAATGAAGAAAATTTTTCTGAAACCAATAAAGTTTTTAACGGGCCGGAGTGGACAGTAGAGATTAGTAAGAAATAATTATTTTGAGCCAGACTGCAGAATATGAATTTAGCTTTTGTTGCGTCGCACACTTTTACGTTCGGATCCGCGGTCGACAGTCGACAATTAACGGTCGGCCGAAGAATCAAAAGTACAAGTGTGGACGCAAACGGTGCTCCATAGAATTACCTAAGCCCGGTTCATAAAAATTATTTATGATGGAATGATAAACACATTATCGAATATTTCATTTTCCCTTGCAGTGACTTCAGGTACCACTTCTTCTGCATCACCAACCATAGGGCCGTTGGCAGCGAGTTCGCTTCCCTGCTTTTTAGATTTAAAAATGGGCCATAAAAATTGTGCGTACCACTCTTCCTGTTTATAATGTTTAATGCCGTATGATTCGGGATACTGGCGGGTGATAATGCCGGTGCCAAAAATGATATCCCACAGGAAAAACATGTTGCCGAAGTTGCCTTTGTAATAACCAACTCCATCACCATGTGTATCTGCATGATGTGCATGATGCGTGGCTGGCGTAGAAATGAGTCTTTCCAAAACCCATGCAAATGGTCGCAAGATTTTATACTTATAAAAAGGTTTATCCCACTTAATACTGGAGTGTGCGCCCATTACAATAAGTGATTTTGTCACCGTTACAAATAAAGCCGAATAGCCAAGGCCGAGATACACCAACGCCGTGGTTAAATATATTTGTGAGAAGAAAATGGTATATATAAAATTCTGCCTGCTGGCCATGGCCATACCCATATAATTTGCTGAATGATGTGTGCGGTGAAACCTCCACAACCACGGCACCTGGTGGTGTAAACGGTGATACCAGTATTGTGTAAGATCATCTGCCACAGCAATGATGAAAAAGCCCCACCAGAAAGGAACCCAGGAGAACATATTCTTACCTCCGGGAAATAGAACAGGTAAATACAACAGCCCAACATAAGCAATAAAAGGGCGTGTAATAAACTTGGGAATAATGAATGAAACGATATCGAGTGTTCGTTCGTTCTTGCTCCATTTATTGGCGTATAAGCCGTAAGCAAATTCGCAGGCACCGAGTATTAATGTTAGTGCTGTTAATCCCCATCCGTTGAGGTGATTAAAAATGTCTTCAATGAATTTCATTTGATGAGATTTTAATGGTTAATTATTTGGATAATTGTAATTGTGCTGGTTTGCTATTTTGCCATGGCCTTTCGCCTGTGATATAAAACGAAAGCAACATGAGTAATACCGGCAATGCATACAGGAATATGCTTATGGCAATGTCCCGTACAATTTTTTTTGAGATTTCTTTTTCTATTTGCATACAGGTTCTTTTATATTGAATTAAAATGATGTCTATTTAAAAAAGTAATGCTGTACCAGCCATAAAGCACCTGACAACAGTAGAAGGGGAACAAGAAAAATAAGAATGCCCACAGCGATTTTTTTTATAAGAAGGATAGTGTCTTGTATAAACATGGCTGACAATTTTTTTATGTTAATTATTTGGGAAGTTTACTTAATGGTACTGCCGCACTGTTTTTATTTAAAGCAACAGTTGCAAGGAAAGCCTGTTCATCTGCAGCAATATTTTTATCAAGGTCCATAAAGCCATACGTGCGGTTGTATTGCTGCCCTTCGGTAATGATCCATTGCAAAAAACTCAATGCGGTTTTGCTAATGCTATTCTTTTTAAAAACAATGTTTACATTTTCCTGTGGAATTTTATTGGTATGGGTTGCATTGATCAAATCAAGAACTGCATCAAGTGTAGCATAATTATTTTCTTCTTTGTCTATTACACCATTGCCGTTGAGGTCAATTGGAACTATTGAAATACTGTCTGCAATTTTTCGTGTTTGTATATTGTAAACAAGACCGAGGTTGTTATAAGAGATCCCATTAACATCGTTCTTTACTGCTGCTGATAAAGCCCTGTCATCACCAGTTACAAACTTTCCTTTCATATCTTCCTGTGTACCTGTTACATTTTCTGTAAACGATCTTGTTGCGCAAACATTTTTGTCGCGCTTATACACGGTAAAAGAATCCCCTGCTGTATTGCCTGCATTTGGATTGAAGTATATATTGCCCATATCAGTTTGTGTAAAACCTTTTTGCTGCAGGTCTTTCAAACCTGGCCTGTAACTGTTTACTATTGGTAGTTGTGCATAGCGGTTTACGGCCACAATGGCTTCATCATTTTTTAATTCGCCGGGATTGAATGCATGCGCAGCGATCATTAATTCAGCGCTGTCCAAAGGGATTGCTTTGCTGAGTTCGAACCTTACTTCAGGATGTATTTTGCTGTAAGCGTCTATCCATTGCTGCATTATGGTGAATGGAAATTTTGTGCCCGTAATTGTTATTACGGGCACGTTGCTTTCCTGGGCGCTTAACATAAGAGCAACTGGGAATACTACAAAAGAGGTGAGTATCTTTTTCATACGATAAAATTTTTTGTTTGGCTGTTGGTTGCTGAATAGAATATCCAACCGTACAAGTGTGCGACGCAACGATGCATCATAGCATTACATCTGCCCGGTTCATAATTATTTCTCTTGTAGTTATACATTGCTAAGATTATTTTTTAAAATTCTTTTTCGCCAAATTCACTGGAAGGAAGCTTGCTTTTTTTGTTCACTGCATTAAGATTAAAACTTAAGTTGAGCATGAGTACATCTGTTTCCAGTATATAATTTGTTGTTGAGTAAAAATTGATGCCATGTGTTGTAATGCGCTGCCTGTTTGTGTTTAGCAAACCCAGATCCATATTTTGCCACTGCAGCATCGCAGAGAATTTACCTTTGGCAAATGTTTTTTTCACTGATGAATTGGGCGAAATAAAATAGGAGTCTTCGCCCTGCGCTGTTGCCTTCTCTGAGATATAATTAATATTGAATTGCGTGGTGATTGTTGACGTTACATGCAAGCTTGCATTGCTGTTAATGGAGTAAGTCCACTTACTGTTATTCACCGGCACGCTACCGCCAAAAAGGGAACCGGTGATTTTATAATTGTACAGGTTGGCACCCACATATAACTGCAGTTTTTTTGAAGGCTTAATGGTGATGCCGGTTTCCATTCCCCATAACCTTGCCTTGCCTGCATTGGTGTAAAGCCTGTTAAGAATCGTATCGTTAAACACACTGTTTACGCGGTTTACAGGGTTTTTTATTTGCTGGTAGTACGCTGTTACAAACAATGAACCTGTTTTATATTCTTTAATAATACCGAGCTCTGCAAGATGAACAAATTCGGGCAGGAGATTCGGATCTCCCTGTTCTAATGTTTCAGAATGTTCACGCTCAGGATAGGGATTTAATTCATTGTTCCTGCTGCGTTGAACACGGCGGCTATACGCTGTTTTAAGTTTCCATTTATCTGCAAAATTGTAGAGCAAACTTGCCGAAGGAAAAAGGTTTGATAAGTTCAGTTTTTTTACTTCCGGGTCTTTTGAAAAAGATAAATTACGCGTTGCATATTCATATCGAAGACCTGCATTGTATTCAATTTTATTTTGTTTGCCACTGTACTGACTGTAAACGGCATGAATATGATTTCTTGTATATACGCCGCTTGTAAAAGCAGGATCAATTACAAATTCATCCGTGCCTGGTATTTGTGTGTTGTAAATAAAATCACCATCCTGCTTATCGTACCTGCACTGGTAACCGCTTTCAAGCTGGCCCGTTTTTGTTTTAATTATATAATTCAAGGAAGCCCTGTAACCATGTAATGGATTGGTGCTGGTGTTGTAAGTATATTGTAAAGTATCGGTTGTTTTGGCATCGTTGAAGTTCACGTTTTTTACATTGCCATAGAGATCGGCATATTCGTATAAAAGGGAAACATTTAAGGATGATTTGTTTTTAAAATTATGTGTGTAATCAAAATTGCCAAGCGAAAAATTTCCCTCTTTGGTTTGCAGGTTGGCGTTAAAATAAGCTGACTGGTCAAACACTTCACTGGTAGTTAAATCTGTCTTGCTGTTGTTGTATAAAATATCTGCAGTGCGCTCCTGGAAGCGCCTTCCATAATAAACACCCGCAGAAAATATATTTTGATTGTTTGCAGTATAAGTAACCGATGACCTTAATGAATAATTATATCTTTTAAAACTTCTTTCGCCATTAGATGGAAATGAAGTACGTATATTATTGATTGTTGTATTCACATCGCCTTCCCTGTAACCCGCGACGTCGTTGCGTAAATAATTAATACCTGCCGATATTTCCCACTTATTTTTTTTATAATTCATTGTAGCGTCACCACCAAAACGTACAGGTTTATTTTTATTACCATAAGTATGAATGGCTGGCAAACCTCCCTGTGTATTTACGATCAGGGAGAGCCCATCACCCATTCCTTTTTTTGTAGTGATATTGATGATTCCTGCTTTACCATCGGGATCATATTTTGCAGAAGGCGTAGTGATCAGTTCAATCTTTTCAATTGCATTTGCTGGCAGTTGGTTTAGTACAATTTCTATATCGGCCTGCACTGGCTTGCCATTAAGCAATACAAGAAAACCTGATGAACCTCTTAAAGTAATATTACCTTCGCCATTCACCGCAATGGAAGGCATATTTTTTAAAACATCAATCGCTGTGCCGCCTTTGGCAGATTGAAACTGATTGGCTTTATAAACCTGCTTATCAATTTTATTAAGCGCATTCGCTGACTGCGCAGAAACAGTAACTGAATTAATAAAATCTCTAAACGGATACAACAGGATTGTACCAAGATCTTTTTTCTGTTCGTTGCTTAAATCAATGTTGGAAATGATTTTATTTTTATAGCCCACAAATCTTACAACTAAATAATAACTACCAGGTTTTACTTTTCTTATTTCAAAAATGCCGCCCGATTTTGTAACAGTACCCGCAGCTAAAACAGAATCTGCAACTTTGTATAATGCAATACTTGCATCTTCTAAAGATTGTGTAGTATTTTCATCTTTAATATTACCCTGCACTGTGTTATTTTGTGCACGGACTGTAGTTATAAAAAATAATAACAAGAGCAAAACATTTCTGCTTTTTACACTCATAAACAAAATATGGTTCACGCTTATTTTCATTTCTGTTTTAGCTGAAGTTTTTTTTTTGAGCCGTGCTGAAGTTCATTACCGAACGTTCCTTGCGTCGCACTCTTGTACGTTCATATCATCCTTCTGCATTGTGCAGTCAGCCTTATATGTATCTCACATTTTCATGTCCTGAAATAGATTTACTCAATTGTTTGAATTGGAGGTAACCTGTATGTTCCATTTAATAATTCCTGTTTAGGTAAATACACACGAAATGTAACAGTTGATTCACCTTTTGTTATCGGCAGCCAGTTCGACTCTTTGTCTTTGCCGGGTGAATCTGCCTGTAAATAAATATCAAGCGAACCATCAGCATTGTATTTTAAATTCTTTGTACGATCTCTTATAGCTGCACGATGACTTGGATTCGGCAGTAAAAAATATCCGGGAATTTCATAAGCCGTCATTGACCAGAACCCTTTTTCTTTTAAAGGAGGAAATGAATCTTTTGCAAAATGAACTTTGTATTTATGGTCACCTTTAAAAAAACCATACCCTTCTCTTGATTTTGGTATAATATAAAACGCTTCTGTTTGTGTATGACCTGCGTAAAAACCATGCTTTATGTATAAGGCTTCATCCCAATAATCTGTTCCCCAGTTACCCACTTTTGGATTTGTTCTTTGCCAGCCGTTACCAAAATCAACATCGCCACTTGCACCTTCCGCATCTAACAAAGAATCTGTTTGTAGTAATGTTTGATGTATGCGTTGCCGTGTGGCTGCATCATAATTGTTCCAGCTAAAACCTCTTGCTGTACCAATACCTAAAAAGGATAACTTTTTTAAAACAGATTTATCCTGTGATGGCGCAGGGCTCAACTGCAGCGCATGAGTTAAGTTGGTAAAAAAGCTATCAATGTTTTCATAATAAGATGGCAAATCGGGGTTGTCAATTCCTGCATATTTATTTTCTTCCGCAGGATATTTACTTAATGCTGTTAACGAAGCCTGGTGCTGCAATGCAACAATATTTTTTATATCAACAGAATCATCTTCAACCAATACACGACCGAATAGATTCAGGTGATTATCTTTAAAATGAACGGGCCTTAAACCATCGGGTATTTTTCCTTTCCAATTGGGTCCAATCAACAAATATTTTGCAGCAGTTGTATCTCCAAAACTTGATCCGATATAATACAGATTCCGGTTATAAAAATCAATAAACTGAAAACTAAAATACCGGCTGCCAAAATCAGGAATAGATAAAACGAGCGGTTCTTCACTTAAATCTAAAAGGCTTCCAAAATATGGCGTGTCATTATTAGGCCCCGCGCCGCCGCGGTTTCTTGTTTTTTTATACGCTGAAACTTTTGCGCTGTTATTATTTGCTGCAACAGCTAATTTATCAGCATAAGAAAAATGATTATAAAGCCGGTGTGTTTGACCTGTATTATCGGGTATGGTAACATACATGCGGTAAGATTGCTCCACAGGATAACCATATATGTACGCTTCTTTCACCACATGCAAAAGTGAATCTGTGCTCATCTTCGTCTGCGCTTTTGCAGTTGATTGCATCAACTCAAAAACAGTTACAGCAATTACAAAATATAATTTCATTTTACTCATTATAGCCTCGCTTTTTATAACATAATATGCGTCCTTATAAGTAATAAAGTAATTTTTGTTACCAGCTTTCTGCTCACTGCCAAGCATCGTTGCGTCGCACACTTAGGCGTTCGTATCTTTTATCAGCAAAGCGAAAAAACTTACTGTAATTGTTCATGTGCATTTACACTTTGGTTGTGCTTTTGCTCATTATTGTTCCGAACGATAAAGTGATTGCGACGCAAGG
>DGQT01000017.1 GCA_002390845.1 Chitinophagaceae bacterium UBA4407 | reverse complement strand
ACATACATACAACAGTTGATCCGTCGCTAAAAGATGCAGAAGGGCATCACAATTCAGCGTTGTTTGTGCAATGGGTTCCTTATGAATTAACCGGTACAACATGGGAGGCGGAAGAAGCAGGTTATGTAAAACAACTGCTTTCTATTTGCGATCGTTTTGCGCCCGGCACAAGCGATTTTGTGGCCGATACATTCCCGCTGCATCCAAAGAAAATTGAAAGTCATTTTGGTATTACGCACGGGCATATCCATCATGTTGACAATACCTTTGGTTTCTCTGACCGCCTTCCTTATAACACTCCCATACAGGGTGTGTATTCAGCAAGTGCAGGAACGCATCCGGCCGGTTCAGTAATTGGCTGCGCGGGGCATAATGCAGCGATGCGGTTGCTAAAAGATCTTGGGATTAAATGAGGAGATTTTTTGGGCCCGGCAGATGATTTTTTATGGCATCGTTCCTTGCGTCGCACTCTTGTACTGCATGACTTTTGGCAACTTTTATTGAAGCATAGATGGTGCGTGGGAATATGAACTACTACATTGCGATAGCGAATAAATAAAATGTATCGAAAGTTCTCATAGCATTACTATTTTTATAAGCCAAAATCACACAAGATTGCAACAAAATCAAGATCCAGATAAAGTTATTGATAACAAAGACCTCGGTGATATTGTTCAGCAGCGGTTTAGGTATCAGAATACTTACGCAGCTATAGCAAGTTGCGCATTGCTGATGAATACCGGGGTTAGCGGGGTCTATTGCGAGCATCATGAAGATGTCTTGGTTAAATTTTTCGATGGTTGCTATGAGGGAATTCAAATAAAAACAAAAGACTCACATCTTCCTGGTTTTCAGTTCAGCGATCCTGCAATTCAAAGTTCTATTCTTCGCTTCTTAGATTTGGAACTTAAATATCCCGGGAAATTCAAGTCCTTCAAAATTGTATCCAATAACGGATTCGCAAAAGTCAAGAATGATAATCTTACAGAAATTGTTAAGCTGGCGGGATCTGATAATTCTATAGACCTCACAAAGAAAAGAACTAAGACTAATAAGTTTATAACCGAAGCGTCCAAAAAATTCAACTGTCCTATTGCAAAAGTGATAGAAACAATTGCGAAGGTTATACCAAGGCCAGATTTTTCCAATTTGAATGACATAAAAAAAAATCTTGCATATGAATTACAGCGGCTGCCCGGAATGGGAGACCAGACTTTAGGCAAGCTCAATGAAATAGCAGACCAATTTATACTTAGGTCTTACAATGCCTCATCAAAAGGTGAAGAAGAAATCTGTGAGGCTTTCTTATTCGGTAATTCTTTCGAGGAAGTACAGAAGAAAACTATCCTTGACAACAAGACTATCACAAAAACACAAATTGAAGACATTATTAAAAAGTGCATTGATAATCCTGTTACGCATTTTTTAAAGGATGATACCAGCTTGTTTTCCAAAGCTGGTGGCATTAAGATATTGGAAAAAAAACTTGACGCCGGTGGAATAAGCAGTGCCAATGTTTCATTGATAAAAGACCAGAAATATTCATTTGAAACCTATATTTCTAAGCTTGTCCATAAATTGGGTGTGCCCATTACGACAGGCCAATATAATCAGCTCCAATTAATCACTCATAGCATTTGCCAGGAAGTTTATGATAATTATGCAATAGGCAATGAACTGTTTGGCACAAAAATGTTAATAGAGATTCGTGCTAAGCTTATGGAAAGGCTGAAAAATGATAAAAACTGTTTTGCTGATTTTAAATATGAGCATTTGCTGGGCATGGCAGCGGTTTTGACTGAAGACTGTCGAGTATGGTGGAGCACTCCTTTTAATCTGAACGCACAATGAGCTTATTTAATGTCATATCAAGCTTAGAAGTTAATAGGAACTATCATTTGGGACGTATTCTTATTTTAGTTGCTGAATTTAGCAATAAGGGAAAGAACCACGAAATAGAAGGGTTGACAAAACTTGCCAAGCTTGATTTCCTTTTACGGTACCCTGTATACCTTGAGTCAGCTATGGAGAAAGTCAACAAGACAAAATACTATGTTAAAATCAAGGATCATGAAAGAAAAAGCGTGGAATCAAAAATGGTTCGATTCAAGTACGGGCCATGGGATCACAGATACCGTGAATTCATCAACTTATTGATAGCTTTAAACCTAATATATATTCGGACAGAAGGCAAATCAATTCGAATAGGCGTAACAGAACTCGGCCAAACTAAAGCCACTGAATTGTCTGCTGATGAAAACTTTAAGGACATATCTGAACGGGTGAAACTTATCAGGCGAAATTTTGATTGGAATGGAACCAGGTTAAAAGATTTTATTTATGAAACCTTCCCTGAAATAATAACCCTACAATATGGAGACCATATAAAATGATGAACATACATTTCAACTTCCTTTTCCTTCAATGCAAACGGTCAAAAGAGAAAATCGATTTGACTAGCCAGATATCCTTTTTTTATGGGCAGATAAGTTCTGGAAAATCTTCTATTGCAAAATTGATTGATTATTGTTTAGGTGGGGAAGTAGAAAAAACACCTGCAATTAATAAGGAACTTATTTCGGCAACTCTTGACCTTGTAATTGGCGATTACCAGGTTATACTTGAACGAACATATGAAACAAACAAAATACAATGCACATGGATGAATGATTTAGGTGAACAAGCAACAGTTCTTGCACCGGTTATTCCGGAGGACAAAGCGATTTGGTCCGATAATATCTTTAGCCTGAGCGATCTTTTATTTTATCTATTGGGCAAATCCCCCATAAAAATTGCAAGCAATCAAAATATAGACGAAGCTGCATTGAATAGATTATCCTTCAGGAACTTTATGTGGTATTGCTATTTGGACCAGCAACATTTGGATTCATCGTTTTTCCGCCTCGAGGACACAATGCGGAAAAGGAATAGCAGGGCTATTCAAAAATATATACTTAAGTTTTCTTCAGAAAAGCTGACTGAGTTAGAGGAAGAATACATAAAGACAAAGGAAGAAAGGTCTGCTAAAACTGTAACAGTAAGTGAATTGAAACAATTCCTAAAAAAAGTTGGGTATGATTCCATATCTGAAATTGAGAAGGATATCAAAAACACCCACACTGAATTGGAAAAAAACAAAGTAGAGAAAAAAAAGATGGAAGGCGGCTATCTTATGGAAACGCACAGTTCAGATCAAACCCGAGCCGAAATACAAAACCTGACGCGAAAAATAGACGAAATAACAGAAGCATTGAGTGACCTTCAACGTACTCTGGAAGATCAGGTATCTCTACGAGCAGAATTGATCACTTCCAAGTTCAAACTTGCCCGGACTGAGACAGTTGTAAATATCTTATCAGGTGTGGATTTTGAAAATTGTCCTTCCTGTGGTTCTTCATTAAAAGATAAATTTACGGAGCCAGATCACTGCAAGCTTTGTAATAGCGACCTGAAGAATAATGAAGTTAATACCTCGGAAAATGCTGAAATTATCAGACTTGATCTTGATTCACGCATTAAGGATATTGACGATTCCATATTAAACCATAAAAAATCTGTTTCTAGGCAACAGAAGCAGTTAACTACATTGACCGAACGTAAAAGTTTTTTTGAAATAAGGCTAGCAGAAGAACTTAAGAATTACGAGTCAATATTTCTATCGAATATACGCAATATCGACCGAAATGTAGCCACATTACAGGAAAGGATTAAAGGGTATCAAAAACTCAAAGAGTTCCCATCAGAAATAAAAAAATTGGAAGAAAACATCGATCTACTTATTTTAAAAGAAGCAGGATTGAGAAGGGATATTGAAGAAGAGAGGGCAAATTTAAAACTGGCAGATCAGCTGATAAAAGACCTTGAAAATACTTTTCTTGAAACATTGAAAACTATTGGGCTGCCTGGCATCAAAGACGAGGATGCAGTGATTATCAATCGAGTGACATGGGAGCCAATGATTATTGATAAAGAGGATGAACAGGGAAATTGGAATTTTCACAACGCTGGAAGTTTGGGCAAAAAAACCTTATTTAATGTTTGTTTTATGCTTTCCATTCATATCGTTGCATCCAGACATAAACTTGAACTCCCGAATTTTATGATTATTGATACACCAATGAAAAACATTGATAAGGAAGTAAATGAAATAATTTTCAAGAGGTTTTTTGACTACCTATATATTATTGCAGAAGGTGAACTTGACAATACTCAAATAATAATAATTGACAATGTTTTTATTGCGCCAAATAATAAGAATTTATCTTTTTACAGTCGGTTTATGACTCCAGATAATGATCAAAATCCCCCACTTATATCATATTATAGAGGTTCATAAATGAGCATTAGTAAACTTGCGAACCCAGTTTGCTCCGCCCTCCTCACTTGTTCGTGTCCTCGCCATAGCCGTTAACTTAAGCATTTCAAGCCTGACATTTCAGAGCCGTAGGCTCGGCAGATATTGTAACAACGGATTTTAATCCGTTAATTTACGCTGCCGGATTAAATGCAGACCCATCGGCTCGGGCCATATAAAGATTTAGTTATTAAATGAACCGTGCCTATGGCACTCTAACAAAATAAATTCGAGCCTACGGCTCTGCAAAAAGCTTAAGTAAACGGCTATGGTGAGGACACAACCTTAACTACGATTCTCCCTTTCGCTAAAAGCCCAATTCACAATCCAACCGTACAAGTGAGTGACACAACAGGCGATGCCATTTCAACCAATTGCCGGGCTCATGAATGTATTTTCTAAATAGCAATCTAACTGCTTTAAACTTATAACCCACCACCCCGCTTAGCGCCCAAATACGCCCATCTGCAAAACAAAACCAGTTGCCTGCAAACCGGCAGCAACCGGACTTAATAACTGTAATAGTTTAGCGTTGCATAAGCACCAGCTATGACAGAATTAAGCAACGGTTATAATTTACAGGTACTGCCTCATGAAGGGCGAAAGGCTTACATACTTTTTAACCTGGCGCTTGAAAGCCATATTGTATTGAGCGTAATAAATGCCTCAGATAAAGAAGTGCGCCTGCTGATTAACGAACCGTTAACCGCAGGCAGGCAACGCATTTTATTCAGTTATGGCAACCTGGAACCTGAGGAATACAGGATAAGGTTAATGATAAATAACGACGACACGATTGATATTGAAAACTTCAATTTTAAAATAAGCTGATATGAAAAAGTATATACTTGTAGTAATTGCTGCCTGCTGTTTAAATATTGCAAATGCGCAGATCGGAAGCATTATAAAAAATGCAAAAAAGAAAGCAACGGATAAGGCAAATACCAAGGTTGATAAAACTATAGATAATGCCGGAACTAAAAAAAGTGATGACACCGTAAATACAACAGATACAGCCGTTGTTAATACTGCAATTGATGAAACACCACCTGCCGCTAATGCTGCACAAGAGCCGGTAGCGGCGCCCTTGAAAACTTATGCCAATTATGATTTTGTGCCGGGTTCGAAAATTATTTTCGAAGATAATTTTTCGGAAGACCAGGATGGCGAATTCCCCTCGCACTGGGACCTGATCAACGGCCAGGGCGTATTAAATAAAATGAATAATGAAGAAGCCTTTTATCTTACCGATGGCAATTATGTAAGGGTAACGCCGTTGATGAAAAAGAAAAAATATTTAGGTAAAGAATTCACCGTTGAGTTTGATACTTATTTAACTGAACAGGCTTATTCTGTAAGGATCCATCTCAACGATTCTACGCACCAGGATCTTATAGGTATAGCAACAAATTCAGGCGGTGTTGATTGCAGTTTTCCACCCGAAAGAAGTTTATCGGGTTCGTTGCCCGAGGATTTAAAATACGCCAACTATTTCAACAAATGGCACCATTATGCAATTGCTTATAAAAATGGACAGTTGAAAGTTTACTGCGATGCCACAAGGGTTTTGGTAGTTCCCAATTGCGGCGCAGAGCCTGATGTGCTTGAGTTTGCGGGCATTGGTTCTGTTGATGCGCCGATCATCATTAAAAATATTCGCATCGCAGAAGGTGCCGGTATGAACATGCTTGGCAAAAAATTTACCGATACAAAGATCATAACGCATGGTATCAACTTCGATGTAAACAAAGCTGTAATTAAACCGGAGAGTATGGGCACACTTAACGGCATTGTGCAGATACTAAAAGACAACCCTGAAATAAAATTTGAGGTTGGCGGCCACACCGATAATGATGGTGATGATGCATTGAACCTTAAACTTTCACAGCAACGTGCAGATGCAGTTAAGGAACAGCTTATTGCTATGGGGGTAGATGCTGCAAGGCTTACAGCCAAAGGTTATGGCAAAACAAAACCCATTGCAGACAACAACACTTTTGAAGGTAAAGCCAACAACAGAAGGGTTGAATTTGTAAAACTTTAAATACAGTCTTTTTTGAGCCGGGCAGCGGGGCAGATGGCATCGCCTGTTGCGTCGCACATTTGTACGTTCCAATAATAATTTAGCTAAGGCTATTATATGAAATTCAAAATAATTTTCTCCTTTGTTTCTGTGCTACTGAGCCTGCAACCCTTATTGGCGCAGCAAACATTCACTGTTACAGATTCAATGCCTGCAATAGTAAACGGTTTAACAATGGGCTATCGCATAAAAAGTGCAGAAGAAAAAGAAGTAAAAGAGAAAGGTAATTTCAGCAGGTACAGCATACAGTTTTATATAACCAATACAACAGCCGAAGCGAAAATTATTTTATACAAACAAGGCTTTACTTTATTAGATGGTATATCTGCCGACCTTGTGCGGTTCGATTGCTCAAACGCAACAGGAGCAAGATTTACAAATAAGGCAACCACATTGCAGGCTGCTCCCTGTAATATTCTTGCCGATGTTGAAGATAAAGATGCAGCTTCTGGTAAAACTGTTCATAATAAAAGATTTGTGCAGGTTGGTTACTGGATAAAAGCCGGGCAAACGATCAGCACAAGCAGCATTATGATCGTTCCTTTAAATGAATTGCCCAAAATAACTGCAACATTTTTAATGAGCAGTTCAGGTACCATAGCGTCTGCACAAAATGGGCAATCTGGCGGCGCTATAAGTGCTGCTGCTTTTTCAAAAATAAAGAACGTTTGGAAAAGCAATTACCTCAATGTTCAAAATGGCGCACCCGTTTGTACAGATATTGATAATGGCTGGTGGAGTGCACAATGGCAGCTTGTTGGCATTAGCGGTACAAATTATTACGGCATAAAAAATAAATGGAAAAATAATTATCTCTGTCTCGATCCTTCAGGTGCAGTAATCACAAATCCTGCGCAGGTGAATACTGCAATGTGGCTGCTGGAACCGGTTCAAAATACTAATGCGTTCAGGTTAAAAAATACAGCAAACAATACATACCTAAATATAGAAAACGGAACGCTTCAGTCAACACAAATATGGAATGATGCGTTGAGTGCACAATGGATACTAGAATCAGGAGAATAAACAACCATAAACTACTAACACAATTAAAAAATAATTATTTATGAAAAGAGCATTACTCTTATTTTCAGTTATCGCAGCTATCACTGCATCTGCCCAGAACATTCAGGGTAAAATATTATACAGCCATCACGATGGAGCATCAGGCAGCAGTACGCCAGACAGTATTTTTGTAATAGATAACAATGGCACCACCAAAACCTTTGTTACATTGGGTTACCGCCCCCGAATATCGCACAATGGCAAATACCTTGCTTTCTCTAACGGATATATGCCCAATTCAAGTTATGGCGCCAATCTTTGGTTAAGAGATCTTACCACACTCAGCGAAACACAAATCGTAAGTAACGGCGATTACCTGGATTACTACGACTTTTCACCATCAGATTTGCAACTGGTTTATTCGCAGAGCTGCAGTATATACGGTGTTAACAGGGATGGCAGCAACGCTTACCGTTATATTGGCTGCAACCCATGCGATTGTTACTCTGATGATCCGGCAATACGTGTTTCTGATTCAGTGATGGTTTATCACAACCTGCATTATGGTATTTACACGATGAATTACGATGGTACAAATTCGCAAAAAGTAAACAATACTGTTCCCGGCGATTTATTTCCTGCATGGTCGCCAGACGGGCAATGGATTGCGTATTACAAACAAATTCCCACTGGCGCTGCTTATTACGAGAACAGTCTTTATAAAATTAAACCTGATGGCAGCGATTCAACCAGGCTTACCTTTTTCAGTAATACAGATACACTGGCACCCGACCCCGTTTGGGCTAAAGACATGCTAAGCATTTATGTTATTGGCAGGGTAAAAGACACCGCAGGCATTTATTCTGTTGATGCTGATGGCAGCGGTAATTACAAACGCATTTATACTTTTGATGGCAGGGGAAATATTTACGATTACTGGATGGGATTAAGCGATTCCATTGCTTCATCAACATTGCCTGTTACACTACTTAATTTCAATGCAAAGAACCTGGGCAAATCCGTGCAGCTTTCGTGGCAAACAACACAAGAGGTAAACAGCAATTATTTTATCATTGAGCGCAGTGTTGACGGAAATCATTTTAATGCAGTAGCAAGTATAAAAGCCAAAGGGACAAGCAGCATAACAAGCAATTACAGTTTTAATGATATTACCCTGCCTGCACTTATCAATAATAAGCCTGTAATTTATTACCGTTTAAAATCTGTAGATAAAGATGGCAGGTCTTTTTATAGCAGGGTTGCCATTGTTAACTTTAATGCGGCTGAAATTGCAAGTCTATATCCCAATCCGAATAAAGGATCTTTCAACGTTACTGTAAGTAGTCCGGGTAAAAATTTAGATATTTCTATTGTTGATGTGCAAGGCAAACAGGTGTATCATCAGCAGTTAAACAATGCGTCATCTGCGTTTGTGCGGTTACCGGAAATAAAAGGTATTTATTATGTAAAGATTAATGCAGATGGCATCATTACCAATAAAACAATTGTGGTGCAGTAGCTGTTGGTTTTTATTACCGGCATAAGTTTTTCATAGCATCATCGTTGCGTCGCAAGCACTTTAGCTGAGGTACAAATAGCATCTTTAGGTTTAAAGTCTGAATCGTTCATTCAATTTAAAACAGGGTTTTGTTTTAATATAAGCCTGGCATTTTATGCCGGGCTTTTTATTTATAAATTACATTGCATACAGCAAGCTTAAGTTCAGAGATTTTGCCCGCACCTTGCTGACGATACAACTGAAGGTACAAGTGAGTGACACAACAGAAGATGATAGTAGCAATACTGCCGGTTAAATTATGTATTTTCATTTCCCAAATTGCAAAAAATATCATGAATACAACTTGTAAGTTTTTCTGCGGCCTGATCATTTTCCTGTCGTTCATTTTCGCAGACTGCAAAGCACAGAAAACCACAACCGTATCTTTCAAAAAGAATATCATCAGCAGCACGTTTGTTTCAGAAGGTGTTGCTGTTGGCGATGTAAATAAAGATGGCAAAACCGATATACTTGCAGGCAATTACTGGTTTGAAGCGCCTTTGTGGAAACGGCATGTACTACATGCCGATACGTTGAATACCGTGCCCGGCTACAGCACTACTTTTTTAAATTACAGTATGGATGTAAACAACGATGGCTGGGTTGATTTAATAAGATTCGATGTGCCCGGCGGCGATTGCGTTTGGTACGAAAATCCGAAGAATAAAAATAAACTCTGGCAGGGCCATATCATTTTAAAAACTGCAGGCAATGAATCACCGGCTTTTGTTGATGTAGATAAAGATGGAAGGCCCGATCTTATCTGCGCCGATACTTTAACCAAACAGGTTATCTGGTTAAAATCTCCTGCAAAAAAAGGAGATACTTTATGGCAGCGATATGTAATAAGCAGCGATCCCTCAAGAGCAACACACCGTTATACGCATGGCCTGGGCTGGGGCGATGTAAATAAAGATGGCCTTAACGATGTTATTATAAAAAGCGGCTGGTGGCAATCGCCTGCCGATGTAAAAAATGCAGACTGGATATTTCACCAAGCAGATTTTGGACAGGATTGCGCCAACATGTTTGTGTACGATGTTGATGAAGATGGCGACCAGGATATTATCAGTTCTTCGGCACATGATTATGGCATCTGGTGGTACGAACAAAAACAGGATGCTAGCGGAACAACTTCATGGGTTACACATGAGATCAGTAAACTGTTTTCCGAATCACATTCGCTTGCATTAAAAGATATCAATGGCGATGGCAATCCCGATCTTATTACCGGCAAACGTTACTACGCCCACAACGGCGGCGACCCCGGTGGCCACGAGCCTGCAGTGTTGTACTGGTTCGAATTTATTCCCGGAAAAACACCGCAATGGATTCCACATAAGGTTGATGATAATTCAGGTATCGGTAACAGTTTTGTTGTTACAGATATTGATGGCGATCAACTGCCCGATATTATTATTTCAAACAAAAAAGGTGTATTCTTTTTTAAACAGGTAAGAAAATAATAGAAGCATTTTATGTACCGGGCAGCATATCTTTTATGAGGCTTTTCTTGCGTCGCACACTTCGGCTGTTGGATTATATATAGGGCTTTACCGAAGCGTAGATTTAAAAGAAGAACGAAGCGAATGCTGTTGGTCAGCGACCAACAGAGGCAGCGCGAAACACGGCCAATAGCTAGAATGCATTGGCGCAATAACAATTGAAAAAGGCTATTATCAAGTTATTTTAGTGACGTATATTTATATGTAGCAGGTAACTTTATGAGACGATTACTTCAAATAACACCGACCATTTTTTTATTTATAATTTTCAATCAGCTATTTGCTCAATCAAATCAAGCGATACAAATTGACACATCAATTTATTCGTATCAGACTGTGATAATAGAAGGCAAAAAGTTCACTGGTTTTCTGACCTCAAATGGATTTCAGTTATTGAATTCTAAAAATGGAACATACTTAAAACATTCAGGTGAATATTTTACATGGAACTTTAAAGACTTCAACAAAGATGGCTATAAAGACATCTATTTAGACAAAGGTGGCAATACTCCTGAATGGTTTGACCTATTACTTTATGTTCCAACAACAAAGTCATTTAGACAAGTAAAGGATTTTGAACACTTTCCTGCTCCTGAAAGAATTAGTGGAACAAAGTATTTTTACTCCTATCATAAAAGCGGTTGTGCTGACATGGATTGGGACAGTGACTTATTTTATATAAAAGACTTTAAGGCTATAAGGCTTGCAAACATTTCCGGAAGAGAATGTGAGAACAGTGGAATAAAAGATGGACTTTACATTAACAAACTTCGGGGCGAAAAGAAAATTCTTTTTAAAGTATTAGCTATTGACACAGTGCATGCCTACAAAGAAGACAAGTGGGGATTTATAAAAGCGTATTGGACTAAAAATCATAAGCTCTTTTTATAACAAAAAAAGCTGCCTGCAACATTACATTCCTCTCTTGTTAGGGGTACCCCCAACAAGATTCGCTTCAATCTTCGCTGTAGTAAAAGCTCAATAAAATATCCAACCGTACAAGTGTGCGACGCAAGAAAAGCTGAAGAATAATTCATTTGCCCGATTCAAAAATATTACTGTTTGCACGGGAAGTGATTTGTTGGATTTAGGCAAAATATTTTTTTCTATAACGGCTAGCAGTATTCGTAATTTAGGATATAGGCTCAATACCAAGCTTTTTAATTTTGAATATTTGTGCAACAAGAAAAATAATTACACCCCATACTCCAATGATGATTGAGTAAGCAATCCCCAGTAGCCATAACGGCGTTTTGTAACGCGTACCCCAGAGCGATCTGCTGTTGTATGCGTCATTATTATCCTGCAGGGGCTTTCCCCAATTCAAGGTTTTTTCAACGAGTAGATTGCCATATAGATCATTGTCCTCTGTTCTTGCAAGCAGTATTAGATTGCCTTTTATATCGCCTGGTAAACTGTCTCTTTTAAACTCGCCAACTACCTGCCCTGTTGAATCTGTGGTGTAAGATTCGGTTTCGCTTATTGGTAAATCGCCTAACAATCTTTTTACCATAATTTTCACTTCTACATCTTTTACAGGCATCCATTCGCTGCCATTTTTTTCCAATGCAGTTACCCTGATGCTTCTTACACCATCTTCGTTTAAAGTATCTAAAACCAGTCTTGCTTTTTTAATAGTAAGTTCTCCGGATAATGCTGCTGTTTTTCCAACAGGTTCTGAAGTTGCTTTAAATGTAAATGCTGAAGATGAATCCCATGTTGATTTAAATGAAGCCGGAATAACAACTTTCCCCTCTCCTTTTTCGTTGGTAACAACTTTGCCGAGCAATGATGCATTTGATTCATCATTCAGAAAGACACTAACAGGAATACCTTTTACCGGTAAAAATTTGCGTTCCTTTTTTGTTTTGGTTTTTACAATTACATAAGGAACCTGCTGATCTGATACATAATATTTTAAATCGAGTAAAACAGGTGAGGCAGTGGGGTCCTGGGCAAAGGAAATTGCTTTTATACCCAATATTAAAATAACAGATAAAATAACAATACGGAGTTTATTTTGCAACTGTTTCATGTTGTTCGTTTATGGTTTCCTGTATGGGGATGATGGGGAATATTCTTGCAAAAAAAGTAATGATGAGTAAAGCACCAGCCAAAGAACCCAATGCTATAGCCCACTCCTGCCAGGTGGGAAAATAATGCTTAAAATTTTCTGGCACATCTGTCATCGGCAGAAAGGGATGAAGCAAAGTTGGCGTTACAATAAGATATCTTTTAAACCATGCGCCCACAACAACCAGTATACCTGCTATAAACGCCGGCAACGGCCTTCTCCCTCTCTTAAAAAGTAGAATAAAAATGGGCACAAGCATGCCTGTAAAAATGGCAAACCAAAACAATGGCGCAAATGTGCCTGCAAACAAATCCGTAAGATGCGCTTCTTCTGAATTTTTCATTTTAAATGCCGGAATTAAATATTCATTTACGTTGAAGTACAAATAAAGCAATGCCAGCAATACCACAATGCGGCCCATTTTATCAAAATGCAATTCAGTAATATATCTTTCAAGTGTGTAAGCCTTCCTGAAAATATACATAGCTACTACTACTGCACCTGCCCCAACCAGGAAGGCACCTGAAATAAAGTATGCACCAAAATTTGTGCTGTCCCAGCCCGGCCTGTAAGTAGTGGCAAACAACCATGATGTAACGGTATGTATACAAAATGCTACAGGAATAATGGTAACGCAAAGTATATTCACCGCACGCTTGTTTAGCTTTTCCTGCAGCCTTGTTCCTTTCCAGAAAGAGCCCAGGAAACTGTAAAATTTGCCTAAACTTTTTACTGATAACTCTTTTCGCTTAATAAGAATTTTTAAATCGGGCAACAACGGAAAGAACAATAATAAAAGACTTATAAAAAGATAGGTGGTTATCACAATTACATCCCACATAATGGGCGATTGGAGCCTGCCATAAATAAACAGGTTAAACAATCTTTCGGGCCGCCCCATATCAACGACAATAATCAACGATGCAAAAACAATTGCAGATACTGCAATGATCTCTGCAATCCTTGTTAGCGGCGTACTCCATTTTACATTGGCAAGTCTGAAGACGGCAGTTATTAAAGAGCCTACAAGGCTTATCGCTACAAAGAATACAAAGTTGGAAATGTATATCCCCCAGGAAACATAATCTCTCATGGCAGTTACACCCAAACCGTTTTTCAATTGCAGGAAATAAGCATAAGCGCCCACAACACAGAATGCAACTAAAACACCAGTCCAGATCATTCCGCGTTTACCAAATCTTTGAGGAACAAGGTTGTTGGTTATTATATCGGCTGTTAAAGGAGTTAAATTTTTCACGTTGCGTTATTTAAAATTATTTTTTTTCGGTAGTATCTTTTTCCAATCCTGACTCAAAAGGAAAATTTCTGTTTACCGGCGGCAGGTAATAAACCCTTGGCTTGGTGCCTAAGTCTTCCATTAAACGGTAGCCAGCTTTATCTTTCACCAGTTCACTAAACCGGAAAGTTTCTGCTCCATTGGTTACAGAATCTTCGTTCATATCGCCAAAGAAAAAAACACCGTTGGGGCAGGCAGATACACAATGCGGCAGTTCGCCTTTTCTTGCCATATCCGGACAAAAATCGCACTTGCTTACAGTGCCAATTTTTTGTGGCATACTGGTTTCGCAGGAATAGGGCTTTTCCGCAATCTCTTTTTCAAGAACAGGTTCATTCCAGTTAAAAACCCTGGTTGAATAAGGGCAGGCTGCCATACAAAAACGGCAACCTATACAACGGTTACTGTCGATTAATACAATACCGTCCTCGCGTTTAAACGTAGCATCTACAGGACAAACTTTTACACAAGGCGGTTCATCGCAATGCATACAGGTGGTAGGCTCCCAGTATGGAGCCGTATGCTCTGCCTCTTCCATTGCGTGTATTTTAATCCAGTTTTGTCCTGGGTTTAAATGATGAGCATGGTTGCAGGCGGCTTTACAAGCCCCAACATTTTTACAGCGGGCCAGGTCAATCACCATTACAAATTTTTTCCCTGCTATGCCAATTCTTTCTTCGCTGTTGGTTACAGTTGGCATATCCGGTATAGGCTTTAAAAATGCTTTATCCACTTCAATAACCTCACCATCTACCGATAATAGCTTTACCATTTCGCCGGAAGCTTTTATGGCATTATCACCGGGGGCGAAGGGGTTATTCGAAGAGCATCCGGCTGCTACACCGGCCAGTAAAGCGGCGGCTAAAAAATCCCTTCTCGAAGTATCATTATTTTTCATTGCTGGTATGTTTATCTGTAAGGGTAAAAGCTTATTTTTTCACCCATGTTTTAAGGTCCTCATCGGTAATTTTTTTGCTTTTGGCTGTAAGCATCGCCCTGTCAATTTCCACCAGCCTGCCATCCTGTGTAAGCATTTTTACAGTGTCTTTCTTTTTTTTTGCCGGCGCTTCTTTTGGCAACCAGAATTTTAAAGCGGTTAAAGAAGCAACCATAGCGGCACACCCTAAAACAAACTTCTTTCTTGATGATATTTTATTTTCTTCTTTCATAAAATTGGCTGGTATTTTTAAGTCGTTTGCATATATAAAACTGAGCAGTTAATAACACCAAAAGCCGGCCCTGCATTGAGCCGGCTGTAAGGTTATTATTATTATACGGAAAGATTTTTTTGAACCCGGCTATTGTATAAATGGCATCGCCTGTTGTGTCACTCACTTGTACGTTCGGAACAATAAGCAACAAAGGCTCTTAGCGGCTAGCCTTTAGCTATTAGCTGACAGCCAATGGCTAATAGCTATTGTTAAGTACAAGCGTGCGACGCAAGTAAAGCTTCATGCATATTCATCTGCTCGGCTCAAAAAAAAGCACTTTGCTTATTTTTTAAAAGTTCTTATATAACATACAATGCTCCAGATATCATCCTGGTCGGGTATCTTCTTTTTAAAGCTTGGCATATCGTCTCTGCCTTCGGATGTTTTGTAAAAAAGTGCTCCGTCAGATTGGTTTTGAACAACTGCTTTTGTCATGTCTTCGGGCTGGGTTTTTAATTCGGCAGATTTTGTACCATCGCCCAAACCGGTTTTACCGTGGCAGCTTTGGCAATGCTTACCCCACAACTCTTTACCGGTTTTGAGTGATTCTGCATTTGATGCAACGGGGTTAACCATTTTGGCATTTTTATCTGGCACGGGCCAGGGTTTGCTCTGCTGAAAAACTTTAAACCCGGCACCCATAATGCCGATAGCGATTACAGAAAAAACGAAAAATAATTTAGTCTTCATAATGCAATTTTTTGTTGTTTACAACGGTGTTAATAGAACCAAAAGAATTCTTTTGCAAGCTAGGTTGTGTAACTTTTTTTAATGGTGACTGATATCAATTGCAACTATGATTTCAATCATGTTTGAATATGCTAAATCGAAGGGTACAGCACTGTTTTTTTGTACCAGGCTTATGCACAGGCATGAAGCTTTTGTTGCGCCTGCCCCCACGAGGACTCCGAAAGCTTTCGGAGGACGGAACTCGGGGTCGCACACTTGTACGGTTGGATTATGTTTTGGGCTTTACCGAAGCTTAGATTTAAAACAAGAACGATGCGAATGCTGTTGGTCAGCGACCAACAGTGGCAGCACAGGGTATCCACAATATACCACCCACCGAAAAATAGCAACAATACAACTTTAGTTTCATGAATAGTTCCTCCGCTTTTGTTGGTCGCCTTACCACTAAAAATTCGCTTCGGGCTTCGCTTCTGTAAAAGCCCAATCCCTAATCCAACCGTACAAGTGAGTGACACAAGTAAAGCCAAATAGTATTACTGCACTATGGCTAATATTAAAAACAAACAATGCATTTTTTTCTCTGCAACCTTTACTTTTATAATTTGTTTATGTGGTAGCAAATTTGTGTTTGCCCGCAATAATTCTTAATTAAAAACTGAATGATAAATATTTTACGAGAACATATCATAAACAGGCTTGGCAACGACATTGACAATTTAGACACCGTTTTAAATTGCTTTGAACCTTTGCATGTTGACAGAAATGAATTTTTAGTTAAGGAGGGAGCTGTTTGTAAATACGTTTATTTTATTGCCAAAGGGTGCCTGCAGGTTTTTGTGTACGACCATGATATGAACGAGACTACCAGAGACATTGTAACTGAAGGTACCTGGTGTTCTGAACTCATGAGTTTTGGAAGTGGTAAGCCTGCCACAGAAAATATAAGAACCGTTGAGCCCTGCGAGCTTTTAGCAATAGACCGGCAGGGCTTTCAAAAAATGATGGAAACCGTACCACAGTTTGATAAAGTTTACAAGCAAATTTTAGAAACCTCATACGCCAACTCCGTTTACCGCATCAATACTTTTGTAGCGCTCTCAGCACTGGAAAGAATAAAATGGTTAATGGAACACAGGCCCAAACTAATGACAAGGGTTTCAAGCAAGCTCATTGCTTCCTATCTCGGCATCAACAAAGATGTTTTTAGCCGCCTTAAAGCCAAACTGTAAAACATAGACTTTTGTCATTGTTCAAAAAAAAATTGCACTTCATTTTTGTATCATCATTCACAAAAAAATACAAAGATGAAAGAGTATCTGTTGTTATTCAGAAATGCAAGTGCCGCAAACGGTTATTTGGCAACCAGCCAGGATATGGCTGAAGATATGCCCAAGTGGCAATCATGGATCGGCAATATTGCCATGCAGGGCAAGTTGGTTCACACCGCGCCAATCGAGTATGCGGCTTCTTTGGTAAGCAAAGAAGGTATAGAAGCCGGGCCACACAAAGAAGCCAACAGTGTTTTGGTTTCTGGTTTTTTAATCTGCAAAGCAGACAGCGCGGAAGAAGTACAGGACTGGAGCAAAACCTGCCCGATTTTAAAATATCCAAACAGTTCGGTAGAGGTAAGACCGTTAATTCCATTCCCAACAAACTAAAACTTTATTTTATTTAATTCTTTTGTTCAGCAACTGCATTGCTACTATCATCGCATGTTGTGTCACTCACTTGTACTTTGGGTAACTGTATTGAGCACGTGCAGTCCGGTTCACAAAAACATACAGGCTTTTATTGGCAGTACAAAACCAATAGTGGATAATCATTAAAAATTTATATTATGAACAAGATCTTAAATTCAGGAAGATATATTTTTCCATTATCGTTTTTATTGTATGTGGGTTTGCATCTGGGCAAGCCAGATGTTGGTGCAGCGTTTGTGCCAGACTATCTTCCATTTCCATATTTCTGGAATTATTTTACATTGGTTTGCATTTTACTTTTCATCATCAGTGCTTTAATAGGTAAGTATGATAAACTGGCTTATTGCTTAATGGCAGTTTATGTAATGCTGATGGCTTTCCTGGTTCACCTGCCAAGAGCTATGGGGCACGAGTTAGATACAACCTCAATGACAGCAAATATTGACCGGGAAAAGGAACTGGAGATGGTAAACTTTTTCAGAAATATTATGATAACAGGAGCCTTGCTGGCATTTGCAAAATTTGTTGCGAAAGATAAAAGCGTTACGGGTTAAATAAATCTTCGCCCAAGTTCTCTTAAATCTACGCTTCAGTAAAAGCCTAATATACAATCCAACCGTACAAGTGTGCGACGCAACAGGCAATGCTAAAAGAATTGTAGTTCGGTTCAAAAAAACTTCCTGCAACAAAACTTGCGTTAAACGAAAGAAATCTGCGTGTTAAAAAAAAGGGTGAACAAATGCATTCAAAAACTTATTTTACATTGTAGTTTCAATAACAAATTTAACTGTGCAGGTGTTTAAATTTTTAGATTTTTAGAAAAATTGAGAAAAGCCACGTTTATATATTTTCTTGCCAGCTGTATGGTTTTCAGTGCCCGTGCCGATCATATTACGGGCGGTGCTATCTCGTATAGTTTAAAGTCGGTTTCGGCAAATTTGTATACCTACACTGTAACCATAAAAATGTACATGGTTTGCCATTCTTACCGTGAATTTTATAATCCTACTTATCTTTCTGTTTTTGATAAAAAAACCAATGCCCGCATAAAAGATGTACTTGTGCCGCTTACGCGTACCGAGGTGATTGAACTTACGGGTAATGATTACTGCATCGCGAATCCGCCAGAGGTTTGCCATAAGATTGGCTATTATGTAGTTGATCTTGTTTTGCCTGCAGCCATCAATGGTTATGTTCTTTCATCTGAAGTATTTTTTCGGGTGGCCAATATGAGGAATCTTGTGTCGGGGTATGAATTTGTTGGCGCTACCTACACGGCAGAAATACCTGGCACTTTCGTTCTGGGGTCTGGCCCCAAAAACAGCAGTGCAACTTATGTGGGGAACGACCTGGTGATCATTTGTGCAGGAAACCCTTTTACCTACAGTTTTGCAGCAGAAGATAAAGATGGAGACGAACTTACTTATTCTCTTTGCGATGCCTACAAATCAGACAATTACCGGTTTGGTATAGACCTGCTGCCCCCGGCCCCGCCGCCATACTTACCGGTTACATATAATGATGGGTTTACCAGTAGCAGACCCTTGGGTAGCCAGGTTGGTATTGATGCAAAGACCGGTTTAATAAGCGGTATAGCGCCGGAACCGGGCACTTATGTAATAACGGTTTGTGTTGATGAAAAAAGAGATGGAAAATTTATAGCCACCCAGCGTAAAGACCTGCAGTTAAACGTAGCAGCCTGTTCATTTACATCGGCTCAGTTACCGTCCTCGTATCTTTTGTGTGGCGATTCAAGCACGGTGAGGCTGGAAAATCTTTCTTTCAGTTCTCTGGTGCAAAGCTATAAATGGCGTATAACGAATAATGCCGGGGTAGAGATATTTTCAACAGATAGTCCAACGCCATCTTATACTTTTACTGATACCGGTTTATACAATGTGCGCCTTGATGTTAACCAGAATGCTAAATGTGCTGATTCTGCCAGTAGCCTTATAAGGGTTTATCCTGGCTTTAAACCTGGCTTTGGTTACAGTGGAATTTGCATTAATAAATCAACCCAGTTCACGGATTCAACATCGTCTGTTTACGGCAATATTAACTCCTGGCATTGGAATTTTACGGGCGACAGCCTGGCTGGTAGTATATCATCTAACCTCCAAAATCCAGTCTATCGTTACCTTTCGCCAGGCGAAAAAAATATCAGTCTCCGGGTAACAGACAGCAAAGGTTGTGTTGATTCGCTCACTAAAACCATTACGATATTTGATAAGCCTGCCATTCAACTTGCTTTCAGGGACACACTAATATGTAAACCAGATACACTTCAGCTACATGCTTCGGGAACAGGCGATTATAAATGGACACCCCTTACCGATTTAAACAACCCTGATATTGGCAACCCTGTAATTATGCCAAAAAATTCTACCACCTACTATGTAAACCTTACCGTAGATGGTTGCACCAACACAGACTCAGTTACAGTTCGTGTGGTAGATCATGTAACACTCAGTCTTATGCATGATACTACCATTTGCAGCGGCGATTCGGTTCAGTTACACATTACATCAGATGGATTAAATTACCATTGGTTACCGCTTTCCGGGATCAACAATGACAGCCTTCAACAACCTGTGGTTCTTACCCAGGCTAATACAACCTATAGTGTTAATGCAAATATTGGCCACTGCAATGCAAGTGGTAAGGTTACTGTTAAACCCGTTGCCTATCCTGTTGCGTTAGCCGGTGCCGATACGCTGATATGTTTTGGCAGTGGCGCCATGCTGAACGGTACGGGTAATGGAGTCAGTTATCAATGGTACCCTAATAATAACATCAGCGATTTTCATGCGCTGCATACGGCGGCATACCCACAGGTAACTACTACCTATACACTGTTTGCGTATGACACGAAAGGTTGCCCTAAACCGGGCCTTGACTCAGTAATTGTAAAAGTGGATCCCCGAATAGTTCCTTTTGCAGGGCACGATACAAGCATTGTAATTAATCAGCCGTTGCAGTTACATGCAACCGGAGGCAAAACCTATAATTGGTCACCCTCATTCGGATTATCATCTTCAGTAATAGCTGACCCGGTGGCGCTTTTCAATGAGCCATCTGCAAATAACCGGTATAAACTCCTGGCCATGGACGAGGTAGGTTGTGTTGATTCTGCATTCATCAATATTAAAGTTTATAAAACGTTGCCAACCGTTTTTGTACCTACTGGTTTTACGCCAAACGGCGATGGGCACAACGATATTTTAAGGCCCATCCTCGCCGGCATTCAACGCATCGACGTATTCAATATCTATAACCGCTGGGGGCAAATGATCTTCTCTGCAAACGGCACAACAAAAGGCTGGGATGGAAGTGCCAATGGTAATCTGCAGCCATCCGGCAGTTATGTTTGGATTGTAAAAGCCGTCGATTACAACGGTGTAGCTTACTTCAGCAAGGGTACTGTTACTTTAATAAGGTAAATGGCAATTATAGACCGGTAATAGATTTTTATGGCATCTGCTCTGGTCTTCGCTGCGGTAAAGCTCAATATATAATCTGAACGTACAAGAGTGCGACGCAAGAAAAGCTTAACAGCTGTTCTGCTGCCGGGTTCAAAAAAAATATAAATACGAATTTATTTTAAATGCTTTATCTAATTCTTTAAATAAAATGAGACTTGTGATTCAATATTCGTCATATCAACAAGTAAAGGAGATTGGGTGCCATCAAAAACAAAAAGGCCGTAAAAATCATTATGATTATTCAGATCAATACATTCTCTGGCCCTATCTTTTTTAACAAACAAAAGATACCTGATTTTTTTTGCTTCAATAATATGCAGCATGGGCCATGTGTTCTTAATTACGGTATGGGCATTTCTTACTGCGTAAAAATATTCATGCATATTACCAACATACATTACACTATCGGTTAACTGTTTTATTTTTTGCAACTGAAGTGAATCAGGGTAATAAAATACTGCAGCAGATGTACTGATTTTTAGAGTGTCGTTATATGAACTGGAGGGTTTAGTATAAGGAGAAACATTTTTTATTTTTGAGGAATCTCCTCTATCCTTTTTTGATGTAGTTGAATTATGATTGTTACTACAGGAGAAAATAATAAGCAACCAGCATAGATTTAGAATACCTGGAATAATACAGGGGGATATTCTTTTCATTTTATACAAATTCGTTGATTGAGATGGCAATTTATTTATTGAAATGCTCTTTGCTGATTAATTTATAAATGAAAAACCTGAATTGAATTCAACTCAGGTTTTTGGGATCAGATTATTTTACTTAAAAACGCATTGCTGTTTTAATAATTCCATATCCTGGTAATATTAAAGCCAATCATGAATTCGTCAAACGACTGCCAGCCAAAACGCTTACCGTTAAAAGGATTGTTGCTGTTATAAAGATTGTTTTGTTGCGGGTTAAGCTTATTAAAGTTACCAAGAAACACCTGGAAAGTATGACTGCTGGTATTAACCTCGAGGCCCATTGACATATTTGGATTGGGATTGTATTGTGAATGTGTGGTTATGGGCTGATCGTAGTTAAACACGATTGAACATACATTTGAAAATTTATACCTGCCGGCTACCTCAAATGCAAAGTGTTCATTATCCATAGACTTGTATTTATCGCCGTATGTTTTTGAACTAGTGTCGTATGAAGTGTAATAACCGGAAACTGCATTTTGGTGCGACCAGCTTGCTGAAACCTGCAAGGAAAGTCTGTCGGAAATTTTTCTTGCAATGATTAACTGGTTAAAAAATGAATACCGGTCTGAATTGTGCTTAACAGGTGCGCCATCATACAAAACAGCATCTTTCTGCGTATCATCTGCAGCATCTCCAAACCAGGTTACACTTACTGGGTACTTGCCTTTTGTTTGGGTTATAATAGAATATTTGGCATTCAGATCGAGCAACATTTTGGTTTTAGTGATACCAATTCCTACGCTCAGATTTTTTACCGGTGAATACGTTACGCCGAGCCTGATATTTGCAGATGACCCATACAGCCCCCACAAATCTTTCGAACCATTATTTACTTTTCCCATTCTGTGTTGAAAATCCAGTTCCATGGTGCCTTTTGCAGGTACCAATACCGTTTGGTCGTCAATAATCCAGACGCTCTCAAAGGTATTTTTTACCGGTTTAACTTTAGCCGGAGCAGCAGGTGCTTCAGCTATAGTGCCGTCCTGAGCATTTAGGTTTAACTGAAATAAGAACAGGCAGCTAACCAGGCACTTAAGTAAGGTAAACCGGTGTTTTGGTATTTTTATTTTAATTTTCATTTTCTTATTTTTTAAGATCACTTAATTGTTTGGTGCGCCATTTCTTATCCAGTCGTAAACTTTTTGCTGGTCTTTTGCAGAGGGCATATACTGACCCATTTCGCCTTTGAGCATGATCATTAATTCGCTTTGATTTGGAATACTTACGTTTACAAATCCACCATTAACAATCTGATTGTAGGAAATATCGGTTGTCATATAAGGCTTGTGTGCGCCCGAAACATGGCAGTCTGACAATGCACATTTTGTATTGAACATGGGAGCAAGATCAAGATTGTAACTCACAGGCTGTGGAGGGCCATTGGGATCAACCGGAGTGTCCGGCAGAACAACATCTCTATAGCAGCCGGTTAAACCAATCACGGCCATAAAAATGAAGCCTGTATATATAATTATTTTTTTCATCGTAATTATTTTTTGATTACAGGTTATTGAAGTTCATATTACATTCAATATCGATTACATCTCCTACACTTGTGCTTGGGATACCAAAATCCCTGCAGTTAAACTGGAAGGTAAGCTGAAGACCAAAAACACTGTACAGAGATCCGGTGCGTGAAATCAGTCCACTAGACTCAGGAATGTATTTCAGCCTGCCTACAATTGATTTTGTCATTGGATTGGATAATGCAGCGGCTGAGGTATCGTAACCATGCCATGTTAGGCTGAGTGTTACTAAATAATCATTGGTTAGTGGATCATATTCCACTTTTGTGGATTTGATCTTAGCAAGGTTTCTTGGAGTGAGATTTTGAACTCCCGAAACAATTGCCACCGTGCCCATTCCGCTTACATTGCATCCAGCATCGCGACCGGGCTCCCCTGTATTGGAAGTATTGATTTGAACATATCCGTTAAAATAAGTTTTTGACGGATCACTTTCATAAAATGCCCATGAACTATCTTTTAATGGCTGGCCAACTGTAGAGTAGTTTAACATTTTGTCATTAGTAACTTCATGCATGCCAAACTGGTTAAAACGACCGGTAAGCAAACCGGCTGCACCTACATAGGCACCAGACCACAAAACGCTTGAGTGAACTTTATCCAATTTCCATTGTGTGGTATCACCTGCTGTCATGCTACCAGGAATATGAATATGGTTGCCTCGGGTAATTATTGGAACTGGAGTTGCCGGGGCTGGAGGAACAATATCATCGTGAGTACAACTGGCAATATATCCATAGCCGCTAACAAGAACCAGGAGCAAAAGCAGTGTTTTGTTGCTAAGCAGTTTCATAAATAAAAGTTTAATATTAGAATTGATAAATTGATAGAACAAAGCTATTTCTGTAATGCCTGAATTTGAATGACAGCCATCAATTTGTGGCATGACTTTGATCATAATAAAGATGATTTTTATCAGACTGTCCAACTATCGACCTAAAAACAAAACTGCTTAAGGCTGTAATTTTCTTTTGTAAAATATCGGGATATTGATTAGAATTTTGCCTTACTGGCGGGGCGGGAAAAGGTAAATTTAAAGATCAGAAACTTTTTTGTATTTATTGTACAGAAAAGAAAAAAATACAGTTAGAAAAAGGGCTGCTATATTTAATAAGAGACTGACAGTGTAAACATTCATGTCATTACTTACCATATGCTCATCCGGGGAGGATGCAGCAAACTGCAGGTATAAATCTTTTATTAAAAAGAAAAAAAAGAGGAGGCTGTGAATCAAACTAAGAATTGTATTTTTTGCAAGGAAGGGAATCCAAAAAAAGATAGAAAGAATGCCCCATACTGCCATGAAGGGCACCTGCACTATTTGATTAATGTGCGCAATAGTGTAATCAGGATATAATTTTTTAAATTGAAACCCAAGATATAAGCTACCAACCAATGCATACGCATAAGATAAAAGTGAAACAAGCCTCTGCTTAAAATTATTCTTTGCAGGCTTGTTTCCCCTCACAAAATGCGCAAGCGCATAAACCAATGGATAACCAGAAAAAAAAGCCATCATCTCAAGCCTCTCCAGGTAAATTAAAAAACTGTTATCCATACAATTCAAATGATCAGCAAAGGTGCGGAATGTTGATTATCCAAAGTCTGGCATATTTTTTAATGAATTGTTTTATTTACACGCTTCACACTTATATCAGAAAAGGCCGCTTTCCCTTTTTCTGCAAATAGCTCAATGTTGCCTTCGTTATGTTTGGGAAATACCTGTTCTGTAAAAACATACTCGCCATCGTTTACAAAAATCTCCAGTACGCTTTTATCAACAAGTATCCGCACTTTTATTTTATTGGTAGCTGGGTTTAGTTGTAATGTTTCAACACTTGCAAAAACATTGCTGAAACTGGTATCGCCGGATTGCCGCCTGTCTATACTAAATGTTTTTGTAGTATTATCATAAGCAATGGTTGTTTGTTCTGTGCCACTTTTAAGCACATGAATACCGGCTGAAGCATCTGTTTGCAATGTGAAGGAAATATCCAATGCGGTACCGTTTGCACTGTCTAACAATTTAACCGCATTATCAAGTTCAATTGCCGAAGCATTGAATATGCTCTGCGTATAATTGTTCAATTCTTTTGCCGGTTGCTGAACAATTTGCAATTGCCCGTTTACGTTTCGTAAAGCCAGTTCTCTTGGCACAGTGTAAGCGCCCCTGAAAACTTTTGTAGGAATATCATTCGCATACTGCCAGCAATTGGCCCAACCGATCATAATAGATCTTCCATCGGCTGCAGGAATATTATTAAAAGTTACACCTGCATAAAAATCTTTTCCATAATCTATATACAGCGGGTAGTTGAGCTGATCTGCTGTAAACTTTTTTCCATCAAAATTCCCAATGAAATATTGCACAGAAAGCCAGCCCTTTTGCGGGTGGCCTGTTGACATACTCAGCACCCATTTCTTTTCTGTGGATCCTTCAATCGCCACCTGAAAAAGATCGGGGCATTCCCATATTTTATCAATGTTACCCATTGGCCCGAATTCACTTAACAGGTTCCATTTTTTAAGATCTGCCGATGCATAAAACTGCACTTTATATTCCAATGGTTTTACTACCGCCATTACCCATTTATGTTCCGGTGCATACCAAAAAACTTTGGGGTCACGAAAATCTTTAAGGTGTATATCCAGCACCGGGTTGTTTGCATATTGCTGCCATGTTTTGCCTTCATCAACACTATAAGCAAGGCTCTCATGTTGTGCCAATCCTTTACCATTTTTATCTACATGCGAAGTATAGATCGCTACCATTGGTATTTGACCATCTTTGCCAAAACCGCTTGTATTAAAACTATCCACTACCGCACTGCCGCTGAATATCATGGTTACAATGCTATCATTATTTTTTATTTCAGGAATGGCAAGTGGCTCCTGCTGCCATGCAAACAAATCTGTACTTACTGCATGCGCCCAACTCATGTGCCCCCACTTTTCGCCAAAGGGATTATACTGTGCAAATACATGAAATTTGCCAAATGCATACACCAGCCCATTGGGATCGTTGATCCAGTTAGAGTCTGTTGTAAAGTGATACAACGGCCTGTGCGAAACCACCGTATCCTGTGTTGTTGAATCTGTATTTGCCATATTATTATTGGTGCACGAAACAAATAACAAACTGCTGATAGCAACCGACAGGTAAAGGATTTTTTTCATAATAAAATTTTTATAAAAAAGGGGAGGTTGGAAAACTGCCTGCTTATGACCTTATTAGAAACCGCCCTCCCCTTTAAATTCGTTATTAAGCTATAAATATAATTTTTTTGGCCGGGCTTTTTGTTTTTCAATTAAGCATCGTTGCGTCGCACACTTGTGCTGTAGGATCTTCGGTCGACAGTTGACCGTCGACTGTCGACCGTTGTTCCGAACGTACAAGTGAGTGACACAACAGCCGATGCTATGAAAAACTAAAGCCGGGTAAAAATCATCTTTTCATAAACCAGCGATATGCCTGAATCTATTAATAACCCGGGTTTTGTTTATACAAGCCGTTAGTAAAAGTGATCTCGGATTGTGGTATTGGCAAATACTCATCACGCCCGCCTGTAAAATGAGCCGTTGCCAAAAAGGTTCTCCTGTTTTTCTCAACATCGATGTATGCATTTAAAGTTGTTGCTGCCATTCCCCAGCGTACCAGGTCGAAGAAACGTGCCCCTTCGGTTGCAAATTCTAAACGGCGCTCCCACTGCAAAGCCTTAAGGGCATAGTCCTGCGTCCAACCTGCGGCGGGATAATCTTTTATGTTATAATTCGACGGGAAAGTACCATCCAGTTTTTTTAATCTTCCTGTGCTGGCGGCTGCTCTTTCCCTGATCTGGTTGATCAGTGGCAGCGCATTGTTCTGCTGCCCCAATTGAATATATGCTTCGGCCTGCATTAAGAGAATATCATCGTAACGTAGAATATCATAATTCTTGGCAGTTCCCATAAATGGCCCGAGCTTGAAATATGAAGAACTTGTTGCCAGTTGCTGGAAACGCATGGTATGAAAATTACCGTAAACACCGGGGTCTCTTACCCAACTGTCGCTGAAAGGTTTTGTTGGATCGTATTTGTAAGGATGCCCGTCTATACCTACTGTATGGTCAATACGCGGATCAACTGTTTTTCCTGTTAAGGTAAGATCAGTTTCTTTTATGGTATCTGTAGTGTTGAAGGTACTGAACTTAGGCAAACCATTTTCATCTGTACCAAAAGCATTTACCAGGTTTTGGCTTGCGGCATGAAAACCACAGCAACCATATTGTGGTGCACCGTGGGGATAATTCAAGCCGTCTTCATAACTCAATCTGCCCGCAGTTGTACCATCATTAATTGTAAACTGAATTGCGAAAACAGATTCAGAGCCATTTTCCGTTTCGGGTAAAAAGTCGTTGGCAATATCTGCGCTTAAGGAATATTTTCCTGAGGCAATAACGTCTTGTGTTAAGTTAACAACTTCCTGAAGTCTTGTTGCACTGATGTTGCTTACGTTGCCTTGCGCATCATGTTCATAGGCCTGGTACAATCTCAATTTTGCCAGGTATGCTTCTGCGGCAAATTTATTGGCTCTTGCAAGATCTGTTTGTGTTTCAGGTAAATTGTCAATGGCAAATTGAAAATCATCAGCAATTTTATTCCAGGAATCTTCATTGCTTAAATCGTTCGAAACTTTCAGAATGTCATCTGAAGTAGCGTTCTCATCGAAGATTGGAACATTATTGTATAACAATTTCATTGTAAAATAACTGTGTGCCCTCAGGAACCTTAGCTCTGCAATTCTTGTAGTTTTTTGGGGGAAATCTGCATCGGAAAGGGAGTTTACAGCACGAAGTGCCACATTGGCCCTTGAGATAGATTTGAACAGGTTTTGCCAGGTACGGGAAACAAATGCACCCATTGATGGTGTAACCAGGTTGTAATGCTCCAATGCATCTACTT
Source organism: Chitinophagaceae bacterium UBA4407 (assembly GCA_002390845.1). Lineage (GTDB taxonomy): Bacteria > Bacteroidota > Bacteroidia > Chitinophagales > Chitinophagaceae > Limnovirga. Next base: position 8,559 of record DGQT01000017.1, on the reverse strand, counting down.
CGCCTACATCACCGGTGCCACCGCCGCCTTTGTAAGCATCATCAGATCGTACACTGCCGTAAGCCCAGTTGCTGTAGATGGGCCCGATCATATCGCCATTACCTATGGCTGCATAAGCTGCTGTTACAAGACCTTCAATAGCAGTAGGCGATGTTAAATCTCCGGATGACAAAACACCGGTTGGCTTATAGTCTAATTGCTTTTTGCATGAACTGGAAAACAATAGACCCGATGCTATAAATGCTGTTAATAATATCTTTTTCATTTCGTTTTTATTTGATTCATTAAAAGGATGCGTTAATACCAAACGTGAATGTTTTAGGGATTGGCACAGGATCCAGGTCAATTCTTTCCGGATCGGGACTTAAATAACTTTTGCTTTTGAACCAGAATAAGTTTTCAGCCATTACAAACAAACGTAACCTTGAAAAGACAGATTTAGGTACAAGCGTATAGCCAAGCTGGATATTCCTCATTTTAAAATAAGATGTACTAACGATGAAATAATCAGAGGTGCGCCCTTCGTTATTATTGTCTTTGAGCGTTAATGCGGGAACATTGGTATTGGTATTTGTTGAAGTCCAGCCATCGAATACACCGGGGCCAACATTTTCGCGGCTTTTCATCAGGTTATTGAACAAGGTGTAAACATCAAATCCCTTTCTGCCTGCCACGCCTGAACCAAAAATTGACAGGTCAAATTTTTTGTAGGTTAAGTCAATTCTTGCTCCATATTCAAGCTTGGGTAATGTAGTGCCTATCCATGTTCTGTCCAGATCGTTTATTACTCCATCGCTGTTGATATCTACATAACGAATCCTGCCGGGGCCTGCACCAATTTGGGTGGGTGCTTTGTCTACATCTGCCTGCGACTGGAATAGACCATCTGTTTTATAACCGAAAATATCAAACTGAGAATGGCCAATGATTGTGTTAACAAGATTGCCTGCATAAGCCGGGCGAACGTTTTCAGGAAGCTCTGTTATTTTATCCCTGAAGTGCGCAAAATTTAGCTGTACATTATACTGAAGATCTCCTTTTTTTTCGCCGCGGTAACCCAATACAAACTCCCAGCCTTTATTACTTTTTGATGCGCCATTTACGGCTTTAGACTGACCTTCACCTAAAGCAGATGCAACGGGTGGTATAATTAAAATGCCTGTGGTTTTCCTGGAGAAGTAATCGAATGATCCAAAAATTTTATTATGTAATATCGAGAAATCTATGCCTGCATTGGTCTCATCAGTGGTCTCCCATTTTAGCCCCGGGTTGGCGGCCTGAGTTTGAACAAATCCTGATGGCAATGTACCGGTATTGGCTCCGGATAATGAGTAGGCCGTACCAATATTCATGTACTGCTCCCAAAAGCCGCCCTGAAGTTGTGACAATGTGGTTCCATACCTTGTATCGAATAAACCAAATCTTGCCAAATCACCAATTTGCTGATTGCCTACGCGGCCAACACCCGCCCGTAATTTTAGTTCAGTGAATAGGTTATTATTCTGCATAAACCCTTCTTTGTCTATTCTCCAGCCTACAGAAGCAGCAGGGAAAATACCATATTGATTATCCGCACCAAAACGGGAAGATCCATCGCGGCGAACCGTAACAGCAACCAGATATTTATCTGCATAACCGTAATCTACCCGTGCAAATTGAGAGAACAGCCTGTTACCGGTAGATCCTCCTGTAACGTTGGTATTACCGGTTCCTGCACTTAGTGTAAAGTAATCTTCAGTTTGAAGCGCAAACCCTTCTTTTCTGGTTGTTTGGAAATCGATATCAGTTCTTATAAACTCAGTACCCACCAAAAATTTAAAATGATTGTTACTGTTTAAGTCCCAGTTATACCGAAGCGTATTAGAGAAAGTGTTGCTTATGAAATGGTTTTGATCAAAAGACAAGCTGTTTGTAGTTCTGGCCAAAGCACCTTCTGTAAAGGTTGGCGTAATAACTTTATTTAGAAACCTTGCATCATCTACACCAAAATTAGATTTGAAAAACAAGTTTTTTATGGGCTGTATTTCTACAAATACGTTACCGAATGAACTTAACCTGTTTGCATTGTTCCATTTTGCAAGGTCCTGCATGTGTAGTGGATTATTTCTATCTGAATAACCTGCGCCAAGTTCTCCTGCATAAGTAACACCGTCAATCTGGTATACCGGAATTGTAGGAGCCAATGTAACCGCCAGAAACGTAGTAGAAGCACCGCCCAAATCCCTTGCAGTTAAAGTTTCATTCGAATTGGCAATACGTAGATTAACACCAAATAAAACTTTATTATTAAAGGCCCTTGTTAACGCATTAATACTGCCGCTTAAACGGTTGTAGCCGGTAAACTTCAACATACCGGTATTTTTGAGATACCCAAAGTTGGCTTCCAGGGATGAATTTTTATTGCCTGCTGAAACAGTAAAACTATTATTGGTTACCAAACCCGTTTTATACATTACATCCTGCCAGTTTGTATTACCGGCGGGTGTATTGGCATCGCCGCCCACAAAAGGTTTAACGGTTACGCTGTTTAATACCGGATTTGCATAATCGTTGTTCCAGTCGAAACCATAAATTTCGCCGTAACCAGCAGCGGGATCCTGGCCATCATTAACCGATGCCTGCCATAGAGCTTTACCTCTGTCAGCCGAACTCAGCATCGTAAACCTTTCTGATTTTTCTGACTGTGCTGAAATACTGCTGTTCAACTGAAAATTTACTTTACCGTTTGTATTGCCGCCATTTTTTGTTGTAACGATAATTACACCGTTCGATGCACGGGCACCATAAATAGATTCCGCAGATGCATCTTTTAAAACCTGTACAGATGCGATTGTAGCAGGATCCATATTTTGAAATACTTCGGGCCTTGTGGTTGGTATACCATCAATAATATACAATGGATCGTTGTTGCCCAATGTATTGGCACCTCTTATCAGTATTCTGCCGTTTGAGCCGTTTGGAGATCCGTCTTTTTCTATATAAAGGCCTGCAACCCTGCCCTGCAATGCCTGCATGGTATTGCCCGAACTGTTATTTTTAACGGGCGCTAAATCCACCACTGCAACCGCACCGGTTAAATCTTTTTTTCTCTGGGCGGTATAACCTACCACTACAACTTCATCACCCACGTTTACGCCTTCTTCCATTTCAACCGATAAAACCAGACTGCCACCGGTAACTTTAATTGTGGCAGTTTTCATTCCTACATAAGAAACAATAAGGTTATCGCCTTCCGCTGCCTGAATGGTAAATTTTCCTGTGGCATCTGTTACAACTGTTTTGCTTTTACCTTGAACTGACGCACCTTCCAACGGTGCTTTTGTAGTTTTGTTAATAACCGTTCCGGTTATTGTTTTTTGTTGCGCAAACACTGCCATACTAGTAAAAAACATGGCAGTAAGCATTAGAAATTTTCGCATGGTTTTAAATTTTGGTTTGTAGTTATGGTTTAAAAATCAGGGTTAGTTTTTTTGCATTTATTTGTGTCATAAGCTTTAATTTTTAGCAGTTAAAAAATATAGTGTTTGTTATTGATCCACATTGATTTGCCGTACAAGAGTGCGACGCAAGGAACGGTCAATAGAATTCCTTATGCCCGGCTCATAAATTCTTTTTGATTTTTTTCCTTAGCTGCATTGCTGCAATTAAGCTTTGCTTGTGTCACTCACTTGTACGCTTTGTATTTCTATTGGGCAATGTGCAGCCGGTTTATAAAAGCCGCCTTTTTCTTAATGCAACACCAGCGTTGTTCCTATATCTTCCAGCGACCTTCCTTTTGTTTCGGGCATCATTTTCCACACAAAAAGCAGTTGCAGTACCATCATTATTGTGAAGAATAAAAAGGTAATGCCACCGCCCAGGCTTTCGGCCAAAACAGGAAATACAAAGGCAACAGCGGCTGCCATAATCCAGTGCGTTACACTACCCAGTGTTTGGCCTTTTGCCCTTACCTCGTTGGGAAATATTTCGGATATAAAAACCCAGATAACCGCCCCTTGCGAAAAAGCAAAAAACGCAATGAACATAAGCAGGCCAACAATTACCGAGAAGCCTGTAAAGTCCTGCACAAAGAATGCCCTTGACACAATACCCAGTGAAATAATAAGCCCTGCTGATCCTATAAGCATGAGTGTTCTTCTGCCGATCTTGTCTATAAACCTGATGGCAAGCAGTGTAAACAGAAAGTTTACCAGCCCGATACCGGCTGTAGATAATAAAGAGGAGCTTTCGCCAAGACCTGTCATCTCAAAAATGCGTGGTGCATAATATATGATGGCATTAATGCCGGAAACCTGGTTAAAAACCGCAAAGAGAATAGCAAGTGTTACCGGAAATCTGTAAGCATTTTGAAACAGTGGCTGGTTTACATGCTTAGCTGCATCCTGTTCATGACCTTTAAATATGTTATTAAAATCTGTTTCATAATCTGTGGGATTTATGATCTTAAGAACAGATTTGGCTGCCTCAAACCTGCCCCCTTTTAATATCAGCCACCTTGGTGTTTCTGGAACCAGGCGAACGAGTACAAGGAAAATTAATGAAGGAACAGCCTGTATGCCCAGCATCCATCTCCAGGAAGTTTCTGTAGCGGTTCCTATAAGATAATTAGAGAAATACGAGATAACGATACCGAAAACCACATTGAACTGGAACAGTGCTACCAGGCTTCCCCGTGTTTTCGGTGGGGAAATTTCTGAAATATAAACTGGTGCTGTTACTGAAGATGCGCCTACACCCAGCCCGCCCAGGAAACGGAATAAAAGGAAGAGATACCAGTTTTGGGATAGAGCTGTTCCAAGAGAAGCAACCAGGTATAATATTGCCACGAAGAATAAAGTCTGCTTTCGGCCAAATTTGTCTGAAGGGATGCTGCCAAACAATGCGCCGAAAATGGTTCCTATTAAGGCAATAGAAATGGTAAGTCCATGTTCGAATGTGTTAAGGCTCCAGTATTGTTGAATAGATTTTTCGGCACCTGATATAACAGCGGTATCGAATCCAAAAAGGAAGCCACCAAGTGCTACGGTAAGCGACCAGAGAATAACTTTTCTTTTGTTCATGTAGCAGGCGTTTGAAACGGAAAAGTAGATTCAATTTAAAAAAGACGCTTTTGATATGGTGTCAAAAACTTTTAAACCTGTACATACTGGTAAATTATTTTTTTATGCTGATAATCAAATTCTTGCAAAAGGGAAATAAACTGTTTGAATCAGAGGCTTTTGAATTTGTATCATACAATTTCAATCCTGTTTCATCTTCATAAATTCAGGATGAAATTATTTTAGCCCAAGCTTGGTTGAATTGATTTTTTGTAGCGTTAGTAAGAGTATCTTTAAGGAATTGCCATCATTAATTTACTGCTTGTTTATGAAAAAAGCATCTTTTTATTGCGGGGTTTTGAGAATTATTGGCTGGATGCCCGCCCTGTATTTTTTATTTTTTTCTTTATCCTGTAACACTAAAAAAAAAGAAAAAACATTCAGGGTAGGTTTTTCTCAATGTACAGGCAATGATGACTGGAGAAAAACAATGCTGGCAGAAATGAAAAGGGAACTTTCCTTTCATAATAATATTGAATTTGTTTATAGAGATGCAGGGGGTAAAAGCGAAAAGCAAATCAACCAGATTGAAGAACTGATAAAAGAGCATATTGACCTGTTGATCGTTTCTCCAAATGAGGTTAAACCACTTTCGCCGATTATTCAAAAAGTCTATGACTCCGGTATACCGGTGGTAGTAGTTGACAGAAGGACAGACTCAAAAAAATACACTGCCTTTATAGGGGCTTCCAATTATGAGGTCGGGCAAAATGCGGGCAGGTATGCTGCTTCAATACTTAAAGGAAAAGGCAACGTAATGGAAGTTACCGGCTTGCCCGATGCTTCTCCTGTAATTGACAGGCATAATGGCTTTATGGATATTATATCCAAATACCCTGAAATAAAATATGCAACTCGGATTGATGATAACTCAAGGCCATTCCTGCAAAAAGAGGAAGAAGCTTTAAAGGCAGGGAATATTGACCTGTTATATGCGCAGAATGATTTTATGGCAATGGATGCGTATAATATTTGCAAAAAACTTGGCATTGAAAAAAGAATAAAAATTATTGGTATTGACGGGCTGCCGGTAAAAGGTGCAGGTTTAGATATGGTAGCCGCTAAATATATTTCTGCAACAGTTTTATATCCAACCGGCGGACAGGAAGCCATTTTAACAGCTTCAAACATTCTTGAACATAAACCTTATAAAAAGGAAAACCAGCTGTTCACAACAATTATAGATTCCGCGAATGTTAGGATCATGAAATTACAGAACAATAAAGTAATTGAACAGCAGCAGAATATTGACCGGAGCCAGCAAAAAATAGAGCAGCAGGAAATTATAACCAGCAACCAAACCAATATTATTTACACAATTTCTATCTCCCTGGCATTCGCATTGATACTTGGTTCCATATTGTTTTATTATTTACGCGAAAACAGGAAGATCAATGCAAGGCTTGCACTGCAAAATGAAGAAATATTAAATCAGCGCGACCAGTTAATTGTTTTGGGTAGTAAAGCAAAAGAAGCTACTGATGCTAAAATAAATTTCTTCACCAATATATCTCATGAGTTTAAAACCCCACTTACGCTTATATTGGGGCCACTGGAAGAACTTATAGCCAATACCAAAATTCATTTTGCAGAAAAGCAATACCTTACCCTTATACAAAAAAATGTTATCCGGCTTTTACGCCTGGTAAACCAGTTGATCGATTTTAGAAAGATTGAATCTGACAAAATGAAGCTTGCAGCTTCAGAGAACGATCTTATTCAGTTTATCAACCAAATTACAGAAGCCTTTAAGGAAACAGCAAAAAAAAGAAATATTGATTTAAGGGTCATTACCAAAGAGCGCAGTTTAATGGTTTGGTTTGATGTTTCTATGATGGATAAAGTGCTGTTTAATCTGCTCTCAAATGCTTTTAAATTTACCAATGACAATGGCTTTATACATATTAGCATTGAAAAAGATACAGAGCACAACATTGTAAATATTAAAGTAGAAGACAATGGCATTGGTATGTCAAAAGATGTGGCGGAGCACGCTTTTGAGCTATTTTACCAGTCATATATAACCAATCAGCAAGGAAGTGGCCTGGGGCTTGCTTTGTCAAAAGAGCTTATTAAACTTCACAAAGGCAGCATCACCGTAACAAGTAAACAGGGAAAAGGTACCTGTTTTATAATTGGTATACTACTGGGCAGCAACCACTTGGAGAAAGATGAGATGGTAGCAGAAAAATCAATAGAAGATGTAATGTATTTCGATCAAAAAATATACTCTACCGGTCTTGATAAAACAATACAACCAGATGAGAATATTAATAATATTACAGATGTGCCCGAACGTTCTCTTCTGATTATTGAAGACAATCCCGATCTAAGAAATTTTCTGGCTAAAATACTTTGTTACGACTTTACCATTATTCAGGCAGGTGATGGTATCGCCGGGTTGCAGCAGGCTTTTGAAAACATTCCCGATATCATTATTTCAGATATAGTGCTTCCCGGGAAAGATGGCTTTTTCATTACAAATACTTTAAAAAACGATATAAAAACATCTCATATACCAATTGTTTTATTAACAGCAAAAACAGAAATACAGCAACAGATCGAAGGCATGAAAAGCATGGCCGATGCCTATGTTACAAAGCCATTCAATGTTCAGTTTTTAAAAGAAACAATCAGAAGTGTATTAAAGAACAGGGAGATTTTAAGAGATCATTATACCAGCGAAATAAATGCAGACACCAACACTCATAATCCCAATAAATTAGACAGAAAATTCATAAACGAATTCACTGCAATAGTTGAAAGCAACATGGCAAACGAAAATTTTAGTATTGACGAATTGTGTAAACAAATGGGCATTTCAAGAGTTCAACTTTACCGAAAAGTAAAGGCATTGCTGGGCTGTAATGTAAACGATTATATATTAAATGTACGCGTACAAAAATCCAAGTACCTGCTAAGCCAGGCAGAGCTTACTATTGCAGAAATCGCTTACAAAGTTGGGTTTGCTTCACCAGCTTATTTCTCTACTGTTTTTAAATCTAAAATAGGTGTTACCCCAAAAGAATTTAAGAATAAGAAATAGTTACTTGTCACAGCAATTATAGCTTAAGCAACGCTTGTTAATAAAACATGCGTTCATAAAATTGCATAAAGATTTTTTTATGAACCAGGCTATACTAATACTATGAGGCTTTAGTTGCGTCGCACACTTCGGCTGCCATAACTTTATTGAGCAACGCGAAGATAGAAGCGAAGGCATGTATTGCGCTGACGAACATAATTGAACAGTGAACAGTGAACAGTGAACAATGAACAGTGAACAATGAACAATGAGCAGTGAAAGATGAAATACTTATTGCCTTGTTGCCTGTTGCCTTGTTGCCTCTTCTTCTGAACGCTCAAGTGTGCGACGCAACTGCAGCTTGATAAATGTTCAACTGCCGGGCTAAAAAAAATGCTTCTTTTTGGGTGCATAAAAAACCCCTCACTTTCGTGA
>DGQT01000072.1 GCA_002390845.1 Chitinophagaceae bacterium UBA4407 | reverse complement strand
AAGACAATGATTGGCCGGGCTGAAGTGGCACTATGAGGCTTTTGTTGCGTCGCACACTTATGCGTTTGGAACATCAGTCGACAGTTGACCGTCAACTGTCGACTGAAAATTCTACAGCACAAGCGTGTGATCCCGAAATGAATTCGGTCCCGAGAGCTTTCGGGATGCCACGCTTCACTTAAATGTCGCCATGAAAGAGGAACTTCGAAACGAGCGTGGCAACGGAAGATCATAAAAGATATATTGCCTGGTACATCCTTCGGGTCCGCTCAGGACTTCCTGAACTTCGCTCGGGTAACTACAAACTACTTTTCTTTTTTATTTCCTCGTAAAGGATTTGAATAAGGCCATCGGCTAAACCAATTTTGGGTACATAGATTTCTTCTATACCGGCCCAGCGCATAACGTTTATATAGATTTGAAGTGCGGGAACAATAACATCGGCGCGGTCTTCCCGCATCTTATAAATGCGTATTCTTTCTTCCAGCGAAACACTGGAAAACTCTTTGTAATAATCTCTTAATAATTCGTGGGAGAGAGGTTTGCCATCTTTCTTTTTACTGATAGAAAATATTTTATTGATATTACCGCCTGAGCCAATTGCAATTACGGGCCATTTGCTTTTTGTATTGCTTTTAATATGGTCGCGCATTTCATCCCAATGTTGTTCATCAACCATATTTTTCAACAACCTGATGGTGCCGATATTAAACGATTCTTTATAGCGGAGTTTACCATCTGCAATAAAAGTAAGTTCGGTACTTCCGCCGCCTACATCTATGTACAGGTAAGAATGTTCTTTATCTAAGTTCTCTGCAATATGGTTTTCGTAAACATATGCAGCTTCATCATCGCCACTGATAATACTGATGCTGATACCTGTTTCAAGTTTTACTTTTCTAATTACATCGGGGCTGTTGCGTGCATCGCGCATGGCACTGGTGGCACAGGCTTTAAGATGGGTAACACCATAAACATTCAGCAGGTGGCTGTATGCTTTCATGGTTTGTATGATCATGCCAATTCTTGGCTTGCTGATCTCGCCTTTTTCAAACACATCGAACCCCAGCCTTAAAGGAACGCGTACCAGGTTAAGCTTGGTAAATTGCGGCTTGCCATCGTTGTTTTCAATTACTTCTGTGATGAGCAACCGTGCGGCATTACTTCCTATATCAATTGCTGCCAGCTTCACTTACCTTCTGCATTTTGTTGTGTAAATAATGATACGTTTCAATCTGAGAACGTATTTTCTTCTTGCCTGCGGAAGGTACATAGTTATTTGATAATGCATTGTTGAGTAGCCGGGCCTTAACATTATCTCTTAACTGAATGTGGATAATATCTTTCAATTCCTGGCGGATGGCTTCATCTGTAACCGGCACAGCAGCTTCTACGCGGTGATCAAGATTACGGATCATCCAGTCGGCAGAGGATATGTAAATCTTTTCTTTTCCATTGTTATGGAATATCAATACACGTGCATGTTCCAGGTACTCATCTACAATGCTGATTGCCTGAATGCGGTGTTTGAATTTTTTTTGCTCAATCATGGCACAGAAAATGCCACGAACAATCAGCTTTATTTCAACGCCAGCCTGTGCAGCTTCGGAAAGCTTGTTCATGATCTGAACATCGCTGAGCGAATTGACTTTGGCAATAATGGATGCCGGTTTTTTTGCCTTTGCATTTTTAATTTCAACATTAATAAGCGATACGATTTTCTTTCGCATATCCGTAGGACAAACCATTAACGTTTTGCAGGATTTAAGATGTTGTGGCCCGTGTTTAGGGTCTTCAATAAACCGGAAGATACGATTGATGTCAGCCATAATATTGCGGTTACTGGTAAGCAGGCAATGATCGCCATACACTCTGGCTGTTCTTTCGTTAAGGTTACCTGTGCTTACAAAACCATACTGTATAATCTTTTTACCGCTGCGTTTTTTTATTAAACAAAGCTTGGCGTGAACTTTCATGTTGGGTAAACCCAATAACACTTTTACGCCTTCTTCTTCCAGTTTTTCTTTCCATTCCAGGTTGTTTTCTTCATCGAACCTGGCCCTTAGTTCGAGCATGACAATAACTTCTTTACCATTTCTTACAGCGTTGACCAGGGCATTTACTACCTTGGAATTTGGTGCCAGCCGATAGGCTGTAATTTTTATGGTGGTTACTTCAGGGTCTATAGCCGCTTCGCGCAGCAGGTCAATTACAGAATTAAAGGAATGATAAGGGAAATGCAGCATTACATCTTTCGCTGTAATTACGTCTGTAACCCTTAATGAACGCTGTAACGCAGGATGGGTAAAGGCGGCACGCCGCGTATTCTTTGTAGTAAACACATCGGGAAAATCCATAAAATGCCTGAAGTTGTGTATGCGGCCACCAGGAATAATATTGTCTTTCCGGGAGAGGTTTAAACTTTTCATCAGGTATTCAAGCAGGCTGGCATCCATTTCTTTATCGTACACAAACCGAACAGCCTTGCCTTTACGACGGTTCTTTAAACCGCTCTCTATTTTTTGTACAAACGAAGTGGTAATGTCATTGTCAATATCCAGTTCGGCATCTTTGGTTACTTTACAAACGTGCGAACTGAAATGGTCGTAACCAAAATAAGAAAATATATAAGGCAGGTTAAAACGAATTACATCTTCCAGCAGAATAATATAGTGTTCATTTTTATTAGAAGGCAATTGTACAAAGCGCCCTACAATTTTGCTGGGCACTTCTATCAGTGAATATTTATGATCGTAGGCAGAATCTTTCTTATGCATTACCACACCCAGGTAAATACTTTTTTCTCTTAAATAGGGCAGGTTGGGCAGACTTTCGATCATTAGCGGAATAATGTTCGAACGCACTTCTTCATCAAAAAACTTTTTTACAAACACTTTCTGTTCTTTGGTAAGGTGCTTTTCGTCAACAAGAAATATTTTTTCTTTTTTAAGTTCCTGCAATATGCCCTGCCATATGCGGTTAAACTCGCTTTGCTGCTCCAGTACAATGGTTTGAATCTGATCGAGTATCTGCTGTGGCTTTTCTTCCAGGTGCATGTTGGCTTTTTTGCCGCCCAGTTCAATCATGCGTTTTAATGTGGCAACCCGCACCCGAAAAAATTCATCCATATTGTTGCTGAAAATACCCAGGAACCGGATGCGTTCTTTTAGCGGCACTGTTGGATCGTTGGCTTCCTGTAAAACCCTTGCATTAAAACTTAGCCAGCTTATATCTCGTGGTATCAGATGTTTCATAAATAACCTGCAATCTGTTTGCATCAAAAATAAGAAAGCAAATTGTGAGTAAATATTAAGTTTAAAGTAAGCAGAAATAAATGAGTCTTTTTGAGCCGGGCGACAGCGCATTGGGCATCATTAGTTGCGTCGCACACTTGAGCGTTCGCAACATAATTGAGCGAATCGGCGAATTAACGAATTTGCGAATTGATCAATCCGATAATCCGCGAATCAGCCAATCCGTGAATTGAACGTTGAAGTGTGCGATACCCAAACAAGTTCTGCACAGGCTGCCACCCTGAAACAAGTTTATGCAGGTTGCTTAAATGTCGCCATGAAAGAGGAACTTCGAACCGAGCGTGGCAAGTAAAGCTTCATATATATTCTTTAGCCGGGCCAATAAAAATCCAACCGCTAAAGATGCCTTATTTTTTCAATAAGGCCAGTTGTGGAAAAGCCTTCTATAATAGGGTTGATGATTACTTTGCCGCCATTGGCAATTACTTCTTTGGCGCCCACAACCTGTTCTATGATATAATCGCCGCCTTTTACCAGAACATCGGGTTGCAGAAGGTTGATGAGTTCGAGCGGGGTATCTTCTTCGAAGATTATTACCACATCTACTATCAACAGCGCAGCCAACAATAATGACCTTGAATGCTGATTGTTTATGGGGCGGTTTGGGCCTTTTAATTTTACTACACTACTGTCGGCATTAACGCCAACAACAAGTATGTCTGCTTCCTTTGCCGCTTGTGATAATGAATAAATATGGCCTTCGTGCAGAATGTCGAAACAGCCATTGGTAAATGCAATTGTTTTACCAGTAACCCTTGCTGCCGCAACAAAGTGTTTAGCCTGGCTAAAGGTTAAGATTTTGTTTGATATGGCTGCGGTATTTTTCATTTACATTAAAGGCTTTATAATTTATTACCTTCTTTTGGAAAAATAAGTGAGGGTTTATAGGTCTTGGCTTCCTCAAAATCGAAAGTTGCATATGAAATGATGACAACTACATCGCCAACTGCGCCTTTACGGGCTGCAGGACCGTTAAGACAAACCGTACCGCTGCCACGTTTGCCTTTAATAAGATAGGTTTCGAGCCTTGTTCCGTTATTTACATTTACAACCTGAACTTTTTCGTTTTCGATAAGATTTGCTGCGTCCATCAGGTCTTCATCAAGCGTAAGGCTTCCAACATAATTGAGGTTTGCTTCTGTAATAACAACCCTGTGTACTTTGGATTTCAATATTTCAATTTGCATATGACTGCAAAACTAAGAAACTTATTGTATTAGGGCAGCCTGGAGATTAGTTGAGCAGGAGGTTATCAATTAGCCGCACTTCTTCAATAAAGGCAGCAGCCAATGCAACTAGCTTTGTTTGGCCGTAGTACTCTTTTACAGGCATTAATGTTTTGGCATCGCATATCTCTATATAATCAATTTTCTGGAAACCTGCATTCATCAGCATTTCATGAGCTTTAGTTTGCAATTCCGGTATTGCGTATGTTGTGATGTTATCTTTTATAAAATTCAACGCTTTATAAATATTGACTGCTTTTTGTTTTGCATCGCCAGACAAGCGCATGTTACGGCTGCTCATTGCCAAGCCCGTTGGTTCTCTTTTAGTAGGAACGATGTTTAGGTTGGCCGGGATTTTATATAGTTCAATTAATTTACTCACTACCATGCATTGCTGGTAATCTTTTTGTCCCATAAAAAGGTTGGCAGGTTCTATAATACCTAACAATTTATGCACAACTTGGCATACGCCCTGAAAATGTCCGGGACGGTAAAAACCTTCTAATATAGTTTCAAGGAAGCCAAGATCGTAATTGAAGGAGGATTGAAGCCCCTTGGGGTAAATCTCATTTAAAGGTGGCAGGAATAATATACTTGTTTTTACCTGATCCAGTAAGTGAATATCACTTTCCAGCGTGATGGGGTATTTATCATAATCCTTGCTATCATTGAATTGTGTGGGATTTATAAAAATACTGACTACCGTAATGTCATCTTTGGCAAGGCTTTCTTTTATTAAAGAAATATGCCCATTATGAAGGGCACCCATTGTTGGCACAAAGCCAATTGATTTGCCCTTGCCTTTAAACTGTAGTAACAGCTTCTTCAGCACGTACGTTTCTTTAATTATGATCATGTTGGTGGGTTAAAATGTAGTGCAATTGTATCTTATGTTTCAATTAAAAGCATTTTTGTACCTTTGCCAGCTTAATTAAAAAAGTCTCAAGACAAATTACGGTTACGAATGTCAACAAAAAAAAGAATTTTATTTATCGCCACGGAAATGTCACCTTATCTTGAGTTGACAGAATTTGCAGAAATCGTTAATAAGCTTGCAATTAAGAGCAATGACACAGGACTTGAAGTAAGGTGCATAATGCCACGTTTTGGCATTATCAACGAACGGAGGCATAGGTTACATGAGGTTGTTCGCTTATCCGGTATCAATGTTTCAGTAGACAATGATGACTATCCGTTACAAATAAAGGTAGCCTCGTTGCCAAATGCCCGGCTTCAGGTATATTTTCTGGATAACGAAGACTTTTTTAAAAGGAAGTTTGTCTTTAGTGATGAGCATGAAAAATGGTATGATGACAATGATCTACGCACCATTTTTTTCTGCAAAGGAGCTTTGGAAACAGTTAAAAAATTTGGATGGCCGCCCGATATCATTCATTGCAGTGGGTGGATGACAGGTCTTGTACCCATGTATATTAAAACCGCATACAAACGGGAACCTGTATTCAGTCACAGTAAAATTATTTTTACAATTGGTGAGAATACTTTTAAAGACAATTTGGGCAAGGCTTTTATTGAACGGGCCGGAATTCATGTAAGTATAAAAGATAAAGACCTTGAACCTTTTAAGGATGCAAATAATACGGCAATGTTTAAAGGTGGCGCTACATATGCAGATGCAATTACCTTTGGAACCGATAAAGCTGAAAAGAAACTTGTAACAGAGTTCGCGAAAGTTAAGGGTAAAAAAATACTCCCCTTCTCTGGTTGGGATACTGATTTAACAGAGTATTTAGATTTGTATAACGAGCTTGCGGCGAAGTAATTGACTCTATGAATTTACCTTTTGTGAAGAAACAATTTGTCTTAATTTTCCTGTTTACTACTTTTATTATTACTGCGTGTACAAAGATTATTACTACCGATATCGGAGGTTCGTTGATTCCTCCGGTTGATGGTATTAATACTAAAGAAATATATCTTAATGTAATTTCAAAAAATGCAGTAGATACAGTAACAAGGGTTGCAACAGATGATACACATTCTCTTGGTTATATAAACGATCCAATATTTGGCAAAACCACCGCAGCAATTAATCTACAGCTAAAGCCAACTCAATTTCCTTTCACATTCCCGGTTGGAAAAGACAGTCTTTATTTGGATTCTGTAGTTTTAGTGTTAAATTATAAAGGTTCGTGGGGAGATACGGCTCAGGATCTTGCATTAAAAGTCTATAGGATTTCTAATGATGATCCTGCAGGTAATATAACATCAGATACCGTTTATCCAACCGATTATGTAGTACCTGTGCTGGATGAACTTTCAGAAAACACTAAAATCGTTAAGTTCAGTACACTTGACGATGTTGATTCTACAGCAGCATTCCGCGAATCCGTTACCAATCAAATCAGGATAAGGCTTAACACACAATATGGAACTGATTTGCTTAAAAAATACGATACAACAAATGCATACCTGAGTGATTCTTTATATGATAATTACATTAAGGGTTTTCAGATCGCACCTCAAAGCACCGGTAATGCTATGATGAAGATTGCACTTACATCTGCAAATAGTTCCCTTGATACCAATACCAAGCTTGCATTGTATTTCCATTACCAAAGCAAAGACAGCCTGACAGGTAAGTTTACCAATGCAATACGCTATTTCCGTTGCAATGCAGCTAATTCTGCAACCACAAATTATGTAAAGCATGATCGTACTGCAACTCAGGCACAAGCCTACCTGCAGTCTACAACTGGCAGCCAGGATTTAATTTTTATTGATGCCAGCCCGGGCATCTATGCCAAGATACAAATACCCGGACTTACTGCCGATAGCCTCAGCAACAGAATCATTCACCGGGCTGAATTACTTATGGAGCAGGATCCAGACCTGGTAACAACAAACGATACTTATTTAACCGCTCCCAATCTGTTTCTTACGCCTTATGCTTACGTAAACGATACCATGATAAGGTTCACTTTACCAAACGATATTCTGTTTTCAGGAAGCTCTATATCAAATCTTTTCACTTATGGCTGTTACCCTGTTAAAAAAACAGATCCGGTAAGCGGCAGAATCATCAGCTCGTACAGTTTCGATATGTCAAGGTACACTCAGGGAATCGTTACCCGTAAAGAAAAAGCTTATGATCTGGTTTTGTATGCTCCAACTTATTCAGGTCTTAAGATCGATAGCGAAACCTCTGCTTACTATGCTTCGGCTGGTACTTCTTCAAGTCCTTTAAATTATACAGCAATCGGCAGGGTGCGTTTGGGTGGCGGTATCAACCCCACACACAAAATGCGGTTCCATATTGTTTATTCAGACCTACCAAAATAAACACAACATATTTTTAAAAGCCCATAAGTTTCAATACTTGTGGGCTTTATTTTTTATACAAGGCACAGAAAATAAATACAAGAATTTTGTACCAGGCAGCAGATCAGATTGCATCGCCTGTTGCGTCGCACGCTTTTACGGTTGGATTATATATTGTACTCTACCGAAGCGAAGCCCGCCGATATTCCTTGTCTGGAACTAAAGCCGAATAGCGAACAAAAAACTGAGAATATATACGTCACCCGCCATATTGCCAAACCGTTGTGTGTTCGTGCTTTTTTCCGAGTGTTTTCTTGCAACTCTATTTCGTTTTTAAATTTTGTAATTACTACCAAGGTCCCTTCTGTTTAACTTGGTAGAATCGTTTGCCATCAAATCGAAAGAGTCCACTTCCTGCCCCCCACCACATATTTCCTGATTTGTCTTGAAACATACTTTGAACACAACAATTTAAACCGTCAGCAGGTGTAAACACAGTAAACGCTTTCGGATTTGGTAAGGGAATGGAAGGGTCAAATCTTGTTGTGTTGCCTCGTGCTGTAATCCAAACGATCCCCGACTGTTCTATAATTACTCCCCAAAACTCTGTTCCACCTAAGCCGTCTTCAGGAGTGTATTCTGTAAAAGTTTTGCCGTCAAATTTGCAAATACCGTTTTTCATTGTAAACCACATATTGCCTATTGAGTCTTGTGCAATACCACCTGCATAGTTCTCACTCAAACCTTCTTTTTCATTAAAGTTTACAATCGTTTTTCCGTCATAGCGAAAGACACCTTTATCAGAAGAACCAAACCAAATATTTCCATTTTTATCTTCAAAGATGCCTGCAATATCTACAGATGTGAGTAATGGAAATAGAGAAAAGCATTTACCCCCTTTTGCATCTGCTGACGGGTCATATTGGTAAACGCCACTATGAGTGCCTACCCAAATAGTACCCGATTTGTCAACAAGAATACTTTTTCGACTTATAACTATATGGCTCAGTCCATCTTTTTGACTATAATTTTTAAAGGCTTTTCCATCATATCTATAAACGCCTTGGTTAGTTCCAAACCAAAGATTACCATTTTTATCTTCATTGATAGCAAAGACTGAGGTGTTAATAAATCCATCAGGATTGGAAAAATAAGTAAGTGTTTTTTTGTCATACCTCACTACACCTTCGTCTATTGTGCCAAACCATAAATTCCCTTTCGAGTCCTGAAAAATACTTCGGATATATTGGCTGACTAAAGTTGTGTCAAAGCCGGGTGCTGTAGTTCTAAAGTTTTTTATTATGGTTGGACTTGGATTGGATGTATTTGGGTCATTACTTGTGTTTGTTTTTTCTTGTCCGTTGCAGGAAATACAAATTATCACACAGCTTAAAAGTAATATTTTGTTTAATGCCATATTAATGTCTGTTATTGTTGGCGAGGTCTCTCTTAGCATGACGCACATCTCGACAATGTACGCAAGTTTTCCTTCTCCGCAGACTTTCTTCCCATAGCTTTTGTGTGGCGGCAACTCTGAAGCTCGCTCCGGTAAAGCTGATTCAACTTCTGAACGTACAAGAGTGCGACGCAACAAAAGCTTCATTCATATTCAAATGCCCGGCTCATAAAAATCTACTACGTTTATAAAGCATGTTTTTGAAACAGTTCATAACCCTATCTTTGCAGCCTGAAAAAATAATTATGCCTTATTTATTTACTTCCGAAAGTGTATCAGAAGGCCATCCGGATAAAGTGGCTGATCAGATATCAGATGCGCTGATTGATAATTTTCTTGCATTCGATATTAACAGTAAAGTAGCCTGCGAAACATTGGTAACAACCGGGCAGGTTATTCTGGCTGGTGAGGTTAAAAGTAAAGCCTATCTTGATGTTCAGGAAATTGCACGTGCTGTTATCCGTAAGATTGGCTACACCAAAAGCGAGTATATGTTCGAGGCAAACAGTTGCGGTATCATTTCTGCAATTCACGAACAGAGCGCTGATATAAACCAGGGTGTTGACAGGAAGAAAAAGGAAGAACAGGGCGCCGGCGACCAGGGAATGATGTTTGGTTATGCAACCAACGAAACAGACGATTATATGCCGCTTGCTTTAGACCTTGCCCATAAAATTTTATTTGAACTTGCCGTATTGCGCAGGGAAAATAATGAGATAAAATACCTGCGCCCCGATGCAAAAAGTCAGGTTACTTTAGAGTACGATGATAATAATGTACCCGTAAGAATTGATGCAATTGTTGTTTCTACCCAGCACGATGATTTTGATGCAGAAGAGAAAATGCTGAAGAAGATTACAAAAGATATTAAGACAATACTTATTCCGCGAGTTCAGGCGAAATACGAAAAATATGCGCACCTTTTCAACAGCAAAATAAAGTATCATATTAACCCAACCGGTAAGTTTGTAATTGGTGGCCCGCATGGCGATACCGGCTTAACAGGCCGCAAGATTATTGTAGATACTTATGGTGGTAAAGGCGCACATGGTGGTGGTGCATTCAGCGGTAAAGACCCTTCAAAAGTAGATCGTAGTGGAGCATACGCAACCAGGCATATTGCAAAAAACCTTGTGGCAGCTGGGGTTGCAGACGAAATACTGGTACAGGTTTCTTATGCAATCGGCGTAGCGCAACCTACCAGCATCAATGTAAAAACTTTTGGCACAGCCAAAGTAAATTTAACCGACGGAGAAATTGGTAAAATTGTAGAAAACCTTTTTGATATGCGCCCTTATTTTATTGAGCAGCGTTTAAAATTGCGCAACCCTATTTATAGTGAAACTGCTGCATACGGGCACATGGGCCGAAAACCCGAGGTGGTTACAAAAGAGTTTAAATCACCTGAGGGTAAAATTCTTAAGAAGACAGTTGAATTGTTTACCTGGGAGAAATTAGATTATGTAAGTAAAGTTAAAAAAGCCTTTGGCATAAAATAGTTTAAGAAACCAAACCCTTCCAAAATCAGGAAGGGTTTTTTATTGATCTTTTTTTTTGATTAATTAATCTTGCAGGGCAATTAGTATATGCATAACATTGAACCATTTTATAACTGGCGTCATTTATACACCGCTGAAGAAGATGAGCGGTCTCCTTTCTACGGCCGTATATATAGTGAGTTTGAATTTTCGCTAACGGTTTATAATTACTACATACACCCGCAATGGGATGAGTTCGGCAGTAAAACTTTATACATGAAAATCCTTTACGCCGACTACGAACAAGGTTTTGCTATTATCGAATTAATTGGGGAATGGAACGATGCTATAGAAAATGATATTATGACCTTGAAACGTGATGTAACAGACAAATTATTTGAGGAACATATTTCTAAATTTATTCTGATAACAGAAAATGTGCTCAATTTTCACAGTGGTGATAAAGACTATTACGAAGAATGGTTTGAAGAGGTTACAGATGAAAACGGATGGATCGTTGCATTGAATATGCCTGAAGCTACGCAATACGATTTTAGAAAAAGAAAATTAAACTACTACATTGAATTAATGGAACTCCTTAACTGGCGTGTGTTTAAGCCAGAAGATTTATTTACCAAGATCAACGATATATTGCAGAAGCGGCTTGGCGATTAGCGTGAAAAAAAACTATTAGCCAAACATAGGAATAAGCTTGAGGCTTTTGTTGCGTCGCACACTTGTACAGCAGGAACATTGTGCGACATTGCGAGGCCTCCGAAGCAGTCTGTGCACTTGAATTTGAAATAGTTTGATATGCCGGGTACCGTTTGCTTTGTGCCCGTCAATGATATGAAGTACAAGAGTGCGATCCCAAAATAAATTCGGTCCAGAAAGCTTTCGGGAAAGAAAAGCTCAATAGTACTAAAGGCGTATAGCCAAAAAATACAAGCTTAACCAGTAAGAAAACTTTAAGAAGAAATAAAAACTTTTCTTTTTGCTGATAATTCTATTTTTGAAAGCTTAAAAGTAAATTACCCCCGGAGCATTATGTTTTCAGGCAGCAGCTATTATTACCTTATTATTGTTTTACAGGCTATCTGTGTTATTCACTGTTTGCGAAAAGGCAAAAACGCTACCTGGATTTTTGCAATCATCTTTCTGCCATTAATCGGATGCATCGCCTACATTTTTACGGAGATGTTTAAAGGTGGCGAAATTAAACAAGTTCAAACCGGCGTTAGCGCTTTTATTAATCCAAGTGGTAATATCAAAAACCTGGAACAGCAGTTAAAGTTCAGTGACACTTTTAACAACCGTGTTGAACTGGCTGATGCATACTTTGCTAACGGTGATACTGATAAAGCCATTGAACTTTACGAAAGCAGCCTAACCGGAACTTTTACAGAAAATGAACATGTTATTTACCAGCTTATTTTGGCATACTCGCTGAAACAAAATTATAGCGCCGTATTGCCGCTGGCTAAAAAGATTTATAGCCGCCCCCAATTTGCAAAATCACAGGCGCATATTGCTTATGCACTTGCACTGGAGCATACCGGTAATAAATTTCAGGCACAAGAAGTATTCAAAACAATGAAGGCGCGTTTCTCCTATTATGAAGCACGTTATAATTACGGGCTTTTCTTAATCCGCGATAACCGATCAACAGAAGCTACACAGCTTTTTAATACCATGATTGAAGAAGCAGCTCAGCTTAGTAGAAAGGAATTAACTGGTAAGCGCCAATGGATTAATCTTGCAAAAGAGGCGTTGAGAAAAGTATAGTACGACATGTAGGGAAATGAATTTTTTTGCCATATTGGATTCGTAAAATCAAAAAAATTCCGGGGAACCATTTTTATGTACAGAAAAAAATTGGATGTTGATATTATCAGCGATGTTTTAAAACTATGCCTTATTGCATACCCGGTCTCCGGGTTTATTCAAAGTTTGTCCAATCAGTACGAAGAGCGCGGCGGTCTAAGTAAAAAACAGCTTGAAGGTTTATATGCTAAAGCATTAAAGGTAGACGCAATTCCCGCTAATAAGCTTGCCACATTAGAAGCTGAAATTTTAAAAAGGCCAACGCGTTATAAATCAGCATTGCCTTCAAATGCCCCACTTTATATTAGAGATGAAAAAGTTGGAAAATTAATAACCGAAATACTGGAAAAATATCCGCAACATAAAATGGTACTGCTATTTAAAAGAAAATATGATAACAACGAAATACTTTCCCCAACTGAGATAAGAGAACTCGAAACATTTCATAAACTGGCTAAGAGATAAGTACAGCAATGATTTTAGTTAAGCTAACAGGTAATGAATATTATGAGCCGGGCTTTTTTTCTTTAAGAATCTTTTGTTGCCACGCTCGTTTCAAAATTCTGTTTTCATGGCAGCGTGGGCTGCTGTGCAAATCATGTTAGCAACTTTGATACATTGTTTTTATGCAGATAGTACAGAAGCTCTAAGCTTCTGTTAACCTGTTATTTATAGATATTTTTTTCATAATAATTAAAGTTTACTCCAAGGCACTACAATAAAATACCTGAATATATCAAGGTTACCTTTTTAGATTTTTAGTATTAAGCGGTGTACGAAATTTTTAATTTTAAAATAACAAAATGGTACAAAAAACATATTTTAAGACCAAAGATTATTGCAAAGTAAAGTTCACATTTAGTTTAGAGAACGCAGAAACAGTAGAAATACTGGGCTTAAACAGCGATTGGGAAAACTCTGTTGTAATGAGCAAGAAAAAAGATGGTTCTTTTACCTGCGAACTTTCTTTACCTAAAAACACACAGCACGAATTCAAATACCTCGTTAACGAAACGATCTGGATAAATGAACCGGAAGCAGATAGCGAAAATGCCAATGAATTCGGTGGAAAAAACAGTGTGATCATTATTTGATCTTTAGGGTAAGTTTTTTCACAGTATAAGCATAGATTTTAGCTTATCTATATTTTAATTAAAAAATTTTCAAATATTTTTTTGCTGCCATAACCCCGCACTGTGCGGGGTTATGGTGTTTATAGGAACTATGCCTTTAAGAATTTCTTTTTCCCGATTTTAAATTGGTATAATTTTTACTAATTTTCTGTATAAAATTATTCTTATGCAAAATTGGTTAAGAACATTGTTGGCAGGTTATGGTGCTTATAAATGGGGCGGGGGATGCCTGGGAACCATTGTTATTTTTATGTTGATTTATTATGCACTCGGGCACTGTTAGGAGTTTTTGTTCTAACAACTACTTTTAAGCAACTGTAAATAATAACTATGTTATGCCGCTTTCACCAGAAGTAAGAAAAGATATTTTCGAAAAGATACGATCAGCACTTGAAAAGCAAGCGCCACCAATGGTGGTAAGCAAAGAGCACTTAGATGTATTTGAGCTTTCCGGCAATAAACCAGTTCCTTATGGCAGCAAAAAAGAAATCGTTCCGGGAATGTATTTTTCCTCCGTTGTTGCCCGAAAAGATATGGTAAGCTTTTATTTTTTTCCGCTCTATTATCATGAAGATGATTTTAAGGATCTCATTCCAACAATGATCAAATGCCTGAAAGGAAAGACCTGTTTCAACTTTAAAAAATCAGAACAGGTAGATGAAAAGGAATTAAATGCACTATTGAAAAAAGGTGTAAAAGCATGGAAGAAAAATGGGTATATGAAGTAAAGCTTCTTCTTAAAACTACCTGTAAGCCTTTTTTGTAAAATAAAGCCACCCGGCATTGAAGGTGCTGAATTAATTACTGAACGTACAAGTGAGTGACACAACAGAAGCTGATTAACGTTCCCGTAGTTTGGCTAAAAATTATGATGCAATTCGTGAATATTCAGTGCATCTCCAACACGTATTAAACCTTCTCCTTTGTGCAAAAGATTTTGCCCGAAATGAACTTTATTATTATTCATACGGTATGTTGAAAGCGTTTGCAAAGGCTCCTTGGCAATACCTGAATTGTCCTGGTTAATAGTAGGTATCATACATCTGGCACAAGGTTTTACACCGTAAAAATTAATTGCATTAATTGCAAAATGTTTCATGCTGTCTTCTTCATAAGGCAGGCTTCCTGTGATTACGATATTCGGCCTGAAACGGTTTATGGGCAAGGGTTCTGCCATGCGGTTGTTAAGGTCGTCAAGCGAAGACTGCCCAATAACCAAGAACGGATAACCATCGGAAAAACTGGTAATTTCTTTTTGTGCAGCGTAGTTCTCATCAACAATTCTTTTGGTTGAATCTGGCATATACACCAGTCTGCATTTTACAGAAAGCATATCAGAAAACCAGGCATCAGCTTCTGCACTTACAAATTGCGCATTACTTGCATCGTCCCAAATCTGCGTTATTGCAGTTTCGTTTGTTTGCGGTTCAGCCGGAATATTTAAGACTGCGCCATTAATTTTATGTTGCACCCGCAAACCATTTTCGGTTAATGCAACCTGCATCAAAGCCATTTGCCTGAATTCCCTTTGCGTAAGAAAACAGTTTTCTGCATTAACAAGCATCCATCTTCTGTCGTGCTGAAAGCCTCTGTCAGTAACTCTTGCCTCCGTAACAGAAATGCCGCCTAAAGATTTAATCGGGTATATAAATAATTCGCTTACTACAGGCATATAAAGTTGTTTTAACAGCAAGCTAAAGTAATGATCATTTTTAAAGCAAAATTTTTATCAAGGTATATATTTTTATGGGCCGGACTGCAGAATCACTATGCGGCTTTTCTTGCCACGCTCGTT
>DGQT01000121.1 GCA_002390845.1 Chitinophagaceae bacterium UBA4407 | reverse complement strand
CATTTTTTGAACCAGGCTTTTGAATTACTATGAGGCTTCACTTGCAACGCTCGTTTCACAGTTCCTCTTTCATGGCGACATTTAAGCGAAGCGTGGCATCCCGAAAGCTTTCGGGACCGAATTCATTTAGGGATTGCACTCTGTACTTTCCATAATCCTTGTACCGTCAACAGCCACAAACAAATCAGTACGCGATAAACCTTTACTTTTGTGTTTGATTTTTTAAGTATGGCAGCAAAAGAAATGAATAACAGGCAGGCTTATTTTAATTACCAGATAGAAGACAAATATTTGGCAGGCATTGTATTAATGGGCACCGAAGTAAAGTCAATCCGCGAAGGCAAAGTAAGTTTTAATGATGCCTTCTGTATGTTCGATAAAGGCGAATTATGGGTACGTGGTTTATATATTGCAGAATATTCGCACGGCACGGTTAATAACCATATTGCCGTACACGACAGAAAATTATTGCTTACAAAAAGGGAACTCAAAAAGCTTGAAAGCAAAATAAAAGAGCGGGGTTTTACCATCGTTCCACTTAAAGTTTTTATGAATGAAAAGTATTATGTAAAAGTAGAAATAGGTTTAGGCCGTGGTAAAAAAACGCACGACAAACGCGAAACGATAAGAGAAAGAGATACAGAAAGGGAAATTAAAAGATATCTTAAATAATAGCCTTATACTTCGCATTGCTGAAGAATATTATGCAGCGCAAGTGTGCGACGCAAGAGGTGATCCTCAAAGAATCCAAAGCTTGTCTCATAAAAAAAGCCCGCATAAAATACGGGCCAATAATATTATCTTAAATCTGCAGTTACCCTTTAGGGGTGGAGGGGCTAATACATTTCCGTTCTTAACTGTTGAACCCTTGCGTCTTCCATATATTCATCAAAAGTAGTCAGCCTGTCGATTGTTCCTTTAGGTGTTAACTCAATAATTCTTGTTGCAACAGTCTGTAAGAATGTATGGTCGTGCGATGTAAGTAACACAATACCGGGAAATGTTTGACAGCCATCATTGAATGCCTGAATACTTTCAAGGTCAAGGTGATTGGTTGGCTGGTCAAGCACCACAAGATTGGGGTTTTGCAGCATCATACGGCTGATCATACAGCGTACTTTTTCGCCACCGCTCAGCACATTTGTTTTCTTCATGATATCATCGCCGCTGAAAAGCATTTTACCTAAAAAGCCACGAAGGAAAGGCTCATCAGCATCTGTTACATGCGTTGGTACAAACTGACGCAGCCAATCCATTAACGGAACACCTTCTTTAAAAAATTCATCATTTTCAAATGGCAGGTAAGCTTTGGTAATAGTAGTGCCCCATTCAAACTTACCACCATCACTGGCTGTTTTATTGTTGATGATCTCAAAAAAACTTGTAACGGCCAAAGGGTCTTTACTGAGTATCGCAATTTTTTCACCTTTATGTATGCTAAAGCTTATTTTATCAAAAAGCAAACGGCCATCAACACTTTTCTTAAGATTTTCTACATTCAAAATCTGGTTACCCACCTCACGCAACGGCTGAAAAATAATGCCGGGGTATTTCCTGTTACTGGGTTGAATATCTTCTACATTCAGTTTCTCCAAAGCCTTTTTACGCGAAGTTGCCTGCCTGCTTTTTGAGGCATTTGCGGAGAAACGTGCAATAAAATCGAGTAATGCCTGGCGTTTTTCCTCAGTCTTTTTATTCTTGTCATTAATCTGCCGGGCCATCAACTGAGAACTTTCATACCAGAAAGTATAGTTACCGGTATAGATCTTTATTTTTTGTTTATCAACATCGGCCACATGGGTGCAAACCGTATCTAAAAAGTGACGGTCGTGGCTTACCACGAGTACCACATTTTCGTAATCTGCCAGAAAATTTTCCAGCCAGCCAATGGTTTCAATATCTAGGCCGTTGGTAGGTTCGTCCAATAAAAGAATATCAGGGTTTCCAAACAATGCCTGTGCAATCAACACACGCACTTTCATATTTCCCGGAATATCTTTTAGCAGGCTTTGGTGATAATTTTCCTCAATACCTAAGCTGCTCAAAAGGCTGCCGGCATTGCTTTCTGCCTCGTAGCCACCCATTTCACCAAATTCGCCTTCCAGTTCACCGGCACGCATACCATCGGCTTCGGTAAAATCTTCTTTAGCGTAAACAGCCTCGCGTTCGTGCATTACATCCCAAAGATGTTTGTGGCCCATCAATACGGTGTTTAAAACGGTTGTATCATCAAACTCAAAATGGTTTTGTTTAAGAACAGCCATACGCTCACCAGGCGTAATTTCTACGGTTCCTTTATTGGGTTCAATTTCGCCGCTCAATATTTTAAGAAAGGTACTTTTACCGGCACCATTTGCACCAATTACACCGTAACAATTCCCTTTTACAAAATTCAGGTTTACTTCATCAAACAAAATACGTTTGCCGTAAGCCAGGGTTACATTTTTTACACTAATCATTGCTTGCTCGCTAATTTTTGAAGGCGCAAAAGTAAGGGTTAGTGTTGAGATGTAGTAAAGAACTGTTATGTAACCAGCTTTAATTTGCGATGAAGTTTTTCTTTTCTGAAAACTTTTGAGATCGTTTCTTAGTTCTGTTTTTAAAGCTCTGTAGAAAAATATAGAAAACAACTCTGAAAGCCTGTTCAAATTTTGCGCTTAAGTCGATACTTATTATATTCATTCCCAAAACAGCCTAAACTAAGCTTTATGAAAAAAGTATCAGTGTTTCTTGCAACAAGTATCATGCTTTTCTCCTGCTCAAAAAATATGAATGAGCAGCAATCATCTGCATCTTCTGCAGACGATCAGCAACAGCAAATAACTAAAGAGCAGATCAACCAGTTTATCCGGGATCAGTATGCGCAAAAAGGTTCTTTCAACTGGAAAGATGCGAGTGATGAAATGATTTGGAGCGCTTTACAAAGCAGCGATAAAATTATTTCAGTTGGCTACAAGCCCGTTGCAGAAAAAAATATAGAGAACAGGCTGCATA
Organism: Chitinophagaceae bacterium UBA4407; assembly: GCA_002390845.1. GTDB lineage: Bacteria > Bacteroidota > Bacteroidia > Chitinophagales > Chitinophagaceae > Limnovirga. The sequence continues at coordinate 8,560 of DGQT01000121.1, read as the reverse complement.
CAATTAATATAAGCGACGATAACTGGAAAACCGCAAAGCAACAGGTATTGCAGCTTATTTACAACGAAGAACGTAAGAATAATACGGCTTTAAAGATGGATAATATGGAAGCATGGAAAGAAACCAAACTTCCCGTTATTGATATTAAAATAGAAAGTTTTGAAACACTAAAACTGCTGCGCCAGAGTAAGCTGGTTCGCTATGCAGAGCCAATGGGTTACGATCCTATTAAAGAATTCGATAAAACCGAAGGTGCTTTATCGGGTGGTGGTAGTGGCTGTGGTGGTTACGATGGCAATACCAGTTTAGTAAACGGCAGCGATTATACAATTGTATCGCCCGATGCAAAAGTCTCCTGGAATTACTCTTATCACGGCATACAAAATGCATGGACAAAATCAACTGGTGCAGGAATAAAAGTTATGGTAATTGATTCCGGTGTAAGTCCCGATCAGGATAATCTTGGCAGCCAGTTTAACCAGGGCTTATCCAGCGGGCGCACTATTGAAAAAATATTTACGCTGCCCGGCGAAATCAGCGCTGATGATGATTGCGGCCATGGAACTGCAATGTCTGGCGCCGTGGCCGCACCCCGTTGCGCCGATGGCAATTCCTGTGGCGTTGCATACAACTGCAACTTTGTTATTTGCCGTGCTGCACACGACGTTTATATTGATGAGAGCAGTGAAATAAAAGGCATTAGTGATGCTTATACATGGGCTGCAGATAACAGCACGGTAAAAATCATCAGCATGAGTATGGGCCGCCTTACCAGCAGCGGACAAATTAAAGACGCTGTTCAATATGCTTATGGCAAAGGCAAATTAATGTTCTGTGCAGGTGGCACTTCCTTTAGCTGGTCGTCATGGTTGGTGGGCGTTATTTTTCCAGCAACGCTTAACGAAGTACAAGCCATTACCGGCATAAAAGATAAAACCACTTTAACTGCCTGCGATGATTGTCATAAAGGAAAGCAAATCGACTTTGTAATTGTAATGGAAAAACAGATTGGCGGCCTGCATAGTTTATCAACAGCAACCAGTGGCGATGTGCCCACAACGGTTGGCGGATCATCGGTTTCAACTGCAACAGCAGCAGGTATTGCAGCATTGGTGTGGAGCAGGTTTCCGTCTTTTACAAGGGAAGATGTATTAAATAAATTAACCACTACAGCAAGCGGGTACCCCACAAAAAATAAAAGTTACGGATGGGGTAAACTTAATGCCGATGCTGCAACAAATTGATTTTTGTGAAAGTTTAAATAATCCATACTTAAGTAATTGGGATTTTTTTTTGTACCTGTCAGCATAACTTTTATTAAGCTATCGTTGCGTCGCACATGTGTGCTGTAACAATTCTATTCAGCAACCGGTGCAGTTTCTTCGTGTTTTTTCAAAATGTTTTTAAGTGCTTCTTACAACAACAATTAAATACAATATTAAAAAGTTTCAAACCTTTACTTTTGTAGAACAACTTTAATTTATTTTCATCAAATTAAGTTGATTTAGAATGGCCTCTTATTAATATTGAGTTTATGAACAGCGTACGTACTTTATCACTGCTTACTTTATTGTTTTTTTGCTGCATGGCTTCTTTAGCTCAGGTTAAAAAATTCGACACAACATTTAAAATTGGAGATGTTGGATATAAAGTAGTTTGTAGCAATAAAAATGCAGACCAGAATGGCGTTACAATTAAGCCTGTAGAATTTAAAAACACGGCCCGTGAGGTAAGTTTTAACATACGCGGAAAGGTGATTAAAGGCGAGATTGGCGATTTAAACAACGATGGTTTTCCTGATCTTATGCTCTATATTTTTGGCGTACCAAATTCCGCAACAGGAACTGCGGTTTGCGTTTCTTCAGTAGAAAATTCTTCTTTGGCGCCAATTCTTTTCCCCGATATTTATGATAACCCCAAACTGCGCGATGGGTATAAAGGTTATGATGAGTTTTCAATAAAGTATGGAGTATTAAATCGCAGTTTCCCAATTTATAAAGCAGGCGATTCAGACGATAAGCCAACCGGCGGCAAACGAATGATTCAATACCAGGTTGTAACAGAAAACGGCAGACCCTCATTTAAAGTATCAAGAACTTATGATGTTCTTCCATAAGTAAAGTAATCCAGCTATTGATTTTTGAGAATGTGCTTTTTAAACAAAGGCTTTAAAAGCAGTAACAAGATTGTGTTAAATTGCTGAATAGAATTACTAAATGTACAAGAGTGCGACGCAACTAAAGTTTAAAAAAGTATCTGCTGCCGGGCACATAATTTTCTTAAATATTCCCTGGTAACGGATGTATCCACGGCTCTCTGTAAGCTCTTTGTAAAAGCTTTGTAGCTTCAGCATCGCCAATAATTTCTCTCTTTAAAGGATCGTAGCTAAGTGGTCTTCCTAACTGCATAGAAAGATTTGCAATAATGCAGGAGGCGGTTGAAATATGTCCCTGTTCAATATCTGCAACAGGCCTTGTTCCTTTATCAATTGAATCCAGAAAATTGAGCATGTGCAAACGTGTTGCAGGCGCTGTGTGTAACTCTATATCGGGTTCTGTAAGGTCTTCAGGATATCTTTCCCTTTCGTATAAAACATCCCCGTGTATTTTTTTGCTGCCATCTTCCGGAATAAAATCGTACTTAAAAACATCACAGCATAGCGTTCCTTTTTCGCCATATATTTTAAAAGCCCACGGGTATTCGGGGTCAGATGCCGTGCCCCAGGCTCTATGCTGCCATACACAGTTTAAATCATCGTATTCAAAGATGGCCGATTGTGTATCTGCCGTATTACTCTTTCCGGTTTTATCTACATAAATGCCACCTGTTGAACCAATGCGCTTTGGCCAGCCAAGGTTCAACATCCAGCGTGTAGCATCGAACATATGAATGCACATGTCGCCCATAATGCCATTACTATATTCCATAAAAGCACGCCACCATCCACGGTGCGGCAAGCCATCAAAAGGGCGCATAGGAGCGGGGCCTGTCCACATTTCGTAATCAAAAAAATCAGGTACCTGTTCAAGTGGTGGGTTGGCATTTGAGTGCATGTGATAATAGCAGCACATTTCTACATGATGCACTTTGCCCAGCAAGCCGGTATCAACAATTTTTTTCTTTGCTTCTATTAAATGCGGTGTGCTCCTGCGTTGTGTTCCTACTTGTACCACGCGATTATATTTTCGGGCGGCTGCAACCATTGCCTCACCTTCCATTACATCAATGCTTATTGGTTTTTGAACATACACATTTGCTCCGGCTTTTATTGCATCAATGGTTTGTAATGCATGCCAATGATCGGGTGTGCCGATGAGCACAATATCAGGCTTTGTTTGAGATAAAAGTTGCCTGTAATCGCCGAATAACTTTGGTTGCTGAAGACCTTTACTTCGTTCATTAACCATATCTGCTGCATGGTTTAACTGGTGTTTGTCAACATCACAAAGCGCAACAACATCAACAGGCGCAACCTGCATTAATTTGAACAGATCGCTTTTACCATACCAGCCGGTACCAATTAAAGCAACACGTTTTGGAGCATTGCTGTAAATATTTATACCGTTTGCACGAAGCGCAGCCAGCGCCAGAAAAGCAGAACTGTTGCGTATAAAATTGCGACGGTCAATATTATGTTGGCTCATAGTTATATATTTTTTTGCATTAACTAAAGATACTGCTGTTGCAGTGTAAGTTGAAAATGGAAATTATAATTTTTATGAAACAGGGTTTTGAATGCTTTGGTATCTTTTCTTTTCCGAAAACTTTCGCATAAGTGTAAAGCCAAGACGTAAGTTTTTTAAGCTAAACTGCTTAGTACTATTGAGCCAACATTGTGTTGCACTCTTAAACTGCTGAAGGTATATAAAGCCTCGTGAAATAAAAGTGAAACGCGGTGTATTAGAACTTTATTGAACTGTAAGCGGAAGTTCCTGATAATTATTTAGTATCAAAAATTCTATTTAAAAAAGATAAGCAACAAGAAGAACAACCATACTCCGCATTACTACCCATAATATGTATGAAAGTGGTTAGTGATAGTTAATTTTAAAATGCAGGCAGTGCTTTATTCTTATTCAAGCGGTGTGCATGAGACCAGTAAGCAATTTTGGTTGACAGAACACCGATACCGGCACCAACCAGTACATCGCTTATATAATGTTTGTTATTGGCAATTCGTAGCCCACCCACACCGGTAGCTATCCCGTAAGAAAGAAAAGGCATCCATTTAAACTGTTCTCCATATTCTTCGTTTAAAAATGTTGCTGCAGCAAATGCCTGTGCGGTATGGCCCGAAGGAAAAGAAGTGTAAGAACTTTTATCAGGCCGTAATACATGTGTTGTGTTTTTAAGCAATGCAACAGTCGAATACATAATTAACTCGCTTTTTAAAAGAATGACTGTTCTGTTTGCAAAATCTGTTTTTGATTTAATGCCAAAAGCATCAAGGCTGTATGCTATTATTATTGGCGAAAACTGTATATAGTCATCTGCATGGGTTTTGAAGTGCGGAAAATGCTCATTACGTTCTTCCGCAACCTCGTTTTTAAATGATTCAGATGAATTACCATTTGCCAGTAAACCTGAAAGAATCAGGCCGGTAGGGAAATAAGCTTGCTTTAATGAAAATTTTTCATTTGTGGTTATAGATATGCTGTCTCCATGTTGGGCATATAAGCCGGTTACAGCAAAAAAACAGCAGGAAAAAATTATTGTTTTAAATTTCTGTGCCGGTATCTTAGTCAAGGTAATTTCTTTACACATTCCTAATCATTCTCCTTTACTTCTTTCAAAAATTTACCAGAAGCATCAAAAATTATGTCTGTGTTATTCACTTCAGCTTCATAATTTTTTTCGCCATTTGCTTTAATAATAATTGCCGCTTCTTTAATTACTTTTCCTTTGAAATGATTTTTTAAATATTCGCTAATAGCGGCAGGTAGTTCCGTAACGGCAATACTGTTTTCTATTTCTAACAGCAGCCCATCGTTCATAAACAGGGCAGACATATTATTCTCATTTTTCTTAAACGAAGCTTCGTATTCATTCTTTTCCTTTTCCCATTTTACAGCGCCAACACCCGGGAAATTTTTATTAAAAGATTTTTTTACTATATCCGGCACCTTTGCGGCTTCAATTTTTTGAGCATTGGCACAGTTTGTTATCAGTACAATACCAATAATATAAATAACTCTTTTCATATAGTATATTTTTATAACAACATAAACCTAAGATGCTATTCTGTTGAAAAACTGTAGAGAACAAAAGCTAAAAATATTGCGCAGTTTTTTGCATAATGCGAAGGCTGTTTTCATTCATATTCGAATATCATTTTACAAATGAGTTTTTTTGGCCAAACAGCAGATCATTAATTGAGCGTTTGTTGCGTCGCACACTTGTACGGTTCGATTATGATTGAGCTGTAACCCAAGCGGAGATTGAAACGAAGGTTGCTGGCGGGACGCAAACAACAGCGGAAAGTTTTTTTGCGCACTTACACTGAAGAATTACTTTTAGTACTTAGCTATTAGTCAGTAGCTCATATAAGTTCTGATCGTACAAGTGAGTGACACAACAGGCGATGCCCAAAGCTTTACTGCCTGGTACAAAATAAAAAAAGCCAAGGTTTACCTTAGCTTTAAATATTATGAACGAATTATTATTTACTCGCCTGATTGTTCTTTTACTTTTTTCTTGGCACCTTTTGGTGTAAGCATCAGCAGCATGCGCTTGCCTTCTAATTTCGGCAGCGATTCGGGTTGTCCGAATTCTGCAAGCCGTTCAGCGAATTTCAACAACACGAGTTCGCCTCTTTCTTTAAACATGATGGCCCTTCCTTTAAACTGCACATAAGCTTTTACTTTGTTGCCGTCTTTTAAAAAACCTTCTGCATGTTTTGCTTTAAAATTAAAATCATGATCATCGGTGCCTGGCGTAAAGCGGATCTCTTTAACCTCGCTTTGCTTGGCATTGGCTTTCATATCTTTCTCTTTACGTTTCTTCTCGTAAAGGAACTTTTTATAATCGATTACTTTACAAACGGGTGGATCTGCATTGGGTGAAATTTCTACAAGATCAAGCTCCTGTTCCCGGGCTATTTTTCTTGCTTCTTCTGTGGGATAAACGCCAATCGTTACATTGTCGCCTACCAGTCGTACCTGTGGTACTCTTATTTTCTCGTTTATGCGGTGCTCAGGTTCTGGTTGCCTGTTAAAACGGGGATTGAAACGACCCCCTCCTCTGTACGGTAACGCCATTAATTGCTGTTTGGTTAAAAATTATTCGTGTTAAAGATAAAGAATGTTTTGTTTTATTCTGATTTACGGTTTTTTATTTCATCAAGAATCATGCTGATAAATTCGTCAACGGGCTGTGCACCCAAATCTCCTTTGCCCTGCCTGCGCACTGATAGCTTGCCTTCCGTCATTTCTTTTTCGCCCAGTACCAGCATGTAAGGAACACGGCTTAATTCGGCTTCACGTATTTTTCTGCCGATCTTTTCGCTGCGGTCATCGATTTCTGTCCTAACACCAGCCTTGCGTAACTTATTTTTTATTTCAACCGCATAATCCATAAACTTATCGCTGATCGGTAAAATCTTTACCTGCAGCGGGGATAACCATACGGGTAATTTGCCTGCATATTGTTCAAGTAAAAACCCAATAAACCTTTCGTGTGTGCCCAACGGTGCACGGTGAATAATTAATGGTATTTCAGTAGTATTGTCCTGTGTGGTGTATTGCAGTTTAAAACTGCGGCCCTGCGAAAAATCTACCTGGTTGGTGGCAAGCGTAAATTCCCTGCCTATAACACTGTAAATCTGCACATCGATTTTAGGGCCATAGAAAGCAGCTTCATCCTGCACTTCAACATAAGGAATATTTGATTCTTTAAGTACGTTGCGCACCATCTCTTCTGTTTCTTTCCAAAGCTCGGGTTCGTTTACATATTTAATACCCAGCTTTTCAGGCGAGTGAAGAGAAAGCCGCATTACATATTTTTCTATTCCAAAAATTTTAAAATATTTCAGGTACATTTCATTCACCGCCCTGAACTCATCATTGAATTGTTCTTTACTACAATAGATATGGGCATCGTTCATGTGCAGGCAACGCACACGCATTAAACCAAACAATTCTCCACTTTGCTCGTAACGGTAAACTGTTCCGTATTCTGCCACACGGTAGGGGAGATCGCGGTAACTTTTTGGTTCTGCCGCAAAAATTTTATGATGGTGCGGGCAGTTCATTGATTTTAGATAATATTTCTCACCATCCATCTCCATCGGCGGGTACATACTGTCAGCATAATAAGGCAAATGACCACTGGTTATGTACATACTTTCTTTGGCTATATGCGGTGTTACCACACGCTTGTAGCCTGCTTCTTCCTCAGTTTCTTTTGCCAGTTTTTCAAGTTCCTCAATGATTACTGTTCCGTTAGGCATCCATAAGATCAATCCAGGGCCAACATCATCGTCCATGGTATAGATACCCAGTTCTTTACCCAGTTTCCTGTGATCTCTTTTCTTTGCTTCTTCCAGCATTAACAGGTGTTCATCCAGTTCTTTTTGACTTGGAAATGTCACGCCGTAAATACGCGTAAGCTGTTTATTTTTTTCATCACCTTTCCAATATGCGCCTGCAATATTCGTAAGCTTAATAGCTTTTATAAAACCAGTGTTGGGGATATGTGGTCCACGGCATAAGTCAGTAAAATTACCTTGCGAATAAAAAGTGATATTTCCATCTTCAAGATTTTGAAGAAGATCCAGTTTGTACTCATCATTCTTTTCAGTAAAATATTTTACTGCATCAGCTTTAGAAATCTCCTGCCTTTTATACGGATTATTTTGTTTGGCAAGCTCTGTCATTTTTTTCTCTAATGCGTTAAGGTCTTCTTCGCTTAGTTTTCTATCACCAAGATCCATGTCGTAATAAAAACTATTTTCTAAAGCAGGGCCAACCCAAAACTTTACGCCCGGAAACATGTTTTCTACAGCTTCGGCAAGTAAATGTGCCGAAGAATGCCAGAACATTGCCTTGCCATCTTTATCCGTCCAGGTAAGTAATTGCAGCGTTGCATCGCTGTTGATTGGGCGTGTTGCATCCCAAACCTCACTGTTTATGTTGGCCCCCAAAACCTTACGGGCTAAGCCTTCGCTGATAGACTTTGCAATATCCAATGCAGTAACGCCTTGCTCATATTGCCTTACTGCGCCATCGGGAAATGTTACATTGATCATATTATCCTTATCGTTATTTTTTTACCGGCTTTTGTTCTTTGTGCATCGTTCCTTGTGTCACTCACTTGTACGTTCATCAGTTTAGCGAGCTTTGGGCTGCGGCTGTTAGTTGCTGCTTATTGATCCTGCAGCACAAGTGTGCGACGCAACAAAAGCCTCATAGCAATGCTGGCTTCTGGCTCAAAAAAAACTCCGCAATCAATCAAAAAAAAGAAGCGGCTATTCGTAAACAACCGCTTCTGTAAATCTATTTTTATAACTCTTTTACCCTGTTACCAATGTACCTACCTGCATACCTTCTACTACATTTAAACG
>DGQT01000047.1 GCA_002390845.1 Chitinophagaceae bacterium UBA4407 | reverse complement strand
AGGGACGATGCTATGAAAAACCTTAGCTGGTATTCAGATAAATCATTTTTCAGAAAGCTTCTGAATAAATAATTGTATCCACTTCATCCCTTTAATCCTGATAAATCCACTTTCAGACTTACTCCTTTGTAAGCAAATCAATGTCTTTAATTTTTGTTGGAAACCAAACAGTCATTTCGCCTTTACCCCTGTGCGCCCAGGCGTAGTAAGGGATTGCGGTGAATGCCTGCTTGACTGTTGATACACTGTTGCCGGTATTGTCAATGATTACCGCAGGTACTTCGCTTTTTAAAACGGTTACACCATTCAATAGATCTGTTTTAAATTCTGTTGTAAAATTTGTGTTGGCAGGAATAATAATGTTGCTCACTTTACCATTGTTATCAGGCCACTCGGCGCAATACATCAACGGGCCGCGCTGTAACGATACTTTGCCAATATCATCTTTTACATTTTCGTTGGCAACAACCTGCCGCACTTCCATGGGAAGATTAACTTCAACAACATCGCCTTTCTTCCACGTTCTGTTTAGCACAGCGTACCCATTTTGTAAAGTATAATCTACTGCCTGTCCGTTTATTTTTATGGTTACATTTTTATCTGACTTGTTTGCGAAAGAATAAAGATCAGAAGGCATCGCTGCATTCTGCGCCCAGCCTGGAATGCGCACCAGCAAACCAAATGCAAGCGGCGATTTTGGCGTTACATTAAAAGTTAGCGCGCCATCCCACGGATAATTATTTTGCTGAACAATATCAACAGGTTTATTATTGATATTAAGCGTTGCATTGCCGCTGATAAAAAGATTTACATAAACATTATTATCTTTTTGTGCGTACACATAACCGGGAATGGATGGCATTAAACGCACAACGTTTGTTGGACAGCATGAACACGGAAACCAGCCAGAACGTTCGGCTTCCATATCGTTATGTGAGAAGCTGTTTTTTATCTGCATTGCGTTCGTGTAAAAGAAAGATTTACCATCCATACCAACGCCTGAGATAAAGCCATTGTATAATGTTTTCTCCAGCACATCAATATACTTTGAATCGCCATGCAGTAAGAACATGCGCTGGTTAAAAAATGCATTTGCAATGGCTGCGCAGGTTTCATTGTAAGCGGTTGCATTGGGTAATTCATAATTATCGCCAAAACGTTCTCCATCACCAACGGCACCCACACCGCCTTGCACATAAATCTTTTTTGTAACCTCGTTTGTCCAGATTTTATCAACTGCATTTAAGAGTTGCTGATCGCCTGTAAGTGCCGCCACATCTGCCATTGCGGAGTATAGATAACCTGCACGAACTGCATGGCCCTCTGCTTCATCCTGGTCAACAACAGGTTTGTTATCCTGCCAGTAAATGCCATTCTTCCATTCGTCTTTTGATGTTGAATCATAGCCTTGATAGTGACCTCTTTGTTCAATAAAAAATTTTGCTGTTGATAAGTATTCCGGCTTACCTGTTATGCGGTATAATTTTACCAAACCCATTTCAACCACTTCATGTCCGGGTGCAACTTTTCTTTGATCCGGCAATGGACCAAACACTTTACAAACAAGGTCAGCATTCTTTAAAGCAATGTCTAATAAATTTCTTTTTCCCGTAGCTAAAAAGTGCGCTGCTGCTGATTCGTATAGATGACCTGCATTGTATAACTCATGGCTTAATTCTCTCTCTTTTTCCCATCTTTCTTTGCCAAGCCAGGGCCCAACATTTATTGGATCAATTGTTCTTGCAGTGTATAAATAACCATCGGGTTCCTGTGCTTTACCAACAATATTAATCAGTGAATCAATATATTTTTCCAGCGCAGGATTGGGAAATAAGCTCAAAGAATATGATGCACCTTCAATGGTTTTATAAATATCTGTATCATCAAAAGGATATATGGTGCAGAACTTTCCATTGCGTGCGGCGGCCATAACAAAATTCTTTACACGACCAGTAGATTCGCAGCGTTCAAAAGAAGCGGGAATGGTAACTATGGCGTTTGTTTTTATTCGGGGCAGCCAAAAATTATCGGTCAGTTTTACCTGTGTAAAAGGCACCACTTTAATTGGATAATCTTTATTCTGTGCACTTACTGCTAAGGAATAAAGCAATGAGAAACTCAGGATTATTTTTTTCATATAAATGATATTTTATTTTTTGAGCCCAACAGTTCATTTAATATTGATCGTTCCTTGCGTCGCACTCTTGTACGTTCGGAATATTATTGAGCAAACTGTCTGAACGTGGATTTGGAAGGATTTTTTGGATTATATGGATAAGTGAAATTCAATCCACTCAATCTTTTTAATCCATCGAAATCCACGTTCAGACAGTCTATTGTCCATAATAACTATCAGGCCCATGCTTGCGTTCGAAATGTTTTTTTACCAACGCATCTTTTAAATGCGGTGCAGCAGGATTGATCTGCTCCGTTAAGTACGCCATTTTTGCAAGGGCTTCTAAAACCGCACTGTTGTACACTGCTTTCTCCGGTGTTTTACCCCAGGTAAACGGAGCATGGTTGCCCACTAAAATCATTTCAACTTCTTCGTAGCTCAACTCTCTTTCCTGCAGGGCGTTCATGATTTGAAAACCAGTTTCATATTCATAATTGCCACGTATCATTTCATCACTCATTGGCGGGGCACAGGGAATATCAACTGTTGTATGATCCGCATGCGTGGTGCCGTAATTGGGTATATCACGCAGGCTCTGTGCCCAAGCAGTGGCGTATGTTGAATGCGTGTGAACAATGCCGCCTATATGCTCCCAATGCTTGTACAAAACGGCATGCGTTAATGTGTCAGAAGATGGTCGCATCGTGCCTTCTACTGTTTTTCCGTTGAAATCTACGATCACCATTTTTTCTGGTGTAAGGTCTTCATAAGGAACGCCGCTTGGTTTAATGGCAAATACACCCAGGCTCCTGTCGACTGCGCTTACATTACCGAAGGTAAACAGCACTAAACCTAATTTTGGTAGCTGCATATTGGCGAGATAAGCCGCTTCTTTTATGTGTTCGTATTTCATATTTTACGAGTGAACAGTGAACAACGAACAGTGAACAATATTTGCTTATTGTTTATTCGATTGTTTAGCTGTTTTTATTGATGCAATTAATAATCTTAAAATTTCTTTACAATCAATTAAAAGGCTTTCAAAAAGTTTCTGTTCTATATAATTTGTGTCTTTTAAAATGCTTAGCCAATATTCAGTTTCATTTGCTTCTTTCAAAGCTATTGTAAGCTTATGTATAAAATCAGTTTTACTTTGTCCATATTCTGCTTCTCTTATCAATGCGCCTGCTGCTGTTCCACTGCGTAATATTTGTTTAGATAAAACAAATTCTTTTTTATCTGATTGCAGGAATTGGGAAAGCTTTACAATTCGAATTGCAAAAGCATAACTTTTCTCTTTTAAAATACTTTCTCCCATTGTTCACTGTTCGTTGTTCACTGTTCTTTGTTCACTGTTCACTGTTCACTAAACTTACCTAATTCTTTATAGCGTTCGTAACGCTTGGCATATATGGCAGCACGTGCTGCATCAGGAAGATACTCTGCATCAAAGCCCCGGCCCATTGCATGCATCGCATCTTCTACTTTTTCATAGATACCTGCGGCAGTGGCTGCAAACATAGCAGCACCCAATGCGCAGGTTTGTTCTGATTTGTGTATGCGTATGGGCATGTTCATGATGTCGGCCATCATCTGCATAATGAAAGGCGATTTTTTTGCAACGCCACCCAAGCCGATCAAGCCTTTTACAGGAACGCCTTGTTCATTAAAACGATCAACAATTGCTTTGGCACCGTAACATGTTGACTCCACTAAAGCACGAAACATTTTTGGTGCATCGGTGCCTAAACTTAATCCTGTGAATGCACCTTTTAATTCCTGGTTGGCATCTGGTGTGCGGCGGCCATTCATCCAGTCGAGGGCGAGCTCTGCGTTTTCTTCGAGTGGCAATTGCGATGCCTGCTTGCTGAGTTCAGGAATTATTTTATCGGCAGTTTCTTCAATTAATTTTTTTGCTGTGTTGCTATCAATAATTGATGATTGAGAAAGTATATTTTGCAATGGCCATGCGAGTACGTTTTTAAACCATGCATACGCATCGCCGAATGCACTTTGTCCAGCTTCCATTCCCATCATGCCGGGAATGATGGAGCCAGGTACTTGACCACAAATGCCTTTTACCAATTTACCTTCCACTTCATTTGTTGGTGCAACCAGCATATCGCATGTAGAAGTGCCCATTACTTTACTTAGATGATAAGGTTCAATTTGGCCGCCCACTGCACCCATGTGTGCATCGAATGCACCAACGCCAATGATGACATCAGTTGACAAACCTAAACGTTGCGACCATTCATTGGAGAGTGTACCCGCAGCTTTATCAGAAGTATATGTTTCTGTAAATAGTCTTGCTGTAAAACCATCCAATAGCGGGTCGAGAGATTTGAAAAAATCATTGGGCGGCAAGCCCCCAAACTCTGTTGCCCATAAGGCTTTGTGACCTGCGGAGCAAACGCCACGTTTCATTTGATGTATGTCTTTCCCACCGGTTAATAAGAATGGAATCCAGTCGCAATGTTCTACCCAGGAATAGCATGTATTGCGTACCTGCTCATCGTCCCTTAACACATGCAGCAGCTTTGCCCAAAACCATTCTGATGAATATATACCGCCAACAAACTGTAAATAATTTGTATCAAATTTTTTTGCGTGTTCATTTATTTCTGCTGCTTCTTTTACTCCTGTATGATCTTTCCACAACACGAACATAGCGTTTGGATTTTTTTCAAAAGCAGATAACAATGCAAGCGGCGTTCCTGTACTGTCAACTGCAACAGGTGTTGATCCTGTTGTGTCTATGGCAATAGCTTTTACATTCGCCGCAACATTGCTGCCAACCTGCGCCAAACAACTTTTTATGGTTGCTTCAAGACCTTCCACATAGTCCAATGGGTGTTGCCGAAACTGGTTAAGAGAAGGATTACAAAACAAGCCGTCTTTCCAGCGCGGATAATAGAAAACCGCAGATGCAAGTTCTGCTCCATTGCCTGCGTTTACAATAATTGCACGCACCGAATCAGTTCCATAATCAACACCTATTACAAAAGAATCCTGCTGCATTTATGTTTGTTTTTAGAATTTAAGCCCACTGCTGAATACTGATCTGAACGTACAAGTGAGTGACACAAGGAACGATGAGAGCAGAATGAAAGCTCACTAACAAAAAATACAAATTTTTATGAGCCAAACTGCAAGAACACTATTAACCTTTCATTGCGTCGCACTCTTGTGCTTTCGGAATTTTATTGAGCAAAAAGTGCTGCTCCATCTATTTTTCTGTAACAACTTTATACACCGTTTCGCTGTGATATTTTTCGCCCGGCTTTAATATCGTTGACGGGAAATTTGGCTTGTTTGGCGAATCGGGAAAATGCTGTGTTTCCATGCACATTGCTGTGTGTTGATTGATTGCTTTGCCATCGCGGTTGATGAACTTACCATCCAAAAAATTTCCTGTATAAAACTGCAGGCCTGGCTCTGTTGTAAACACTTCTACCGAGCGGCCGCTGAGTGTATCTGAAAGCACTGCGACTTTCTGTAATGAATTATCTTTTTTATTCAATACCCAGTTATGATCGTAACCACCTTGTACCGCATCAATTTCTTTACCGATTGCTTTTGAGGTAGTAAAATCAAAAGGTGTTCCTTTTACGGACTTTATTTCGCCTGTAGGTATAAGCGTTGTATCAACAGGTGTGTAATTATCTGCATCAATCATTAAACTGTGATTGAGTATGGTGTTGCTCACATCTCCCGTTAAATTAAAATAACTATGGTTGGTTAAGTTAACTGGTGTTGCTTTATCTGTTTCTGCATTGTATTCTATCTTCAGTTCGTTGTCATCGGTTAATGTGTACACAACAGTAACTTTTAAATTACCGGGATAACCTTCTTCACCATCTTTACTAAGATAGTTGAGCATTAATGATGGAACAGTATCATTCATTACCATTGCATCCCAAACAACTTTATCAAAACCTTTTAAGCCGCCGTGCAAATGGTTTTTGCCATTGTTTGCAGCTAGTTTATATTCTTTGCCATCCAAAGTGAATTTTGCATCACCGATACGGTTGCCATAACGGCCAATCAATGCGCCGAAATATGGAGGCTTTGCGAGGTAACCACTCAGGCTGTCGAAGCCAATTACGATGCTTGATTTATTACCATTTTTATCAGCAGTTACAAATGAGGTAACAATGCCGCCATAGTTGGTGATTTTTACTTCTGTTCCTTTGCTGTTGGTAAGTGTGTAGAGATAAACTTTGCTGCTGTCAAATTCGCCCCAGTCAGCTTTAGTAATTCCTGCTTTTATTGTGGCAGTGGTTTTTTCATCTTTAACCGGGTTATTGCAGGAAACTACAACTGTTATTAAACTCACAGCAAGTAAAACGTTCATTAATTTCATATTGGCTTTTTTAGCTTTTAAATGTATAACAATTTTATTCAGGAAGACCTCACCAAAGTCCTCTCCAAAGGAGAGGACTTTGAAAACCTCTAAAGCAGGTATCTGTAAACTTCTTGCCCTTCTCCTTTGGAGAAGGGTTGGGATGAGGTCATAATATTTTTACACGCAACACGGTAAATGAATACGGCGCTGCTGTAAGATCAATTTTCTTTCCTTTTATATTTATAGTTGATTGTTTTGGCGCAATATTTTCAGGATTGGTGAAACTGTTTACGCTGTACAAATCATCGCTTTTTAAAACCATAAGCGAACCTTGTGCAGCAAGCTTTTTTACACCTTCGAGCGTTACTGAATTTGTTTGTTCTTTAGCTGATGCATTTACCATTTTGATGATGAGTTCATTTGTTTTTTCATCAATACATGCAGCCGCATATAGACTATCCTGGCCCGCAACAACATCGTTATTGAGTGTGATGGGAACAACCTTTGTGCCCTTGTTCAACGAATACATTTGCTGCACATAATAATCGGGTGTGCCATAAGATTGCAGATTGTTTACCCATATTAAATCAGGCGTCCATTGCCAGCCATCAATGTGTGCAAAGAGCGGTGCATACGAAGCCATAGAAACCACGTCAGCATTGCGTTCCAGCCCCGTCATGAATGCAGCTTCGGAGAGAGCGGTAAGCCAGCAATTCTTGTTATCAACACTTACCGTATGATCGCTTTGCGCAGCATACTCACCTGCAAAAACTTTCGAGCCATTACGTGGATAATTATCGTAACGTTTTGCATTGGCAAAGAACCATTCAGGCCGCTGGTAATAATGCTCGTCAATAATATCTGCATGCATGCTGCGCAGTGTATCGTTGAGGTAATCAAACATTGAACCATTGGGTGCAATACCTGAACTGTTTACCAATTTAAAGTCAGGATATTTAGCTTTGATGGCTTTTGTAAAAATCTTTAAACGCTCTACATATTGCGGCCCCCAGTTCTCATTGCCCACACCCATCATTTTTAAATTAAACGAAGCAGGGTGACCAAGCTCTGCACGCACTTTTCCCCATTTTGTTGAAACATCTCCGTTTGCAAATTCTATAAGATCCATAGCATCCTGAACATAGGGATCAATTTTATTTACAGGAACAACTTCTGCTGAGTTAAACTGGCATGCCATGCCACAATTTAAAATGGGCAAAGGCTCTGCGCCTATGTCTTCGGACAATTGAAAATATTCGAAGAAACCAAGCCCGAATGTTTGGAAATAATCAGGTGCAGGCCGGTTTGCAAATTCAGTATTCCAGCGATTGATAATGAGCTGCCTTTCTTCGATTGGACCGATTGTTTTCTTCCATTGATAACGTTGTGAAAGATCGAAACCTTCTACGATACAACCACCGGGAAAGCGTATAAAACCCGGTTTCATATCGGCAAGTTTTTGAATCATATCTGCACGCATTCCACCCGGACGATTCTTCCAGGTATCGGTTGGAAACAGAGAGATCATGTCAAGATCAATTACACCATTACCTTCAAACCATAGATTCATTTTGGCCTTTAACACCGTTGCGTTTGATGTAAAACTTACAGAATCTTTGCGCCATTGATTATCTGTTTTGTTTGGCGAAAGCACTGCGCTGCCCAGAATATTTCCTGATGAATCAACCAGTTCAACATGCAGTTTTATGCCCGCAGAAATTTGTTTATACATTACCGAAAAATCGTAGCGAAGATCTTTTTTTATACCCATTCCTCTGAAACCTTCATTGGTTAAACCCAGATCTCCATTTGCGGCATTATCCACTGTAACCCTTATGAATCTTGGGTTTGCAGTGTTTTCTTCTTCCCTGTTAATTACCAGTACCGGGCTGGTGAGTGCTGTATAAGGATCACCTTTTTTATTGGGTTGCTGAACCGTCCAACCCATAAGCGGTTTATGAAATTCGAAGGAGCGATTTTTTACAAGCTCTGCATAAATACCACCATCTGCACCAAGATTAATGTCTTCAAAAAATATGCCCCACATGGTTAGTTGAATGTCTGCCTTTGGTTCATTCACTTTTACGGTAAGTGTATGTTGTGCATGTGCGTTGAGGAACAGCGATGTGGCGAGCATACAACTGATCAACTTATTTATTTTCATATTGTGCAATGGTTATTCGTTATTATTTTTTTGAACCCGGCATTTGTTTTTCATGTCATCGTCTGTTGTGTCACTCACTTGTGCGTTCGGAATATGAAGCGGCTGTTGAAAGCTGAATAAAATTTCTTCAGCACAAGTGTGCGACGCAACGAAAGCTTCATTCCTATTCTTCGGCCTGGCTCAAAAAATTAATTCAATTCCAGCACCACCACAGAAAAAGGAGGAAGTTTTACGCTTAATGTATTTGCTTTTAAACTTGCGCTGTTAAATACTGCGGGTGTTATTTTATTGGGCTCATCAAATGAATTATAGTTCTGCAATTTTGATGAGATTAATATTCTGCCTGTCACCGAATTGTACTGTGCGCCTGCAACATTTACCGTGATGGTTTGTGTGTTCTTTGTGTCGATATTTACAAGGCTTAGGTGCGTTTTACCGGCAGCATCTTTTGACGCTGAAACCGATACTGCAGGCAGCTTTTCAGTACCAACTGTATAGAAGTTTGTTTTAACGGTTACCGGGATCATGGTTGCATCCTGGTGTACATTGTACATCTCCATTACATGATAAGTTGGTGTGAGGATCATCTTTTCTTTATCAGTTAAAATAACCGCTTGCAACACGTTGATACATTGAGCAAGGTTAGCCATGCGAACTCGGTCTGCATGGTTGTTGAAGATGTTTAAAGTAACGCCGGCAATCATCGCATCACGCATGGTGTTTTGCTGGTATAAAAATCCGGGATTGGTGCCGGGTTCTACATCGTACCAGCCTCCCCATTCGTCAACAATCATTGCCACTTTTTTCTTAGGATCGTATTTATCCATAATGGCGGCATGTTTTGTAACCAGTTCATCCATTTGCAAAGCGCTCTTCATCGTTGCGAAGTATTGAGCTTCGGTAAAATCTGTTGCAGAACTTTTCTTGCTCCAGTCAATAATGGAATAATGATGTACACCAAGACCGCCCAGCATATCTACAGGAATATTCTTCATTAAGGTTTCTGTCCAGTGATAATCTGCATCGCTTGCTCCGGATGCGATACGCACCATTCCTCCGGTGTTTCCCCAGTCGGTCATAAAAGTTGCAAACTTGCGAAATTCATCTGCGTAATATTCCGGACGCATGTTACCGCCGCAGCCCCAGGCCTCATTGCCAATACCCCAGAATTTTACCTTCCATGGTTGTTCTCTGCCGTTTTGTTTACGCCAGTCGCTCATCGGGCTTTTTCCTTCGAAATTTACATACTGCACCCAGTCGGCCATTTCCTGCGGAGAGCCACTGCCCACATTGCCGGTTAAATACGGCTCTGCGCCAAGCAGTTCGCACATATTTAAAAAGTTATGTGTACCAAAACTGTTGTCTTCTGTAACGCCACCCCACCACCTGTTGACTATTGTTGGCCTTTTGTCTTTTGGGCCCACACCGTCTTTCCAGTGGTAAGTGTCTGCGAAGCAACCGCCCGGCCAGCGCAGGTTTGGGATTTTTAATTTTTTTAGCGCATCGATGATATCATTGCGCACACCGTCTGTGTTAGGAATGGTTTTGCTGGTATCACCTACATAGAAACCACCATATATGCAATGGCCCAGATGCTCGGCAAAGTGACCATAAATATTTTTATTAATCGTTGTTTTTGCAGCGGACGCGTTTAGTGTAACTGTGGTTTGGCTGAATGCTACAGCATACGAAAAAAATAAAACGAATAAGATTGGCAGGCTTTTCTTTTGCATGATCGTTATTTTTGGAAACTAAAAATAAGTGTTATTCAGACATTTATTTAAATTCTTTTTTTTGGCCCGGCAATATTTCTTTGCTGATCGCCTGTTGCGTCGCACACTTGTGCGTTCGGAAGTCTATTGAACTTTTACCGAAGCGGCGATGGAAGCGAAAATGAAATGGAAACCCATTGAAAATCAAGAGATGCTTATTTTGGAAATTTCGTTTAATTGAGCCAATTTGTTCGTTATTAGCCATTTAACACCGGAATCTATGGGGGCTTTTAGGCTGGCAAATTGAAAACAGAATTTATTTATCAGTCAACTTATTTGAGAATATTCATTTTCTATGTTTAGACTATTTAAACGAAAAGAAATTACAATTAATAATAAGCAAGAACTCATTGCAACTTTGACAAAAATTGTTGAGTTATTACGTGATAACGGTTTTAATCCACAAGCAGACGCTGTGAGAAAGCCTTTACATTATTTATATCAAGACGATACAGTCAACTTTATAAAGTTCTTAAAGACTGTTGACATTTGGGGTGGTTCGGGTTCGGCTTGGGAAGTTTACGGCTTTGAGACAAGACAACAAGAAAGAGAATTTGAAAGTTGTTTCGTTCATTTAGCACAACTTTTAAAGGACACAGGAATTAAATTTAAAACTGCTGACACAATCGCAAATATTTTCGAAGAAGATTTACAACGAGGTGACTAAAACGTATATTAACAAAGGTATTTTCACTTTTTATGACGCACTTAACATCATCCTCGCCATCAAGTTGTTATTAAATCTTCGCTGCAATAAAAGCTCAATAAATAATCCAACCGTACAAGTGAGTGTTCCGATGAGGCATACGGAATTAAGAACACAAGTAAAGCTTCATAGTATTCCTTCAGTTGGTTACAAACCCAATATCTCTTTTAGTTTTGCAAAACCTGCTTTACTTACCGGTATGCGCATACCAGTGCTTAACAAAACAAGGTGGCTGTCTTTTTCATGTGCATCGATGCGTGTAATGAGCTGCGTGTTGATGATGTAAGAACGGTGTACCCTTGCAAAATGAAAAGGCTGCAGGCTGTCTTCGAAAAACTGCATGGTTTTCTTTTTTAAAAAGGCGCCATCGTTTGTAATGATCTTTACATAATCATCTGCTGCCTCCAGGTATTGAATTTGCGGCACAGGAATAATTTTTATTTTGCCGCCATCCTTTACCACAACGCGGTTGCTTTGCATGGGCGATTGCGCAGCAGCTTCAACAATTTCTTTTGTTTTTTCGCCCGAATTTTTTTGCTGCAGTAAAAGTTTCTGCAATGCTTTATCAAAGCGTTCCTGGCTGAAAGGTTTCAATAAATAATCAACAGCAAATGTTTCAAATGCTTTGATGGCGTACGCTTCAAAGGCTGTAGTAAAAATTACGGCTGGGGGATTATCGATGAGTTCAAGCATTTCGAAGCCGTTGATCTTGGGCATTTGTATATCCAAAAAAATAAGATCGGGCTGGTGCTGGTTAATTGCTTTCACGCCTTCAAAACCATCATTGCATTCCTGCAACAGTTCAATATCAGGATGATGCTGAAGGTATTCTTTTACAATACTTCTTGCCAGTGGTTCATCATCAATTATGATCGCCTTCATATAGCTGTGGTATTACGATTGTGGTAATAAATTTATTATCCTTTGCAGATGTTTGCAGCAGGTCGTGCCTTGCAAACAACAGAAATAATCTTCGCTTAATAGATGCTAAACCAAATCCTGTTCCCTGCAATGGCTGCGCTGTTTCTTCATCAAAAGGGTTGGTTACAGTAATTTCAAGTTGTTCATTTTTATCCGTTGCGTTTAGGGTAATCAAAACTTCGCCAACCGTATCGTATAAACCAAACTTAATCGCGTTCTCTACCACGGGCTGAAGTAACAATGAAGGCAATTTCATTTGCAAGGCTTTATCGGTGCAGTCTATATTCGTTTGCAGCCTGTAACCAAAACGCACTTTTTCAATGTCAAGATATAACTGCAGGTATTCAAGTTCTTCTTTTAAACTGCTCCACTGCTGTTCATCGCGGCGTAACGTGCCGCGTAAAAAATCGGAGAGTTGCTGAATCATGTGCCGTGCTTTCTCAGGCTGTGTTCCCGTTAATGCACTGATAGAATTTAAACTGTTGAATAAAAAATGGGGCTGTAACTGTTGCCTTAGTTTAAATAACTCAGCTTCCTTTGCAAGCCTTTCTGCATCTGCTTTACGGCTTGTAGTTTCCTGCTGTTCCTGCTGTGTGTACCACAGCAAACTGATCATTGACATACAACTGACCATTAAAAAAGAAACGCCATAACGTATAGATAAAGAGCTGCCTAAAACTGCCAGGTAATGCTCATCACTTTTAAAAATATTCTTCAAAATAATATTGGAAACAAAAAGCCATACGCCGCTTACTGCAAGACTAATTACCAGTACATAATAATATTTTTCCTGACGGGGAAGATAGAAGCGCATGTTGCTGAATATAAGCTGGCAGGCTGCTGCCAGCAGTATGTTGCAGATGAGGCTGTCAGTAAAAATTTCCGCTACAGTTAACCCAAAAGCAGACAATGCAAATGCATGAATAATACTGATGATCGACCACCAAATGGCATTAATAACCTGCAGTTGTTTTAGTGATGATACCGTATTCAATTGAAATTAGTTTAGCTTAATACATTCGCAAACGCTGGCCTCGAATAAATGCTTTGCTTTTAAATGCGTTGCACGAATATAAATATCTGCATTATCTTCTTCGCGGATCTTTGAATACATTTCAGCTCCATCAATAAGGTTGTCTAATTTGTGAACCTCACACACATCAATAAATTTCCATTGTACAGGTTTGCTGGCGGCATTTAAAAAATTGTCCTGCTCCCTTTCCCCCAGCCGCCTTGCTTTTTGAAATGCATGCAGCTCATCTTCTGCACGTAACAGGCGCAACTGCTCATCAAACTGTGCAGTGTGATTGCCATCTCCGCAAATGATGCGGAACACCATTTTTACAAGATACCAGTTTGTCATAACGAAATTGTTTATAGTAGTGTTGGTTAATTAGTGAACAATAAATATTTTTTTTGAGCCGGGCTATTGATTAAGCATTTAGCTTTGGTTGCGTCGCACACTTGTACTGTTGAATGCTTTATTGAGCTGTGGCTTTTTGTTCAACCCGCCGCATTTTTCTTTTCATTTTTCCCTATTTGTCTTCTCTGTTGACTAGCTGACCATTTTCTTACCAAACAAAAGGTATCAATCTCCAGGAATGCTCCATGTAGTCTAAATATTTCTCTTTAAATTCTTGCTGCAGCATTTTCTCCTCGTTGTTTATTCTGTAATAATATGCAAGCACAATTAATATTGAACCTGTTATAAATACTACTTCATTTGTCATACCTAAACCTGCCCCACTCCAAATTAAAATAGTTCCAAGATAACCAGGGTGTCTTATGATTTTGTATAAACCCCTTTTTACGATCTCTTGATTGTTAACCGTAATTAAAGTTCTGGTATAGTACTTATTAAGTGTGAGCATTGAAGTAACACGTATTATGAAACCTAGGATGATTATCCCTAAACCAATTCTTGCCAAAGATGTGTTGTCAAAAGTGCCAATTTTAAAAGCATTAAGTACGATAGATAAAACCAAAACAATAAAAAATGTCAAGAAAATAAGCAGGGTGCTTTTGTTGTCGTCTTTAGTACCTTCTATGCTTTTTGCGGTCTTGTCTTTGCGAATAATAAAATCCATTCCAAAGAAAATAATCAATAGTATGTAAGTCAAAATCCTTTCTGTCATTGTTAATATGTTTCTGCTTTTTATTATGGGTTGCCCCAACATTTTTATTTATTTCTAGAACTTATTGTTATGCCCGGCCCTGGCAGACGAATCATAACCAGAACGTACAAGTGTGCGACGCAACGATGCCTAATAGTATTACCAATGCCCGGCCCACAATGCCTTTTTCAAATTAATAACTTCTTATTTCTATGCCGCCAAATACAGTGTTACCCTTTAGAACAATCACTTTATTCAAATCAATTTTGGTGGCAACAACGGGCCGCTTGTCTTCTATGCCGCCGAATACGGTGGTTACTTCGGTTTTAATATCCCAATGCGGGGGTATGGTTATTTTAAGGCCGCCGAATACAACATTCGATTCTATAACTACGGTTCCCTGTATATCGGCCTGCGTAAGATCTAATTCGGCGCCACCCATGAAACAATTTACTTCGCCGCCTTTAAAATTCTTTGAAAGAATGCGCTTGTTTGCACCGCTAAAAACAGAGTTTATTTCGAGATATTCTCCGTCGTCTGTGTTAGAGTAAGCGGTTGCCGTGCCGCTCCATGAATTTTTCCATCCCTCACGGTCAAAGTTCTTCCAGTCACTTCTTCGTTGCCAGTTTTTTTTTGGCCTGAAAATAAAAAGCAAACCAACTGACATAACAATGATGGGTACTATATAATCGTGAAGGTGTACATCTTCCACAATATCATCCCATAAAAAAAGGCCACCTACCAAAAGCAGGATGATCCACGAATTGTCTCTGAACCCGCTTTGAAAGCCTTTCAGCAAGCCGATACCGATCAGTAGCATGGGCCAGGTGAAAAGCCAGGGTGGCAGATTAACACCCATTTTATTTGCAAACAGCAATACACCAACTACCACCAGGAAGAGGCCTGTCCAAACACGGCTGTTGCTGCGGTTTAATTTATTTACCGGGTTAACTTCATTTTGTTCCATAAACATTTTTTTGATTTTGATAAACCAAAACTAAGCAGGTAAACCAGCGCTTAAAAGGCTGAATAGGTGATAACTGGAAAAACGTAGGTGAATGAAGGAAAAAAGTCGGTGAAGATTTTGTACCGTATTTATTCCGAAGGTAAAACAGGCACATCCCGCCGCCAGCCAATAATAATTACACCGGCTACAACCAGCAGGGTACCTATGATTTGCTCTGCAAATATTTTTTCTCCCAAAAACCAGTGTGCCTGCAGAATGGTAGACACCGGGCCAATGCTCGTCATGATGGCAGTGTTGTTGGAGCCTATTTTTTTCATGCCATAGCTTAACAAAAAAGATGGTATTACCGTAGCCACAATTGCGAGCAGTAATCCATAGCCTGCAAGGGTTGTACTCCATTCAACCTCTTTATAATTTGTGGTAATAAAAAAATGCAGTAACACTCCGCCGGTTGCAGCCAGCATGGCATAAGCGGTAAATTTCGATGCGCCAACTTTAGGTATCAGCCGGCCGCTGCCAACCAGGTAAAGGGAATAAGTAACTGCACAAACAAACACCAGGAAACTGCCCAAGAAAAAATTAGGATTGCCGGTATCTAATTTAAATTCTCCAAAATAAGCGATTGCTATACCTGCATAAGCAAGCAGCAAAGCTATTTTTTGGCTTTTGGTAATATGCTGTTTAAACCAGTAAGCATTAATAAGTACAGCGAAGGTTGGGTACAAAAATAAGATCAGCCTTTCAATGCCCGCCGATACATATTGCAGCCCCATAAAATCTAACAGGCTGCTTACATAATAGCCCAGCAACCCGGTTGCGCAAACATAAAACCACTCCCGTTTTGTAAAGCTTGTATTTGATTTTTTGCGGCTGTTAAAAGCGGCAGCCACAAGGTAAAAGGGAAGCGAAAAAAGCATGCGCAGGGCCAGCAACGTTAGGGCTGGTACTGCAAGGTCTGCGAATGCTTTTTTTACGATGATGGCTTTTGTAGAAAATAATATAGCACCAATAAATGTGATGATAAAACCGGCAAGCGGAATAGCTCTTTTATTATCTTCTTTTTTCAATGAATGATTCAGTTTTTTTCGCAGCCGGCTATTCAAAAGCTAAAACAATGAGACGGAGTTTCGTCAGG
This sequence comes from Chitinophagaceae bacterium UBA4407, assembly GCA_002390845.1. Lineage (GTDB taxonomy): Bacteria > Bacteroidota > Bacteroidia > Chitinophagales > Chitinophagaceae > Limnovirga. The sequence continues at coordinate 46,372 of DGQT01000047.1, read as the reverse complement.
TTTTACACACTCACATTAAAATCCCTTAATGCATCGTTTAAACTCGTTTTTAAATCGGTGCTTGGCTTGCGTTGGCCAATAATTAATGCACAACTAACACCAAAAGAACCTGCCGGAAAATCTTTATTATAAGTACCGAGAATTACCACGCTTCTTGCGGGAACATATCCCCGGTATTCCACCGGGGCCGGGCCACTTACATCAATAATTTTTGTTGATTGCGTAAGCACCACATTGGCGCCGAGCACTGCTTCTTTTTCTACCCGCACACCTTCTACCACAATACAACGGCTGCCGATGAAACAACCATCTTCAATGATCACCGGCGAAGCCTGTAAAGGCTCCAGCACACCGCCAATACCAACGCCACCGCTCAGGTGTACACCCTTGCCAATTTGTGCGCAACTGCCTACGGTTGCCCAGGTATCTACCATGGTGCCTTCATCTACGTAAGCACCAATATTTACATAGCTTGGCATCAGCACCACATTCTTTGCAATGTATGCCCCATAGCGTGCAACTGCATGCGGCACGGCACGAACACCCAATTCTTTATAATTACTTTTCAACAGCATTTTATCGTAAAACTCAAACGGCGCAAGGCTCCATGTCTGCATTTGCTGAATGCCAAAGTACATCAGTATTGCCTGCTTTACCCATTCGTTTACAACCCAGCCATTTTCAGAGGGCGCAGCTGTACGGAGTCTTCCTTTATCAACTTCTTCAATAACTGCACGCACCGCATCGCTGTATGTAATATCTTTTAAAAGCTCTCTGTTACCCCAGGCTTCATTAATAAGTTGCTTCAATTCCATTGTACAATTTTTTGCAAACATAAAGAAGAATGTGCGGATGTGGGAATGTGCAGATGTGCGGATGATCCTGTAACCAATACAATTTATTTTGAGCCGGGCAGCAGTTTTTTATGGGAGGCATCCTTGCGTCGCACATTTGCACTGAATAACAATCAGGAACTTTCAACAGCCCTCAACTTTCTTAATCCACGCATTTGCACATCTACTCATCTGCACCTCAGTTTTTTTCCTTTTTAATCCGCACATTTGCACATCCACTCATTCTCAGATCAACACATGAATATTGCATTCGACGCAAAGCGGGCATATAATAATACAACAGGGCTGGGGCACTACAGCAGAACCCTGATTGCATCTTTGGCTACTTATTATCCTGAACATGAATATTTTCTGTGCACACCCAAAACCAGTAACCGTTTTAATACTTCAGCATTTCAAAATGTACATGTAGTTACACCACAGCAATTTCCGGCAACAGCTTTCAAAGCTGCCTGGAGAAGCAGTTGGGTAAAGAAAGATTTAGAACAACTCAATATTGATCTTTATCATGGCCTTAGCCACGAAATACCCATGGGAATTGAAAAGACGGGAATAAAATCAGTCGTAACGATACACGATCTTATTTTTGAGCGTTATCCCAAACAATACAATCCAATTGATGTGCAGATATACAGAAAAAAATTCCGTAATGCCTGTATTCATGCCGATAAAATTATTGCCATAAGCAAACAAACAAAAGAAGACATTATTCAATTTTATAAAATACCTGAAAAAAAAATCGTTGTATGTTACCAGGCTTGCGATACTTCGTTCATTGCAGCAGTAACTGAAACAGAAAAAATACAGATAAAGAAAAAATACAATCTGCCAGATCAGTTTTTCCTTTACGTTGGTTCTGTTATTGAAAGAAAAAATTTACTTACAATCTGCAAAGCAATCAATGCTTTAAAAGATAAATTAAACATTCCCCTGGTTATAATTGGTCAAGGCGGGAAATACAAAGAGCAGGTAAAAAATTTTGTTGCTGCAAACGGGTTAAATAAAAAAATTATCTTTCTTTCAGAACAGTATTCTTTTGATTCATCGGTTGATTTTCCTGCTATTTACCAGCAGGCTTTGTGTATGATTTATCCTTCTATATTTGAAGGCTTTGGCATTCCTGTACTGGAAGCTTTGTGGAGTAAGCTCCCTGTAATAACAAGCAATGTTTCCTGCCTGCCCGAAGCCGGTGGAGAAGGTGCTTTATACGTAGACCCAATGAATGCTGAACAAATAGCAGACGCCATGTTGCGGATTGCAACAGAAAATAATTTGAGAAATACTTTAATTATAAAAGGGTGGCAGTATGCACAAAATTTTAAGCCACAAAAATGTGCAACAGATGTAATGAATGTGTATAAAAATTTAAAGGGATGATTGATTTTTCGAATGATATTGAAAACTGTCTTGAAGTACTACGTAATGGCGGCATCATCCTCTACCCAACCGATACCATTTGGGGTATTGGCTGCGATGCCACAAATGAAACTGCCGTTGAAAAAATTATTGAACTAAAGCAAAGACCCGCATTAAAAAGTTTTGTAGTGCTTGTAGCTACAGAAAGAGATGTTTTGCAATATACTGCCAGCCCGGACCTGGCTGTATTTGATTACTTAGAGCAAAGTATAAAACCGACTACGGTAATTTATGAACATGCATTGGGGCTTGCAGAAAATGTGCTGGCCCATGACGGCTCTGTTGCAATGCGTATTTGTAAAGATGAATTTTGCAGGCACCTGGTAAAGCGTTTTAAAAAACCAATTGTAAGTACTTCGGCAAATATCAGCGGGGAACCTTCTCCTGCCTTATTTGCAGAGATTAATGATGCAATTATTAAAGGTGTTGATTATGTGGTAAAGTACCGGCAGGATGATGCTTCAAGAGCTGCACCTTCGTCTATTATTAAATGGAAGAATGGAAGTACGGTGGTGATAAGGTAGTGATTTACCCGGCTGTTTAAAAGCTCAATCATAATCAGAGTGTACAAGTGTGCGACGCAAGGATGATGCTATGAAATACTATAAGCCCGGCTCATAATTTCTTTGAATATTATCCTGCGATTAATCTGCAAACAACTCGTATTTTGTTTTGGGCCTTAGATCGCTGAGCCATTTAAAACCGCGCAGGCGCAACTCTTCGTGATTAACCTGCCGCATGGGGTAAGTGGTGCCTACCAGGCTGCTGCGAAACACAACGCGCTCTGGTTTTTTTTGCTGAAAAAAAATGTCAATAATATCTGCGGTTGCTTTGTTTACACCAATGAATTTATTCTCATCGTCCTGGGCATAATAAATACTTTCGGCATTTCCTTTTGCACGCATGTTATCGATATTGCCCTCTTTAAAATAGCCGTTGATGGTGCGGCCTTTTACCTGGTTGTAATATTCTTTTCCAACATGACCAATGGTTAATGCGTTCTCAAAAACAAATAGTCTTTCGGGCTTTTTATTTTTTGTGTACAGGTAAATCGTGTCGCCGGTAATTTGATTTTCACGGGCCCAGACAATGGGTTGTTTAAACAGGCGGAACACGGAATCTTCTGCAGAATAAAACAGGCTGTCGCAAACAGACTGGAGCGAATCGGAGAAAATACGAACATGATAATAGGCTTCAAAAAAACGGTCGGTACTGTCTGTTGCTTCTTTTGAAAGCGGCATTACTTTTTGCAGTGAATCTTTTTTACCGGTAGTATCCAGTATAAAAGGTACTGTTCGTGACTTTCGGAGATTGCTTAGTTTAGCAGAGTACAAAGTATCTGCGGCAATAAAAATGGAATCGTCTTCCTGCTTAATAATCATTACAGGTTTTTCTGTTGCAAGAAAAGAATTATCCTTCCTGTTACTGTTAAAGTGATTGGCGAATAAGGTAATTTTTTGAGCGGTATCGCGGTAGATTACATTACCACGTGCTTCTCCAAAACCTGTTGAATCGTCATTGGCAACTTCATCGGCAATTAACGAGGTGCTGCCATCGAATATCTGAGGCCGTTTACCAAAATAAGTTTTCTTATTTTTTGTATCGTAAAAACCGTCTTTCGTTAACACCTTCTTTTTACCGCTATCGCTGGTAATTTCTGTGGGTGATACAAATGTTGAAATGCCGGAGTAAGTATTATAAAGTAACGTGTCAGTTTTTATATTGTAATCTGGGCTTACGAGTATTACATTCTTTTTAAAATAAACATCTCTTGTTTCTTCGTAGTAATAAGCTTCTTTACTTGTGAGCACTGTTTTACCATTTACCACTTTACCGCCATTTGTGTAAATGCCTATTTTGGTTTGCAGATCGTAATCAAGTTGTGATGTAGTAAGTACGCCTTTACCATCAGTTAATTTTACATTGCCCGTAAGCGTTGCTTTTTTTTCTTTTCCTAAATACTTAAGATAATCTGAATAGATCTGTAAACTATCATTATCGTTAATGTGTACATGACCAAAAGATTCAAGCACATTGGTTACTGTATTGATAGAAGCACTGTCGCAGTAAAACAAGGTTTTTTCCTGGCGTACCGCCACATTGCCAACCAGCAACTGAAACCTGTTGAGAGAATCAATTTCCTTAAACCCAAGCCTGTCTGAGTGAATGATAATGATCTGCCTTTGTGCTGTGGTATCAGGCTGCTGTGCCTTAACAAAAGTAAAAGCAAAAAGCAATGTAAAGAGGAAAACAATTTTTTTCAATGGTAAAGCGCCTCGCATTATTTAACGGGTGAAGTTAAGCTGTCGTTCAAAGGCTCTATCAGGTAACCGGCTTTATCTTTCTTACCAAATACGGAGATATTTACATAGCGCTTGGGATGTGCCCGCAGATCGTCTAAAAGAATATTCATGCTGCGGATGGTATTGTTGAGATTGGTATAAACCTGTTTTTCATTTATTAAAGAACCAAGCGTACCATCAGTTGAATTGATCTTAGCTACCACTGCGTTCAGTTTATCAATCGCATCTTTTAATTTACCAACAGTGCCGTCAATATCTGCTTTGGATAGGTTGCCGGTTGTTTTATCAATATTGCTCATAATGCTGCTGATCTTTTCATTATTGTCAGCAAGGTTTTTTGTAAAACTGCTTACATTGTTCAGCGATTTTGATAGTGTGCCCGATTGTTCATTTAAAAGACCTGGCAACGATGCTGCTGCAACAACCAGGCTTTCCGTTACCTTATTAAGATTGCCAATTACATGTTGCAGGTTGCCTTTTGTGTTGGGATCGAGCACTGTATTGATATTTCTTAAAACGGTATCCAGCGAGGCTAGTGTTGCCTTTAACTGATCTGCTACAGGTGTAATCTTTCCCGTAAGATCGCCCAGTAAGCCGGCATTGTTTTGGGTTAACATCGTATCACCGTTTGCAAGAAAATTGCTGCTGTTGCCCGGCAATATTACCACTGCAGGTGAACCCAATGGCGATGACTCTATTTGCGCAACCGAGTTATCAGGAATATTATATTCGCCATTGAGTTTTACACTTACCACTACAGCACTGATATTGTTATCGGCTGCCTCAAGCTCATATACGCTGCCCACCTGGAAACCATTGATAAAAACCGGGTTCGATGGCATCAGCTTTTTGGTGTCGGAATATTTGGCGTAAATAAAAGTACCTGTTTTAAAAAGGCTGCGGCCTTTAAGAAAATTAAAGCCCAGTATCAGGAAGGTGATAGCTACTGCTGTTAGTGCCCCTATTTTGGTTTCGTTTGTAATTTTAAACTTCATGATCTCTTATTAAATCTGTCTTTACTAATTGCCAGGTTATAGGATTTTTTTTGAGCCAGGCTGATGAACTTTTATCGGGCTTTCGTTGCGTCGCACTCTTGTACTTTAGAATAGCTATGAGCTTTTAGCTTCGAGCCACAAGCGCTTGTATTTTGCTTATAGCTCGCAGCTCATGGCTCGTGGCTTGCCGCTTCATAATCCGAACCTACCAGAGAGCGACGCAACAGGCGATCACCATAGAACCAATAGCCCGGTACAAAAAAATTACCTCACCAATCTTACATTCTGTAAAGAATAAAATTAAGTGCAATAATTGATGCGGCAAAACTAACTGTTATGATTTACAGGGTTTAAAAAGTTTTGCAAAATAACATTTGCTATTTTGTACCTGTATCTCCACCTGGATGTTCGAGGGAATACCTGTAGCGTACCAGCGCTTTTACAATTACATCTGCGGTTTCCTGCTGTCCTTTTTCGCTGTTGAGATAATCCTCTTCTTCGGGGTTGGTAATATAACCGGTTTCAACCAGTATGCTGGGCATGGCTGTGGCCTGCAGTACCCAAATGCCTACCTGTCTTTGAAGCGCATCGCGTACAGAGCGGCCAATGTTTACAAACTCTTCTTCAACGGTTAAAGCAAGGCTGGCACTGCGTTGAAAATATTGCTGTGTTTTAAGGGAATATAAAATTCTTTTCTCAGGCGAATCCGGATCAAAATCGCCAACCTGTATAAGTAGACTACTATCGATATACAATGATTCATTTTCACGCATGGCCAGTTCTTTATCGTCGTTTTTATGTACGGCCCATATGTATGTTGATGCGCCTTTTGCCGGGTTGGGTGTTGTCCAGGTGCGGTATTGCGGAACCTTGCGGGTACGTTTCTTTTTCTTTACGTAATATGTTTGGGTTTTGTAACCAATCAGTTCACTGTGGCGAATTGCCGGTGCGGCATCGCAATGAATAGAAATAAAAAGATCACCTTTTGCACTGTTGGCTTTGTTGGCTTTAATGGGTGGCGCATCAAATACATCGGTGGTTCGCGTCATTACAACATTTACATCGGGCATCGCCTGTTGCAGGGTGGTCTGCAGTTTTAATGCAATCTGCAATGTAATGTCTTTCTCCCATGAGTAAGCGCCTTTGGCACCACCATCCTGGCCGCCATGGCCTGCATCAATTACAATGGTGCGTAAAGACTGCTTCTGTATAAAGGTTACAGACGTTGCAGTATAAGAAGTAAAAATTGAAAAACAACCGGCAAGGGTTACAGTAAAAAATATTTTTTTCAGCATAGTTACGGGTCATTAAAATTATTCTTCACAAATCATTTATCCATTAAGCCCTATTTTTGTTTGGTACTTATGTTGAAACGTTGCAAATCTAATATAAATTACTTTTTTGCCGGACTAACTGTTTTGCTATTATTTACAATCAGTGTGAATACAGGTGCAAAAGATAAAAATTTTAAAGCTTTTTTAAAACCGTTAACAAAATCTGGCGATACTACCAAGCCGCAAGAAAAATCAAAAGCTTCTTTACAAAACAAAATCGTAGTTAATAAAGACACCACCTTACCTGTACAAGATACTGTTATAAAAAGTAATGATGATACACTGTTTACAAAAAATGATTCTGTAAAAATTATCACCATAGATACACTTGATTTTTCAAAAGATTCAATAGACTCCCAGATAGACTATAGTGCCGACGATTCCGGTGTACTCATTATTTCATCGAAACAATTTATGCTTTATGGAAAAGCGAACATTAATAATAAAGATCTTAAGCTTGACGCCAATACCATTACTTATGACCAGCAATCACAAATAATAAAAGCTTTTGGCGGTACAGATACTACGCTGGGTGCTTTAAACAAACCAAAATTAACCCAGGCCGGTACCGAAACAATAAGCGATACGATTTTCTTTAACATAAAGAACCAAAAGGGCTTAACTAAAAATACATTTCTAAAACAGGAAGAGATATTTATTCACTCAGAAAGAATAAAGAAAATAAATAAAGATGTTGCTTATGGTTACCGTAATGTTTTTACAACCTGTAACCTTGATACACCGCACTTCGATTTTCGCACAAGGAAATTAAAGATCATTAATAACAAAATTGCAGTATCTGGTCCCGCTACTTTTGAAGTGGAGGGCGTACCACTTCCAGTAGCAATTCCGTTTGGTATTTTTCCACTTAACAGAGGCAGGCACTCCGGTGTACTGCCACCACAATTTGCATCGAACCAGGATTTTGGTTTAGGGCTAGAGGGCCTTGGTTACTATAAAGTGCTTAACGATAACTGGGATTTGACTGTGCGAAGCAATATTTACAGCTATGGAGGCTGGAGCCTGAACGTGCAGCCCGAATATTATAAACGCTATAAATACCGCGGCAACCTGAATGTTGCCTTACAAAAAACCAAAATACTCAACAGTTCAGTTTACGCAAAAACAGAGTTTACTGAATCTTCAGGCTTTTTTGTAACATGGACGCATTCTACCGATACCAGGGCCCGCCCCGGAACTTCATTCTCTGCCAATGTACGTGCGGGCAGCACTAAGTTCAACCAATATGTTCCCAATAATACCTATCAGAATTTTCAGAACCAGTTAAGTTCATCCATTACCTGGTCTAAAACCTGGAGCCAGGGCAAATACAATTTAAGTGTAGCAGGCAACCACGACCAGAACAATAATTCAGGGCTAATCAACGTGCGTTTACCAACGGTTAATTTTAGCGCCACAACTATTTATCCTTTTCTCAAAAAAGAATTTGTGGGTTCGCAAAAATGGTACGAAAAATTGGGCGTATCCTATACCGGAACCCTGCTTAACCAGTTCTCTTTTTATGACTCCCTGTTCAATTTCAGAAAACTGCTTGATACTGCACAATGGGGCGTAGAACACCGCATACCTGTAACACTTTCCTTGCCACCACTTGGTAACCTTATTGTTTCGCCAAGCATTTCTTATGCAGAGCGATGGTATGGCCAGCGCATCCTGCGCACCTGGAACAGTACATTGGATACTGTAGATGTAAACGTACAAAGAGGGTTTTATACAGCAAGGGAAATGAGTTTTGGTTTATCTTTTAATACAAGGATTTTTGGTACGGTAAACTTTCCCAAATCAAATGGCATAAAAGCAATACGGCACGAGGTAAAACCATTTATGTCTGTAAGTTACAAGCCAGATCTTGTTAGTAAATATTTCGACGAGGTGCAGATCGATTCATCCGGTTATAAAACAAAATTCTCACAACTCGAAGGCGGCGTAATAGGCTCTTTCAGCCAGGGTAAATTTGGTGGTATCAGTTTTGGTATCGACAACCTGCTCGAGATGAAAGTAAAAGACAAGAAAGACACCGCAGCTTCTGCAACAAAAAAAGTAAAACTCATTGATGGTTTAAGTATTACAAGCGGCTACAATTTCTTAGCTGATACATTGCAGTGGAGCCCTTTCAGCCTTAGCATACGCAGCACACTTTTCGAAAAAGTAAATATTACAGGCAGTGCATCGATTGACCCCTACGGTACAGATACTTTTGGCCGCAGGGCAAACAAATTATTGTGGAAAGATGGCAAAATAGGACGGTTCACCAGCGGCAGCCTTGCCATTTCCACATCGCTTAAAAGTAAATCAAAAGACGACCGGAAAGATGAAGACCGTATAACACCCGATGAAACACTTACACCAGATGAGCAGTTGCAACAGTTGGAGTATGTTCGTCAAAACCCTTCAGAGTTTGTAGATTTCAATACGCCATGGAATGTGCAACTTTCTTTTTCTCTAAGTTTTTACCGGCAGCTTGCCACCAACCTTCGCGATTATACCACTAACGTTAACAGCAACCTGAACGTTAACGGCGATTTTAGTTTAACGCCAAAATGGAAAGTAGGCGGCGGTACTTACTTCGATTTTAAAACTGCAAAGATTCAAACGCTTACCATGTTTATTACACGCGAAATGCATTGCTGGCAACTCTCTATAAATATTACACCGGTAGGCTTATACCGTTCTTTTAATATAACCTTAAATCCCAAGTCGGGCATCCTACGCGATTTAAAAATCAACCGCACCCGGTCTTTTTACAGCCAGTAATTATTTTTTTGAGTAGGATTTTTTTGAGCCGGGCAATAGAATATGAATGAGGCTTTTGTTGCCACGCTCGTTTCACAGTTCCTTTTTCATAGCAGCATCGAAACAGCCGTGGCAGCCTGTACCGAACTTGTTTCGGTATCGCACTCTTGTACTGCAGAATAGCAGCAAGCTTTTGGCCGCGAGCCATGAGCACATTATATTTTGCCCATGCTCAAAGTTTATAGCTCGTGGCCTGCTGCTGCTTGTTCTGAACGATCGAAGGATTGCGACGCAACGATGATGCTATGAAATACTGAAGCTGGTATTAAAAAAGAATTTCCCAACTTTTCAATTTTTTTTCAGGAAAATTATTTGTGTTTTCTAACACCAAAAAGATCAAAATTTGTAATAAGGTCAGTAGAAAAAAGAAACATTTGCCTGTTATCTTTTTTTACATTCCGGGCAAGCCATTCGTAAGTAAACCCGCTTTGCAATCTGCCCCAGCTACCAAAATTATATCCCAGGCTTGCGTTGGTCCAGAACTCGCCAAGAAGGCTGAACTTATTTGGGCCTGATAAGAAAAAAAATTCTTCTGCATAGCCGGTTAGGTAAAACTTTTTAGGTTCAATTGTTTTACCTTTTAACGGTAGCTGAAACCCGGCATTGTACTGCAATACAGTAGTAAGGGGGTAGGTTGCTGCTGCTTTATTCTCAATAAATCTTTCGCAAAACCTTACGCGGTGATTTACCTTAAGTGCAGATAAATAATGCGAAAATAAAACCTGCTGGTAAGGGCGGTATTCATCTACATGCCTGCTATCGAACGCAAAGTTTTTCTGATAAATCATTCCTGCAGCAAACGACAGATTTTTTTGTGCTTTATAAACAATTGCATTATTCAGCTGAAGCCTTACATCTGCCTCGGGAAAATCAAGTGTTCCAAAATGTTCATGACTAGGGTTGATGGCATTGCCAAAGAAAAAACTCCAGTCAAGTTTTTTTGATAGCGGTGTTACCTGTGTGTAGGTTGGCAAAACACCCCAAAAATGAACGTCCTGGGTGTGGGCAAAGGCAGGCACCAACATTAATAAACCTATTTTAAAAACAAAAGGCACGACTGATTTCATGTTGCTTGCAGTTAGTTTACGCTAAAGATAAATACCCTGTTGAATTTGAATCATCTTGCTGATATATTATTTTTTATACATTTACTTTATGAGTTCTGAAAAGCACCACGTTTCTTTATTCAATAAACCAACAACCAACATGCCATCAAAATCTTGTATTCATCAACTAAAGTACTGGTTAGGAGTGTTATTTTTTACCTGTTGCCTTGCATCAAATACCGACGCACAGGTTTTGTTAGAAACCGGTTTCGAAAACGCAATTCCACCGGCGCCATCGCCCGGCTGGGTTGTAAGCCACACCGGTAATGCCAACTGGCAAAGCCTTAAAAATTTTCGCGGTTCGGGTAATGCACTTGAAGGCAAAAAATGCATGTACCTGGCCGAGAGTTACTACGGCGATCAGAGTGATGCGTGGCTGATAAGCCCTTCATTCAACTTTGTTGCCGGAAAAAAATACAGCATTTCTTTTTATTATAAGAACCAGTTTTATACAAAAAACAAATTGCAGGTAACCCTGGGCAACGATACCACACCAGCTGCACAAACTGAAGTAATATGGAGTAACGATTTTGAAACAGATTATTATACAAAAGCGCAGATTAATTACACCGCCACTGCATCGGGCATTAATTTTCTTGGCATTCACTGCACCACACCAAGAACTTACACTTACATATATATAGATAAGCTGCTGATTAAAGAAGTAACCTGCTTTGAACCCCTGGCACCAACTGTTCCTATAAACAGCATTACTACCCAAACAGCAAAAGCCGAATGGCAGCCGGTAGAGGGTGGAGTTAATTATGAGTACGGGGTAAGTAAATCTGATACCGTATTCCCCGCCACATTTTTCAGGACTTCAGCAACCAGTGCTGTATTGGGCGATCTTTTGGCAGGCAAACAATATTATTTTTATGTAAGATCGAAGTGTGACGACAGGCAAAAATCAAACTGGGCAATAACGCCATTTTCTACAGCCTACGATTCTTCAACTGTAGAAACGATTCAATGTGGCTCCCTGGTATCAAATACTTTCTTTGGCAAGTATGGTTTGTATCTGAACGTATTTTGTGATGAAGTGTATTTTGCCAATGAGTTCTATCACAAATTTGTTCCAGAAAAAACAGGCTATTACAATTTTGTAATTAATACTGTAAATGACGGCCAAACCATGGAGTTTGCTTATAAGGAAGCGAAAGGTAGCCTTGGCCCTGCCGGCTGGACCTGTATTGGCAACAGCGATTATGGACGAAAATATTCAATGGGTCCGCTTGAAGCCGGCAAAGAATATTACATAATGGAAAAAGCAAAAAGGCCAGTACCATTTCCTTCGTCTTATTCTTATGTTATAGAATGTTACTCAACCGCTCCGGCAAATGATAGCTGCCAGAATGCATACACTGTTTCTGCTACCCCTTACAGTGATACTGCCCTTGGTACGCCACTAACAACAATTGGTGCAACACCCTCTGATTTAAAAGATGGAAGCAAAGCCTGCGGCCTTTACGAAGGTAGCGGCGATGATGATATATGGGTAAAATTTACTGCAAGTGCCGATGCACAAATCTTCCGTTTCAACAAAGTAAAATATTATGGTGCGGGTGGCTATGGTTTGGGTATTAATATTTACTCAGCGCCATGCGATGCAAAAAGCCTGGTTGACTGTGGTATTATGTATATTAACGAAGGCGAGTCTTACACAATTTATTCTTACCTGCTTAAGAAAGGACAAACTTATTATGTAAGGCTCAATACACTGGGCTATGCAAATTATGCGTCGTTTAGCTTGGCTATTATGGACCTCACTGTGTCAGCGGGTCTTAACAATGCATGTTCGCAGGGTTTGTCTTATATCATAAACAAACAAACAGATGGCAACAATACCAAAGTATGGGTGCCGCTTACCGACCAGGGATTTAAAAAGATCGCTGAGGTATATGCAGATAAAAATGAACTGAATACTGTTTCCGCAAGTGTTTACATTAATAGCGGCGCGTTGAGAACCACGGCAACAGGGCGGTATTACCTTGACAGGAATATAAACATAGCAACCGAAGTGCAGCCATCTACACCTGTAACCGTAAGGCTGTTTATCAGCAATGCCGAACTGAATAAATTAATTGCCCAGCCAGGCTCTGGTGTAACCTCGATCAACGATATTAATGTTACCCAAAATGATGACGGCTGTTCATCTGCATTTGTAAATCCGGCTACCGGATTTATCAAACTTATCAGCCGTGGCGATTATGGCAGTGATTATAAATACCTTGAATTTAAAACCACACAGCTTTCATCATTTTATCTGCATGGTGGCAATACCGTATTAAGTCTGAAGCCTTTAATTGCTGCAGGTTCCAGCGATGCAGTTGCTGTAAAACCCGCAGATAAATTTACTGTTTCGCCCAATCCGTTCACAAGCAGTTTTACAGTAAATACAACTGAGCAGGCATCCTGCAAATACACGGTTACCGTTACTGATATGCGTGGCCGCATTATTAAAACAGTTGCTAAAAATGCTGTTGCCGGGTTTAACCAGGTTACCATTGAAACCGGAAACATCCCTTCGGGCATTTACATGGTTAAACTTGAAAAGCCGGGTAGTGTTCTTTATCAAAAGGTAGTAAAGCAATAAATAAACATCACCAAAAAATAAAAGGCCGTGCGCAAGCAGGGCCTTTTATTTTTCAATACTTTTTTTAAGCCGGCTAAGGTAATTTTATTGAGCACCTCTTGCCACGCTCGGTTCACAGTTCCATTTTCATGGCAGCTATGGTTCATGAAGTAAAAACCTAATCGTATTATAATGCTGCATAAACTCAGGTTGTTATTTTTTAATTCTTACCTGCATTGCAAAATCATAAGTGTCTAATGGAGTAAAAGTGATTTTTTCGGGCTTTACAAAATTCAGGTAACTATACATTTTTTCTTTTGTAAATCTTTGAGACCAGAACCCTTCTTTTGTAGCTGTAAAAGAATCCTGTTTGTCAGTAATTACTATCATTCCTGCTTTTGTATAAAATAATTCCTGTTTTTTCCTGGTACTTTCATTGTCTATGTAACATGCACCTATAACCACTTCGCCGCCAGGCTTTAAAAGGTTATATGCATTTGAAAATATTTTTTCAAACTTTTCATTTTTTGTTACATCAATTTTTTGTTTTGAGCTGGCATAAGTCTCAAAGGGAAAATCGTTCGGATAAAAATTACCCGCAGTAAACCAGGTAGTAATAACAAGGTCATATTGTTTATCCCAATTATTAAGATTGGCAGCTTCAAAAAAATAAACATTCACTTTGTCTGCAATACCTGAATCTGCAATTACTTTCTTTGATATTTCTATGCAGGGCATTGCATTATCTGTACCATCGTAACGGCTGATCATATTCCATATTTCAGCTATAGCGGAAAGGTGTTTGGGTATTCTTGCATTGCCAATTCCAATATCTAAAATTGTTATGGGTTCATTTTTTTTGTGATATAGTTCTGTGATGATTTTTTTCAATTCTACGAATTCAGCCCATTGAGCCTGCAGCAATTCTTCGGATAAAAAATCTGTATTGAATGATTTCTGTACCGTGTTTTCGTTGTCGTACATTTCCATGTTCAAACTTTTTTCTGTATAAGAGGTTTGGTATTTTTATTTAAGGCGCTTAGGAAAATTAAGCTTTGTTACTGAAAAACATAACGACACTTTGCGGGCAGCCTTAGATGAAAAAATTATGCAGCACAATAGTGCGACGCAAGAAAAGCCCGATAGAATTTCTTCTGGTCGGCTCAAAAAAAATCTATTTTTATTACATAAATGTTATTGCAATCTTTCTTTGGCCCACTTTAAAGCAATCTTTAACTGCTCGGGCATGGTAAGTTTGGAGTTATCGAGCACAAGAGCGTCATCGGCTTTTCTAAGTGGGCTTACTTCGCGGTTGCTGTCGATATAATCACGCATTTCGAGATTATTTTTTACTTCCTCGATAGTGATAGAGGGGTTCTTTTCGAACATTTCTTTAAACCGCCTTTCTACGCGGATTGCGGTATCGGCGGTCATAAAAATTTTTAGTTCGGCATTTGGGAAAACGGTAGTGCCAATATCGCGGCCATCCATAACAATGCCTTTGTTTTCGCCCATTTTGCGCTGCTGTGCAACGGCGAATTCACGAACTTCTTTTATTGTAGATACATCGCTTACGTTTTCGGTTACCAGCATATCGCGGATTAGTACCTCAGCATTTTCATCGTTCAGGTACATGTCACTTTTTCCGGTGATGGGATTGAGCAGAAATTCAAGATTAATATTATCAAGAGCTTTGTGCACTTCTTTCCTATTCTTCCAGTCAATATGGTTGCGCAAAAAATACAGCGTAATAGCACGGTACATGGCGCCACTGTCGATAAAAACATAGTTTAGCTCTGCAGCAAGCTGCCTGGCAAGTGTGCTTTTGCCGCATGATGAAAAACCATCTATGGTAATGATTATTTTTTTGTTCATTGCCCGGTAAAAATGCCTGAAAAATTTGATTTTTACAAAGAAAAAACCCGGTAGCTAACCGAGTCTTTTAAATTTATTGTTCAACCACTTCTACCCCGGGATGTTTGGCGGTATCAAATTCAAATTTGCTATCTGGTAAACTGATGTTCGTATTAATATTGGAAAGCGTAAAACCAATAGTATTATCGCTTTTATCAACCACATCTGCTTTTGAAATAAGGTTTTTACTTTTATCGATAAAAATGGTTACCTGTTTAAAATTCTTTCTTTTATCTGTTGGTATCATTAGTATCTGGTGAAAAGTACCCGTACTGGAAATAAGTTTATATGTAAAATCTTTATCGTAGAAATTAGATAGCAATTTTTGTGGGGACAAGGTTTTGTCATCACTGTTATCTGCATCTGCAACTGTAACCTCATCTTCGCCATTGAAATTCCAAACTTTTACACCATTACAAAAGATTTCAGTGGTGCCCTGTTTAATATAGTATTTCTGACCTTTTATACTGATTTGCCCCTTTACAGAGCCTTTCAATGTTTTGTTACGGTCTTTTGTAGTGTAAGAAAAGCCTGCTGTGATTCCTTTAACTGTATTCAGTTTACTGCTAACCCCATCTAAAACTTTTTTTGCGTTGGGGTCGTTTTGAGCTTTCGTTAGAACTGTAATGCCCATGAAGATCAATAATAATGTACAAGCTTGTTTCATTTTTTATATTTTGGGTTTGCAAAAATAGACTAATAATAGTCTGATTTACGGTTTTATTTAATTCACATTTACCGCTTATTACCCTGTAAACAATTTTGCTGCCATATTTCCGGGTTTGTACCAATTCATGGTTTTTGTGTATTTATTAACTGGCTAAGAATGAATAAGAATTTTGTATGCAATAATTTGCCGCGAATCCATAACTTCGCAAACTTTATGAAATTTTTCTTTAAGTTAATTTTAGCCTCTTTGTTGTTTACTTCCTGCTCTTCAAAGCTTGGTAAAGTGTTGAAAAGCAAGGATAATGAGTATAAGCTTAAAATGGCTGAGCAGTTGTATGTTCAAAAAAAATACAATCAGGCGCAACAGGTATTTGAAGATATAATGCCTTTTTACCGTGGCTCAGATAAGTACGAGGATATGTTTTATAAGTATACCTACTGTGCTTATTATCAAAAAGATTATGTAAATGCCGAGAGCCTTTTTAAAACTTTTACCGAAAATTTCCCCAATAGTACCAAGGTAGAGGAAAGTGATTACATGCGGTGTTATTGCTATTATAAGCAGTCACCAAAAGTGGACCTTGATCAAACCCCAACATCAAAAACAATATCGCTGATGCAGGCATTTATTAATATGCATCCCGAGTCTTCAAGAGTTAAAGAGGCCTCGGAGATCATCGATGAAAGCCGCCGCAAACTCGAGTTGAAAGAATACAAGAATGCCCAGCTCTATTTCGATTTGGGAGACAGGTATTATAAGGCAGCAGCCGTTGCTTTTGAAAGCCTGATCGATGCTTACCCCGATTCAGAAAAAAGCGATGAATACAAACTTGCATCGGTAAGAGCTTATTACAAATATGCTGAAGCCAGTGTAACCGAGAAGCAACAGGAACGTTATGAAAAAGTAATTCTTGAGTGTGCTGATTTTACTGAGCGGTTCCCCGATAGTAAGCTTTCAGACGAAATAAAGAGATATAAAACATTATCAGAAACCAACATTAAAAACTTGCAGAAATGAATAAGTTAAGAAAACATCTAAGTGGAAACACTTCAAGTGTTATTGAAGCAAAGAATCTTGCGGAGATCAAAGCCCCCACAGGCAATCTGTATGCTTCAATCGCTATAATTTCAAAAAGAGCGAACCAGATCAATATTTCGTTGAAAGAAGAGCTTCACAATAAGCTCGAAGAGTTTGCTACGCATACAGACAGCCTGGAAGAAATACACGAAAATAAAGAGCAGATCGAAATATCCCGGGCTTACGAAAAAATGCCAAATCCTTCTATTCTTGCAACACAGGAATTTATGGAGGGCAAAATATACCACCGTAGCAATAACGATGAAGACCTGTTCAGATAAAATGTTATTCTTTTGATATTAAAAAAACGACAGCGGCAACACTGTCGTTTTTTGCTATTTTAGAGGTTTGTAATGTCTTGCAGCGGATATCAGAAAGCAATTTTTTGTACCGGGCAGCACAGCAATATTTAACTTTACTTGCGTCGCACTCTTGTACGTTCAGGTTATGAGTCAGCAATTGTGCAACAATAAAACAAGGCGTAACATATTACAGGTTCCGGCTTCGCGATTGCTCAATAAAGTTTCAAAAGTACAAGAGCGCGACGCAAGGAACGATCATTAAAGAATCAATTGCCCGGAACAAAATATACTCATTTCAAGAAAAAAATATGCTGAAGGGTAAAAAAATATTACTCGCAATTACAGGTAGCATTGCTGCGTATAAATCCATTTTATTGCTGCGCTTACTGGTAAAAGCAGGTGCTGAAGTAAAAGTGATCATGACACCTTCGGCAAAAAGCTTTGTGTCGCCATTGGTGCTTTCCACGCTTTCGGGCAATAAAGTACTCATAGATCTTTTCGATGAAGACACCTGGGCCAATCACGTAATGCTTGGCCGCTGGGCTGATGTAATGCTTGTTGCACCGCTTAGTTGTAACACGCTTTCTAAAATGGCCAGTGGCCAGTGCGACAACCTTTTACTTGCTGTTTATTTATCGACCACCTGCCCGGTTGTAGTTTCACCTGCAATGGATGAAGATATGTGGCATCACGCTTCTACAAAAAGAAATATCCAACTCCTGGAATCATATGGCAACAGTATTATTGATGTTGAAAATGGCGAACTAGCCAGCGGCCTGGTTGGTGAAGGTCGTATGGCAGAACCAGAAACCATTATACAATACCTTAGTGAACATTTTTTCAGGGGCAAAGCACTATCAGGCAAAAAAGTTTTGATTACTGCCGGGCCTACATACGAGCCGATAGATCCTGTGCGTTTTATAGGTAATCATTCATCGGGTAAAATGGGTTTTGCATTAGCCGAAGCTTTTTATATGAACGGTGCTGACGTAGAATTAATAACAGGACCAACACAGCAAGAAGTATCGTACAAGGGAATTCGTGTTACCCATGTTACCAGTGCAGAAGCGATGTACAACCAAACTGTTGCTTTGTTTGATGACGCAGATATTTCAGTGATGAGTGCCGCAGTTGCAGACTATTCACCTGTGACTCCGGCATCAGAGAAAATAAAAAAATCAGGTGATTCATTAATGCTTCAGCTTGCGAAAACAAAAGATATTCTTAGGTCTTTGGGCGAAAGAAAAAAGCCTGGACAATTGCTGGTTGGCTTTGCACTTGAAACAACAAATGAAAGGGAATATGCTCTTGGTAAAATGGCTGCAAAGAACGCTGATATGATCGTGTTGAATTCACTTAAAGATGCCAATGCAGGTTTCGGCCATAATACCAATAAAGTAACCATATTCGATGCAGCAGGAAAAGAACATAACTTAAGTCTTAACACAAAGAATAAGATTGCAGAAGAAATTGTAAACATCATTATAGAAAAAATAAATGCTTAAGAAAAAAATATTGTTTGCGCTGGCGATTGTGGCTGCATTTTCTGTAAACGCGCAGGAACTACAGGCAAAGGTTACCGTACTATCGCAACAGATCGGAACTTCAATTAACAAAAACGTTTTTACCACGCTGCAAACCCAGCTTACAAACCTGCTAAACAACCGTAAGTGGACAAAAGATGTATTTCAACCTCAGGAAAAAATACAATGCAATTTTTTGCTAAACCTGCAGAGTGTTGCAGATGATAACAATTATACGGCCACACTTACTATACAAGCGGGAAGACCTGTTTATAATTCAACTTATCAAAGCCCGTTGGTTAATTTTCAGGACCCTGATGTGACTTTTAAATATGTTGAATACCAACCTGTAGAATTTAATGAAAACCGTGTGGGCGGCAGCGACCCGCTTTCGGGCAACCTTACAGCGGTATTCGCCTATTATGTTTACATCATTCTCGGGCTTGACTATGATTCTTTTGAATCAAAGGGTGGTGATGAATATTTTCAAAAGGCGCAGAATATTGTAAACAATGCACCCGAAGAAAAAAGCATCAGTGGCTGGAAAGCATTCGATGGCGTGCGCAACCGTTACTGGCTTGCCAACAATGCAACCAACAGTAAATACAACACAATACACGATGTATTTTACGGTTATTTTCATTCAGGTATGGACTACCTGTATAACGATCAGATTACAGCACGTGTAAATGTATTGGATGCATTAAGCCAGTTGCAAGACCTTAACCAGGAAAATCCCAATACTATGATCATGCAGTTCTTTTTGCAAAACCGGAGCGATGAAATTATTGGTATTTTTAAAAAGGCCGACCCATCAACAAAATCGAAAGTTTTGGATATCCTTTCCAAAATTGATGTGGCAAATACTACCAAATACAGAGCAGAATTAAAATAGCCCATGAAATTTCTTATCGTTTTTTTTATAGTATTTTTTTGCGCTGCATGTAATCCGGATAGTAAGATCCCCGATGATGTTATCGGTATCAATAAAATGAAACTCATCATGTGGGATATGATCCGCGCCGGAGAACTTGCACGTAACAACGCCTGGAAAGACAGCGTTACCTTCAAAACAACACAATCATTTCAGCAGGTCTTTAGTATCTACAGCATTACCAAAGATGATTTTTATAAAAGTTATAAATATTACGAAGAACATCCAGATCAGAATAAAATACTTATGGATTCCATTACTGCTTATGCCAGCCGAAAAAGAGCTGATCTGTTCGTAAAGCCAAGGGTAGAGCCATAGTTCATATTTTCTTTGTGCACCTTTCCCCGGCCTTAAATACATTTGCCAAACAATTTGCCTGCTATGAATAAAGTATTTAAAAATGCCGCAGAAGCGATTTCCGGTATAAACGATGGCGATACCATAATGCTTGGTGGTTTTGGTTTGTGCGGCATACCCGAAAACTGTATAGAAGCATTGGTAGAAAAAGGCGTTAAAAATTTAACCTGTATCAGCAACAACGCCGGTATCGATGATTTTGGGTTGGGGCGCTTGCTTAAAACAAGGCAAATAAAAAAAATGATGAGCAGCTATGTGGGCGAGAATGCTGAGTTTGAAAGACAACTGCTTTCGGGCGAACTCGAAGTAGACCTTATCCCTCAAGGCACACTTGCCACCCGCATACAGATGGCCGCTATGGGTATTCCCGCTTTTTTTACACCAGCCGGTTATGGCACCGAGATCGCAGCAGGAAAAGAAGTGAGGGAATTCAATGGTAAAATGCATTTAATGGAACTCGCACTGCATGCAAATTTTGCTATTGTAAAAGCATGGAAAGGCGATACAATGGGCAACCTGCTGTTCCGAAAAACCACACGCAATTTCTCAACCTCAATGGCAAAGGCAGGCGATATTACCATTGCCGAAGTAGAAGAATTGGTACAGCCCGGCGAACTGGATGCAGATGCAATTCATGTGGCCGGCGTTTATGTGCACCGCATTTTTCAAGGCAACAATTACCAGAAAAGAATTGAACGAAAAACAACACAAATAGCACAGTAATTTTTTAGGGGCTGCTATATCTTTTGTTCACCAACTGCATTACTACTATCACCGCCTGTTGCGTCACTCACTTGTACATCCTGTTTACTATTCAGCATATTGCACGGCGTTTAAAAGATCCGGCAACGTTTTATAGCAATGCCCTACAAACAGCATGTAGCATTAAAAATTTACAAATCATTCTACCAAAGTTTTTACAAGCTTAGTTATTGTTAATTTGCAAATAAATACACACTAAATTCTATGCAGGAAACACATCTACACCACGAAGACCATTTGCAAAGCTCAGATCTGCTTACCGATATTGTAATTGGCATGAGCGACGGGCTAACCGTACCGTTTGCATTGGCCGCTGGTTTAAGCGGCGCAGTAGATAGCACTTCCATCATTATTGTTGCTGGTATTGCAGAAATAGCTGCTGGGTCAATTGCTATGGGGCTGGGCGGTTTTCTTGCAGGTAAAACAGAACAAGACCATTATAACAGCGAACTAAAAAAAGAATACTGGGAGGTAGATCACCTGCCCGAAAAGGAAAAAGACGAAGTGCGTGAGTTTTTTGAAACGCTTGGTTTAAGTAAAGAAGTTCAGGATAAAGCTGTAACCGAACTTACAAAAGACAAAGACCGTTGGGTTGAGTTTATGATGAAATATGAATTAGGACTGGATAAACCAGACCCCAAACGTGCAGGCAGAAGTGCCTTTAATATTGGCTTCTCGTACATCGTTGGTGGACTGGTACCGCTGAGCCCGTATTTTTTTGTAAGCGATTCTGTTGAGGCTTTAAAGATCTCTGTTGTAATTACACTGATCTGTCTTTTTATATTTGGTTTCTTTAAAAGTAAGCTTACCGGCGTAAATCCCGTAACAGGTGGTTTAAAAGTAATGCTGATTGGCGCAATGGCTGCTGCGGCTGCCTTTGGAATTGCAAAGCTGATTGAAGGTTAACTATTGAAAGGCACGGCTGTTTATTGCCGAATAATCCTATGTATTTGTACAAGTGTGCGACGCAAGTGAAGTTGAAGACTGATTGATTGCCCGGTACAAAATATTTACTTTATCCTATAAAATTTCAAGGTGTTCCTTTTTCAATGGTTTAGGGAAAAAGTTTTTTACAAACGAATAACTCAGTGCTTTATTCATATCTTCTTTATCGATTGTAGAAGAAAAAACTGCGAACAGTGGGCGTGGGTTTATAGTTGCAGAAATGCTGTTGTACATATCCAGAAAATCCCATCCGCTTAAACCGGGCATATTAATATCCAGAAAAATTAACTGCGTCAAATCCCCGGAAATACCCACTGCAAACTGTTGCTTCAGATATTCAAACGCATCAACACTATTTGTGTAACAAGCTACATTTTCTGAAAACCCCGTAATCTTTACAAGCCGTTCGCCAATGATTATGGTTACAGGGTCATCATCAACAATCATTACGTTTTTATATTTTGCCATTTTTCTTTATTCTTAACGCAGTTAAGATAGGTTTTATTATTTATGAGTTCAGTTTGCAGCCTGTGCCTTAATTTCTACCACAACGAGATCGGTTAATTCTACGCTCATTGGCAGTAAACCAATTTGCACCACTGCCCGCTTGCCCCGTATTTCTTTTACTTCGCCCACCTGGTGGTTCTTCTTCATTTTTACTTTAGAGCCTACAGCTATTTCTGCGTTTACTTCATTGTACTTAGAATCTACTTTCTTCGCTAATTTATTTGTTACCGCCTGCTCTTTTTTCTTAAAAAGCAGGTTTTGTATCTGGTTAATAATCGCTTCCTTGTTGTCGCTTTTGCGCCATTCCAGCACAATTTGTTTCAGCCTTCGTTCTGTTTCTTTAAGATCTGTTATTTTTTCTTCTGTTATTTTGTTCTGGTGGTGCAGTAATTCTACCTGCTGCCTGTGCTTTTCTTTATTCATCACCGCTTCCATTTCTTTTCGAAGCTTTTCATTTTCTTTAAGCAGTGCATGCAATTCTTTTTTCTCAACATCCAATCGCTGCTGATCCTGTTCTGTTCTGTTAAGCAGCTTATCTAAACGAAAATGATCCTCTTCTACCAGTTGCCTTGCCCGGGCTATCAGTTGTTTTGATAAACCAATCCTCTCTGCAATGGAAAATGTATAAGAGCTCCCGGGCTTGCCAACAATAAGTTTATAAAGTGGCTGCAGGTTTACTTCATCAAAGGCCATTGCCCCGTTTATAACACCTGCGGTATGGTTAGCCATTACTTTGAGGTTAAGGTAATGCGTGGTAACAATGCCAAAAGAATGTTTCTTGGATAGTTCTTCCATAATTACTTCAGCAAAAGAACCACCCAGGTTAGGATCACTACCGCTGCCCAGTTCATCAATAAAAAAAAGGGTTCTGCCATTTGCATTTTCAATGAAGTATTTCATGTGCAGCAGGTGCGATGAATAAGTGCTTAACTCAAATTCAATGCTCTGCGTATCGCCGATATGAATAAACAGTTGCTTAAAAATCCCCATCTGCGAAACAGGACTCACCGGAACAAGCAAACCACTTTGCAGCATCATCTGGTTAAGGCCAATGGTTTTCATGGTAACCGTTTTGCCACCTGCATTCGGGCCACTGATAACCAGTATTCTTTTCTTATCATCAAGCGTTAATGTTACCGGTATGGTTTTTCTTTCTGACCGCTTATTGTACAAATAAAGCAGCGGATGATAAGCATCTTTCAATTCAAGATGCGCCTTATCAACAAGGTTTGGGTAATTACCGTTTACATCAATGGCCAGTTTTGCTTTTGCTTTTATAAAATCGTATTCACCTGCAACCGCATAATAAGTTTGAAGTAATGCGCTGTAAACATTCAGTTGTGCAGTAAGCGCTTTTAAAATGCGCTGAACTTCTTTGCGTTCATCGTTTTCAAGCGTGTACAATTCATTGTTTAACTCAATGGTTTCCTCGGGTTCTATAAAAGCCGTTTTACGGCTATCGCTTTCGCCATGAAGAATTCCTTTAACCTGGCGCTTATGTTCCGAAAAAACTGCCACTACCCTTCTTCCGTTACTAAAACTTTCTTCAATATCTGCGGCATAACCAGATTTATTCAACCGTGCAACAACTTTGTCAAACATGCGGCGCAGTTCATTGCGTTTGCGGTACAGGTTCATTCGAATACGTTGCAGATCGGCGCTGGCATTATCTTTCACCGTGCCCACCTCATCAAGCACATCATCAATTAATTTTATAATTATCTTCTCGTAGTAAGTATGTTCTATTACTTTGTAAAGTGCGGGATAGGCGGTTTTTCTTTCATTATCGAACCAGCGGAAAATCTTTTCAACGTTTTCTGCAAGCCTGCGGATATGCAGGAATTCTTCACCTGATAAAGTACTGCCTTCTATACCCAGCAGCTTTATTTCTCTTGAAATATTGAGTGTAAAATCATTGGGAAAATATTGTGCATTCTGTAGCAGCAATTTGTATTCGTGGCTTTGCTGCAGTTCAAGTTCTATGTATTCTTTTTTTGTATGAATACGCAATTGCTCCGCCTTCTGCTTTCCATATTCGCTGTTGCAGTGCGCCGTGAGTAACGATTTTATTTTATCAAACTCTAATTGTATTGCCGCTGATTCCGGATAAACCTTCATTTAAATACAGAAATTTTTTACCGGGCAAAGGTAAGGTTACGCATCGTTCCTTGTGTCACTCACTTGTACTGTAGAATCGTGAGGCGGCAATCGCAAATCGTGAGTTTAACCTGCAATTTACGATTCGCGTTGCTCACTAATAATCCGGACGCACAAGTGAGTGACACAACCGGCGATGCTATGAAAAAATATAAGCCCGGCTCAAAAAAAATTCCTGTAAAAAATTAACAATGAGAAAACCAAAATTTCTCGGGCTGCGTATCTGTTGAAAAATAACACTCTAATGAAAACACAAAATTTAACAAAAGCCGGTTTTTATGCTTTAGCGTTTGGCTCAATGCTCTATTTTCCTTCCTGTAAGAAAACAGTCGCAAATGAGCCACAAGTTAGCATTACAGCCGCAGCAAGTGAGGATTTAATTGCTGCTGCGAATAAAGTAGATATTTATGTTTCGGCTGCTGATACCGCCGCCGCAGTAAATAACCTGTATTTATACGGGGCAGCATCGCACGATATACTCCAGGAAAATACATACAACACCGGTGCAAAAGATGGTAATGGTGTTTATTATAATGTAGCTACCGATGAATTATACCAGCTAAGCCGTAAGAATAAAACATTGTATGTTTTTGCAAATGCTTCTGCAATGAGCAGCAACCCAATACCTGCAAGGACTTTTACAGACAGTACGCTAACCAGCGGAAGAGAGATTGCTTACGACAGTAAGAGGGATATTCTTTACATCGCTAACAATACAGACAGTTCAATAAGAATCTATAAAAGATTCAGTAACCAATCTGGCAGCGTGGCAGGCAGAAAAGTTAAAATAGCCGGTCAGCCATGGGGCCTTAGCTACGATGCTAAAGAAAACAGGCTTATTGTAGTAATGGATCTCGCCGCCATGCGTTTAGATATATTTGATAACCCGAATAAACTTGAAGAAGGGAGCGCAACAGCAAGCCGCTCAATCAATATTGCAGACAGGCCTAACGGCACTTTCAGCCGTTTACATGGCGTTACTTATAACACGGATATTGATGCTTTATTCGTAACTGAAATAGGTGAAGCGGCCGCACCTGTTGGTGGAGATACTCCCGGTAAACCACCCTTTAATGCAGATGGTGGCATTTACATTATAAAAGATGCAGCTAATAAACTTGCAACCGGTGGACCGGTAAGTGCAGATGCGATCATTTACGGCACAAGCACTACTTTAGGAAATCCTGTAGATGTTGCATCGAAGGTAATTGGTGGCAATGCATACATTTTTGTAGCAGAAAAAGCCAATAAGAAAATTTTACTTTTCAAATTCAACGATACAGGAAATGTTTCGCCTTCAAGTTCCGGAACCGTAACATTTGCACCTGAAGCAATTACTTTAAGCAAATAATCAGGGGTTTCTGATAATCAATGCTAATCTTTGAAATAAAAAATGACCGTTTAACCGCGGTCATTTTTATTTATAACATAATTTTTTTATTGGGGCCATAAGTCCGTACTTACTATGAAGCTTTTCTTGCGTCGCACATTTCAAGGGTTTTCTATACTTCAACTTTAAAGACAGTTCTCAGGTACAGGAGTGTACAATTATTTTTTACTTCCCTCTTCTGCAACAGCAGCGCTCATTACTGATAATGCAATACTGTCTGCTCCTTTTGGCAAACGGTATTTGGTTTTAAAATCTTCTACAGTATTGGGTTTTACAATATCATCAACAAGATCTTCGTGTTCTTCTACCATGCTGCCGTTTTTGTAGCAAAGCATTTTTATACGCACATCCCTGTATGCTGTTACCGAAGCCGTATTTTTAATTGTTCCTCTTACAACGGTTTGGCCGATAAGGTTTTTCTTATTGTCGCCTGTAACAGTCAAAAACTTTAAAGGGTTTTTCTTTTCTTTATCGCTAAGGCTTTCTTTAGTTTTTTCGTAAGAGGCGGTGTCTAATTTTTGTTCTTCGCTACCGCAGGATGCAGTCAGTATAATTGCAAGGATTAAAAAAAAATATCTCATAATGATTTGTTCTAACAGATTAACGAAAACAGTAAGTTTTTATTTTCAGGCTTGCACAGCAGTATTATTAATCAGCAATTATTAATTATTAATTTCTCAATTGCCTTCAAGCCTCCTGCCCTATCCACACAGCCCCACCAATGCTGCTGCGCGTTGCGCCGGTAACAGAGTTCATTACAGTATCTTCTTCTCTCCACCTTAATACGCCCAGCAATGCCATGATCAATGCTTCTTTATAATTTATCAGATCGCTGTTTGGAATTACTACTTCTATGTTAAAAGGTTTTAAAGCATCGGTAATTCGTTCAACCAAAAAGGTATTGAATGCACCGCCTCCGGTAACAAGTAGTTTAGAAGTTTGTTCTGCCGGCGATGTTTGCCGCAAACTGTTTACAGCATACACCAATTGTTGCGTTATGTGTTCCATATAAGTTCTTAATGCATCTGCAGTTGCGAGTTGAAAAGATTCTATTAGCGGAAAAATAATGTGTGTACCAAAATCATTTGCAAGAGATTTTGGGTAAGGCTGCTTATAGTAATCCAGGTTGTTTAATTGAGTAAGCAATGCTCTATTTACTGCTCCTTCTCTTGCCATAGAACCACCATCATCGAACTGTTTTCCTTCTCTGGCAGACAGCATATTGAGTACGCGGTTTGCGGGGCATACATCGAAGGCGATATCCCCATTTGAATCGTTACAGGAAATATTCGCAATACCACCGATATTCAAACAATATGTATAATCTTTTAATAATAGTTTTTCCCCCATTGGAACGATTGGTGCCCCTTGTCCGCCCAGTGCTACATCCATAGAACGCAGATCGCTGACTGTATTGATTCCGGTAACAGCGGCAATTGTTGCACCATCGCCTAACTGTGCCGTCATGTGTAGTTGTGGTGCATGAAACACCGTATGACCATGCGATGCTATAAGCTGCACTTTATGGTGCAGGTGGTTTGCTGCGATAAATTCATTTACCTGTTCGCCGATCCACCTGCCGTAAGCAGTGTGTAACAGCAGAAATTCATACGCGTTTAATGAAACTGCATGCTGCAGTTTTGTTTGCCATTCGCTGGTGTATGCAATACATGCTGCAGCTTTTATTTCGTAGTTCCATTTACCGCCGCTATCATCGAGTTCGGCATAAACAATATCCAATCCATCAAGTGAGGAGCCGCTCATTAAACCTATTGCCCTGTATTGCATAAATGGAATAAAATTTAAAATAAAAAAGTATAAAACAAGAACGCTTTATTTTAATAAAACTGCATAAATATTTTGATGTTCGAAGGCTGTTGAAAGTTCATAAAAATTACTGCTGCAAAAGTGTGCGACGCAAGGAAAGATGATAAAAGTTATATCGTCCGGCTCAAAAAAACTGCTCAGTTATAAAGCGGGTTTACCTCCATTTCAGCAACATCGGCATTGGCATAATTTTTTATTTCGTTATACAGCGTATCGCGTTCTACAGGTTCTCTTTTAGCCTGCCGTATCAACGAAACCAACTGCGCTGTTGACAAAGACGGCGATTGCTCCTCGCTGCCTGCCATTGAATAAATTTTTGTTGTATCGTCTATCGTTCCGTCAAGATCGTTTACGCCGAAGCTTAAAGTAAGCTGTGCATTTTGCCTGCCAAGCATGGGCCAGTAAGCCTTGATATGCGGAAAATTATCCATGTACAATCTTGCCACTGCATATAAGCGCATATCTTCTGTAACAGTACTTTCGGGAATATGGCTCATGTCGTTATCCTTGTTACGAAACTTGAGTGGAATAAATGTATTGAAGCCGCCTGTTTCGTCCTGCAACTGTCGCAGCCTTTCCATATGATCGATACGATGTTCATATTTTTCTATGTGGCCGTACAACATGGTAGCATTGCTGTGCATACCCATTTTATGTGCAGTGCGGTGAATATTTAACCAGCCATCCGCATCAACTTTGTCGGCACAGATCTGTTGCCGGATATCCGGATGAAAAATTTCTGCGCCGCCGCCGGGTATTGAATCGAGCCCTGCATTGTGAAGAAATTGCATGCCTTCTTCTACAGAAACTTTTGCTTTGCGAAACATGTAATCAAATTCCACTGCTGTAAAAGCTTTAATATGCAAGCCGGGCCTGTGTGCTTTAATATTGCGCATGAGTTCTGCAAAGAATTCAAGGTTCATTTTTGGGTGAACGCCGCCAACGATATGTACTTCGGTAACGGGTTTGCCATCGTATTTTTTTACAATGTCCAGCATTTGACTGATGCTTAATTCCCAGCCTTCCTCACGATTGGCATACAAACGCGAATAGGCGCAAAAAGCACAGCTGAACACACAGACATTCGTAGGTTCTATATGAAAATTCCGGTTGAAATAGGTTTTATCGCCATGCATTTTTTCACGTACAAAGTTGGCCAGTGCGCCCAGGTAACCAACAGAAGCTTTTTCAAATAAAATAACACCTTCACCGAAATCGATCCTTTCACCTGCTAATACTTTTTTACCGATACTTTTCAAATCGTTGTCGCTTACCGCATTTACCAAAGCCTGCACACCTGATTTTTTTGTTTCCATATATTCATTTGAAATGCAAAGGTATTGCCCTGTGAATAAAAAAAACAAAGGGTTTTAGACCGGAATATTTAACGGCACAATTTTTTAAATACAACAGGTATGAAAAAAATATGGATCATTGGCATCAGTGTGGCTGTTTTGATTGGTGGGGCGTTTCTTTATTTAAAATTTCGCGGCAGCGAAGATTTTGAACCACTGATAAAATCAAAACTGCAGCAATTGGTAAAAGATGGTTCAGATGGGTTGTACCGGCTGGAATTTGACAGTATAAATGTTGATGTGCTTGAATCTAAAGTGTACCTTTTTAATGCTGAGCTAATTACAGATTCCTCAAGGTTGATTGTGTTAGACAGCCTGAAACAGGCACCTAATGATGTTTTTAAGGTATCTATTAAAACGCTTGTTGTAGATGGCATTGGTACCGATGACATTCTTAAAGGAAACAATATTGACCTGGATGTATTGTATATAAAAGAACCCATTGTAGAAGTTTTTCACCACAGGCGTTCTTATAATTATACTCCGCCAGACACCAGTAATTTATACAGCCGTATTGGTGAAAGCCTGAAACACCTTGCTATAAAAAACCTATACGTTCAAAATGCTGATTTTACTTATCACAATATTCGGGAGGATGATAAGATTACAAAGTTTAAAAACGTTTCCATGATTTTTAAAGATGTATTGGTAGATTCTGCTACACAATACGATTCAACCAGGTTTTTATACGCAAAAAATGCAGGTATTTTTTTAAAAGATTATACCATTACTACCGCCGACAGCCTGTATAATTTTAAAGTAGATTCTGTTGCGCTGTATGCCTCTTCACATACAATGAATATAAGCGGGCTCTCTTTAAAACCTAAAGGCAAAAAAGAAGATTTTAGTAAAAAGATCTCCTTTTACAAAGATCGTTACGATATAAAATTTGAATCTGCTTCAATAAAAAATGTTGATTGGTACAGTCTTTTATCAGAAGATGGTTTTACAGCTTCACAGGTAAGTCTTGATAATGGTTCGGTAGAAGTGTATGCCGACCGTTCTTTGCCCGCATCAGGCAAAACCAAAGTGGGTAATTACCCACACCAGTTATTAATGAAAATAAAAATGCCGCTTTCAATTGATACTATCGCATTAAATAATATCAAGGTTACTTATAAAGAGTTTAACCCACAGTCAGGCAAAACAGGCCTGCTTGTTTTTGATAAAATAAACGGTGCTTTTACAAATATTACAAACGAAAAAGAAAACATTGCCAAAGATCATTTTCTTACATTGAATGCCAGTTCGCTTTTAATGGGCAGTGGTTCCTTGCAGGCGGTATTCAAATTTGATCTTACCAAAACTGCTACCGGCAATTTTTCTTTAGATGCAACCCTTGGCGCCATCGATGGTAAAAAATTAAACGATGCAACAATGCCGCTTGGTTTGTTCGAAATAAAAAATGCGCAGATCAAAAAACTTACAGCGCATATACAGGCCAGTGATAAACGTGCTTCGGGCAAAGTATCTTTTCTATACAACGATCTTAAAATTGGCGTTTTGAAACCAGACGAAAATGCAAAAGGCAAACTAAAAGAAAAGGGATTTATCAGCTTTATTGCAAATAGTTTTGTTATCAAAAAAGCGAATAACGAATCAGGCGGTTTTGAAAATGCAAGTGCCCGGAGAAATCCACAAAAATCTTTCTTTAACCTTATCTGGAAAACTATTTTAGACGGTATTACAAAAACCATAAAATAGTTATTCTAACCTGTTGCATTAGGAAATTTTATGAGCCCGGCATAACAATTCTGTTGATCTTTTCTTGCGTCGCACACTTGTACATTTATAACTTTATTGAACTTCAGGTTGCACTATTTGAAAATGGTTGTATTAACTACGCTTAGATAAAGCTCGAAAGAATATCCAACAGTACAACAGTGCGACGCAAGAAAAGATGCCATAAAAAACAAATGCCCGGACAAAAAAATTCACCTTATCTTTTCACAGGTTCTTAATAACTTTAAAGAAAGGGATTGATTAATTTGAAGAAGGTTCTTGCTATATTATTTACTGCAATTATTTTAAGCCTTACATCATTCGTTGCTTACAGTCAAACAAATGTACAGCACCTGCATTTTTATTTTGATGACGATACAATAGATATCGTTACAGACACTACAATGATTGTAGATTTTAAATCATCACTCTCACAGGAAGCATTGGAATTATTTTATGCATCCATCAGTAAAGCGAACTGCAAACCAATTATTGATACACTGCTGGCATATAAAGAAAAAAACAACCTGAACGACTGGTTGTATTACCAACTTATCCGCAAAACCGCTGAACAAATGGCTCCTAAAGCTGAGAACTATTTACGTTACACTTTATATAAATGGTTTTTACTTTCTAAAAGTGGGTACGATGCCACACTTGGCATAGGTAAAGATGAATTGCTATTTTACGTGCGCAGCAATGAGAACATTTACGACATTCCGTTTTATACAAAAGACGGCAAACAATATGTATGTTTAAATTATCATGATTACGGTAAAATTGATTTTGATAAAGACACCATAAAAGAAACTGCGTTTCATTTACCCGAAGCACAGAACCCTTTTTCTTATAAAGTAACACGCATACCTGATTTTAAACAGTCAGACTATGCTGAAAAAGATCTGCAGTTTAGCTTTCGCGGCAAAGTGTATCATTTTAAAGTAATGATGAACCCACAGGTGCAGGCCATTTTTGCAAATTACCCCATCGTTGATTTTGAATCGTATTTTAATATTCCAATGAGTAAGGAAACTTACAGTTCGTTTATTCCATTGCTTAAAAAAAACATACAGGGAATGAGCCAGAAAAAAGGTGTTGATTACCTGATGCGTTTTACACGTTATGCATTTTTGTATGAGAATGATCAGGATAATTTTGGTAAGGAACGGCGCCTGTCACCCGAGCAGACTTTACTCTATCAATACAGCGATTGCGACGACAGGGTAGCTTTATTTTTTTACCTTGTAAAAGAAATTTACAACCTGCCGATGATTGCCCTGTTATATCCAACCCATATTACAATGGCCGTAAGTTTTGATAAGCCTGTGGGTAAACCTATCGTTTACAATGGCAACAAATATTCCATCTGCGATCCTACTCCTCAAACAGAAGATTTGCGCATCGGGCAGCTTGCAAACAATTTACGTAAGACGCCGTTTAAAGTAGTTTATGAATATAACCCCGGGAAAAAATAGTTACACCAGCAAATAAAAAAAAGCAGGCCATATTTGCCTGCTCTTTGTTTTTGAGATGAAGGGTTTCTATTCTTTTACAACCTTAAATACCTTTTGCTCTTTTCCGGTATTTAGTTCCAATAAATAAGTTCCTGGCTTTAAACCTGCTGCTGCGTTTATGTTGATGATATTATTCGAAGCGCTGTAAAGCGAAGGTGCCTGCATGGCTACTGTTCTGCCTTGCATATCGTACATTTTAATTGATAAAGTTTGTGGCTCTGAAAGATTCAGCTGCAGTTTTAATGCGCCACTGAAAGGGTTTGCAAAAACAACATCAGTTATAGAATTGTTTGATGCAAGTGTAATAATGCGCGAATACTTTATACTGCCATCCCCATCAATTTGTTTAAGGCGGTACTGAACCGTTGAAGATGCGGCAAATGCATTTTTATCTGTAACAGTATACTGTTGATTTTTTAAGCTGTTCAATGCTGCAACAGATACAACTTTTGTATAAACATTATTGTTGTAAGCCTTCTCAATTTCGTAACCTTTCATGTTCATCTCACTGCTTATCTGCCAGTTAAGCACCACATCATTTGATTTATGTACTGCATTAAAAGAAAGTAGTTGTACCGGCAGCAAAGCACAACCAGTTGCAGAGGTTGCTACGTAAGGAAATATGTACAACGTAACATCGAGCGGGTTGCCCGGAACAGAAGGATTTTCCCATCCGTCTGTAAAAGGTTCCCATGTGCTGTCGGTTGTAAATTCCCATGCAGCATTGGGTTTTACCTGGTCATCAGCAGTGCTTGAAATAGAAACAGAATCATGGGTGGCATTGCCGCCCTGCAACTTCCATTCAAAGTTTGAAACATCCATTGAAACATAAAATTTCTTAGATGTGGGCAGCGCTATGGCAGATGAAAAATTGATATTGGTATTCAGCCCTGCCTTTACATCGCTGTTGGCCTGGCTAAGTGGTATTTGCGCTGCACTGCCAAGCTGTGTGCCGGGCACACCAGCATTGTCTGCATATACTTTAAAATACAACAGCTTTGAAAGGTTGGCGGGAAAATTAGAATTGGCTTTACCA
This sequence comes from Chitinophagaceae bacterium UBA4407, assembly GCA_002390845.1. GTDB lineage: Bacteria > Bacteroidota > Bacteroidia > Chitinophagales > Chitinophagaceae > Limnovirga. The sequence continues at coordinate 12,986 of DGQT01000047.1, read as the reverse complement.
AACTTTACTACCACGCCGAGTATATGTGTATACGGGGTTGCAGAGAGATCGAAATAATTTGCTTTTTGCAGGTCTTTGGTAAAATTTACACCATTAATATAACCGCCTGTAAAACCGGGAAATGGCGTGGGTGCGCCGTAGTTGGTTGCTGTCCAGTTTCCGGGAACAGGAGAATTAATCGTATCACACGGCTGGCCCTGGGCATTAACTGCCTGGAAACATACAACAATAAAAACAGCGATAAGCGTACAGATTTTGCGCATAAAATTTAGTTTACTTGTAAAAGATTTTCTACCATTTAATGAATGCCATAAATACATTTTTTTGACCCGGGCGATATCACTTTTATGATCGTTCCTTGCGTCGCACTCTTGTGCTGAGGGATAGCTATTAGCCATTGGCTGTTAGCTAATAGCTAAAGGCTAACCGCTAAAAGCCTTTGCTGCTCAAGGTTCCAACCGTACAAGTGAGTGACACAACGATGCTTCATAGTATTACTGAAGCCAGGTTCCAAAAGCATTTCTTTTTTATTTTAGAACCTGTAACCAACAGCCAGTGAAATGGTGGCACCAAAACTTTGCTGCCTTATTAATGCATCGGCACTCTTTTCATATTTATGATATGTACTGTTGTTTACATCCCTGTACTGCACATCGTTCTGGTGCAGTATGTCGGCAAAAGTTAATTCTACCAATCCCTTCTTTAGAAACGACTTTGTAATTTTTATATCTAAGGCAGCATGCGGCTTCTCCCAGATAGGATCATTATCAAGACCGCCAATAAGAAATAATCTTGGCCCTATTACATTGTACAGAACAGAAATTCCGGAATTGGTTTTAGGATCGTTGTACTGCAACGATGCATTGATAATATATGGAGATTGCCCCTGCAAAGGCCTGTATGATGAATCTTTTGCTGAAGTATATTCAGATGTTTTTGATTTTATAAAAGACACATTGGCGTATGCAGAAAGGTTCTCTAGCTTTTTGCTGATGAAGTCAAAATTTTTACGGCCTTCCAGTTCTATACCGTAGTTTTTTGCAGAAGCTGCATTCCTGTAACTGATGGTTCTTGAATCTGCCCCGGAAATAGAAATATAGGCTTCAATAGGGTCTTTGAATTTCTTGTAAAAACCACTGATTGAATAGTATTGGGAACCGCCAAAATATTCCTCCCAGCGAAGGTCGTAGCTATAGATATGACTCTCAGCCAGCGAAGGGTTTCCGGAAAAAGTAGTGTTCGCTAAAAAATCGTAAAACAACTGGTAAGCAAGTTCCCTGTAAAGCGGCCTGCTAAGGCTTTCGCTAAAACCTGCCCTGATGTTGGCCTTTGGTTTTACTGAATAGATAAAGTTGGCTGATGGCAGAAAATTATTGGTTTTTAAATCAATGGTATAAGGTTGAAAGCCATCCGTAATACCATTGATAATATTCTGGTATTTCTCGTAACGTACGCCCCAAACAAGCCTTGCTTTATCTGACAGTTTATCATCGAGCATAATATAGCCCGCTGTATTTTTTACAGAGCCGGTGTAATTGTTCCTGGGGTCATTAAACTCAGTTAAAAAAAATCCGCTGTTGGCATCAAAGTTTTTAGGCGCATAAACTGAATCCTGCGCATATTGCAACAGGTTGAAATCAAATCCTGGCTGCTGATCGGGGTTGTATGCCGGAGAGAAAAATCTTGCATTACGGCTGCGGGTATTGTAAAAATAAGCTCCGCCAAATTTAAGCGTTTGCGTATTTTTTAATAGTTTAAACGGCAGGCTGAGATCCAGGTTTACGCCCTTTGTATCATCGTGTACATCAGCATAATAATGTACCCCGGTTGTTGCAGATGTGCTTGGGCCTGCATTCACCAGCAGAAAGTACGGGCCATTTTCTTCAAGCTGCGTGTACTGGTTGCGGCGGTAATCAGGTTCGTTCCTGTAAAGGCTGGTATAATAGCCCTGCCACTTAATACGCAATTTGGATTTTGGAAAAAAATGTTCGCCACCCAATTGCGAGTTATATATTCTGTTGCTTGTGAAGAAGAATGAATTTGCTCTCAGGTCATAATATCCTGATGATTGGTTTGGCCCCGAACGCTGTACCAACTGATCGTTTGAATTAATTGAATACAGGTTATTAAAAAAGATTTTATTGTTGGCATTTAACTTCAGCGTTAAATTACCCATGCCGCTTGTAAGGATATTGCGGTTGTAGGCGCTGTCTATGTAATTATAGTAAGCCTGTACATTATCGTTTCCATATTCGTTGGTTAAAAACTGGCTGAACCTGCTGGTAGAATTATAGGTTATACCGAATATGCCCCCGAGTTTAGGATAATTACTTTTCTTGCTAAGCTTTGCACTAAAACCACCCGATACCTGGAAAGCAGTATTCACCGGTGCAGTTGACTTGCCAATTGCCCAGTTATTCGCCATTGCTTTGCCAAGCCTGCTCTGATCTTCAATGCCATAAGCCGCATAATCGTTAGTTGATGGAAATGCCGATGGCAATGATCTTGTACCATCATCAAGGCCAATCCAGTCTGACTTGCCGCCTTTATAAGTATAATAGTTCTTGCCGGTGGTTATAGTATTATACCCTGCGCCAGCTTTAACAGCTATAAAGTTTTTATCGGGTGTTTCTTTGGTATTAATCTGTATTAATCCGCCGGAAAATGTTCCGGGCAAATCCGGTGCTGCACTTTTTATAATGGTTATATTATCTACAATCTCAGAAGGGAAAATATTAAAGGCAAATGTTTTGCGGTCGGGCTCAGAACTTGGTAACAACGCCCCGTTAAGCATGGCTTCGTTGTAACGGTCGTTCATACCACGCACCACAACAAATTTATTATCCTGCACTGTTGTACCACTAATGCGTTTCAATACATCGCCAATATTTTTATCGGGGGATTTTTTAATGAGATCAGCACTGATACCATCAGACACAACACCGGCATTTCTCCTTGCCGTTAACAATGAACTTAAGTTTTCTTTTCTTGCACTGGTAGATTGTACCACTACATCGTTCAACTTACTCTTTGCAAGTGACAGTACAACATTAAGCGTGGTTAACTCACCTTTTATTATTTCAACTTCCGCAATCTTTTTAGAATCGTAACCTATATATGAAACAAGCAATGTGTATTTACCCGGGGTAAGCCCTTTAATATTAAACGTTCCATCCGCTTCTGTGATTGTTTTTTTTGCAGCTTCTATAACTGAAACGGATGCACCCAACAATGCCTGGTTACTATTCTCGTCTGTTACTTTACCCGTTAAATTTCCTGTTTGTGCATAGCCGGCTATAGCAAAAAAACAAAGAAAAATAAGAATGAGTTTTGGTGATGGTCGCATGTATTTTTTGGCAAAAGTAGGGTTGTGTGTGCTACGTAATATTTTCAAAATATTAAATAATTATTACCAAAGAAACATTTCCTTTAACTGTATACGCATTATATAACCCACGGCTATTTTAATATTAAATTACTGTTATTAAATTGTTACGTGTATCTCTCTGAAACCCTTTTGCAATAATACTTTCAGCAAAAACATTGGCTTAACGATTTGGTAAGATTTTATTAACCTTGAATACTTGGTCAACAGACAACAGCAAGCCTACTTTTGGCAAAACAAAATTTTTTATGAACATCAAATCTTTACTTACAAAAGCGTTGGTATTAAGTGTACTTTTTGCTTTTGCAATTGCGCCAGGTTTTGCCCAAACAAAACCAATCAAGTATATCGGAAACGCCGATACACTGATCAACAGTAACAAAACATGGGATTGCGACACAATCTACTTCCTTAAAGGAAAAGTTTATGTAACCGGCGGTGCCGAACTTACTATTCAGCCCGGAACTGTAATTGTTGGCGATACGCTTAACAAAGGTTCTTTAATCATTACAAAAGGTTCAAAAATTCATGCAGTAGGTACACCTTCCTGCCCTATTGTATTTACCTCTTCAAAAGCACCTGGTAAAAGAGCACGTGGCGACTGGGGTGGTGTAATTTTATTAGGCAAATCAACAATCAACCAGCCGGGTGGTGTGGCAAATATTGAAGGTATTGCTCCTGGTGCATTATCAGAATATGGTGGCGGTCTTACACCAGATGTTCATGACAATTCTGGTGAACTTAATTATGTTCGTATTGAATTTGCAGGTGTTGCCCTTTCGCTTAACAACGAGATCAATGGTTTAACTTTTGGTGGTGTTGGCGATGGCACACTGGTTGACTTTGTTCAGGTTAGTTATGCCAATGACGATTCATTCGAATGGTTTGGTGGTACTGTAAACTGTAAGCACCTGATCGCATTCCGCGGTATTGACGATGATTTCGATACTGACAATGGTTTCAGCGGTAAAGTACAGTTTGGTATTGGCTTACGCGATCCATTGGTTGCAGACGTTTCTGGTTCTAATGGTTTTGAATCAGATAATGATGCAAGCGGTTCTTTAAATACACCACAAACAAGAGCGGTTTTCTCAAATATGACTATTTGTGCCGGTTCTGACTCTGCCACCAACAATCTTTTCAGAAGAAGTGTTCACATCCGCAGAAACAGCCACATGTTCCTTTACAATTCTATTGTAATGGGTTACCCAACAGGTATTTTAATTGACGGTACTACAACTGAAGCCAGCGTTAAAGCAGATACAATTGTAGAACATAACATTGTTGGCTGCAAATATGCGCCTAAATATGTTACTGCAACTACAGGCGCAGATAGCGCTGCTGTTGTTAATCTGTTATTAACCGGTGCAGATAACCGTTTCTATGCTGACAATACCGGCATCAGGTTAAGCAGCCCTTTTAATCTGAACAATCCAAACCTTCGCCCTGCAACAGGTTCACCTGCTTTAAGCGGTGCAAGTTTCAATGAAGCAGCTTTAAACAATGCGTTCTTTACACCTACAAACTATGTTGGTGCACTTCCAAAACCTGCTGCTCAAAACTGGGCACAGCTTTGGGTAAACTGGAAACCTACTTCTGCAGTATATAACGGCCTTTGCGCTTGTGCTACAGCAGCAGAAGTTGCAGCAGCCACAGCAGTTGAAGAAGAAGATGCAACTGTTGCAAGCAATGGCGAAGTAAGCATTTATCCAAATCCTGCACGCGGTACTTTTAATGTAAATGTTGGTGGCTATACCGGCAACGTTACAATTAAAGTTAGCAACATGAATGGTTCAGTTGTTTACAACAAGCAAACTTCTGTTACTGCTAAAAGTGTAGTAAATGTTACACTTAAAAATGCAACAGCAGGTTTATACTTTGTAACTGTAACAAATGGTGTACAGTCAACTACAAAGAAGATTAATATTCTACAGTAAAATAGCATGTGTTAATTTTTTAACACCAGCGCCCTGGATTTCTATCCGGGGCGCTTTATTTTTATATATACCCTAAGTTTTAAAATACAATACATCTTATGAGCCCAGCTGCAAATATGCATGAAGCTTTTGTTGCCACGCTCGTTTCAAGGTTCTTCTTTCATGGCAACAAAAGGTGTGGCAGCTTGTCCTGAGCGAAGCCGAAGGATCGCACTCTTGTACGGTTGGATTATATATTGAGCTTTACCGCAGCGTAGATTAAAGCGAATCTTTGTTGGTAGGCGATCAAGAAAGGCGGAATAATATATTTACTGTTTTATTATCTCCATCTTTTTACTGTCGATCATTTTACCATCTACATACAAAGCATAGTGATACAACCCGTTTGCCAATGCGCCTGCAGCAATACTTACAGAGCCTTTGCCCGCGGTTGAAAGTATAAACTGTTTTATGGTTTTGCCGCTATTATCTGTTACAATAATTTTTGCATTGCTATACTTTGCAGGCAATGTATAATTGATGATTGTGGATTGATCGAACGGGTTGGGTATGTTTTGTTCGAGGTTTGCACTTGAACTTGACTGATTAATGTTTATTGATTGCTGGTTGCCTGACTGTATCAATAATTTTAATTCGTCAATTTGGTTTTGAAGGTCAGCATTTATTTTCTTTTGTTCCTCATTTTCTTTTGAAAGTTCCTGCACCGCTTTTACAAGCGGCACTACAAAATCTGCATAGCGCAAACCATATAAACCATCTTTGCTCTGTGGTTTATCTACGCCGCTGAAATTGTAATTTAATTTTTCTGCTGCTTTCTCTACTTCCTGCGCTATAAAGCCATTGTATACAATTTTTGCTGCCTTGTCAGTCGACTCTTTCATAGTGGCTTTCATCTTTTCATAACTGCTGTCATGCTTTCTTCCTTTATCGTAATAGTCATTTAAACCATTTATATCAACCGTATAAGTTATGGGTTGCAGGCTGTTAATAAAAGCAAGCCCCTGCACATCTTGTTTTATATTTTTTTTATACCTGCCATCGCTAAAGGTTGTCCAGCCTATCTGGGCACCAATGCTTGTAACACCTGTACTACCTATACGCACTTTATTCGGGGCATCTACTATAGCACCTGTTCCAATTGCTGTAGCGTTAGATATATTAGCAGCACTATACCCTGCAAAGGCCCCAATAGCAGTATTACCAGACTCAGTTACGTTATTATAAAGGTTGCCATTCGTGTTTGCTGTGTTGTTAGATTTGGTTATGTTATAACCGTAGCCAGCTTGATATCCTACAGCCGTACTGTAATCGTCGTTACTAAGACCCAATGCTTCAAAGCCAACTGCAGTATTACCAATACCTGAAGTATTAGATTCTAAAGCACTGACACCAAAAGCACAATTATTAGATCCTAATACATGGCTTGCCAATGCCCCTACGCCAAATGCTGAATTTTTAGAACCCGATGTATCGTGCTGAAGGGCGTAACTTCCCATTGCTGTATTGTTATAACCTCTTGTATCGTACTGAAGGGCGTAACTTCCCATTGCTGTATTGTTATTACTATATATACTTGAAGATAAAGCAAAATAACCATTGGCTGTATTATCACTGCCTGTTGAGTTTAATGATAATGCATTTACGCCAAATGCAGAATTATGAATGCCTTCAGTATTTTGGGTAAGTGAATATGCCCCCACAGCAGTATTTTGATTGCCAATTGTATTTTCCTCCAATGCATAAACGCCTACCGCAGTATTTTCATCTGCATTGTTTTTTTCTAAGGAAGAAACACCTATTGCTGTATTATAACTTCCGGTGGTATTATAGTAAAGCGCATTTTTGCCGTTACCGGTATTGTAATGACCTGTAGTATTTGAGTACAATGCTTCAAAACCAGTAGCCACATTATTGAAGCCTTCGTTATTACTTATTAAAGCCGCATAGCCTGTTGCGGTATTGTTGCTGCCTGTAGTGTTGTATTGCAAACTGTATTCACCAATGGCTACATTGGCATTGCCTGTTGTATTTACACTAAGCACATTACTGCCCAATGCAGTATTGAAACCACCACTTCCAGAACTTCCTGCGTTTTCACCAATGATGGTATTTACGCCGGGTTTATACTGCCACATTTTTACGCCGTTGAAATATAGGCCGCTCTTTAAATAAATATCTTTCCAGGATCGTAATGCACTGCCTATATCCCTTGCACTGTCTATGCCGGGCAGCAGTGAAACATTTACTGCTGTTGCTGCAAGATTTGAGAGGGCGATATTTGCGCCGCCGCCACCTGAAACAGTTGCCCAACTAATGTTTCCGGCACCGTCGGTTTTTAATAACTGTCCGCTTGTGCCGTCTGTGGCGGGTAGTGTATAAGCACCTATTTTTAAGTTGCCTTTAAATACACCATTGCCTGTGTTTGCATTGATATAAAAAACGGGTGCAGCACTGGTATTGCGAAACTCGTACTGCACACTTGCGGCATTAAAGAACAAACCAATATTGGGGTTAGCCGCTGATTGAAATGCATATTTATTGTCAGCAACTTTGTAGGTTGATGTGCCATTAAAACTTAGGTTGCCCGTGGCGCTGTCAATATTTACATAGTTGGCTGTTGTGCCAATACGTGCCCCGCCTTTTACATGCAGCGATACTGCGGGTGAAGTTGTATAAATACCTGCACGCCCGGTTGCAGGAAAAATATTTTGTGCAAACGCATTATTTGCTACGCAAATAAAAAGCAGGGTGAATGCAGTTAGAGCTTTTGTGTTTATTGTTTTCATGATGTTTGTTTTTATTTTTTGGTAACCAGCTTTTGTATTTTATAGCATCGCCGGTTGTATCACCCACTTGTACTGTTGCCCATTGCTGAACAAAGAAAAAAGCGTACAAGTGAGTGACACAACGGATGCTTAATCATTGATGTGCTGCCCGGCTTATTTTATTATCTCCGGCGCAAAACCCGATCTGATGGCTAAAAGCCTACTGACCGTTATTATTGGTTTACAAATTTTCCATCTCCCTTACCACTTTCATTGTCTCCACACTTACCGTACAAACCCTTTTAAGCAAATCAATTACCTGTTCTTTATAATCTTCAAATTTATAGGTGTTGAATTTTTCTGCTATCGTTGGGTCTGTTGGTTTCTTTTCTTTGTATTGGTCTAAAATCCATTCCAAAGCGCTGCGGTTACCCAGTTTATATTCCCATGCTGCTGCGGGTATGCCGTGCAGTTCTGTATTATCATCTAAAGCAATAATGCCCGTTTCTTTTAATGCTTTCAGTTTGCATTTGGGGTGTTCTTTTGTTGCAGTTTCTATACGGTTAAGTTTGTATAGCTCTGCTGTTTCATAATGAATATGCAGGCTCATTAATTGTTCGCCCCATTTTGCCCATTGCCAAAAGTTATCATAGAAAGGAATACGTGGAAACTCTCTTTTTAAATTCAATTCATATTTTTTACGGTAGGCAGGATTGTGCAATACTGCATACACATAATTAAAAATATCATCTTTCCTTATTGCCGGAAATTCTTCCCCACCCTTTTCATGTATATATTTTTCTCCGGGATGTCTGGCTTCGTGCCTGGACCTTAAATAAGCCTCCAGTTTATTTTCATCCAGTCTGGGATATTCTTCATCTTCTTTTAAAAAATAATGTTTGTGAAATTGTTCTAATGCCCAATCAGTGATGTTTTCTATTCTTTCACCAGAAGAAATATAGTGGTATAATGCTGTACTAAAAGTTCCCCCATTTCCTGTTTTTAAATATCCTAAATCTGAAATAGATAAACTTGATAAACAAGTTAATTCATCATCAGAACTAATGCAACGTAAACTGATAAACTTATTGTTTTCGTTTTGTTTAAATATATTATCGAAACTATAGATTCTGCTGATAAGTTTACTATCATAATAAAGCCATTTCGAGATAAATGGCCTAAAAGAGGATTTAATTATTTTAGTTTCTTGAAATCGTATCGTAATATTTTTATTCATTAATCTCGTCAAGTCCTCATCCCATGCAATTGTTCTTATAGCCTGTTTATCATCCCTTGATTTATCATAAATATTGATAAAATATTCTAACTTACTTTTTAAACCCACAGGAGAAAAATCGTACACCCAATAATCTCGATGTGACGCAATTCCTAATGAAAAATTTTTGAAAATAACTTGTTCTGATTTTCCCGATTTACCATCCTTATCAAAAATTGAGATAAGGTCATCCCAGTCACTTTCACCATTATTAATCCAATTATTATTCTTATCAGGAGTTATATTGTCAAATTCAATTTTACTTATTTCATTTTCTGCAAACCAACCCAACTTTACTTCTTTACGCCATAAATCTTCCATTGCCATGTATTCAATCTTGCAGGGATTTGTTTTTAGTTGTTTATGCGAACTTTTTACTAGAAACAAAACAGCTACGCCTGCCTGTATACTAAAAACATTGTGGGTAGTTCCAGCAATTTTAGGGTTTGCCCTTACATCGCTTTTGGTATCAATTATGTATGCATAATCAAAATCATTTTGAATTGTTTTCCTGAATCCATCAAAAGCTCTTCCATCAATAAAACTTCGGTTTGTAATAAAGGCGATAATACCATTATCATTTAATCTATCCATGGCCCAGCGGTAAAAGCGACTGTACATATCATACACTACAATTTGGCTTTGGGCTGTACCTTGTTTTATGAACGTTTCTTTAATTCTAATATCTATTTCCTTATAAGTTCTATTTGCATTTTGATAGTTATAATTTTCTTGCTTGGCATTATAAGGCGGGTTACCAATTACCACACTTATTCTTCTTTCATTTTGTCTTTTTATACGGTTGGCATTTTCTGCACTTACACCAAAAAGATTGCCCTGTTTACCCACCCAGTTAAAGCCGGTATTGTCAAGCGTATCTACAAAGCACAGGTTATCAAACTCAGCATACTCACCCATCTTTTGTTTGTAGGTATATTCAATATTCAGGTTGGCAATATAGTAGGGCAGTATGGCTACTTCGTTTGCATGCAGTTCGCTTTTGTACTTGTGTTTTAGCTTTGCTTTGGGCAGGTAATCAATAATGTCGCAAATAAAAGTACCTGTGCCTGTGGCAGGGTCAAGTATCTCTACATTTTTATCTCCCAGTGTTTTTGCAAAATGTTTGTGCAGCAAATAATCGGTACTGCGTATCATAAACTGCACAATCTCGTTGGGGGTGTAAACAATGCCCAGCCTGTCTGCGGCTTTAGGGTTATAGCCTTTATAAAAAGCCTCGTACACTACTTTTAAAAACTTTTGTTTTTCGTGGTGGTCGGCAATAGAAGCGGCACGGGAGTTTATGGTATCGTAATAATGTTTAATGCTGCCAAGGGTTGCCCTTCTTATACTGCCTGTAAAAAAAGTATCAATTATTTTATTCAGTTCACGGGCTATATTATTTTCCTGGTGAAAATGCGGTTCATCAAATATGGTATTAAAAATGTCAGCGCTTAGTATATGCTGTATCATCATTTCCTTTACATCATCTGCATTAATATCCGGGTTAATACTGGCCTTTGCCATTGCTAAAAAACTTTCCTGCGCTTCCCGCATGGCAGCATTGGTTTTCTGCTGCGCTTCTATGATGTCGCGTATGGCAACCGTTACTTTTGGTATATCCTGTTTAAACTGTTCAATGGCTTCGCGGAAGTCGTGCACTTCAGGTCTTTCATACGATAAAAAACGGGTAAGTATTTTATGCAGTTGTTCTTCATCCTGCATATCCTCACGCATCACTTCTTCGCCATGCTGGTAAAGCACTGCGGTTTTAGAATCTTCGAATAATATATTATCGCTGGGGTAACCTTTATCAAATTTCTTCCTGATCTCTTCATCAATATCGTCGCTTTCATCCTTGCTTTCCCAATAACCCCAGTCGTTGCGTATATTATCTTTTAAGGTGCCATCCGGCGTAATGATTTTACCCTGTTTGTTTTTGGTGGAAATCTCAGCAATCAGCATCAGTTCTTTGCTGTGGGCATATTCGTTCAACAGGTAGTAAAACGCATTACGGATTGCCGTTTCTTTTTTCGACCCGCCGTAATGTATAATTTTCTCAAGTTCCTTATGATAGTTTTGAATGGCGTATGTAGACATGTAAAACGGCTGAGTTGAATAAATGGATGTTTAAAATATGTTGTACAAATAAATATAGAACAAAAAATAGTATCGCTGATTTAATTGAAGAACCTCATTAACTTCTCTCCCTATGCTTACTTACTAAAATCCGGGTAATGGTCTCAAATTTTCCCCCTTCAAAATTTCCGCCATTGTTGGTCGCTGACCACAGGTGTTCGGAAGAAATTCAAGGGCTTCTTTTAGATAGTATAGAACCCAGTAATTCAGGATTACCCCCGCACATAACAATTAAGTCTTTGAGGATTATTGTTTCTAATTCCTGTTCGAACTTTTGTTTTACTATTTTAAAACCTTTTAAGTGGTTCGTTTTTTTGTAGGCAATCAACAAGATAGCAGCAATCATTGTTACATATAAAACTACCTTGATTCCATTTTCACTTCTGTTGAGCAGGTGTTTAAAGTTGAGTAATTGTTTAATGAATTTAAAAAACACCTCTATGTCCCATCGTCTTTTATAGATTTCTGTTACCTCCGCAGTACTAAGGTTATGGATGTTTGTTATAAAAACTATTGGCTCATTGTCTGCAATACGTATCGTTTCTATGCGTCTTACGGGGTGTTTTGTTCTTTGTTTATTGCTATTGTATAAGTAGCACCATGTATCATTCACAATTGTTAATGTGGAAGTCTCAAAAGGAAAAACTGAATCATCATTTAATCTTATTGTCGTATGTCTTGCATTAGTGTTGAGCCTTGTAACAAAGCGAATATCCTTTTCGGTAAATTCATCGTAAGTGTTGCGTGCTGTGATGCCTCTGTCAAATACTTTTATGGTTTTACTTTCTATTTCAGCTTGTTTTGCAATGGTTTGCTTTAATGCGACATTTTCACTTGTATATTTTTGTTCATGATAAAAATGTACTATTTCCGGGATGTCGGAAAAGCCAATAGTGAATTTTAATTGTTTGAAGTCTTCCGCATTTCCACCTTGTAACTGATAACCAATTTCAAGTAACCTGGTTGACAATGCTATAATTGTGGAATCAAACCGGATAAGATTTTCTCCATCATTTCCTAAATCTTTTTTGTAAGCATTAATGCAGTTCAAGTATATTTTTTCAAAGAATGCTACATTGATATTTGATAGCCGTTCACTAATGGAACTGAACCTGATTGAACCCTGGTTGTGCTTTTGGTTTAATAGTTTAAAGGCAACTTTTTCATATGCCGATTCCATCGTACGCAGGCTATTATCTTTATGGCTGACAATACAATAAAGCAACAATTTGAAAATAACTTCGCCCTGTAACTTCTTAGCATAATGATCAACGCGTGTATCCAAGGCAAGTTGAACCAAAAGATCATCAGAAATTAATGAAAGTAACTTTTCTATTTTCATTAATTCAAATAAAAGCAATCATTGAACATCGTAAATGATTGTGAATATCTTACCAGACCAAAAAAAGTTATTAACAAAAAGCAGTATTTTTTATACCCAACATAAACCTTGCTATTAGTGAAAATTTCTTCCGAACACCTGTGGT
>DGQT01000048.1 GCA_002390845.1 Chitinophagaceae bacterium UBA4407 | reverse complement strand
CGGCTGTTGCGTCGCACACTTGTACGACAGGAATAATTATTAAGCAGCAAAATACAGAAACTACTTTTTGCCTATTGCCTCGTTGCCTTGTTGCCTCTTAATCCGAAAGTACAAGAGTGCGACGCAAGAATGCCTCACAATAGTTACTATTGCCAGGTTCACAAAAATGATTTTTCAATCAAAAGCTTTGTTACATTTGCTTTACTATGGCAGATATTGATATGGAGTATAACACAACAAGAAGCCACCTTGTAATGCGTGAATATGGAAGGCATATTCAAAAAATGGTGGAGCATGTATTAACAATAGAAGACCCCGTGAGGCGCCAGCAGCAGGCAATGGTAGCCATTGAACTGATGGGCACACTTAACCCGCATCTTAGAAATGTAGAAGATTTCAGGCATAAATTATGGGATCACCTGTTTTTTATAAGCGACTTTAAATTAAAAGTAGACAGCCCATACCCAATACCTGAAAAGGCTACTTATAAAAGCAAGCCAGATCCGCTACCTTACCCTTCGCGGCATCCGAAATATTCACACCTGGGCAAGAACCTGGAGTTGGTTATTGATAAGGCCTTACGTGAACAAGATCCTGAGAAGAAAAATGGTTTTGCAAATGCTATTGCTTATTATATGAAACTGGCTTACAGCAACTGGCATAAGGAGTTGGTGCATGATGATGCCATTCGTATTGAATTGAACAGTATTACCGGAGGTGCACTTGAATTCAGCAATACACCTTACATTAAGCACCGCAACCCCGGTTTTGAACGTGATGATTACCGTAGTGGCAGTTCTGGTGTACGCAGGCAAAATTTTACAAGCCGCAATCCAAGGGATTCAAGAGACAGCAGGGATCCGCGCAGCAACAGGGATCCCCGTGATGCCCGGAACAATAATAGCCGCAGCAGTGATAACAGGAGCAACAACAATAACCGCGACAACAGAAGCAATAACAATGCGGGAAGAAACCCCAATTTTAAAAAGCGGTTTTAGAATTAGTTATAAAGAAAGGATAAAAAAAGAACGTGCGGGAATTGATTTCCGCACGTTCTTTTTATTTCTATTGTGATTTGTATTTACATACTTAAGGCCTGTACACCGATACATCGCCCTGGATAGAGATTCTTAGAATTTGTTTTGCCGAATCTTTAGTAAGCGATACATAAAAAGAAACACCGGTTTCTTCATTGTTGTACTCAATAGCTTCTGTTATTTTATAGTCAGGATATTTTTTCCCAATGAACTGCTGGGCTTTTAACGGAAGGCTGCTCTTATCGATTATACGGGATTGGGCAATGGTTTCACCTGCTTCGTTGTAGAATACTTCCAATTGCTGGCCATTCCAGGAGAATGTAGCTTTTATGTAATCGGACGTAACCTTCCATTCTACATTCTTTGCATTGGCAAATTCTTTTTTAAGGTTACTGGCGGCTTTTTCATTTTCAGTTTCGCCATTGGCAAATGCACTTGCACTTATGCATGTTGCGGCTATTGCTGCTACAAATAATTTTCTGCGAGCGGAAGAAATATTCCTCCTGATAAATGAACTGATTTGTGGTTTCATGATTTAATTTTTTTGATTGATTAATTTTTACAGTTGATTTTTTTCTGTGTTGATAAACCAAAAATATTTTATGGATCAAGGCAAGTCAGGCGAATTGTGATAAGTAAGAAACATTTCGTACAACATTAAGATAAACGGTAAAAAGTGATTGCTATTAGTGATTGTAATACAAAAAAAATCCCTGCTGACATTGAATTACAGCGTGCTTCTTAAGAAAAATGTAAAATTTGTAAAGGCGGGGTTAAAATATTTGCAATGAAGATGGTGCCCCTCTTTTAAAGGTTGTATTAAAATTATAGGAACAAAAATCATTCAACAAATTATGAAGTAACATTGTTTGCAGAAGTTTAAATTGTGCCATGAATTACCTTGCCCATGCCTGTTTATCTTTCGGAAATGAGGACATACTCGTTGGTAATATGATCAGTGATTTTATAAAAGGGAAAAAGAAATTCGATTACCCGGTTGCTATACAAAATGGCATTATACTTCATCGCATGATTGATACATTTACTGACGCACATCCTGTAACAAAAGAAGCCATAAAATTTTTTAAACCAGCTGCGGGCTCTTATGCCAGTGTATTTATTGATGTGGTGTACGACCATTTTCTTGCGAATGATAAAGCGGAATTTCCCGGATCGGACTTAGCGTTGTTTGCCGAAACAACCTATCGAATCCTTGAGAAAAACAATGCCCTGCTCCCCGAAAGATTCAGTCGAATGCTACCTTATATGCGTACGCAGAACTGGCTGTACAACTACCAGTTCGCAACAGGCATTGAAAATAGTTTTAATAATATTTTCAGAAGGGCGAATTACCTTGAAAAGAACGATGCTGTATTCAATTGCTTTAATGAAAATTACGAGAAACTACAAAACTGCTACAACCAGTTTTTCCCTGAACTAAAAGCATTTTCATTTTTTGAATACAATAAATTTGTAACCTTTAATACTGCCGTGCAATAATTGTGGTAAGATTTTTGTTTAATTACAGCCATTATTTTACAGCTAAACTGCCCGATCTACTTTTGATAAAATGCGTATCATGAAAAAAAATTTCTTAGCTCTTTTTTGCCTTCTGTCCCTTAATATTTTAGCCCAGCAAAAACCAACCGACCTGGATAAAAGCCCAATGGATATGAGCTATTCCCCTCAGAATTATCCCATCTTAAAAATGAACGGAAAGATTACAGACCCACCTTTAGCAAGAGTAATTTATGGTAGGCCACAAAAAGCCGGCAGATTAATTTTCGGAGGAATTATTTCTTACAACCAGGTATGGCGCCTTGGTGCCAACGAAGCAACAGAAATTGAGTTTTTCAAAAATGTAAAAATCAACGGAAAGCCTTTGGCTAAAGGTCGTTATTCAATGTTTGCAATATGCGACACTGGCAGGTGGACCATTATATTTAATAACGATAAAGATATTTGGGGGCTGGCGTACAACCAGAAAAAAGATGCTTTGCGGGTTGATGTTCCTGTAATAAACACCGATGCGATTGCAGAGGCTTTTACCATCTATTTTGAAGATGTAAAGGGTGGCACCAATTTCACCGTTCTTTGGGATTCCGTAAAAGTGTCGCTGCCAATTACCTACTGATATTGCTTATACTCACACAACTTTTATAAATTAGATTATTGGTTTTTTGTTACCGGCTGCAGATACTTTTCTCAACGTTCCTTGTGTCACTCACTTGTACGTTCATAAGTTTACCGAGCTTTGGGCTGCGGCTGTTAGTTGCTGCTTATTGATCCTGCAGCACAAGTGTGCGACGCAACAAAAGCCTCATAGCAATGCTGGCTTCTGGCTCAAAAAAAACTTCGCAATCAATCAAAAAAAAGAAGCGGCTATTTGTAAACAACCGCTTCTGTAAATCTATTTTTATAAATCTTTTACCCTGTTACCAATGTACCTACCTGCATACCTTCTACTACATTTAAAAGATTACCGGGTTTGTTCATATCAAATACAATGATGGGCATACTGTTTTCCATACAAAGTGTAAAAGCAGTCATGTCCATTACCTTAAGGTTGCGCGATAAACATTCCTGGAAACTGATCTGTTCAAATTTGGTAGCGGTGGGGTCTTTCTCAGGATCTGCGGTGTAAATACCATCTACCCTTGTACCTTTTAAAATTACTTCGGCCTTTATTTCAATGGCCCTTAGCGAGCCCGCTGTATCAGTAGTAAAATAAGGGTTGCCCGTGCCCGCCCCAAAAATTACCACACGCCCTTTTTCCAGGTGGCGCATGGCCTTGCGGCGAATATATGGTTCGGCGATCTGCTCCATTTTAATAGCGCTTTGCAGGCGTGTGTAAACCCCAACTTTTTCAAGCATGGCCTGCACCGCCATTCCGTTGATCATCGTTGCAAGCATGCCCATATAATCGCCATGTGCCCGTTCAATTCCACTTTCACTTTCGTTTAAACCCCGGTAAATATTACCACCGCCAATTACCAGCGCTACCTGTACGCCAAGATCTGTAACGGTTTTTATATCGTTGGCATATTGCTCAATAATCTTTGGATCAAAAGGGTCAGATGATTTTGAAGAGCCGCTACCCATAAGGGCCTCGCCAGACAGTTTAAGTAAAATGCGCTTGTACTTTGGAAGCATAAATGATTAGTGTTATTGAAAGGTAATATGCTGCAAATAACAGCAAATTTTCCGCAAGAGCAAAAGCTAATTAAGATTAAGAAGTATTAATCACCTGCCAATTATTATAAATGCAGTTGTGGTGTTCTTAAACAAACTGTTTCTTTGTAATTACAACGAATGCAATATGGAAAAAAAGCCGGTTTATTATCATGATTACCTTCAGTTAGATAAAATACTGGGCAGCCAGCACCCTGAAAGTTTTGAGCGCAACCGCACACCTGCCCACGACGAAATGTTGTTTATCATTATTCACCAGTCGTACGAACTCTGGTTTAAACAAATACTCTTTGAGGTTGATTCTGCCGTAGCAGTTATGAAACAACCTGCCATTAACGACAATACCCCCGAACTTCAAACGGTGGTACACCGGTTAAACAGGGTAATCACTATTTTAAAAGTACTGGTACACCAGATCGATATTATGGAAACCATGACACCCATGGATTTCCTCGACTTCCGCGATCTGCTACGCCCAGCATCCGGCTTTCAAAGCTGGCAGTTTAAAACACTCGAAGCCAAACTGGGACTGCAATACGAAGAACGTTATGGTAAAGAATATTACACTTCTCAATTGTACCAGCCCGAAATAAATACCATCAAAAAAGCCGAACAGGAAAAATCACTCATCACCGTTGTAAACAACTGGCTCGAACGTATGCCCTACTTCGACAGCACCGAAAACTGGAAAGATTTTACTGCAACGGATCAGCAGGAAAATATACACCCTTACTGGAGCACCTACCGGGCCTGTTACAGCAACAGCCTCGCTGAAGCCGAAAGAAATAACCTCGAAGTATTCAATACCATTTTTATTGAAGGCAAACAGAGCGGGCAATTGTCTGCCAAAGCAAGCCGCGCTGCTTTGTTTATTATGTTGTATCGTGGTTACCCCGTTATGCATTTACCGTTCGAGCTATTAAACAACCTGCTGGAAATTGATGAGCAAATGAGCACCTGGCGCTACCGGCACATGAACATGGTACAGCGTATGATCGGCACCCGCATTGGCACCGGTGGCAGCAGCGGCAAAGATTACCTGCGTGCAGCGCTGGACAAACATTATATTTTTAAAGAATTCGCCGGCCTTACCAGTTTTCTTATCGAGCGCAGCAAACTGCCTGCCTTACCCGCATCGCTGATAAGGAATTTAAGCTTTAATATGTAGTAATTTTTAAAGGCCATTTTGTGCCGGGGTGAAGAATATGCATGAAGCCTTTCTTGCGTCGCACTCGTGTGCGGTTGGATACTTTATTGAGCTTTTATTTAAGCGAATCGTAGAGTTCAGGCCTGTAGAAATTATTCTTTTCGGTAAACATTACGAATTATAAATTGTTTTGGGAAACAGGTTTCAAATTTATATTCCCCTCTGTCTTTGTAAGCCACGTAAATACTTACATAACTGCCGTCATTAATGTTTTGATTGTGGCTCAAATGATTTATTGTATTGTAGTCTCTTTGTGAAACCAGTGTAACCAAGGAATCTCGTTCTGTTACAACTTTAAAGCCTTGGGATCTGTCAAACTTTGGAAAAAAAGTTTCGTAAGTGATTGTTCTTTTATTTTTAAAAGGTTTGATTGTTGCAAACCCTTGTCGATATGAAATTGTGTCCTTGCCTGACCAAATTATTATGTCGCTAGTAAATGGTGATTCAGCAGGTGATTCATAAATAAGAAATAATGTATCAGCATTATTAAAGTCAAAATTTGATTTGGCTTTATAAGAGTGAAATACTGTATCAAGCTCTATGATTTGTGATTTTATAAAGCTTTTAATTTTCTTTTTTGTTTTTGAGTTTGAAAGTGTGTCTGCTCTTTCAAGTCTGTACTTTTTATATGCGTCTAAAAATGTCTGACTGTAGCCGGAGTGTGTCAACGAAATAAGAAGTATAACTATGATTAAGTGTCGCATTGTATCGTTGCAGCTTTTTCAAAAATACCCGAACTAAATCGCCTTGCCAAAAAATTGGTTTGCACTTGCCGTTGACGGTGTTGTCACCGTAAACCTACGCTTCGATAAAGCTCAATAAACTTCCGAACGTACAAGTGAGTGACACAACAGGCGATGCCCAAAGTATCTAAGGCCGGTAAACAAAAACTGGTTTAATCTTTCCTGGCTTCGAGGGTAAAGCCAATGCTGGTGCCCACATCTACCGTGCTGCGCACATGTATGGTTTGGCCGTGGGCTTCAATAATATGTTTGCAGATAGAAAGGCCAAGGCCGGTGCCGCCAACATTGCGGCTGCGGCCACGGTCAGTGCGGTAAAACCGCTCGAATACACGGGTTAAATGTTCTTCGGCAATGCCAATACCATCGTCGCTTATTTCAATAAGAACGTGCTGCTCGTCGGTTTTGTAAATGCTGGCAACAATGCTGCCATCGGTTCTGCCGTACTTGGTGGCGTTTTCTACCAGGTTAATCAGTACACGTGAAATTTTTTCTTTGTCGGCAAAAACATACAAAGGTTGTTCGCAGCCTTTTTTTATAGTGCATTTTATATTGCGAGCCGCTGCTTTTATAGAGAGGGTTTCAAAAACGTATTTTATAAGATCCTGTATAATAAAATTTTCTTTATACAGGGGCTGTTCGCCACTTTCCAGCTTGGTAATTTCGTCAAGATCACTGATCAGGTTTACCATGCGTTCTACATTTTTAGAGGCGTTCTCTAAAAACTTCCTGTTAACCGATGGGTTTTCCAGGGCGCCATCCAGTAAAGTATCCACATAACCCTGTATGGTAAAAATGGGGGTTTTAAATTCGTGCGAAAGATTTTGCAGAAACTCCTTGCGGTAGGTTTCGTTACTGCGCAGTATTTCTATTTCTTCTTTGCGTTCTTCGGCCCAATGTTCTACGTCCTCCCTTACTTCATCAATACTTTTTTTAGGGAGTATGTATTTATAATACATTTCCTCCCGCTTACTTGCTTTGGTTTGATAAATGAACTTGTAAATGAGTTTTATTTTACGGTAGATAAAGGATTCCAGCACAAAACGAATGAGCAGGTAACTGCCAATAAGGTTTACTGCAAAAGCCAGTAAGCCTACATACATGTGTTCTGTAACAAAACAGAATGCAATACCAACGGGTAAAGAAAGGCAAAAGGCAGTTAGCAGCGATAATTTATTAGGCGAAAGGTTCTTTGTTTGTAACATCGTTTACTCTGTTGCTTGCTGCATGGTTTAAATGGTGCAGTGCATCACTTTGCAAGGTAATTGATTTGTTGTTACTGATTATTGCGAAACTGCTGATGTATTTGAATTTGAGAATACATTTTTTGAACCCGGCATAAGAACAGGCATGAAGCATTCTTGCCACGCTCGTTTCAAGGTTCCTCTTTCATGGCAGCAATTAAGCGAAGCGTGGCATCCCGAAAAATTTCGGGACCGGATTTATTTCGGGATCGCACACTTATACAGCATTACAGATTTGAGCAGAAAATACAGCGCACCGGTTAAAGCGAAAATTTATAACCCACACCTTTTACGGTGGTAATGCAATCCATATCAAGTTTCTGGCGAATCTTGCGTATGTGAACATCAATGGTTCTGTCGCCCACAATTACATCCTGGCCCCAAACCTGGTTTAATATTTCATGCCGTAAAAAAACGCGCCCCGGTTTTGATGCAAGCAGGTACAGCAGTTCGAATTCTTTTTTAGCCAGTACAATGTTTTTGCCGTTGATAACGATCATGAATTTTTCAGGATCGATGGTAAGGTTTGCTATCGTTATGGTTTTTCCTTCGGCTTCTTTGTGGGTTCTTCTGAACAATGCATTAACGCGGCTTACCAAAACCTTAGGGCTGATGGGTTTGCTTACATAATCATCCCCGCCCGATTCCAGGCCCTTTATGTGCGAGGTTTCATCATTAAGCGCGGTAAGAAATATGATCAATGTATCATTAAATACCTCTGTTGACCTTAATATCTCACAAACTTCAATGCCGGTTTTGTACGGCATCATAATATCCAGTATAATCAGGTCTGGATGAATCTTTCTTGCCATTTCCAGTGCTTCGTTTCCGTCTTTGGCTGTATAAATATCATAACCCTCCTGGTTAAGGTTATAACTGACAATTTCCAGTATATCCTTTTCGTCATCCGCTATTAAAACTTTCTTTGCCTTATTTTCCATTAACAATTCCTTTACACAAAAATAATTTTACAAAACCATAATGGCACGGTTAACGCATTATGTTATTGTTAAGCGACGGTATATATTTAAATTTGCCACAAATGCTTAAACCGTGAAACACCATTTTTGAAGTATGAAGAAATATTATATAGCCTTTTCCTTTTTCGTCTTTTGCATCGCTGTACACGCACAACCAACAAACGGTAATATACCACTTGCCCGCCAGTATTTCCACGAAACGATCAGGGCTACTCAAAAAAAGATTCGGGCAACCGATGGTAAAGATGATACCCTGTTTACACCAACCACCAATGAACAACTTAACCTTGAGCTTACAAACGCATTGACAAACGGTGTTGCAAAGATTGAAGCACTTATTGAGGAAGACTCCGGGATCGACAATAACAGCAAGATAAAATTTCTGCGCGGATTAAACGAAACACTAACCGCATACCTGAACGGTTGCCGTTACGATTCATTAAAATATTCAGAACTCCCCAATCTGCTGAATGCTTACAGGGAATGCATGATCCTGGAAAACAGCGGTGCAAGTATAGAACAGAGGATTGCTTCATACAGCTACGAAACCGGTAATATACTTATCTATACCATCGCATTCAGCAACAATAGTGGCATTGAAAACTGCCGGGATATTGTATTGCTGAAGTATTGTGATAAATACAAACAGAAAGCTTTGGATATTTTAAGCCTGAATCCAAACCTGCCTTTTACTGATAGCTTAATCACCGTAATTGCGCGTCGCGATCCCGAGAACCTATATACCTATGCGGCTGCTACAACCGCATTGGCAACAAAGATCCGCAATAACCCCGACACACTGGTACATGTGATCAGCCAAATGGCGCAATTAAAATCAGGCCGGCAGCTTTTCCCATTTCTTGATAATCTTTACCGGGGCAAATTGACTTTCGAAAAAATTGATTCCGCACTGAATGACAGTATACAGTATTATCAATTGCTGGTGCAAACTTCTGTTGATTATGCTTACCGGCTTAGCAAACGTGACACCCCAATGGCAATGAGCAGCCTGTATGCAAAGCTTCAGAAAAAAGCAATTGACCCTTTTATCAATACAATTAATGGTCTTCACGAAGCACCGGATGAAATTCGGTTCAGGAGCCTTAAACCTTTTAATGCCCGGGATCTTTACTACATGGCCGTTACAGGGGAAGAAGTAATTTATACATCGAGCTATGTAAGGGGCGTTTATCCGCGTATCTGGCAAAACATGAAGAACCCAAAAAGCGATTCACTGCTGATGAGTGTGCGTTTCGACAGGTTCCGGAAATGGATCAAGATGGCTTCAAACTATAACACCCTGGATGATTTTTTAAAACGTATGGATAATGGCAATGCCCAAATGCTAATGAAGGCTTTTGTAAACGGTCTTGATAAAACTGTAAGTCTTGAAGATGCAGTAGATGTAGCCAACTCCTACGCCAGTATTACCAATACCGATATTCAAAAACTGATTCTTACACAGGTTGGCATAAATCTGCAACAGGCAAAGAATACGCAAAATCTAAGAGCAACAGACATCTATGGCATTCTGAATACTTTATTTCTTTCAATGGATACTGCCAACCATATTGATGTTTCTCAAACACTTGGTGTACCGCCGGTGTATTATATGCCTTCAAAAAATTTGCAAGACAGTAATAGTAAAATCATTATTCAGGAATTCTTTTACGGCGATGATGATGGAAGGGCTTCCTTTAATAGCTTTATACGGGTGTTTAGCAATTCAAACTGGAAAATAACACATACAGAAGAATGGGTAAGTATTACCGCTGCAAAGGGAGCCAATGTTGTGATCTATGCCAATAAACCACTGGATGAAAAAAATAATCTTGACACAAAAGCCCAGGCCGATCTTGATGCATATCTCTTTAACAACGATTTAAATCCAACGATTGTAATTCACCGCGGCCATAGTTATTGGCTAACTTCTACAATAGACCAGCTGGCATCTTCTGCAAGGGTAATCTTACTAGGTAGTTGCGGCGCTTATCAAAGCCTTGATAAAATTCTAAAGATTTGCCCTTCCGCTCAAATTATTGCATCCAAACAAACGGGTAGTTATTCTGTAAACGATCCGATGATTTACGCAATTCTCGAAACACTGCGGCTTGGCAAAGACCTTAACTGGCCTCAGTTGTGGGCCGGTCTCAGCAAATCGAGCGGTAACAGTGAACTGTTTGACGATTACGTACCGCCACATAAAAATCTTGGTGCGTTATTTTTAATGGCGTATAAAAAAATGCAGGAGAAAAAAGCAGGAGAAAATTAATCCCCTTGTTTAGTATATTAAGAAAAGATTTTGTACCAGGCTTTGGTACTACTATGAGGCTTCTCTTGCCACGCTCGTTTCATAGTTCCTCTTTCATGGCGACATTTAAGCGAAGTGTGGCATCCCGTAGAACTTCGCACCTGATACCAGTTGTCTCATAAAGCGCCTCTTTCGGTTCGGTTCCGCGAAGGCGGAATTGAAAAAATGCGAAGCATATTTTTTCAAAGAAGCGAAAGCAGTCCCGATAGCGATCGGGATTGAGACAACAAAGCCATGCGGCTTGAGCAATTAGAGCCTCGCATTTGTGCGTTGTAAAAAACAAAAATTAGTTTGAGACCAATGCGAAGAATTTCGGGGGGATCGCACTCTTGTACATTCTGTAATACTGTTCAATAGCTCAAATTCATAATTGCTTTTTCTATAACAGGGTTTGTATTTTTGCAGCAGGGTTTGCTTACGCTCATAAAAGCTATACTGCACAAGAGTGCGACGCAAGAGAAGCCTCATAGAAATTCCTTCAGCCAGGCTCATAAAATATTACGGTTATGAAAAAAGAAATAGCGGATATAAGAAGCGATTACCAGTTACAATCTTTAAATATTGAAGATGTTTCATCAAATGTTTTTGAACAATTTGGTAAGTGGTGGGGCGATGCGATAAACAGCGAAATTTATGAAGTAAATGCAATGACACTGGCAACAGCCACCAAGGAGGGTAAACCATCTGCACGCATTGTATTACTTAAAGACTATGATGATAAAGGATTTGTTTTTTTTACCAACTACAATAGCCACAAGGGAAGTGAGCTGGCTGAAAACCCTTTTGCAGCATTGGTATTTTTTTGGAAAGAACTGGAAAGGCAAATAAGAATTGAGGGCTCAATTGAAAAAGTAAGTGATGAAGAAAGTGATGCTTATTTTTACTCACGTCCGGTTGGCAGCCGCATTGGTGCATGGGCCTCGCCACAAAGCACAATAATTGATAGCAGAAGTATACTGGATGAAAACGTAAGTATGTTTACTGAAAAATTCGGCGAACAAATTCCTCGACCGGAGCATTGGGGTGGTTACCGTATAATACCTGCCGTTATTGAATTCTGGCAAGGGAGAAACAACCGCCTGCACGACAGGATACAATATTCTAAAGAAATAAATGGAAACTGGATTATCGAAAGGTTAGCTCCATAAAACCAGGTTGCCCGGTTGAAAAGTTGACAGGTTGATTGGTTAGCGAAATAAAAACTACCCAACATTTCAACAAGTCAACTTATCAACTTAACAACTATGCTTCTTTCTTGGCTTCGGCTTTTACAGCTTTGGCTGGTCTTGCCGGACGGCTTTTACCAAAAGACCCTTTAAAAATTTTCCCTTTCTTGGTTTTTTTATCTCCTCTACCCATTGTATTTTTTTTTATGAATGTTTAATAAGGGTGCAAAAATGCAAAAAACTATTCAAACGGCATATAATAAAAAAGCAGAAGAATAAACTTCTTCTGCTTTTTTGTTTAGGCAAGTGCAATAATTACATCTTGGCGCTTAATTCTTTGCCTGCTTTAAAGCGTGCAACTTTTTTAGCTTTAATTTTTATAGTTGCTCCTGTTTGAGGATTGCGGCCAGTGCGGGCTGCACGTTTAGATACCGAGAAAGTACCAAAACCTACCAATGTAACTTTACCGCCACCTTTTAAAGTTTTTGTAACTGCTTCAACAAAAGAATCGAGAGAAGCATTGGCCTGTGTTTTTGAGATGCCTGCATCTTCAGCAATTTTGGCAACCAATTCAGCTTTGTTCATGATGTGTTTATTTATTTAATTAATACTGTAACAAATTTATTCGCTTTTGAGTACCGGCAAAATTATATTTCACTTTTATTTAAATTTTTAGTTGCTGTTAAATCCGCATCCGCAAAGGGTTACAGCAGTTTATTAAATTTCTTTATGTAACGGCTTTTACTTAACACGCCGCTAAAACCCTGTGCAGTAAAGGGTTTTAGCAATTAATTGCTGAAATGCAGTATTGGCGCACCTTTCAGCGTAATATAGCAATCTTTTGTAACAGGCAACACTGTTTTTAAAACATTTCCACACTTAATGCACAACCTGCATTAACGTACGGAAAGAAACAAATTGCTCACCCCACCTGGCAGATGCAGTTTTCCTTAGTTCAGGTGCGTACAATTCTATATGCCTGTTATAATCGGCTTTACTTTCGGCATAATATTGAATGGCATAAGTTGGTCCTTCGGTATCATCTATTTCAAGAAGCTTTAGGATTTGATATTTTAAGAAACAACCTTTATCCATTATTTGTGGAATATGTTCGCTTAATTGCCACTTAAGCCATTCTTCATGAATGCCCCAGCTAACCTGCGTAGTAATATTATATATAAACATGTTTAATTTTTTTGTTATTCGGGTTGCCCTTGATTAAGTAATTGCATGGTAATTTATATTTTGAAGGTACAGGAGTGGTTGCAAATTGCAACAGTTACCGGAGAAATTTTAAGATATTAACTGGCTGCTTGCGATAACCTCGCATCTGGAACCCGGCTGCACCAAATTGCTCAATAAAATTGCCGGCGATGCAGTGTGCGACGCAACAAAAGCCCTATAGCAGCAATACAGCATGGCAAACAACTAAAACAGGATTTTTTTTGCTTTTTTCAAGATTTGCCTGCGCAGATAAACGAAATAATATTGCATTAAGGTTCAAAAAAACCTATAGACTAAATAAAGTTCCATCAAATTTTAATGAGCATTTAAATTCCGAACGTTATCAAATAGCAGATACTTGGTAAAAAATAATTATTTTGCACCCGTCCAAAAACAATATCCAACTGCAGCCATAAATCCAACTTTTGCATTTTAAACAACACCGCATGTTAAAAATTACACTACCCCGTAAAAAGATTCCGTTTATAACACTTGCTATATCTGCACTACTTTTTATAGCGGCATTCTCCGGATTTAAAATCCCTTTACTTAACACCCCCTCTGCAACCGGTGCTCCATTTAACAAGGGTAAAACCTGTGCACAAAAAAACTGCCACGGAGGCGGGCATTATGGAGGTTCTATTACAACACAATTGCTTGGCGATGACAGCATTCCGGTAACTGATTATATACCGGGCAAAGCTTACGTTTTTAAGATTGCCTTAATTCCCACAAAGGGCGTACCCGGCAAATATGGTTTTCAAACAACCTGTGCCAAGGTAGCCGATCTTGCAGACATCAATTCCTGGGGAACACTTCCGGTTATAGAAGTAAACAAGCTGGATAAAGGCCATCATTATGTAGAGCACGCAGACCTTGTAAACAAACTTGATTCAGGAACTATTTTTGTACCATGGAATGCACCCCCCGCAGGCACCGGCGATGTTATTTTCTATACCGCTGGCAACCTTGCCAATCACGACTATGCCCCAACAGGAGATCAAATCGTAAATAATAATTTAACCATACACGAAGTGGCTTCCGGGCTAAATCCGTCAATAACAACAAATAATAGCCGTACAGAAAAGAACACCTATGGCTTATTCTTGTATTCCAGGAATGGTGGCTCTGGCTTAATACGTTTCCACAACGGAGCCGGGCAGCAAAAAGTACAGGTAATTTATACAGATATGCAGGGCACAACCATTCAAACAGCTGGCACAATTGCAAATAAAGGCGACAATATATGGTCCATACCGCAAAATAAATTGCACGGATTGGTAGTAGCCCAGGTTATAACACAAGATGGAGTTCGCACATCTTTAAAATTAAATCTTACCTATTAAAATTAATATTTCAATACTGCAAAAGCCGCCTTAATAAAAGGTGGCTTTTTTATTTATCTTCTATTAAAATTATTTGTAAAAAAGTGCAATTGTTTTTTTATTAGCCAATCAACATTACTGCTATCAGGCCCGGTTGCGTCGCACACTTCAGGGTTCTGTATGCGCTTCAACATTATGCAGTCACGTTTTATCTCCTGTACAAACTTCCTCCACAAGCGGGTTCTTTTCATAGATTTGTTGTACATAAATCTATTTCAATTCATTAACGCTCAGGTATGAAAACTTCAAAACTATTGCTCCTGCTTATTTTTTTTATAACTGCATCAGTCATTACAACTGCACAAAAAAATACTGGTGAATGGACAAGCTTATTTGATGGCAAAACTTTTAACGGATGGAAAAAACTTTCCGGCACTGCTGATTATAAAATTGAAAACGGAATGATCCTGGGCACAACCGTTTTATCATCTCCAAATACTTTTCTTGTAACAGAAAAAGAGTATGGCGATTTTGTGCTGGAACTTGATGTAAAAATAGAAGATACTACCGCAAACTCAGGCATACAGTTTCGCAGTCATTTTAATGCAGCAGCAAATAACGGCAAAGGAAAAGTATATGGGTATCAATACGAATTAGATCCTTCTTCAAGAAGATGGACTGCAGGTATTTACGATGAAGGCCGCCGCGACTGGCTTTATCCGCTTTCGCTGAATGCCACAGCACAGAACGCTTTCAGGCTGGGGCAATTTAATAAAGTGCATATCGAGTGTATCGGCAACGAATTAAAAACATGGATCAATGGTGTGCCTGCTGCCTATGTTGTAGATACAGTTGACGCTAAAGGTTTTATTGCATTGCAGGTACACAGTATCGGCGATAATCAAAATTTTGTTGGTGAAAAAATTTACTGGAAAAACATAAAGATCAAAACGAAAAATATAAAACCTACTGCTTTCCCAAACAATGTTTATGTGCTCAATAATATTCCCAACTATTTATGCAGTTACGAAAAAAACAGTGGCTGGGAATTGTTGTTTGATGGTGTAAGTACCAATGGCTGGCGCGGCGCATATAAAACCACCTTTCCCGAAAAAGGCTGGCAGGTAAATAATGGTTTACTCACCGTTCTTTCTTCAGAAGGCAAAGAAGGCGGTAACGGTGGCGATATCGTTACCCTCGATCAATACAGTGCGTTTGATCTTTCCTTCGAATTTAAACTTAGTCCGGGCGCAAACAGTGGCGTAAAATATTTTGTAACGCTTACAGAAAATAACCAAGGCTCTGCCATTGGTCTGGAATACCAGATACTTGATGATTCACTGCACCCTGATGCAAAGCTTGGCATCAACGGAAACAGAACACTGGCCTCGCTTTATGATCTCATAAAGGCACAAAAGCAACCGCGTTTTATGCACAAGATTGGCGAATGGAATACGGGCCGCATTATTGTTTATCCAAACAATCATGTAGAACATTATTTAAACGGCATAAAGGTTTTGGAATACGAACGAGGTTCCCAGGCTTACCACGATCTTGTTGCAATAAGCAAATACAAAATATGGCCAAACTTTGGCCAAGCAAAAAAAGGCCACATACTTTTACAGGATCATGGCAACGAAGTAAGCTTCCGAAGTATTAAACTAAAACCTTTATAATCCTTTGAAATTTGATAAAATATTATTTACCCATCTGTAGATTTTCATGGCAGCATCCTTGCCACGCTCGTTTCACAGTTCCGTTTTCATGGCAACATTTAAGCGAAGTTTCGCAGCCTGTTCCGTCCTGAACTTGTTTCAGGATCATTTCGGGATTGCACGCTTTTACGTTCGGACCAATGTTGGACTGAAAAATACAAACCTCAGAGTCTGGGAGGCGCAAAGAAATTTTGAATCTGTTCTCTGCGGCTTTGCGCCTCAGCGGTTAATGGCTGTTTAAGATTACTTCATAATCATAACGTACAAGAGTGCGACGCAAGGATAGCTGAACAGTGATTCAAAAGCCCGGCTAAAAAATACTGCATTGCTCTCATCGTTATTAATAAAATGGCATTGTTAAGCGAATAAAATATATATTGTATACATAATTTTTGTTGCCATGCCCCTTTTATAAACATGTTTTATGATCCGCATTTTTATAACTGAAGATCACGAACTCTACCTTAAAGGCCTTTCACTGCTGCTTGCAGAAAGCGGAGAATTCTTTATTTGCGGCACTTCAGGAAGCGGCAGAAAAACACTTGAGGCACTCGAACCACTAAAGCCAGATGTTTTATTACTCGATATAAACCTGCCCGATATGGATGCAGAAGAGCTGCTGAAAAATATCAGGAAAGACTTTCCGGCACTACCGGTTATTTATCATACCATGCTGCGCGGCACCAGGTATATGCACCGGCTGATGCAGCATGGCATACAGGGATATATTTTAAAAAGTGCCACTACAGAAGAATTAATTACCGCCATTAAAACAGTGGCCGCAGGCAATACTTATTTCAGCAAGGAAATAGATGTAACCGATGGCACAGAAGATGCCTATAAAAAAACCGTTACAGTTCCGGAATCTAAGATCCATGCGATACTTAGTAAACGGGAAATGGAAATACTGCAAATGATTTGTAAAGAATACAGCAGCGCAGAGATTGCAGCCAAACTTTTCTTAAGCGTAAGCACCGTTGATACACACCGTAAAAATATTATTGAAAAACTTGGCGTAAACAATACCGTTGGTCTTGTAAAATTTGCCATGAAATACGGATTGATAAACGAATAGCCATGCAAAAAAAACTGCTGCTGCTCTGCCTGCTGTTTGCAGGTAAGCTCTCTGCCCAATGGAACGACAGTGCTGCTGTTGATGACATTATCTATTCGGTAATGAACAATGCCGAAAGCATAACCGACAGCCTGTTCTGGTACGCAAATGCCGTGGAGCAATCATCAAAAAAAATTAATTATAAAAACGGACAGGGCTCCGCTATAAGGTTGCGGGGTTTATATTACCAGCTATCTGCAAACTACGATTCTGCCATGTACTACTTTATGCAACTGGAACAATTTGGCATAAGGGAACATGTGCCAAAATCACAGGCAGGTGCATTAAGCAGTCAGTTCGAAATTCATTTAACGCTGAAGCAATACGAAGAAGCAAGGAAAAAAGCTTTTGCAGCTATCGCTATTGGAAAACAAAATGGGTTTCAAAAGCAGGTTGCTGTTAATTACAGCAATATCGGTATTACATGGCGCCGCCAGAAAAATTACGACAGCGCTTTTTATTATTACAGGCAGGCGCTTGAAATAAGAAAGCAGATGAAAGACAGTACAGGTATTATAAACACCAATGTAAACATCAGCGGGTTGCTGCTGTATATGAAAAAGTTCGATGAAGCACTGGATTATGTTTATCCCAACCTTGCCTACCACAAACAGCGTAACGACAGCAGCTTTCTTTGGAATGATTACACAACACTCGCTCTTTTGTACGGGCAGAAAAAAGAATTTAAAAAAGCACTGAGTTACCTGGATACTGCAAAAAATATTGCCATTGCAAATAACTACAAAGTTAACCAGGCTGAAACATATAAAAGTTATGGCGAAGTATATTATGCAAAAGGTGACTGGCAACTGGCGTATGATAATTTGCTAAAAGGCACAGAGATAGAAGCCGAAAACATTAACGCAACAACAAGTGAGCAATTACTGGAACTGGAAAAAAAATACAAGACCGAACAAAAAGAACAACAGAATAAATTACTCGCTGCCGAAATAGACAATCAAAAACTGCAAAAAAGAAATGTGTGGATCGCCGCATCGGCACTGGCATTAATAGCAGCCGTATCAATGATCTTCTGGCGGCAAAACAGGAAAAAGAAAATACAACTTGAAACACAAAATAAACTCATCAACGAACAGAATAAAAAACTTACCGAACTTAACGAAGACAAGAACCAACTCATCAGCATGGTAAGCCACGACCTGGGGCAGCCATTGAATAACATTCGTGTGTGGACAGAAATATTAGGCAGGCAAAATAATAATGAAGCCATTGAGCATATTAAAACCAGCCTGCAATATGGCCAGCAACTCATTCGTAATGTTTTGGATGTTGAGCGGGCCACCGCCAATCAGCAAGCCCTGCATTTTGAAACAACAGGTATCAACGGATTTATACAGTACATCATCAAAGATTTTACGCCTGCTGCCCAAAGCAAAAACATACAATTTCATTTTGAGCCATACCGCACAGAAATATTTTTAAACACCGGCAGGCAGCATTTGCAGCAGGTACTGGAAAATCTTATCAGCAATGCGCTCAAGTTTTCACAGCCTGGCAAATCAGTTTACATTTCAGCAGAAAAAAATGCACAACAAATTATGTTGTGCATAAAAGACGAAGGCCCAGGTATGGATGAAAATGAATTAAAGCAACTCTTCAACAAATACAGTATTGGTACAGCCAAACCCACGGCCGGTGAGGCTTCTACAGGTTTGGGCCTGAGCATTGTAAAGCGGTTGATGCTGGAACTTGGTGGCAAAATATATGCAGAAAGCGAGCCGGGGAAAGGCACTGCTTTTACTTTGATATTCGAAAGTTAATAAAATATTATTTTCTTTTTTGTACCAGGCAAAAGAACAAAGATGAAGCATCCGTTGCGTCGCACACTTGTACGTTCGAAACATTTTTGAGCCGTGGTTCAAAAGTTTATAAGTTCCAAACGTTCAAATGTCCTGTGCTACTAACAACATGTGAGTTTTGTGAACCTCGTGAACTTGTTAACTGCTGATTCCTGGTCAGAACGTACAAGTGAGTGACACAACAGCCGATGCCATAAAAAACAAAAGCCGGGCTCATAAAAATATTTACCCGGCTTTTTTTAAAACTGCACAATCTTTATTGCACCAGTAATTTTATGTTTACTGTTTCATTACCACCGGTAACCTGCAATAAGTATAAACCTGGTGCCGTACCCCGTGGCAATTGTATTATCTGGCTGCCTGCATTTACTTTTTTGCTGAGTATACTGCGGCCATTTGCATCTGTAATTCTTGCCTGGTAATCATTGTAATTTTTTGTTGCTGGTATGTTTAGTGTAAACCTGTCTTTAACCGGGTTGGGATAAACGTTTACCGCAGTTGCAGTTGCTGTTACATCATCAGTTTCGCTGACTGCTGCAAAAGGCGTAGGGGCAAGTGTTATGCGTTTATTTCTTGACTGAATCTGGCAAGGCCCGTTATCAATAATGCAGTAATAATTTCCTGCTTTTGTAGTGATGCGCACATTGCTGGTAGCGCCGGGTATGGCATTGCCATTTTTATACCATTGATAAGTGGCTCCGGGTATGGCCGGCACAGAAAGTGTATCCGGGTTCGAAGCATTTACAGTATTGGATGTGGCACTGGTGTTTATGGAAATACTGCAATCTGCCACTTCCCATAAATACTGGGCATTATAATCAGTGCCCACAGAATCTGCACCGTATTTAAAATAATTGTCTGGGTAAATATTGTAAATGCCGGTTATTTCGCCTGCTGCCAGTACATTGGTATTGTATGCGGCAAGGCCCTTCATATTACCGCCATGCAGTGTTTCAGGTTTTATCATCCACGATAAATTTCCCTGTGGTGTAAGCTTAACTAAAAATGGTTCGTTGTGTGTAGAAGTATTGTAAAGGGAATCGGTTCCAAAATAAAATTTACCACCAAAACTGCCGCCAAAATATACATCGTTCCTGCTGTCAACAGTAAGTGCAGCTTCACCATCGGCATCATAATTATCGAATAAAACATAATCACCGCTAAACTGCTTTGCCCATAGAAGATTGCCTGCTTTTGAAACTTTAGCTATATAGCCATTTGTTTTTGCTGGCACGGGTATAAATTGTACGCCCTGGTCTGTGCCTGAATTATTATAAAACTTTGTAGTATCGTCAAACCTGCCATAGATATATACGTTACCCACAGAATCAACAGCAGTAGCATTAACAGTTTGAAACCCGGGTCCTGAAACTTCAAAAGCCCATAACTGTGTAGTTAAGCTGGCATTATACTTAACAATATAACCCTGTGGTATTGCATATACGGGGTTACTTACCACATACCCTCCATGCCTGTGGCTGCCACTCCAGTAAACGTTTCCGCTGTTATCGCAGTTAAGCATATAGCCATCCTGCAGGTAATCGCTGGTTTGCAAAGAACTGGTAATAGCGCCGGTATTGGTATTAACCCGCATTAAAACATAATCGCCGCCAATTGAGGTGTAGGCCACAGCACCGTTCAACTGAAGGTCGCCGATAAAATCGCTGTGCCAGTATAAATTATTTCCATTGGGCGAAAGGCCAATAGAGTACGAACCATTGGTAATGTAACTACTCATGGTGGTATTGATCCATTGCTTGTTTCCGTTGGCATCAAATTTTGCTATAAAGGGCCGCCCAAAATAAGTGCCGTCGGTAAAGTCCTGTCGCACACCATCCAGTAAAAGTTCTGTTGTAAAATTTCCCGCAACATAGCAATCTCCGGTGGTTTTATTTACTTCCACATCAAGGCACCATTGCGATCCACGACCCATAAAAGTCTTTGTCCAGAGCAATGAACCTGCATTATTGTATTTGCTGATAAAACCTTTTAACGGTGTTGATACTACATCGTCTGTTGTGCCAAAGCTGCTTATATACTGTGTACCCGAAAGGCTTAGTGTGCCTGCAAACCAGCCCGCCACATAGCGGTTACCTGCGTTATCGTAAGCTACAGAGTTGGCAGCATCCCTTGCAAAAGTGCTGTCGCTTAAAAAAAGCGATGCAGTGTTTTGGGCCATTGCGGTGCTACAAAGCAATAGCGCCATTATAACAGTGAAAATTGATCTCATAAAATAAGTTTTGTGCAGTTTAAAAATTGATTTTTAATTCAAACACAAAGCTCATGTACCTGCCAAAGAAAGTCAATCGTGTAAATGGGTAATTTTCGGAGATAAAGAATTTTTTGGCCGGGGCGGGAATTGCTATGAAGCTGCTGTTGTGTCACTCACTTGTACTTTCTGTTTTGATGGCAGCAAAGCGAAGATTGATAGACTCTATTTTGCTTGCATTGGCGCAATATGTTTTGTAAATTGCGGTGATACAAGCGTTGGGCTCAATACTATGATACTTCGAAACCTTCTATTGCTTTTTGCATGTTATATTTCCCCTATTGTTAGCGGGCAAACGTTGAAAGTAAATAATTTGACTAATCCAACCGGAACTTATAAAACACATTTCGATAATCCAAAAGGAAAAGCATTGCCAGAAGGTACTATTAAAGTAAAGCTAATCAGACAAAACAGAATGGTCGTAAGTATCATTATGCAAAATGGAGAATCGCTTCTTCGTTCGGGTTCACTAACAGACACATTGACCTACAAGAGTCATTATGCAATATTTGAAAATGCAGAAATAGATTCAACTTGCAAAATTACCTTCCACTTTACTACAAAAGGTATACGAGTAAAACAAAAGAGTAAGTTCACAAACTATAGTTGTGACTTTGCAGACGGTGTGAGTATGGCCGGTTTTTATTTCAAAGAATCTGCAAAAGTTCCAGACTTTCACAGCCCGTATTAACTTAATGATGCGCCTAACATATGCTTGCTTCCATAGCAGCTGACTTAAATCAATCGGCAAGAGTAACTCTACTCATCTTTTTGCTTTACTTTTCGGTTGATGAATTATGAAGCCCGCTTTGAACAGCAAGCAGTAGGCTCTTTTAATAGCGATATACAAACTCTAATAACAAAACCAGTATGACAATAATAGATCAATTAGCAACTTCATTAAAACGAAGAGACGAAATTCCAAACCAGGAATTGGCGAAGCAAATTGCCAAGAGCAATGACAAGAAAGCGGTGAAAGAATTGATTGATAATCTCAGGAATAAAAACAAAGACATACAAAACGACTGCATAAAAGTGATTTATGAAATAGGGGCAGTAAAGCCAAACCTGGTGGCCGACTTCAGCAAAGAACTTATCGAATTACTGGATAATAAAAACAATCGGTTACAATGGGGAGCAATGATTGCTTTAGACACCATTACGAATGAAATTCCAAAAACAATTTATAAAGCATTAGGAAAAATTATTGATGTTGCCGGCAAAGGCTCTGTAATTACAAACGACCATTGCGTAGGAATTCTCATAAAACTTTGCAGCAGAAAAGAATACGCAGAAAATGCTTTTTCGTTGCTTAATGAACGTTTGAAAATCAGTCCCACAAATCAATTACCAATGTATGCCGAAAATGCTTTGCCAATTATCAACGAAAAAAACAAAGCAACTTTTATAAAAACATTAAGTTCGCGGCTGGTGGATATTGAAAAAGACACAAAGAGAATAAGGGTTGAAAAAGTAATTAAGAAATTAACCAAGTAGAGCTGTACGTACTTGTTGACCCTTAACCAACAAAAATTCGCTTCAATCTATGATTCGGTAAAAGCTCATTCATAATCCAACCGTACAAGTGAGTGACACAACAGGCGATGCCATATAAAACTAAAGCCCGGCCCCAAAAAAATCTCTCTCCATAAGCTCAAACATGCATCCCCTTATCTTTGCCAAAATTTTTGAAGTATGTTACAGGTAAATGTGTTGCGCCAAAAACCGGATTGGGTAAAAGAAAGACTGGCGGTAAAAAATTTTAATCACCCCCAACTGGTTGATGAAATTATTGCGCTTGATGATGAACGTAAAAAACTACAGGCAGCATACGATAATGCACAATCGCAAATAAACAGCGCTTCAAAAGATATTGGTAAGCTGATGGGGCAGGGCAAAAAAGATGAAGCTGAAACATTAAAGGCAGAAGTGGCAACGCATAAAACACAGGTTGCCGCATTAAATACACAAATGACCGAAGTAGAAAAAAATCTTCATGATAAACTGGTAACGCTGCCCAATCTCCCTTCTGCAATGGTGCCACCGGGCAAAACACCGGAAGACAATGTTGTGGTAAGGTCTGGTGGCGACGATAATATTCAGCTTTATGCAGGTGCCGTTCCACATTGGGATCTTATTCAAACGTACGACCTGGTTGATTTTGAAACAGGTTCAAAAGTTACGGGCCGTGGCTTTCCTTTTTATAAAGGCCGTGGCGCAAAACTACAGCGTGCCATGATACAGTATTTCCTGGACTTCAATACTGCTGCGGGTTACACAGAATTTATTCCGCCGTTTATGGTAAACGAAGCCAGCGCTTATGGCACAGGCCAGTTGCCCGATAAAGAAGGGCAGATGTATCATGTAACAGAGGATAATTTTTATCTCATCCCCACATCCGAGGTGCCGCTTACGAATATCTACCGCGATGAAATATTGAAAGAAAGCGACCTGCCCATAAAGATGACGGCTTACTCTCCGTGCTTTAGAAGAGAGGCCGGTAGTTTTGGCAAAGATGTACGCGGTTTAAACCGGCTGCACCAGTTCGAAAAAGTGGAGATCCTGCAAATTGCACATCCCGATAAAAGCTACGATGTGCTTGAAGAAATGACGCATCATATAGAAAAGCTGGTGCAAAGCCTTGAGTTACCTTACCGCATTTTAAAACTTTGTGGTGGCGATATGGGTTTTACCAGCGCACTTACATACGACTTTGAAGTGTTCAGCGCGGCGCAGCAACGCTGGCTTGAAGTGAGCAGTGTAAGCAATATGGAAAGCTATCAAACCAACCGCTTAAAATGCCGCTTTAAAGATGCCAATGGCAAAACACAACTGGCGCATAGTTTAAACGGAAGTTCCCTTGCCTTGCCGCGCATACTGGCAAGTATTCTTGAGAATAATCAAACGGAGCATGGCATAAAAATTCCGCAGGTGCTGCACAAATATTTTGGCGCAGAGATTATCAGTTAAAAATAACTCGTGAAAATAATAGAAAGGCTTGCAGTAATGCAGGTCTTTTTTTTGAGCCGGGCAATTGTATATCTATGAGGCTTTTGTTGCGTCGCACACTTGTACGGTTGGATACTTTATTGAGCTTTTATATAAGCGAAGATCGAAGCGGTTGATGTTGACTAAGTGCAACTTTGATAGAGAAATGAAATAAGATTGTAGATTTATGTATTCTTAATTCTTATGACAAAATACATATCAACTATATTATCCTTTATTTTCATTATATCCTGTAATTTTTTAAGTAGTGAAAATAAACTAATTGAAGGTGATCTTTATTTTGATTGGTTTCGCATCGGCAGTTTTTATAATCAACCGGATAGCATTATTCAAAATGCAAAAAAATATTTTGATACAGTTAACCAATATAAGTTAGATCCCGATAGCAAAAAGTTTTTTGCCATGTATGAATCACTTAAAAAAGAAGGTTTATTATATAGCCCATTTGTTGATATGAAATTGGATAATGACTCTATCATAAAAATTTATTTTAAGAATCCAGACTATGAAAAAATAAAAATTTACAGCAGAAAAGAATTACAAGACACAAAAAAGAAAGTCAGGATTAAGATGGAAGTTCATGAACTGGGAAATAAAATGGCTTTTTGTACAAAACTTATTTCTGTAAACAAAGTAGATGGGCAAACATTTGAAATGAGCAAAAAATTCAAAATAGAAGACTATTATTAAAATTGAAGTACTTCAATCTTCGCTTCGATAAAGCTCAATCATAATCCAACAGCACAAGTGTGCGGACGCAACAAAAGCTTCATAGAATTCCTTCAGCATGGCCAAAAAAAATTCTATTTCCTCACAATCCATTCAATCCCAAAAATCCAGGTTCAAGACAAATATTTCCCCACAATCGGCACTCTTCTGCCAACACCAAAAGCTTTTGGCGATACGCGGATGATGGGACAAAACTGGTTGCGTTTATATTCATTGGTGTTTACCATTTTCAAAGTGCGGTCAACAAGCGCAGCATCAAAACCCTGTGCTTTTATTTCGTTGGGGCCTTGCCTGCGCTCGATATACTGGTATAAAATTTTATCGAGTATGCTGTAGTCGGGTAAACTGTCACTGTCTTTCTGGTTAGGCCGCAGTTCTGCGCTTGGCGCTTTGCTGATAATATTTCCAGGAATGATTTCTTTGTTGCGGTTGATATATTTTGCCAGTTCGTACACCTGCATTTTATAGCAATCCCCCAGCACGCCAAGCCCGCCGGCCATATCGCCGTACAATGTTCCATAACCCGTTGCAAGTTCACTTTTATTGGAAGTGTTGAGCAAAATATAACCGAACTTATTCGAGATCGCCATCAATAAATTACCACGTGTTCTGCTTTGTATATTTTCTTCAGCCAACGAAAAAGGAAGATCCTTGAAAATGGGTTTCAACGTAGCGAGAAAAGATTCGTACACGTTATTAATGCGAATAATATCATAAGGGTTTTCTAAGTTTTTACTTAATGCCACCGCATCATCTACCGAATGTTCTGTTGAATACGGCGAAGGCATTAACACAGCACGCACATTTTCTTTGCCAAGCGCTTCAACGGCAAGCGCCAATGTAACCGCACTGTCAATACCACCCGAAGAACCCAGGATGGCTTTTGTAAAACCCATCTTGCTGAAATAATCTTTAATACCCATTACCAGCGCAGCATGTATTTGTGCAATATTCAATTCAGGTTCTAATCCGGAAGGAGTAAGTTCTTTATCGGGCACACGGCTGGCGGGTTCAATGATCGGAGCATCAATGGTTCCATCATCATTTAAAGTAACTGCTTCCACGGCTTCGACAAACATGGGTAGCGATTTGCACAAGTTTGCATCCTTATCAAACACAAGCGAAGCACCATCGAAAACTACTTCTGTCTGGCTGCCTACTGCATTGCAGTAAAACATGGGAATTTTATACTTCAGCACATTCGATTTTATAACAGCCTTTCGGTCTTCATCGTGCGTGTAATCAAACGGCGATGCACTCAGGTTGATCATTACATCGGGCTGTTGCTCCATCAATTTATCCATCGGGCAAATACGGTACAGCGGGTTATCGCCAAGGTTCCAGATATCCTCGCAAATGGTTACTGCCAAACGCTTTCCTTTAAATCTGATGATGTTCCATTCGTATGCAGGTTCAAAATAACGATACTCGTCAAAAACATCGTAAGTTGGCAAACAGGTTTTATGTACCTCAGCTTTTATTTCTTTTTCGTACAAAAAGAAAGCTGCATTAAATAAGTCTTTCCCTTCTCTTATGGTATTGCGTGCAGGTGAACCAACCAGCACCGCAATGCTGTCGGCATGTTGTTTTATTTCGTCAATCGCGGCATAACATTTATTGATAAAATCATTGAACTCTAAAAAATCCCTTGAAGGGTAGCCACAAACACTCAACTCGCTGAACACAATAATATCTGCTTGTTGTTTTTTCGCTTCCTCAATAGCGGCGATGATTTTTTTGGTATTGCTTTCAAAGTTGCCTACATGATAATTCTGCTGTGCCAATACTATTTTCATGTTGCAAATTTCACGAATAAATACGAATCTCCGTTTATGAAATGAGGAACAGCATTATGAACCGGGCTGAAGTATTTTATAGCATCGTTCCTTGCGTTGTTTCATCCCGTATGCCTCATCGGGACGCACACTTGTACAGTTGTAATATGACTGATCTTTCAACAACCGTCCCCAAAGAAAATTGCTTCTTAACAAAATCATTTCACCTGATTAACGTTAATTAGCAGCATGAAAAATTCTTTATTGCTTTTACTTGTCCTTATTTGCCTTTGTTCCTGCGGCGACAATAAAAATATTCCTGATGTTTCTAATATAAAAGTGAAGTCAGATATACAACGTTTCGATAAAGATTTTTTTTCTATTGATACCAATAATATTCAGCCCGCATTAACAGAACTCCAAAAAAAATACCCTTCCTTTCTTAATGATTTTTTATACAATATCCTTGCTGTTCCGCCGCAACCAGATAGCGCTGCACAAAAAGTAAAAATGTTCCTGCACGATTACAAACCCATTTACGATTCTTCGCAACTTTTATTTGCAAACACAGATAAAATGCAAAAGGAAATCGAAAGGGGTTTACAGTTTGTTCAATACTATTTTCCAAAATACACGATCCCGGAGCATGTAATTACTTTCATCGGACCGATCGAAGGTTATGCCAATGTACTTACTTCCAGCGGGTTGGCTGTTGGGCTGCAACTCTACCTGGGTAAGGATTTTGAGGTTTATCACAGTGATTATATTGAAGAAGTTTATCCTTCTTACCAGTCAAGGCGGTTTGAGCCGCAATATGTGCCGGTTAACTGCATCAAAAATGTTATCGACGATATTTATCCGGCAACAAATGCAGATATGCCGCTGATCTATCAAATGGTAGAAGCCGGTAAGCGCTTATATCTTCTGGATAAGCTATTACCTGAAACAATGGATAGTTTAAAAACAGGTTACACACAGGTGCAGTTAGATGGCTGCTACGAAAACGAAGCCATGATCTGGAATTATTTTTTGCAGAATAATTTGCTGTATTCAACAGATCCCGCAGCAACAAGAGATTATATGAATGATGCTCCCAAAACAGAAATACTGGGAGAAGGTTCACCCGGTTTTATCGGGCAGTTCACAGGTTGGCAGATCATTAAAAAATGGCTGGAAATAAAACCTGAAACCACACCGGAACAATTACTGCAAACCCCTGCTAAACAAATATTCGAAGAGGCGAAATACAAACCTAAATAATACCAGACTAATCTTTTTTTGTCTCAACAATTATTACTCCTCCTTTTGCTTTCCTACCATACTTTTTGATTGCTTCTTTACCCTTTAATACAGAAACATTAGCTACAAGCTTTGAGTCTATTTGATTAATACTTTTAAAAGGTCTTCGTTTACAATCTACAATTAATAACGGATCTTTTTTTGGAGGTTTTATGATAGGAATATCATGTGCATAAGATGAAGGTCTTAAAATAGTGGAGTCAACAATTTTTAACGATCCGGAAGTTTTGAGATCCTTATAAATAATTTGAGCTTTTGCATTTAGTACAAGAAAAATTGATAATATAAAAGCAATGAATCGCATTAATTGTTTTTAAAAGGAACTATCATCTCGAACGCAGGAATCTTTACTTTAAAAGTAGTCTTCGTATTTTGGTTTTCCATGGTATAAAAACCGTACATGCGGCCCATCTCGGTTTTTAAATTGCAACCGCTAACATATTGGAATTGCTGGCCCTGTATCATCACCGGCTGAACACCTACCACACCTTCGCCTTCTACTTCACGCTGCTCGCCGTTACTGTCGAAAATATACCATTGCCTGCGCAGCAGTTTAATAGTAAAACTGTTGTGGTTCTGAATGGTGATGCGGTATGCAAACATGAACTCGCTGTTCACAGGGTTGCTGTAATCGGCCTGGTAGTAGGTCTCTACATTTATTTCAACACCTTCAGAAATTTTCGATGACATTTCGTAATTGTTTGCGGTGGTAAAGTTAGTGATAACAGGTTTTAAAAAACATTTTGCCTTTTGCCGCTGATACAAAATATTTTGTACCAGGCAGAAGTAGTACTGTGAGGCTTCCGTTGCGTCGCTCACTTGTACGGTTAGACCGGAAGTCAGCAAGTCTGTAAGACCGAAAGTAAATGCAGTTGTATTTCTTTCCGACTTTCGGTCTTCCCCTCTTTCGGACTTGTTGCTCATTGTTCTTCAGTATAAGTGTGCGACGCAAGGAACGATCAATATAATTGCTGTAGCCCGGTACAAAATTGTCTTAAAATATATCTTCCAGCTCTTTAAGATGATAAATGATAAACGTAGGCTGCACCTGTGTTTCAATGCGCAAGTGATTTACAAAAATTGTGTCCAGGCCTGCATTCATACCGCCTTGTATGTCTGCTTCAAGGTTATCGCCGATCATAATACTTTCGTCTTTACCGGCCTTGGTTTTTTCTAAAGCATACTCAAAAATTTCTTTGTTTGGCTTAAGACTTTGCGATGCTTCGGAAGTAATTACCTCTTCAAAAAAATGTGTAAGGTTGCTGCTGGTAAGCTTACTGAACTGAATATGATCGAACCCGTTTGTAATAAGGTGCATTTTGTAATCTTTCGCCTTTAGATATTCAAGTATCTCAATTGTGTAAGGAAAAAGTTTTTTCTTAAAAGGCAGCCGCTCCAGGAAATGCGTAGACATTTCTTTTGATAATTTATCATCGCCAATTTTAAAATCGAGTAGCGCAAACCACATTCTTTTCCAGCGAAGGTCTTCCTGTTTTATAAAACCTTTGGTGTAGCGGCTCCACAGGCGTTCGTTGTGGTGGCTGTAGCGTTCAAAGAAATGGTCGAAATCTGTAATGCCTTTTTCCTCCAGGGCATTAAGATCGTACACTTCCTGCATGGTTTCTTTGGCATTGGTTTCAAAATCCCAGAGCGTATGATCAAGATCAAAAAACAGATGACGGTATTTCATGCTGCAAATTACGATTTGCGAAGTACGATTTACAATTTCAGTGTTAACTTGCTGTATTATAAAATCGTAAAATTAAAATCGCACGTTGTAAATGAATATCATTATTACCGGCGCATCAAAAGGTTTGGGTAAAGCGATTGCAGAAAAGTATGCTGAAGCCGGCCACACATTATTTGTATGCTCACGAAATGAAGTGGATTTGTATAAAATGATGGAAGAACTACTTACGAAATTTCCGCAATGCACCATTAAAGCAAGACCTGTTGATATGAGCAATAAACAGGAAGTTGTAAGTTTTGGTAACTGGTGTTTATCGTTTGGAGTTCCGGATATTGTTGTTAATAATGCGGGGCAATTTTTACCGGGCAGCGTGTATAATGAAGAAGAAGGTTTTCTTGAAAAGATGATGCAGGTTAACCTTTACAGCGCCTATCATTTAACGCGGTTGCTTTTGCCAAAAATGATGGAAGCAAAGCGTGGGCATATTTTTAATATGTGTTCCATTGCATCGTTAAAGGCTTATACAAATGGCGGCGCTTACAGCATCAGCAAGTTTGCGTTGGCTGGTTTTTCTAAAAACCTGAGGGAAGAAATGAAACCATATAATATAAAAGTTACAGCAGTTTATCCGGGTGCTGCCTACACAGATTCGTGGAGTGGCAGCGGTGTTGATCCCAAACGTATTATGGAAGCTGAAGATGTGGCTGCAATGGTTTATGCGGCCTCGCAATTATCGCCACAGGCCTGTGTGGAAGATATTATTCTAAGGCCACAATTAGGGGATTTGTAAAAGGGGATCTGTTATTAGCCCGGCAAAATATTTTTATGGCACCGGCTCTTGCGTCGCACACTTCGGCGGATGGATATATTTTGAACTTTCAACAGCCGGAACCTTTATTCGAATGCGCTTTGTTTTATCAAAATGCCGCGTCTACACATTGCCGAAACGCTTACCGAACGTACAAGTGAGTGACACAACAAAAGCTAAATAGTCGTC
Source organism: Chitinophagaceae bacterium UBA4407 (assembly GCA_002390845.1). GTDB lineage: Bacteria > Bacteroidota > Bacteroidia > Chitinophagales > Chitinophagaceae > Limnovirga. Next base: position 1,445 of record DGQT01000048.1, on the reverse strand, counting down.
CCTCAAAAAGTCATTTTTCTGTTCAGGGCATACAATTTCCAATAAGTATGTGCGATGATAATGCAGATAAGTTGCCAACATTGATTTGCCTCTGTGAGCCAGAGGTTGATGACTCGTTTAAAATTCATAGCAGCGGCACTCAGCATTAAATTAATCGCATCACCAATGGTTCCTTTCAAATAATTTCTGATTAATCTGTAATCCTGTTTTAAATGCCCGATCACCGGTTCTATTGCTGCACGCCTGCAATGTTTTTTGCGTTGTGCCCGAGTTATATTTGTTTGTGGTTCAGGCGTAAGCACATTTACATCATTTACTGCTTTTGGGCCCCGGTAACCCCTGTCTGCAAAAATCGCTTTGGGTTTGTTTTCCTTAAGCCTTTCATATTGCTCAATAACAGCTGGTAATGTTTTAGAATCATGAAGATTTTCACTAAAACTTAGTGCCCCTACAATAACACCTGTAGTTTGTGTTATCAGTACAGCGGCTTTGCTGCCAAATTCAAATTTTTTGTGTTCTTTACCTTTGGTGAAACATTTTACATCCGGCTCATGAAGGCTGTAAATCTTATTGCTGTCGCTTCGCTTTTGCAATAATACCTTTTGATAAATGCCCAATTGTGTCTTATGCTGTAAAAGTCTTTTGTCATTAAGGTTTCTGGCGATTTCTCTTACCAGTCTTCCTGCAATCGTTTTTATTTTCTTTCTGGCTTTACGGGCTTGTTTACTCCCATGTTTTGTATGCTGGAAACGAAGCAGGGTATTGAGTTTTTTTAATGTAAACTTATAACTCTGCCGCAACACAATACCTTCTGTTTTTGCAATACCAATACACTTGGTAATAATCTTTTTATGTAGTTTGGTATCAGTAGGGTAAGTGATGTTTTTTTCCTGAACAGTAGTGTCTGCACTTAAGGTGTCTTCATCTCCATCTTTCCCGTTTATCCTGATACTTTCTTTTAAAATAAGTTCAACACCAGCTGTACCAATACGCTTTCTGAACTCTACCAACTCTGTTGAACTGCATGGCTCTTTGGCGATAAAATATTGTTCCCCTCCAAAGTATTGATAATACAAATTCTCACTCCAGGCTACTACCAGGTTTTCATCACTGTGGTTACGTAATTGCTTTAAAATAAGCAGCGATACCATAAGCCGGATCGGCTTGGAGGGTTTGCCCATTTTGGCACTGTAATGTTTTGAAAAGGCTTTTTCAAAAACAGACCAATCAATTCTATTGGCCAATAAATACAACGGATGCTGATGGTTTAACTGCTCTTCCAGAGATTGAAAAAAACTGGTTTGTAATGATTTTGCCGGCTTTGTTAACATAAAAAAATTGCAAGGTTTTTTAAAGTTACCACAAAATCCTGCAACCTTATTTAGCCGATAAAATACCTAAACTCAATCAGATTAGGCATCGCAAAGTTTTTGAGGATCGACTAA
>DGQT01000049.1 GCA_002390845.1 Chitinophagaceae bacterium UBA4407 | reverse complement strand
ACTCGCTAATATACGAAAGTTCAATTTTCTGTTCTTATTAAATCTTCTTTATTAATGCTTTATCCATAGAGCAATATTTTATACGAAAGTTTCAAACTTTCGCTTTTGTATTGCCGCTTACCGACAATTGAAAATACGAAAGTTTTATGCTAAAAATTGCCTTACCCTCCCCCCTCACTTCATTACAATCTCCTTTAATAAATCTCTTTCTTTTTTAAGATCGTCGTATTGCTTTTGCAGATCGGCGAGTTGTTGTTGCAGTGCTTTTTCCTGGCGGGTGGGGCGTATGTTTTCGGGCAGCAGGTTGCAGAAGGGTTCAAAAAAGTTGGTTTGCAGGTGTATGCTAAGGGCGTACAGCAACGGCAGGCCTGGGTTTTTGCGTTTAAGCTGCTGGGCAATATAACCTTGTGGCTTGCCCAATAACCTGCTGAGCTTATTAAACCCTTGTTTGTTCTCTTTTATATGGTGTGTTGCCATTGCCGGTATGCTTACTTCTGCAATTTTCTTTTCTGCATCTTTAATTGAAAACAGGTTGCTCATATTTATGTGTGTTAAAACTGTGTTTGCTTTGCCTTTGGGCTGATTTAGCTTTCGGTATTATGAAATTAAATCATTTTTTGCTTCAAATGACTTATAAATAACTTCAATTGAATTACTTTTTAGGTCAACTGATGTTAAAAATAATATAGGTAAACTAAAAATAAGGTTAATTAACCTGTAAATAAACTTAAATGAAGATAATATCAGGTTAATTGAATTAATAATCAGTTCAATTGATACCAAAATTGCTATTTTGCCAAATAAAACGCAGTTTAGCATAACAGCGGGGCAATAAAAAATAAAAAATGCTAACAGGTTTTAAAAAACCTGTTAGCATTAAAATACCCGCTTAAATCTACGCCTGGCTGCGCAATGTTCCTAAAGAACAAGTGTGCGACGCAACAGGGGCCTCATAGATGGTCTGCTGCCGGGCTAATAAAATCTTCGCACTAAACTGTTACGTTGTAGCTGCCCGTACCGGCTGTGCTGTTGTTGGTTACATAAATGCTGTCTCCGTCTGGCGCCATATTGCCCATGGTGGTGGTTACGGTGGTGTTTGCTGCCACGGCTACGGCGGTACCCATGGGTGCGCCTGATTTATACATTTGAAAACTTAAGGCAGTTGCGCCGGTGTTTTGCAGCGTTACGGGGGCCTCTGCGGCGTAAGTAATGGTTGCGGCCAATACGGTACTGCTAAAATTTACGCTGCCACTTACATTGCCTTTGGTGCCGCCATGCCCAAAATCGTCTACCGTATCGGTGGCCTGAAAGGTTTCGAAAAGCAGGCGGTTTGTTTTGCGGTAGGTGCGCATTTTGCGGCGTATTTTTTCCAGCGTTTCGTTTACGGCGGCAATATCGCGGTCTACCTGTTTGCCCCAGGCGGTACGCTCGGCCTTGCGGGTAATGGGGGTGGCAATATCGGTTTCAAAGTTGGTTATATTGGTGTTGTGGGCGGTAATATCGTTTGCGCTTACATTGTGGCTTGCGGCCAGGGCTGCGGCAATGGTTGCGTCGCGCACTTTTTCGCTTACGCTTTTGGCATACTCCAGCAGGCGGTTATCGCGAAAACCCTCTATGGTGCTTACGGGAAAATCGAACATCTGCATCAGCACAAAATCGTCAATATCATCGCCATAGCTTACCAGGCCACTGCTTAGGTGGTCGCTGCTTTCTTCCAGATCGCTGCGGGCTTCGCTTTTGGTGGTGGTTTCGCCGCTATCGTCCTGCACGGCATGTTTGTCGCTGTCGTTCGCTTTTTTAATGGCAGCGGCAAGCTGGGGTTGCAGGGTGGCATTAAGATCTGGTGTGGCGGTAAGTTGTGCCAGTTTTTCCTGCAGGAATTGATTTACTTTTTGGGCGCGGCCCAGTTGATTGGTTTGTACGTCGTTCATGGTTGAAGCGTTTTAAAGAGGTTGAAGAAAAGTGTTTTTTGCGGCAATTAAATTACTGTAATTTTTTTTATTGTGCAAAGATTTGGAGGGGATTTTTTTGGGGCCGGGCAGGGGGAATGCTATGAAGCTGCCGTTGCGTCGCACACTGGTGCGGTTAGATTGAGGATTGGGCTTTTATTGGTGCGTAGATTTAGAAGAAGTGTTGCGTGAGGGCGGGGAAAAATGGTTTTGCATTTTTTGTGCAGATACCACCCCGTAAAAGTTGTTGATTTTTTTTAAACCGCTTAAAATTGTATTTTTATTTACCGTGACTTGCATTGTTGCAAAGACCTTAAATCCGGTTTACATGAAACCAATTGTATTTAGCAGTGCCAATTCTCTTATTGCACAGGTTAGCGAATCTGTAAGTTTGCGCATTGGCTATATTTTAGCAGATGAAATAGCATCAGCAGGCGGTACTATGATTGACCTGTTTTTTAGCGAAAATTTTCAGCACCTGCAGTTCAGGCAAAAAATGATTGTGTTTGAAGCTATACACAAAAGCGAAGAAGAAAAACAAGTGGTACAAGATCTTAAAGCGGCGCTTAAAATACAGCATAAAATAAAACATAAAACACCGCAGCAAATTGTAGCCCAAAAAAAAATGGAACAAACGGTGCACAATATCTGCATGGAAACAATCAATGGTTTTGATGAAATGATGCGCCTGTCAGGACTGATGGAAATGCGTAAACTGGCAGATGAAGCAGCGCTAACGGCTTTCACCATGACGGGTAACCAGGAAGAGGATACAGAAAATCGTACACAGGCAAGCAAACTGTTGCAGCGCCTATTGCCCGAAATGGAAGGCGGGCATGATCTTTTTTTCCTGGGCGCGGAATTTAATGCTGAAGACTTTAAGGAAACATATACCAGCTATACTGCTGCACAGGATATACAAAACGTTTTTTTAGAAAGCTGTTTAACCTTTCCAAATATTAACCTGCTTTCTGCGCTGGAACTAAAGGCTGTAAGAAAACAATTAGATATACCGGGCATTGCATTTAGAAAATGTGCAGATACATGGGTGCGCATGTGTTATGATGATATACCTGTTGAGGAGCGCATTACCTTTTTTAAAAATAAACTGTTGCCTGCGGCGACCCTGCTGCAGCAAACCATTAATGAAAATGACCTGCTGATGCACTGCAGCAGTTTGCAAAACGACGGAATAAGAATAAAATTATTTTTTGGCGAAATACCTGTTGAACTGTTATGGGAGTATTACAAACATTTTAAAGTAATTGGGGATGAAACCTGCTCTATACTGGAAGCAGCAAAAGCAGGGGGCAGCATTGCAGGCAAACGCTGGCCGGTAATGCTTTTAATGCCACCGGAGCAGGGAAGTGAAACTGTATTTTCGTTAAATGGGGAGGATGAAAAAATGCCCCTTAAAAAATCAATTGCTGTAGATTAAAACCTGTTCTATGAAAACCACTCATTACAATTATTTTACGCTGCAACTGTTACAGGCTGCCAATTGCTTTCAGTTTACCGGGCTCGATGCGTTTTATCATTTTGTGCAGGCCCACCAGTTGAAAGATATTTTGGTGCTAACAGGCGGTGCCGGGGAAATTTCTTCCTTCGCTGTGCTGCACAACAATGCCCTGTTCCGTACGCCAACATTTGGGTTTAATACACTTGAAGATTATCATACATCTGTACAGCAGCATTTTCCTGATGCGGCAGTTTTTTACGAAGCTGCAGCGGCAGGCTACAAATTTTTTGAAGATTACCAGCTTGTAAAAGAAGCCGGTATTGCAGACAGGGATATTTTTGAAAAAATAAAAGCATCCGGTTTTAAAGAAGGGTTTAAAGATTATACTGCACTGCTGCAGGGCGGCAATCCAGTGCTGCCCGAAATAAATGAACCTTCCAATGCATTTGAACTTTATACGTTTGCAACCACAAACGGCTTTGAAAATTATGCCGGTTTTAAAGAGGCACTTTTAAAAGGGTTTACCAATGCTCAAACTTATGCTATAGCCAAAGACCAGGGCTTCCCTTCATACGCAGATTATAAAGAAGCGCTTGAAAAAGGTTTAAGAGGGTTTAAAGAACTTGAGTTTGCCCGAAGCAAAAAAGTACGCGACCGCCAGGATTTTAACCGCCTGATAGACCTTGAATTTTTAGAATGCGATACCTGTACACACGATGAAAAAGTATTGCTGGTACTGCTTTCTAAACTTGAACAGGGTAAAAGAGTTTCTATCAATAAACTCAAAAGTCTGTTCATAAAAATGCTGGAAGATTACCGCTACGCCGATACAGTAGAAATGCCCTTATGGTTTAAGTTTTCGCTGCCAGATGAAACAGCCATTACTGCATTTCTTCTAAAAAATGAGCAGGTAAAAAAATACGGGCACTACGATGCAGATGGCGAGTTTTTTGAAATAAACCGTATGCAGGACAGGAAGGTAGTGATCGATGGCAGTAATGTGGCGCATAACAGCAATGGCAATAGCGCTTCAAAGCCATCTGTAAGTAATATACTCAGTGTAATTGAATTATTAAAGTCAAAAGGTTTTACAGAAATCATTGTAATCAACGATGCTTCACTAAAACATAAACTCACCGATGCAGATAAACTGCCGCAATTAAAAGAAGCCGCCGAATATATAGAAGCCCCAAGGGAAAACCCCGCCGATCCTTTTATTATACAATATGTAAAACGACACCACTGCCTGCTGGTAAGCAACGATACCTTTCGCGAATGGAAGGTTCAGGATCCCTGGATTGCAGAAAACATAGATTTTTACCGCCTTGCATTTATGATAAAAGGCGAAGAGGTATTAATGCCCGATCTTAAATAGCGGTGCATATTAAAGTGCATAGGGTTTGCATACCACCCAATAAGCAATTATTTTATTTGTTTACCATCCAATCTTTTCATGGCATCTTCCTTGTGTCACTCACTTGTACGGTTGGATTAGGAATTGAGCTTTTATTGGTGCGTAGATTTAAAGCGGTAGTTTGTGGTAGCAAGGTGCCGGGCGGGACGAAAAGAGGCCACACTTGTAGCAAAACTTCTTATTGTCGGCAGTTTTTCTTCCACGTTAATCAAAAGCCACGATTTTTTAAGTCGTGGCTTTTAGTTTTAAAGTTCTGCAAAAAAACCTACATTGTTTCCGTCTGGGTCTGTTACCTGCGCAAAGCGTTGCCCCCAAAAAGCGTTCCATGGTTCTTTAAAAGAGGTGTGTCCGGCAGCAATAAGTTTGTTATAAGTTTCATCAACTTCTGCCGGCGAACTGCAGGCAAACTGCAAACCAATTCTGTTGTTTCCTGTTGGTGCTGTCCAGGCTGGGTCTGTATGTAACATTGTAGTTTCAGGAATAAAACCAATGCTGTAGCCATTTTCAGAAGTATATTCAACATGGTGTTCGTTGTCTTGTCCTTCCGCAATTGCAAGCCCTGAAGTACGATAGAAAGAAAGGGATTTTCCCAGGTCTTTAACGGTGATACTGATGGTGTGTAATGATGGCATAAAAAATATTTATTTGTTTCTGCAAAGTTGCAATGAGCAATTTTGTTAAACGTTGTTCTATATCAACGTTATTAAGAAATTTTATTCTTTAGTTGCTTCAACAATCCACATTAAAGCAGAGGCCGTAGTAAAATACGATTTTGAACTTTTTACTTTTAGCCCTGCTTTGGTAAATGCTTTTGCGTATGCTGTTGTTGGGATATAGTCGCCAATTAAAGCTGTGCCATTGGGTTTTAAAACCCTTGCAATTTCAGAGCAGGCTTTTTCCTGGTCGGCTTTAGGTTCAATGTTATGTATGCAAAGCAATGAAAGCACCACATCAAAAGAATTATCTGTAAAAGTTAAACTCCTTGCGTCTTCGTTTCTGATTTCAATTTTATCTTGTACTCCTTCCAATTCAGCATTTGCCAACGTCTTGTTTATTGAATTGTCTGAAAGGTCTTTGCTGCTCCAAATGTCTATGCCTGTTGATTTTCCTGTTGTCAAATGCTTTGCTGCACCATTCATTAACAGTCCCTGCCCTGTGCCAATGTCAAGTACTTTTTCATTTCCTGTCCAATTTATTTTTGAGAGCATTAAATCCCTTGTTCTGTATTTGCCTTTAAGGCCGTAAGCAAACATTGCAATACCAAGTATAAAGAAAACAGCACCAACTAAAACAATTAAGTAGCTGATGTATTTTAAAATTGTGTTGTTGGAAAGCAATTGAATTGCAAAACCTGCCACAACTGTCAAAGCCCCAAAAATGATTAGATTACGCATTATGCTGGGTGCGTCAATGCCATAGTTTACCTTTTTCATGGTTTTATAGTAATTTATAAGACTGTTTGATGTAACTATAAATGGTGGGTGTCAGGTCTTCCAAAGATGAAACCCGTATATGATTTTGAAACTTGCCCGAATAAAGAATGCTTTTTAAAATTGGTTCTTCTTCCTGCTGTGTGGCTGTATAAAATTTTAAGTCTAACGCTGTTTTCATTGGTCTAATGATGAGAAAAGTTTGATTGTGAACAAACACAATGCAATTTTGTGTTGCGCTTACTGCTACGTTTTCCCAATCAATTATTTCAGAGAGCAGTTTGTCAAAAACAAAAACCAATTCTTCTGCTTTGCCCTCAAAAAGGCTGTCAATACTAACCTTCACGCAATTATGCCATTGGTTTGGGTTTTTTAATTCCCGCTCACATTTTGGGCAAGTCCACATATTATAATTTTGATTTTACTCTGCTCAAAGTTGCAGGTGTGATACCCAAATACGAAGCAGCCATTTTGTTAGAAACCCTTAACAAGAAGTCAGGCTGATAGTTCATCACCCATTTTACTTTTTCCAAAGCATCAAAACCCTGAAAACCATAAATCCTTTTTTGTGCTGTAATGAAACCTCTTTCTAAAATTTGTCTGTAAACTCTTGCAAATTGTGGTACTGTGTCCACCAAATGAAAAAAGCTGTCTCTTGAAACTTTAAGCAGCTCTGAATTTTCAATTGTCTGTACAAATTCAAAAGCTGGTGTTTGGTCAATGAGGCTTGGTAAAGCTGTACCAAAAGCACCTTCAAAAGCAAAATATCTTGTTGTTTCAATACCATCGTTGTTGTAAGTAAAAAGTCTAAGACAACCTTTATTTACAAAATAGTAGTCTTTGCAAATGTCGCCTTCCCGTAAAAGAATTTGGTTGCGTATTGTCTTTAAAAAAGTGAAGTGAGAAAAAATGTATTCGAGTGTTTGCTCGTCAATAATAGTCCTGTTTTTAAAATACTGTCCTAATTTTTCATACATATTTTGTCAGGGTGATAGTGGTCAAATAAAATAGCAAACAACCTAAAAATAAACGAAACTCCTCAATAAAATTTTAGTAAAGACAGCTAATTAGCTGTCTTTACTAAAGTTGGTTTAATACGCTTTGGTAAAAGCTCCATTCATAGTCCAACCGTACAAGTGAGTGACACAACCAAAGCCTCATGCATGTTCTTAAGCCGGGCTAAAAAAGTCTCTTTAGTAATCACGTTTATTGGCAGATAACAGAATTGCGCCATAATTTTTAATTAAAAACATTTTACACAGGTTACTTTTAACAGGCATGCTGCATTAATAAATATGCTCTTTACCTATTTTTACAAAACGCATGTACCGCAAATACCATATTAATATTTTAGTGTTCCTGACTTTCTGTTTGCCTTTACTTTCAAAAGCGCAGAACGGCACGGGCATTTACGATACTATAAAGGTTGGTGCATGCATAGAAGCAAACGGCGATACCATTCCCTGTTCGTGGCTTGACCCTGTACAGGTTAGGTCGAGGCTTTATGGCAAATGGAAAAAACAATACGCAGAATGGACGCGGCTGAGAAACGCTGTTTATGTAACGTACCCTTATGCAATTTCTGCTTCTAAAGTAATGAATGAGATCAATGCCAAACTGGTAAATGTTACAGATAAGAGTAAAAGAAAGGCCATTATCTTATCACGCGAAAAAGATCTTAAAAAAGAATTTGCCGATAAACTTACGCAGCTTAGTGTTTACCAGGGCAAAGTTTTAATGAAACTCATCTACCGGCAAACGGGCAACAACTGCTACGAAATTATTGATAGTTATAAAGGCAGGTTTAATGCTGCATTCTGGCAAACGGTAGCACTGTTATTTGGCAGTAATCTGCGCCAGAACTACGATCCTGAAGGCGACGACAGGGCCATGGAAATGATCGTTAAAGATGTAGAACGAATGTATGGTGTAAGGCAAGGCTAATCCTTTTTGTAATAATCGTTTATAAACCAGGCTGCATTACTCCTATCAGCCACTGTTGCGCCTGGCCCGACGAGGAGCGTAGCGACGGAACTCGGGGTCGCACACTTCAGGTTTCTGTTTTCTATTCGGCATATCGCAGTCAGTACTACCAAATCATGCTCCCCTAAATAAGAATTACAAAATTTGCTTTGCAGTATATTGCATGCTGAAATACCATGATTATGAAAGTAGATATACTTGCTTTTGGTGTACATCCCGATGATGTGGAATTGGGTTGTTCGGGCACTCTAATAGCATCTGCTGCCGCCGGAAAAAAAGTGGCAGTAGTAGATTTAACGCAGGGCGAACTTGGAACAAGAGGTTCCGCAGAAATAAGAAAAACAGAAGCGGCAAATGCAGCAGTGGTAATGGGTTTGATTGCAAGGGAAAACCTGCAAATGGCAGATGGCTTTTTTCAAAACGATGAAACGAACGTGCGTAAAGTAATTACCGCTATACGAAAATACCAGCCTGAAATTTTGTTGTGCAATGCTCCGGAAGACCGTCACCCCGATCATGGACGAAGTTCTAAACTGGTTTCAGATGCGGCTTTTCTTTCAGGGCTTATAAAAATTAAAACTGAATTAAATGGCGAAAGTCAGGAAGCGTGGCGGCCAAAATATGTATTTCACTATATACAGGACCGGTACCTGAAACCTGATTTTGTATTTGATATTTCTGAGTATCATAATAAAAAGATCGAAGCGATAATCTGTTATACTACACAGTTCAACACAACAGACAACAGTGAACCTGAAACCTATATTTCTAATCCGGATTTTCTTGAAACTGTTAAGGCAAGGGCACTCATGCTTGGCAAGAGGATCGGTGTTAAATATGCCGAGGGTTATATCAGCCCCAAGATGCTGGGCATCAGTGATTTTAATGCCTTTATCCAGGCAGTAACCTGAGTTTGTGATGTTAAATAGCGCTGAAGAATTAAACAGATGCGTTTTTTTGGCTTAAATAAACGACCTTCGCTTCTCAAATTTGTAAGTCATTTTATTATATTTATATGCAAACTCCAAAATTCGCCACTACCAATCAATCTTTTCACGTAGAGCTTAAAACAAGGATCAATGATTATTTTGCCAAAACCGGCAAACCAACAAATGGCGGCATAAGGCTTCTTGGCAAAGCTGCTTTTCTTATAGCTGGTCTTATCTACTTGTATATTCAACTGGTTTTTTTTACTCCCTCCGCACCCTGGGCAATTCTTTTAAGTGCATTACTGGGGGCCTTTACAGCTGCCATTGGGTTTAATGTAATGCATGATGGCGGCCACGGCAGTTTCAGCAAATATACTTTTGTAAATAAAGGTGCCGCAATTACCGCAGGCGTTTTAGGAGCCAGCCATTTTATGTGGAATATTAAACACAATGTTATTCACCACGCTTATACAAACATTGACGGCATTGATGATGATATTGATGCAAAACCATTTTTAAGAATGGCTGCCACACAAAAGCATTATAAAATGCACAAGTTTCAGCATTATTATTTCTGGATGTTTTACTGCATCCTGCATTTATACTGGAGCCTGGTAAGTGATTATAGAAAATATTTTCGTGGCAAGGTTGGTGAAATGCCCCTAAAGAAAATGACCATAAGAGACCACATCAGTTTCTGGGCTTTTAAAATGGTGCATTATGCATTGTTTATTGTAGTACCGATCATAGCTGTTGGTTTTACAAGCTGGATCATTGGTTTTCTTACTTTTTCAGTTGTTGCCGGTTTTACCTTAAGTATTGTATTTCAATTAGCACATACTGTTGAAGATACCGAGTTTCCGGTACCTGATGCAATAACAGGAAAACTTGAAGATGAATGGGCCATACACCAGTTAAAAACAACTGCAAATTTTGCAACCAGAAACAGGTTTATTTC
>DGQT01000029.1 GCA_002390845.1 Chitinophagaceae bacterium UBA4407 | reverse complement strand
TACAAAGGAAAATCCATCAGCGATGTGCTGAATATGACCGTGGATGAAGCCTGCGAATTTTTTCAACCCGTGCCCTATATCTACCGTAAAATAAAAGTGCTGCAGGATGTTGGCCTTGGTTATATCACATTGGGCCAATCGGCTGTAACGCTTAGTGGTGGCGAGGCACAGCGTGTTAAACTTTCAACCGAGCTTGCAAAAAAGGACACAGGTAAAACATTTTATATTCTCGACGAACCAACAACTGGTTTGCATTTCCAGGACATTCAGCACCTGCTGGATGTGCTCAATAAACTTGTTGACCGTGGCAATAGTGTGCTGGTAATTGAACACAATCTCGATGTAATAAAAGTAGCAGATCACATCATCGATCTTGGCCCTGAAGGCGGCGATGGCGGCGGCAGAATTTTATTCGAAGGCACACCCGAACAAATGGTGGGCAATAAAGAAAGTCATACTGCAAAATTTCTGGAGACAGAATTAAAGTAACACATTCATATTTAGGGGAAATTCTTCCTCATATTGAGTGCAATAAATTGACTGGTTTTTAAGAATAGGCGTGTAACGTGCTCTAAAAATGGTTACTAATGAAGGCATTCCATTTGCATGAGTTATAAAAATTCATCAATGGAAAAAAGATTAATAGGCATCATCCTCACTTTACTTGGCGTTGCCGGGCTTATTACAGCCGGATATTTTTTTATGAACAGCGGCACCGGCACCCGTGATATCAAGAGCATTATCATGTATGGTGTTTTAGGACTTATTTTCTTTCTTGCAGGCATTGGGCTAATACAAAACACAAAGGATAAGGCAACCTGAAATTTCTGTACCCGGTGTTTAATAGAAGAAGTTATTTTGTACCCGGCATACATGCATAGCCATGCTTTTGTTGCGTCGCACTCTTATGCTGAAGAATCTTCGGTCGACCGCTGACCATCGACTGTCGACCGATGTTTCGAACGTACAAGTGAGTGACACAACTTAGGCTCAATAGTAGCAATACTGCTTATTTCATAAATAGTGTTATAGAACTTTTGACTGAATCTAAATTATTGCTGCGAAAGAAAAGCTTCTTTTCCGCATTTCAGCCATTCAAGATATTCTTTGGCATTGGGCGTATAGCCAACAGGATGATTCAAGAGTTTTTCATTGCTGCTGAGGATGGCATATAAAGGCTGTGTAACCTGGTTAAAATTTTCGGCCTGGAAAGTGGCCCATTTATCGCCAATGGTTTCAATTTCTTTGCTGGCATTATCTTTTGTGGTGTAGGTAAATCTTTGTTCTACGGGAAGTTTTTGTTTATCATCAACGTACAGCGAAACAAGGATAAAATTGTTTTTTATATAATTTAAAACATCGGGCTGGCTCCATACATTTTCTTCCATCTTGCGGCAGTTTACACAGGCCCATCCTGTAAAGTCGATCATGATGGGTTTATGCTGCTCTTTTGAAAGTTGCAAGGCCTTCTCAAAATCGTTTACTGCATTTGCTTCGAGGCCTTTGCCAATCACATTCTCTTTGCCATAAACGCTGTAACTGAGTGGGGGTGGAAAGCCGCTTAACAATTGAAGATTCGCATATTTTGTTGGGGTAACCCCGGGAATAATATATAAAGTAAATGCCAGTGCAATGATGCCTGCAATTTTTCTTCCTTTGCTTATTGGCATTCCTTTATAATCGTGTGGCAGGCGCAGTATACCGAACAGATAAAGTGTTAAACCAGCGCCGATTAATACCCAGATGCCGATAAAAACCTCACGTTTTAGTAACCCCCAATGCATTACAAGGTCGGCGTTTGAGAGAAATTTAAAAGCAAGCGCCAGTTCAGCAAATGCCAGAACTTTTTTTACAGTGTCGAGCCAGCCACCTGATTTTGGTAGTGATTTTAACCAGTTTGGAAATATGGCAAACAATGCAAAAGGCAATGCCAGCGCCAAACCAAAGCCAGCCAGGCCACTGGTAAGCGGCCATGCACCGCCACTTAATGAACCTACCAGCAAGGAACCTAAAATTGGGCCCGTGCAGGAGAAGGAAACGATGGCTAATGTAAGTGCCATAAAAAATATTCCGCCAATACTGCCAAGCCCGCTTTTTGAATCTGCTTTGCCAGCAATGCCACTGGGCAGCGTAATTTCAAAAAAACCAAAGAAAGAAATGGCAAAGAAAATAAAGATGATAAAGAAAATAATATTGAGCGTTGAATTGGTAGAGATATTGTTGAAAATTTCAGGGTTCACATTGCCCAAAATATGAAAAGGTAAGCTGGCCAGTACATAAATCAGCAATATGAAAAAGCCATAAAGAATGCCATTTCTAATGGCCTGCTGCCTGTTGCCGGAACGTTTGGTAAAGAAGGAAACGGTAACCGGTATCATGGGGAATACACATGGCGTAAGCAGCGCAATCAGTCCGCCTAAAAAACCTAAAAGAAATACCGACCATAAACTGCTCTGTTGTGTTGTATCTGTTTTGCCACAATCGTTTGCCGGATGGTTTAAATCGATACTGCTTATTTTCAATTTCTTTAAATCTGCTGATGTGCTTACACCGCCTTCAAGTTTAACTGAGAAAGTATCTTCGGCAGATTGAAATTCGTCTTTTCTCCCAAGGTAACCGGTGATGGTACCTTTTAATTGTGCAGGGATTATACCACTTATTTTAACCTGTTGTGTAATGCTGATACTGCCGGTATAAACATTTACTTTTTTGCTGTCAAATGTGGGGTCGTTGATTTGTTGTGGATTACCTGAAAAGCCTATGGCTGCTGAATTGTGTGCATTTTCGTAATCATATGCTACCTGTACCTGTTCTGCGCCATCAACAGTGGGGTTGGCACCGTATAAATACCAGCCGGCAGGCACATTCGTTGTTGCGTGTATTTCGTAAACACTGTCTGTAACCAGTTTGACAGTTACTTTCCATTTAAGTAAACTGTCTGCTTGAGAAAAGGAAAAAAAAGCTGCTAACAGCAGAACTGCAGAGAGTAAAATTTTCTTCATAGGAGCAGTTAATTATTGCAGCTTTAAATCGAAAGGAACTTTTTTTGGGGGAAGGCAGATACCATCTTTGCAAGCCAGGTATTCAACCGTACCTGCAATATTTGTTTTTACCGCAGATTTTAAATTAACTGTTTGCGTAAAAGATACTTTAGTATCAAAAAATTTTACATCTGTACCAAACACATCTTCGTAGATTGTTTTTAAATCTCCGGTTTCTTTTGCATTGCCTTTTATGGTTGCAAGCGGGTTTGTTTTAAACAAGATTTTCGTGGGTAAAGCACCACCTTTTGGGGTGGTTTGAGAATAAATATGCCAGGGTTTTGCAATGGTTGCTGTAAAGGTTAGCTCGTAAACCTTATCTGATTTCTTTACTGCCGCAAAATTCCATTGTACCGGATCGTTTGATTGTGCCATGACAGCAACAGCACTAAAAAATGTGATAAAGAAGATTGTAATTTTTTTCATCTGATATTTTTTAAAATTGCTTTAGAAACCCGGGCTGTTGAAAGCTCATTCATATTCCGAATGTACAAATGTGCGACGCAAGTAAAGCTTAATAGTACTACCTAAGCCTGGCTAAAAAAACTGTACATTATAATTACGCAAAGATGGCTGCTTACTTTCGGCAGCACTTGTTAATTCATTCCAAAAATGCGGAATACCTCTTTGCCATCGAGGTTGCCCAATGCAGGCGTGGTAGCCCTTTCAGGATGCGGCATCATACCAAAAACATTTCTTTCTTTGTTACAAATGCCCGCAATATTTCTGATGGCGCCATTTGGGTTGGCAATTTCAGTAACAGATCCAAATGCATCGCAATACCTGAACACCACCTGCTGATTGCTCTCCAGTTCATCTAATATTTGTTCTTCGGCAAAATACCGGCCATCGCCATGTGCCACGGGAATTTTTAGCGCTTTACCATCGTTGTTCTTAATAAAAACGTTTTTACAAACAAATTGTTGATGGCCATTACTTAATAATGCGCCGGGCAATAAACCACTTTCGCACAATACCTGAAAACCGTTACAAACGCCCAAAACTTTACCGCCTTTGTTGGCAAAATCAATAACGCTTTGCATCATTGGGCTAAAACGGGCAATGGCACCACAACGCAGGTAATCGCCAAAAGAAAAGCCACCGGGAAGAATAATGCAATCACTGGTTGTAAACATGCTTAGGTCTTTGTCTTTATGCCAAAGCATTACCACTTCTTTATTCAGGTCGTTTTGCAATGAGTCCTGCATATCGCGGTCGCAATTACTTCCGGGAAAAACAACAATGCCAAATTTCATTTGAATGATTTAAGCCGCAAAGGTAAATGCTATGCTTCAAATACTCTAACCCGATAAAACAAAGAAGTAGAAAAATGCAGTTAAATAATTGGCCGGGCCAGGGAAAAGTGATTGAACTTTACTTGCGTCGCACTCTTGTGCCGCAGAAATATAAATGAGCTTTAAACAGCCGTGGCGCGTTCAAAGTACCTTAATGGCAATCCAGTTATTATAAACTATTAATGCCACGAAAACCCAGAAAATAATTGCAGAAATAAAATTTCTCTTAGGATACAGAAACGTATTGGCTACAAACGCCGAAGCAGGAACAGCAGCCATTAATAGCACATTTGGCCAGGCGTCTTTAACAATAAATACAACTGGTATAAGTAGTAACAGCATTACAAATAAAACACCCCAGGTTTTGCGTACTTGTATAATCATTCGCCCGCTGTTTGATTGCCACAGAAAAACACCTGCTATGATTGCTGCACCTGTAATCGCTAATGTTATTATTGTAAGTGAAAGATTTGCGGGCCGTATTATATGTGGCTGAAATATTTGTAGTTGCTGCAAAACCATGCTCCATTTATCTGTCATGAAGAGCCAAGTGCCAAAAAAATAGAATGGTGTTATAATGCCAATCAGCAATATCAGCCATTCATTAAGCCTGAATGGCCTGAAAGCCGCAATGGTAAAAAACATAACCAGTATTAAAGGGAAAGCTGAAAAATATAATAAAACCGTAGAGCCTGTAATAAGACCAATGTTAAAGATCAATGTTTTTGGTTGCTGGGTGTTGTACAATTTTATAATCCTGTACAAAAGCCATATCAGCATACTATTTATTAATAGTGCAGCACTGATGTTGTTCCAGGCCGGAAACAATGCAGTTAATAAAATGTATGCAAGCGCTGCGGTAAAGGCTGGTTTCGGATACAGCCTTACATCGTTAAGTGCATAGTTAAGGCGCAATGCCTGCACTACTACAATCAATTGGTAAATTAAAGGCAACAGTATTCCTGATAAACCGGATAGAGGCGATATCAAATAGTAGATAAGTCCGTCGTCAGGCACAGAGACCAATTGTGGCGGGCGCACCCAAAAGAATGCCCTTACAAAAACACTTGCAATTACAAGGGAGAATACGCCCGATGTAGATTTTTCTTTAAAAAATGATACCACTTGTTTTGCCGTTAAAATTCAACTTTTGCAAAACAAACGAAATTCCGGTATTCGCAGGGAATAATTATTTCGCGGCTGCCAACCTGCTTGCCGTATTTAGGCATAAACTGGTATTCTTTACTTAGGTTGTGTAATGTTGGAGCACGGTTTGCCTGGCCATCGGCATTAATACTTTGATCGGTAAGTAGCTGTGTTCTTCTTTCTAACTGGTTAAAGAGAAAATGAATTTCGCCACCTGTATTTAATGTGCCGTAGCTTATAAAATTATCTGTATAGTCATCATATTGCGATTTGTGGATTACATTACTCCATTGCAAAGCAGCCACAGAATCGAATGACATCATAATGATATTGTCAGCAAAATACCTGTTTATCTGGTTATTTGTACCCCACCTGCCCCAGGGCGAATAGTAGCTGCCGTAAGGAGACCCCCAATAGTAATAATCTGATAGTGATGTATATGGCGAACCGTATAGATAATCCCAGCGGTTGTTGTATATACCCCGGGTGGAAGTATATACCGATTCGGCTGCAATGGCAAAACCGCCATCTTTTCTCACAATTATTTTTTGCAAAAAGAAATCATTAAAAGCAGTTTTCAAAGAGCCTTCAGACTTGGCATCGTTGCGCATTTCATCGGTAAATAAGGTACTTGCAGTACTTATTACAGTTCCATTTTGTTTATCCCACACCATGCAATAAAGCCCCTCTATATTACCCCGTTTTATCTTAGAAAAGAAAGATGTAACCAGGTAACGTTTATTAATATTGTCTGCCTTGATCCTGATATCATCTAAGTAAATTTTTGAAACTTCCAGGTTGTTAAACGAAACCTCATCTGCCAAAGGGGTTTTGGTAATAAATGTTAAGCCGGTAATATTGTCGTTTTGTGCTGTTCCGGCAGGCCTTACAAATGCAAGCCCGCCATCATTGTCGAGTGTGAATTCTGTTAAGAAGTCACTCCTTTCAGGCATTGGTATAGCAATCCTGCTTTTATGCACCAGTGTAAGGTCCTGGCTGAAAAGAGAGGTGGTGAGGGTATTGTTTTCGCTGTTCCTGGTATTTACTTTAAGCACCATAATCTTCTGCTTGTCATCGCTGTTAATAATGGTATACAGTTTATTGCTTGCAAAAAAACTGATTGCAGTAGTATCTAACTGTTTAGGCTCGCCAATCAATGCCCCGTTGCCATCCATTTTTGCAGCGAAACAATAAACAATATTGCGTTTCTGGTATTGATAAAAAAAGTAAAAAAAATCTTTATAGCTTAGTATGTCTGTGCTTAAAACTTTATCAGGCAGAAAGTCAAGTTGCTTTTTTTCAACAACCTTCATATCGTTATCAAATATTACAATGTTGTGATCGTTCCGGTTATTTTTATAAACCAGGATGTGATTGCTGATCTTTCCTACAATATCGAAGTTGAGCGACTTCTGATCATCCCTGTCAGGCTCAGAATACACAATTTTCTGAGCAATTGAAACAGAAACAAAACCCGTAGCTATAACCAATGTACACAAAATCTTTTTTAACATACCCTATTCTTTTTAGGTAAACAAATGTAAGTTTATATAAGGTTACCAACTTAACTTATGAAACAAGCAATAAACAAAAATTATTTAGCCTTTTATAGCCAGCTTTAAACAGAATTCTACAGGAACTGCAAGAAATACATTTATTCACCCTTCTGTATAACTTTATTCAACTTTACTTGCGTCGCACTCTTGTACTGAAGAATGTTCGGTCGACCGCTGACCGTCGACTGTCGCCTGTTTTTCCGAACGTACAAGTGAGTGACACAAGAGCCGATGCTATGGAATACAAATGCCCGACTTAAAAAATTTATTTTACTAAATTTTATTCCAACACAACAACGCGTAAAGTAACAAACAGTTTTTTTAAAAACATTGTTTGCCACTTATTCATTTTAACTATAACAAAAATTTTCATTATACATTTGTTATGAATTAGGCTTATAGAATTAATATTTTTTTTGTGGGCAAGCACATTAACAAGGTTTCATCTGCTGGTTTATTAGTTGCGCTCGGCATTATATACGGAGACATAGGAACTTCACCACTATATGTTTTCAATTCTATTATTTCGGGCAGATTAATTGACGAAGCCTTGATTGTTGGCAGTTTATCCTGCATTATCTGGACGATTACACTTCAAACAACCATTAAGTATGTTATTCTGGTACTGCGTGCCGACAACAAAGGCGAGGGTGGTATTTTTGCATTGTATGCCCTTGTACGGCGCAGGCGTAAATGGCTGGTAATTCCCGCCATGATGGGTGGGGCCGCACTGCTGGCTGATGGCATTCTTACACCACCAATAACAATTACTTCTGCCATTGAAGGGTTAAAGAATATACCATCGCTGCACTATATTTCGAAGGATGTGATTATGTACATCGTACTGGGTATTTTAGTGGTATTCTTCTTTTTTCAGCAATTTGGAATCGGTTCGGTTGGTAAGCTTTTTGGTCCTGTTATGTTTATATGGTTTGCAATGATTGCTGTGCTGGGCTGCATGCATTTGCTTGATGACCTTTCAATCTTTAAAGCATTTAACCCTTACTACGCAATCAACTTTTTAATTAATTATAAAGGAGCATTTGTTTTATTGGGGGCAGTTTTTCTTTGCACTACAGGTGCAGAAGCATTGTACAGTGACCTGGGGCATTGCGGAAGAAGCAACATCAGGGTTTCATGGATTTATGTAAAAGTTTGCCTGCTGCTGAATTATATTGGGCAGGGAGCCTATCTGCTTGCACACATGCAGGGCGTTACTGTTACAGCTCAATTAAAACAAGCAACAAATCTGAATACTTTTTTTCAATTAATGCCAGGCTGGTTTGTGTTGGTTGGTGTTATTGTAGCCACCATAGCGGCCATTATTGCCAGCCAGGCTATTATAGCCGGATCATTTACACTCATCAGCGAGGCATTACGGCTGAGCCTTTGGCCCAAAATGAAGCTAAATTACCCTTCTGAAGAAAAGGGCCAGTTGTTTGTGCCCGGCATGAACCTCCTGATGTTTATTGGTTGCACCGGTGTTGTTTTGTATTTTAAAGAATCTTCAAAAATGGAGGCCGCTTATGGGTTGGCTATTATTATTACCATGATTGCCACCACAATTCTTTTTGCAAATTTTCTTGTTTTTCGCAGGGTTAAATCCTTTATCATCTACACCTTCATTATTGTTTATGCAATTATTGAATCCTCTTTTCTTATCGCTTTATCGCATAAGTTTTTAGACGGCGGGTTTATAACCCTTTTACTTGCCGCAGTTATGTTTACAGTAATGTACGTGTGGTATCGCAGCCGCAGAATAAAGAACCGTTATGTAGAATTTGTGCGGCTGGAGCATTATATTCCCATGATACAGGAATTAAGCAAAGACCGCACAGTAAATAAATTTGCAGCGCACCTGGTTTATATGACCAGCTCCGCAACCCCAAATGAAATTGAGCACAAGATTATTTACTCTATCTTAAACAAAAAGCCCAAACGTGCAGATATCTACTGGTTTATTCATGTTGATACCGTTGATGATCCCTACACCTGCGAATACGAGGTTTACCATATTATACCCAACGATATTATACGTGTAGAATTCCGGCTCGGCTTCAGGGTGCAGCAAAAAATAAACCTCATGTTCAGAAAAGTTGTAGAAGACCTTGTAAAAAACCGCGAAGTAAATATTACCAGCCGTTACGAAAGCCTGGAACGCAATAATGTAACAGGCGATTTTCAGTTTGTAGTTTTGGAAAAGTATTTGTCAAACGATAATGATTTACCTTTCTTTGAAAGCATCATTATGAAACTGCATTTCTGGCTTAAAGAAATAAGCCTTAGCGAAGAACGCGGCTTTGGCCTTGATCCCAGTTTTGTAACAGTGGAAAAATTTCCGCTCATCGTTTCGCCTTTGCCGCAGATTCCTTTACGCCGTTTATTTTATGAACAAACAGAATAATATGCCGCAGGTTAACCTGTAACAAATATCTTTAAATCTTAAAGGCGGTTTAAAATAGGTTCTTTAAATACCAGCATTGGTTTTCATGGCAACTTCGTTGCGTCGCAATCCTTTCGATTGCGGTAATAAAAGCATCGTCCCGTTTCAAATGCGGGGCCGCAAACAATTTTTAAAAAGCTTCTAAGTTCATCAGTAAGGAACCAAAGTTGCGCCCGGATTGCTCAATTGAATTTTTGAAGTACAAGAGTCCCGCCACGGCAGGAACAAATGCTTCATCTTTGATAAAAAGATTGCCAATATGAAAAAATGGATCAGGATCATTTTTTTTAAAAGACTTAATAACACAATTTGTGAGCAAGCACATTAATAAGGTTACAACAGCAGGGCTTATAGTTGCACTGGGCATTATTTACGGCGATATCGGCACCTCGCCGCTTTACGTTTTTGATGAAATTGTAAAAGGTA
This sequence comes from Chitinophagaceae bacterium UBA4407, assembly GCA_002390845.1. Taxonomy (GTDB): domain Bacteria; phylum Bacteroidota; class Bacteroidia; order Chitinophagales; family Chitinophagaceae; genus Limnovirga. The sequence goes on along the minus strand of DGQT01000029.1, from coordinate 4,314 downwards.
AAATAATTACCGATGAACTGATCATTGGAAGTTTGTCGTGCATTATCTGGACACTTACCCTGCAAACAACCATCAAATATGTAATACTTACATTGAAGGCAGACAATAAAGGCGAGGGTGGTATCTTTTCTTTATACGCATTGGTACGGCGCCAGAAAAAATGGCTGGTTCTACCTGCAATGATCGGTGGCGCTGCACTGCTTGCCGATGGTATGATTACCCCACCCATTTCTGTTACATCAGCCATTGAAGGCTTGCGGCAGATCGACCTGATTCCTGCATTTAAAAATATAAAGGAAGACACGATTGTTATTATCGTACTAAGCATACTCGCTGTTTTATTTTTTGTACAGCAATTTGGCACAGCATCAATTGGAAAACTCTTCGGCCCGATTATGTTTATATGGTTTGCAATGCTGGCAGTTTTGGGCATCGTTCATTTATCAGACGATCTTTATATTTTCAAAGCATTTAACCCATATTATGCTATAGAACTTTTAACAAAATACCCCAAAGGCTTCTGGATACTTGGTTCGGTATTCTTATGTACCACCGGTGCCGAAGCACTGTATTCCGATCTCGGCCATTGCGGCCGCGCCAACATCCGCATTTCGTGGATCTTTGTAAAAACCTGTTTGTTACTGAATTACCTGGGGCAGGGAGCATATCTTTTATCTCATTTTCACGGGCAAAAATTTGATACCGATAAATTAAAAGTACTGTTCAGCCTTATGCCGGAGTGGTTTACACTTGCAGGCATTATAGTAGCCACTACTGCAGCTATAATAGCCAGCCAGGCGTTGCTCTCCGGTTCGTTTACATTAATATCAGAAGCATTGCGTTTAAACCTGTGGCCAAAAATGAAAATCAATTACCCTACAGAGGCCAGGGGTCAGTTATATATCGGCGGCATCAATCTTTTGTTGTTTGCGGGCTGCTGTGGTATTGTTTTATATTTCAGGGATTCAACCAGTATGGCGGCAGCTTATGGCCTTGCCATAACCATGTGTATGATTAGTACCTCTATTTTATTTGCCAACTTTCTTATTAGCCGCCGTGTTTTTTCAGGGTGGATCTATTTATACCTGTTTGTTTATCTCACCATAGAAATATCATTTCTTATAGCCAATCTTGAAAAATTTCCGCATGGAGGTTTTGTAACACTCATTGTAGGCGGTGGTCTTTTTGCTGTTATGTATGTATGGTACCGCAGCAGAAAAGTAAAGAACCGTTATATAGAATTTGTAAGGCTTGAGCATTACATCCCTATGATTCAGGAATTAAGTAACGACCGCACTGTTACCAAGTATTCCACCCATCTGGTTTATATGACCAGCGCCAATAACCCAAAAGAAATTGAGCATAAGATCATTTACTCTATCTTAAATAAAAAACCCAAACGCGCCGATATTTATTGGTTTGTGCATGTAGACACAGTTGACGATCCCTACACTTGCGAATACGTGGTTGATCATATTATTCCCAACGATATTATACGTGTAGAATTCCGACTCGGCTTCAGGGTACAGCAAAAAATAAATCTCATGTTCAGAAAAGTTGTAGAGGATCTTGTAAAAAACCGCGAAGTAAATATTACCAGCCGTTACGAAAGCCTTGAACGCAATAATGTAACCGGCGATTTCCAGTTCATTGTTATGGAAAAATATTTATCAAACGATAACGATCTTCCATTCTTTGAAAAAATTATCATGAAGCTCCATTTCTGGCTTAAAGAAATAAGCCTGAGCGAAGAACGCGGCTTTGGTCTCGATCCAAGTTTTGTAACAGTAGAAAAGTTCCCGTTGATCGTTTCTCCGTTGCCGCAAATTCCTTTGCGCAGGCTGTTTCACGATCCTGCCGATGAAGTATAAACCAGTTTTGTATTTTTTTTAGCCAGGCGAAAGAATAAGCATTGAACATAGTTGCGTCGCACACTTGTGCGGTTGGATTTCTTTTCAGCTTTAACAGCCGCAAACCGGTTACTCAAATAACCATTTGTTGCCTGGCGGTTATACGCATTTGTAATTATAAATCTTCAGGGGTACATTCTAAATTTTCGCTTCGTTAAAAGTTTAATAGATGTACAACTGATGAAAGGATTGTCCCGAAACAAGTTCGGGATAAACTGTGCAACGAAGATGCCACAAGGCTTTGCTGTCGGTATACAAAACCGTTAACTTTAAATAATGCGAAAATTTGAAATACACCATCTACAGGATTACTTCAAATTTAAAAACAACCTTTACTAAATTGTGTTATGAAGCTGCTGGTTATAGAAGATGAAAAAGCACTTGCACAAAGCATTTGCGATTACCTGGGCAATGAAAATTTCATATGCGAACCTGCTTATGATTTCAATACAGCAATAGAGAAAATTTCGTTGTACGATTATGCCTGCATTATACTCGATATAACATTACCCGGCGGCAACGGGTTAGAGATTTTAAAAGAATTAAAGAAAGCAAATAAAGCAGATGGCGTGCTCATCATCTCAGCAAAAAACGCGTTAGACGATAAAGTGTCTGGCCTTAAAGCAGGCGCAGACGATTACCTTACAAAGCCCTTTCATTTATCTGAACTTGGCGCAAGGGTTGCGGCTATTATCCGCCGGAAATCATTCGGCGGAATGAATGCAGTGCAATTCGATGAACTGTTACTCGACCTTCAGGATAAAACAGTAAAGGTGAACAACCAGATTATTGACCTTACAAAAAAAGAGTACGAACTTTTACTGTATTTTATCAGCAATAAAAATAAGGTCATCAGCAAAGGCGCAATTGCAGAACATTTGTGGGGCGATAACATGGATCTTGCAGATAACTACGATTTTATTTACACACATATTAAAAACCTTCGAAAAAAATTGCTGCAGGCGGGAAGTCCTGATTATATTAATTCTGTATATGGCATGGGTTACAAATTAAGTCTTCCCAGATAAATAAGCCGCATGAAACTCCTTACACGATATAACCGCATTAACCTGTTCTCAACGGTTGTTATCTTTTTACTGGCAAGTGCTGCGTTTGCTTTGCTGCTTCGTTTTCTGGTAATAAACCAGGTTGATGAAGACCTGAGGATTGAACAGAATGAAATTGTATCGTATATACAAAAATATAACCGGCTGCCCGAAGTAATAAAAGTAAGAGATCAACAAACAGAATACATACAGCTTAAAAAAACTCCCGAAAATTTTGATGATTATTTTCAAACTTCCAAATCTTATAATCATCATTACGATGAAGAAGAACTGTTGCGCCAGTTGAATTTTAATGTAAACGTAGGTGGCAAATGGTACCATGCAAAAGTTAGTAAATCTTTGGAAGGCACGGATGATCTTATACAGTCAGTTGTCATCATTACAGTGATAACAATTCTGTTAATACTGGTTGCAACTTTTGTTATAAACCGTATTGTGTTGTTCCGGTTGTGGCAGCCTTTCTACAGTTCATTAAATGCTGTAAGCAATTTTAAACTGGGCAAGAGTACCCTGAATTTGCCTGAAACAAAAATTGATGAATTTACTTTGATGAATAAAACACTGCAACAGGCAATTACGAAAGCAGAAGAAGATTATATCGTACTCAGGGAGTTTACTGAAAATGCATCCCACGAACTGCAAACACCGCTTGCAGTTATTCGTTCAAAGCTGGACCTGCTGATACAGGATGAGCATTTAACCGCACTGCAAAGCAATGCCGTACAGGATTCTTACGATGCCATTCAAAAATTAAGCAGGCTGAACCAGTCGTTGCTTTTACTTGCCAAAATCGAGAACAGGCAATTCAATGAAACTTCGTTGGTAGATTTAAAAAAAATGACGGAAGAAAAAATGAATCAGTTCAGGGAATTGTGGCAGGGTAAAAATATTACTGTAACAACAGACCTGGAAGAAGCTTCCATTACCATGCACATTTCATTAGCTGATATATTGTTGAACAACCTGCTGAGTAATGCCACAAAACACAACAAAGAAAACGGCCTTATTCATATTCAATTAAAACAGGGAATGCTGGGCATCAGCAATACCGGCGGGCCGCAGGCATTAAATGAACAGCTTTTATTTACGCGTTTTTATAAAGCAGAAGCGGCTAATGAAAATCATGGATTGGGATTATCAATTGTAAAACAGATCTGTGAGGTATCGGGCTGCAGCACCGGCTATAAATTCGAAAATAATCAGATGCATTTATTTGTTTTGCAATGGTAATTTTTACGAATGTTTATTATTTCAGCGGGCAACATTCAGTAAGTAAATTCTATTGTGTGCCAAACTGCATTACTACTATCAAATGTCACTACTGTCCCGTTAAGTTC
>DGQT01000033.1 GCA_002390845.1 Chitinophagaceae bacterium UBA4407 | reverse complement strand
TGGAATATAAATTGGGTGCAAGGGGTTTAAGAACCATTTGCGAAAGCATTCTTACCGATGCCATGTTCGAATTACCCGGCACCGATACAAAAAAACTCGAAGTAACTTTAGAATATGCCATGCAAAAAATTGGCAAGAGTAAACTGAGTATGCTTAAAGTGGCCTAATCAATTCTTACACCTTATAAACAAAAAGCGGTGAACTGTTTCACCGCTTTTTTTATTTTGTAAAACCTCAGTCTTTTGAGTATAAATTTTTGGGGGCCAGCAGCAGTTTTTCATGGCATCGCCGGTTGTGTCACTCACTTGTACGGTTGGAACAAAAGTCGACGGTCAACGGTCCACCGAAGATTCTACAGTACAAGAGTGCGACGCAACAAAAGCCTCATTCATAATCAACTGCCCGGCTCATAAAATGTATTGATTTCTTACACCAAACATTCCCTTGCAATAACGAGCTTCTGAATTTCGGAAGTGCCCTCTCCTATTGTACAAAGTTTTGCATCGCGGTAAAATTTCTCAACAGGAAAATCTTTTGTATAACCATAGCCACCAAAAATCTGCACAGCATCGTTGGCAACTTTTACAGCTACTTCGCTGGCATAATATTTTGCCATCGCTGCCTTTTGCGTAACATTCATTCCCTTGTTTTTAAGATCGCAGGCTTGTAACGTAAGCAGTTCTGCTGCTGCAATTTCTGTAGCCATATCGGCCAGTTTAAAACTGATGCCCTGAAAATTAGCAATGGGCTGATCGAACTGGTAACGCTCTTTGGAATATTGCAATGCCGCTTCGTAAGCGCCTTTGGCAATACCCAGCGAAAGCGAGGCGATTGAAATTCTGCCGCCATCAAGTACTTTCATGGCCTGCTTAAAACCAGCGCCAATTTCACCGAGGCGGTTACTATCGGGAACCACGCAATCATTAAAAACCATTTCGGCGGTTTCGCTGGCGCGCATACCCAGTTTGTTTTCTTTCTTTCCTGCAGTAAAACCTTTTGTACCGCGTTCTACTACAAATGTGGTTGCATTATTTTTTGTGCGGGGTTCACCGGTTCGTGCAACCACAACGGCAATATCGCCGCTTTTACCGTGAGTGATCCAGTTTTTGGTGCCGTTCAAGATCCAGTTATCACCATCCTTTGTGGCGGTACATTTCATGTTGCCTGCATCGCTGCCGGTGTTTGCTTCGGTTAGTCCCCATGCACCCAGCCATTCTGCAGATGCAAGTTTGGGAAGGTACCTGTGCTTTTGTTCTTCATTGCCAAAAGCAAGAATATGACCTGTGCAAAGTGAGTTGTGCGCTGCCAGACTTAACCCTATTGAGCCGCATACTTTAGCTACTTCTTCAATCACTGATTTATACTCAAAATAGCCAAGCCCGGTACCCCCGTATACTTCAGGAACAAAAACACCCATCATGCCCAACTTACCCATTTCTTTAAAAATGTGCAACGGGAATTCCTGTGTTTCATCCCATTCCATTAAATGCGGTTTTATAAACTGATTTGCAAAATCCTTTGCTGTTTGTGCTACCTGTGCTGTTATTTCATTTACCTGAAAATTCATAAGCTAACGATTGTTAGGTCGCAAATGTAAAGTTTAAAATGCTAAGCCCAAGAAAAACTAAAAGAATAGTGCTAATGTTTTTCCGGAGCAATATCTGAAATTGTAAGATAAGGCAAGATAACCTGGTAAACAGAATCAGATAAACCGTACGTTTTCTTTATGTCTTCTAAAGACTTAAATCCATTAACAGCATTCCGGAATTTTACAATCCTTTTGCTAAGAACATCCCCAATACCGGGCAAAGCCTCTAATTCTTCGGCAGTTGCTGTATTAATATCAAGCTTTTTGAAAACAGGTTTGGCAACTTCAACTGGCTCTTCATTAACTGGAACCGCTTTCTCTACCTGAGTTTCTTGTTTAGTAGATTCAATATTAATATACGGAACCAGTATATCAGCTTCTTTTTTTTGCAAGCCATTAATTTTACGAAAATCATTCGCCTCGTTAAAATGCCCACCCTGATTGCGGTAGCGCATAATGTTTTGGATTACTGCATTGCTTAAACCCATTTGTGTAAAACCTGCTTCATCTAATTTATTGGGATCAAAACCAAATGGATGCAGCCCGGTACTGCCAGAAGATACATTTGCAAATGGTTCATCTTGTGGTGGCTGGTCAATGGCAGAAGGTTGATGCTCCTTTTCATATTCGCCCTTCTGCATAGCAAGAAGTTGCTGTTGCAATTCCTGGTTAACAAATGGCTTTTTAAACTCAGGTGAAAATAGGTAAGGAAGAGCAATTAACAGCACAATTATACTGGACAAAACAATAACTCCCCGTCTCTGCATTTTAGAGAAAGCGAAATAATCTTTCCAGTTGCCTTTATCCATAAAAAATTAATTAGCACAATAAATTTAAGCTGCAAACAAGCTGCATAAGTATAATCTTGTTATTTACTTTTTTGTCTTGACACAAAAAAGTAACAAAAAAAGTCAAGAAAGAAACGATATACAGCCCGTTTCTTTCTTTCGCACTGATTAAGCTTTTGTACTACTGTATATTGTACAGTTGAACCCCTGATGATCAAAGCAATGCTAGATGTGCTACTAATCTTTCCTGACCAAAAATTAATTTTCTTAATTAAGAATATGTTCGGGTTATTTTTAAACTTTTATTTCGGGCAACCAAAGATGCCAAATGTTATACAGATAAAAGGATTGCGACGCAACGATGATGCCATGAAAAACTGTTGCCGGTATTCAAAATAAAAAACTCAAACAGATTCTTATTCTTATAAGTGGCTATATGCTGATTTCCAAACCGTCGTAAGCTAGACGGATGTGCCGGGGTAAAATATGATTGATCTCCTCGTTACTGCCTAACTGGTGACTCATGTGCGTAAAATAAGCTTCCGGAATCTTTAATTCATCTGCAAGATCTATTGCCTGCTGCAATGTAAAATGCGAAATATGTTCTTCTTTTCTTAGCGCATTAATTACAATTATTTCAGACCCTTTTATTTTTTCTTTCTGGCTTTCATCAATCCTGTTTGCATCTGTAATGTAAGTAAATTTTCCAAAACGAAAAGCATATACGGGCATTTTATAATGCCATACCAATATGGGTGTAACCTCAATGTCGCCGATAAAAAAAGGCGTTTCATCTATTGTTATAAGGTTCAACTCAGGTATGCCGGGATAACGCTTATCCGAAAAAGCATAAGCAAATTCTCTTTTCAAAGCCTCTTCCGTAAGAGAGTTGGAATAAACATCCATTGCTTGGCCTGAGAAAAAATTGTAGGCACGCACATCGTCCAAACCCGCCGTATGGTCCTTATGCGGATGCGTATATAAAACGGCATCAAGTTTCTTGTTATTGATACGTAGCATTTGCTGGCGAAAATCCGGCGTAGTATCTACAACAAATGTGGTTTGTTCAGATTCTACAAGAATACTGCTGCGCAACCTTTTGTCTTTTTCATCTGTGGAGCTGCAAACATAACAATCGCAACCGATCATCGGTATGCCGGTACTGGTGCCGGTGCCGAGAAATGTTATTTTTAATTTGGGTTTACTCACAGGATAAAAATAAAATACTATTTGCTTTCTACCGTTGTTTTCTTCAGCACTTCTTCGTACAGCTTCTGCGATTCCAGGGTAAGTTTGTCAAAATCAATTTTTAACTGGGGAATAAGATCCAGCAATGTATTAATACGGCCTTCGGTATCAAGGAATTTGTTCAGCACCACCATTCGCTTTGCTTCAAGCAGGCACCAGCCGCTTTGAAAAGTACCGCGTTCGTAACGGATGGTATAATCCGATTGCCCAAGTATATCGCCAAGTTTATCTAAAACTGATTGTGTAAATTTCATGTAAAGCCCCCATCCCCTAAAGGGGGGTTATGGATCGGCACAAAATTAAATCTACCTGCTGTTACATTGTACTTGTTTTATCCACAGCAAATAAGTTCTTGTTTATGATAATTTTTATGAGCCCAGCTGAAGTTCCTTGTGGCATCAATTGTTGCGTCGCACTCTTGTACGATTGGATTATATATTGAACTTTTACCTAAGCGAATTGCATGGGCTTGCTTTGGCGAAAGTTTTATTGGAGACTTTCTCATATTTTTGAGTTATAGGCAATTGTAAATGAGATACCTATTTCTAATATTAATTTTGGTTGCACACATCACAAGTGTGACAGCTCAAACAAAACCAAAGCAGGTTAAACTTCCTAAATATAAAGGTGACCCCGGCTGCGTTTACAAACCAAAGTATTCAGAGACAGAGCGAAACAAGTTCTATCCTTTCAACATTGCCGACACAATCAAATTAGTTTCGTTTCGCAATCACAGAAATAATTGTCCGATAAAGGGTGATATGGTTTTGGTCGACAGTTTGATTGAGATTAAAACACTGACAAAAGCTGATATCAATAATTTGACAGATTTGTTGTACAACAACTTTTACAAGCAATATCCAAATTATGGGTCAATAACACAATGCTTTTTTCCTCGTAATGCGATTCTGTTTATTGATAAATCGGGACATTTAAAAGAGCATATACTCATCTGTTTTCATTGCGATAATTTCGAAGCAAGCTCTGACAAAGTAACACTTGGTGACGACTGTTCAGAAAAAATGGAGAAGCTTAGGCAGTTCTTTATTACTTCACAAGTAACATTTGGGACAGGCAGAAATGTAATTTTATATCCTGGTGAAGAGTCAGATGATGTGATTGCGCCACCAATTCAGAAATAAGAACAACTACCTACGATAAGTATATTTGTAAAAACATGGTTTGCCTAGCAGTACTCCACCTTCGCTTCGATCTACGCTACAATAAAAGCTCAATATATAATCCAACCGCACAAGAGTGCGACGCAACCAAAGCCTCATTTACATTCTTCTGCTCGGCTCAAAAAATGCCTTTATTTACTCGTCATTTTTATAACAGGAATGATCATTTCTTCCAGGCTTACACCGCCGTGCTGAAACGTGTTTTTATAATAGTTTACGTAGTAGTTGTAGTTGTTGGGATAGCAAAGAAATCCATCTTCTTTTGCAAAGATGAACGACGAATTAACGTTGGGCGATGGCAGCCCCGCTTCTTTAGGATCGCGGAATGCCAGCACTTCTTTGGGCTCGTAATTAAGGTTGCGGCCATGTTTGTAACGAAGGTTGGCAGTGGTTTGCTTATCGCCGATTACCTTGTAAGGCGTTTTTACACGAACGCTGCCGTGGTCTGTTGCCAGAACAATATTTATTTTTTTATCGGCGATCTTTTTAAGCGCCTGGTACAGCGGACTGTGCTCGAACCAGCTACGGGTAATGCTGCGGTAACTTACTTCGTCTGCGGCAAGTTCTTTAAGCACTTCCATTTCGGTACGTGCATGGCTTAGCATATCAACAAAATTATAAATGATAATATTCAGGTCGTTGCTCAGCAGGTTATGGATATTATTCAGTAATTGTTGCCCATCGTGGTGATGCACCACTTTTGTATAATTGAACTTGATGTCCTCACGCTTCAGTCGCTTTAACTGGCCTTTAAAAAACTCTTCTTCAAACAGGTTTTTTCCACCTTCCTCTTCGTCATTTTTCCATTGCTGCGGGTACTGCTTTTCAATTTCAAGCGGCAGCAAACCTGCGCAAATGGCATTGCGGCAATACTGTGTAGCAGTGGGCAATATGCTGTAAAAAGTATCTTCCTCCAATATGCGGAATGTCTCCGCAAAAATGGGTTGTATGGTTTTCCACTGATCGTAACGAAGGTTATCGATAATAATAAAAAATGTAGGTGTTCCTTTTTCGATATTGGGCAGCACTTTGTTCTTAAAAAGATTGTGACTCATCACAGGCACATCCGTTGTTTTGGCATTGATCCACGATGCATAATTTTTTGAAATAAATTTGAAAAACTCTGTGTTGGCTTCCTGCTTTTGCGATTGTTGTATCTCACGCATTTCGGGGCTTTCACTCTTCTCCATTTCAAGTTCCCAGTAAACAAGTTTTTTATAAATATCCATCCACTCTGTGTAATCAGGACTGCTGTTCAGCGCCATAAAAAGATTACGGAACTGTTGCTGGTAGGCGGTGTTTGTTTTTTCCGAAACCAGCCTTTTATTATCAATGATCTTTTTAAGGCTAAGCCATACCTGGTTTGGGTTTACGGGCTTTATCAGGTAATCGCTTATCTGGCTGCCGATGGCTTCATCCATCAGGTTTTCCGTTTCATTTTTTGTGATCAGCACTACCGGAACCTGGCTGTTCACCTCCTTAATTTTTTGCAGTGTTTCAAGACCGGTTATGCCGGGCATTGTTTCGTCCAATAATACCACATCTACCGCATGTTCCTTTACAAAATCAATGGCTTCAAAACCATTTGTAAGTGTATGCACTTTATAACCCTTATTCTCCAAAAATATTTTCTGAGACTGCAGGCTTTCAATTTCATCATCTACCCAAAGTATAGTTGCTAAAGACATGATATTATTTATAATTTAAAAATTTGAAATAAGATTTTTAAGAACCCAACTGATGATCATGAATGAGGCTTTTCTTGCGTCGCACTCTTCGGCTGCCATAGCTTTATTGAGCAAAGCGAAAATAAAAGCGAAGTCATGTCTTATACGTCCTGAATATTATTCAGCAAATACAATCATCTTTACAATATTAACCTTGTCTGCTTGAAAATCTGCATATTCATTTGCACATTTGCATTGCTTGCAGCAATTTTCACATTTTGTGTTTTATAAATTAACAAATTTCAACTGGCCATGCAGGTACCAAAAAGAAAAATAATCAACGATCCTGTTCATGGATTTATTACCATCGATCATCCGCTGCTGTTTAATATTATCTCGCATCCTTACTACCAGCGGCTGCGCCGCATACACCAGATGGCGCTGGCACATCTCGTATATCCCGGTGCTGTTCATACAAGATTGCACCATTCATTAGGTGCATACCATTTAATGTGCCAGGCTGTTAATGAGCTAAAAAATAAAGGTGTAATAATTACTGCTGAAGAAGAGCTGGCAGTTAAATCTGCTATTCTTTTGCACGATATTGGCCACGGCCCTTTTTCCCATGCATTGGAAAATGTTTTAATACCCGGTGTAAATCACGAGGAGATCAGCCTGCAGATTATGCATCACCTGAACCGTGAACTGAATAATGAACTGGAACTTGCCATAAGCATATTTACAGGTAACTATCATAAACCTTTTTTGCAGCAGCTTATCAGCAGCCAGTTAGATGTTGACAGGATGGATTATTTAACCCGCGACAGTTTTTTTACCGGTGTAAGCGAAGGCGTTATTGGCTACGACCGTATACTGAAAATGTTTACGGTACATAATGCGCAACTGATGGTAGAAGAAAAAGGCATTTACAGTGTAGAAAAATTTTTAGTGGCGCGGCGCCAGATGTACTGGCAGGTCTACCTGCATAAAACGGTGCTGGCGTCAGAAAAAATGCTGGTTAAGATTATTGAAAGGGCAAGGGAAGTAAAAGCAAAATCCATATCTGCCGTTCTTAATATGTTTCTAACCCATTCGTACAATAAAGAAAATATATACAGCTTGCTTCCTGAATTTTGCAGCCTTGATGATTTTGATGTCATCAGTTCTGTAAAAGATTGGGTGCATCATGATGACAAAGTATTGTCAATCTTATGCAATAACCTGCTAAACCGCAAACTTTTAAAATGCAAACTGCAAACTGCGGGCTTTGATGATGAATATGTACAAATGAAAAAAAAGGAGATTGCCGTTCAATTAAATATTACATTCGAAGAAGCATCTTATTTTGTATTTACCGGGGAAGCGGTAAACACAACTTATATACTGGGAGATGAGCATATCAATATTTTATTTAAGGATGGAAGTGTAAAGAATATATCGGGTGTAGATAACCCGCTGATTCATCAAACACTTTCTATGCCGGTAAAAAAATTTTACATTTGTTATTTAGCGATCTGAAAGTTGGGGTTTATTTCTAATTTTCGCTTCGGTAAAAGTTTAATAGCAGTCCTGCAGATAAACGTAATGCGACGCAACGATGATGCCACAGAGCACTGCTGCCGGCTTCAAATGAAAAGATATTCCAATGGAAATTTGAAATGTATCCGAATTGGGGGCAAAACCTGAAACAAGGGATTTTTTTAAAACTAAACACTCAACCAAAAATATGCAATTTACTGCCGGGCAAATAGCCTTGATTATCAACGGTAAGGTAGAAGGTAACGCTTCTGCAACAGTTGACTCTTTTGGTAAAATTGAAGAGGCGCAACACAACCAGCTTGCCTTTCTTGCAAACCCTAAATACGAAGATTTTCTTTATACCACACAGGCATCGGTAATCATTCTTAACGAAAGCCAGGAATTAAAACAACCTATCGCTGCAACCATTATCCGCGTGCCTGACGCGTATTCTGCATTCGCAGCATTACTGCGCAAGTATCAGCAAATTGCAACCGAGCAACTTACAGGAATAGAGGAACCCAGTTTTATTCATAAATCTGCAACCCTTGGCGATAATGTATATGTTGGTGCATTCGCATACATAAGCGAAGCGGTTAAAATTGGCAACAATGTAAAATTATATCCCGGTGTTTTCTTAGGCAAGAATGTTACCATTAGTGATAACACGGTATTGCTGCCCGGCGTTAAAATATACCACGACTGCGTTGTTGGAAAAAATGTAACCATCCATGCCGGCAGCGTAGTTGGCGGCGATGGTTTCGGCTTTGCCCCACAGGCAGATGGCAGTTATAAAAAAGTGCCCCAGATTGGCAACGTGGTAATTGAAGACTACGTAGAAATTGGCTCCAATGCCACTATAGACCGGGCAACCATTGGTTCAACGCTTATTAAATCCGGCGCCAAACTAGACAACCTGATACAAATTGCCCATAATGTAGAAGTAGGCAACAATACCGTAATCGCGGCGCAAAGCGGCGTAAGTGGCAGCACCAAAATTGGCAACAATGTACAAATTGGTGGCCAGGCCGGTATTGTGGGCCATATTCAAATTGCCGATGGCACCCGCATCAATGCTCAAAGCGGTGTAAGTAAATCTGTAAAAACGCCCAATGCCGCACTTACCGGCTCACCCGCATTCGATTATACAAGCGCCCTGCGCGCCCAGGCTGTAAGCCGTAACCTGCCCGAGCTAGAAAAACGTGTTGCAGAACTGGAAAAATTATTACAGCAACTATTGCAGGAGAGAGTGGGGATTTAAATTATTTAGCCATCTGCGTTCAGCGGGTACACTGCGCAAGGATTATGGAGTAGTTTTTTTGGACCCGGCAGCAGGATATGAATTTAGCTGTGGTTGCGTCGCACACTTGTACTTCAACATTACAAATCAGCTTTTTACTACAGCAGAGATCAAAGCGAATGGATGTTGGCTAGCCAATAGGTATTTGAAAGATGCAACAATAAAATCTCGAATGTTATGATACATCCGATAAGCAATATATCGAATCCCCGTTATTCTCTCACTAACTTAATCATCCTGCTTTCTTTACCATCCGTAACGTTTACTATGTAAACCCCGGCTGATAATTTTTCAATAGGCAGATTTACTTGTGCCTCTTTTATCTCTAATCTTTTCCACAATACTTTACCGGTAACATCAGTAATAGTAATGGTAACATTATGTTGGTTTCCGCTGATGCGCAAAGTCGCACCGCTTGCAGCAGGATTGGGGGACACCATTGCATTAAATAATGCATTATCCGCTTTAAGGTTAATATTTGCAACAGATGCAACAAAGTTTGCTGTAGTAGTAGTAAAGCTGTTACCGTTTGTATAAGCACTTTGTGTACCATTGCATGCGGTAGCCACGCGCCATTGATATAATGTGGCGGGCAATAATGCTGTTAATGCAGCACTGCTTCCATTGGTTACGTTTACCGTTATCCAAGCAGTTGCACCAACTTTGCGGTATTGCACCTGGTATTGCAATGCGCAGCTAACTGCCGTCCAACCAAGTGTTGCACCAATATTAGTAATACTTGAAACTACAGGCCCAGTTGGTTTACCGCATGTTTTATAGGTTACATTTTTAGGGCCAGATGTTACCGAGCAACCGCTTGCATTTGTAACCTTAACGGTATAAACACCTGTTGTATCTACTACAATACTTTGCGTAGTGGCATTGGTGCTCCATAAATAGCTGTTGTAACCGGGTCCTGCATTTAATGTAACGGTTTTGCCTGGACATACATTTGTTACAGTATCACTGGTTGTTATAACAGGTTTTGTTGGAATTGGGTTAACTGTAATACCAATTTTATTACTGGCAACTGTTACAGTATTTACAGTTAATATGCAATAAATCGTATCACTGTTTTTTAAATTATTATCTATATAGGTAGCCGAATTACTGCCCACATTTAAACCATTTTTATTCCACTGATAAGTGGGGTTTGTGTTGCCACCTGTTGCTGAAGCCGTAAATGTTACGGGTGTTTTTTTGCAGATAATATTGCCGGGCAATACTGCTATAGCTACAGACACAGGTGCATAATATAATACTGTTGCCTTGCTGCCGTTGTTTTTATCTGCAAAAGCAATATATGGCGTATTATTCGCCACAACTATTGCATTCTGAGTAAAATTATTGCTGGCTGCAAAGCCACGTGCATCAAGCATCTGCCAGATTAGAGATACTGTGTCTATGCGCATTACTGTTCCAAAATTATTGTATGAGGCATCTTGAAATAAAATAACTGGTGTGCCTGATTTATTTACAGCAAGTGAAGGACCATAGGCATGTCCTGGTGAAAAATATTTATTGCCTAAGAGCTCCCAGTCTGTTCCATTATATTTAAAGACGCTTGTTTGCTCCCTTCCGTTATCGTCCTGAAAAGCAACTATTGGAATACCGAATGAATCTATAACAATATCCGGATAATATACACCATTTTTAGAAGATGTAAAACCAGGTGTACCTATAGTTAACCAAATGCCCCCGGAATATTTTTTTACGATGGCCTGGTTGTTATATATATAACCACCATCCGCGGCAACATATACTGTATTGGTTTTTTTGTCGACTGCAAGAGACGCGCCATAACTAGCCATCGAATCAAGCCCGGTAAAACCAAGATTAACCCAATTGTTAGCGCCATCAAAACTTAATACATTAAAACGACTATCAAGAACATAAGGTTTATTGTTACCATCTAAATCCAAAGCAATATTGGGACCACCCAAACTAAATCCCTCTAACCCGATAGCGACCCAGTTGTTGCCATTAAGTTTCTTTACTGTAATACGTCGCGAACTATCAAGATAAGCTATATATGGTATGTTATTATTTCCTATTACAATGTTGGTATTGTAGCATTTTTGAGGGGAGGCGAGAGCACCAACATTTACCCATTTACCAGCAATTGTGTCGAGTTTCATTACCCTAATTTTGTTTCCGGCCAGACTGTCGCTGAAGACTACATAAGGAATATTGCTTTTATCTGTAGTGATGCTTACTGAACTTACAGTACCAAGTGAAAAACCCGCATTACCTACCGGTATCCATGCTGTATTATTTACCGTTGGAGGTACATAATTAAACCCTGGAATAGTTGCGAGACCACCTAATGTAGTTACCTTAATGTCACCGCTGGAACCCGAACCTACTACTGCAGTTATAAGTGAATCAGACACATAAGTTACTATGTCCGCCGTTTTGCCGCCAAAGCTTACTCCATAGATTGTATCTGTGCCAGCAAAGTGCGCACCATAAATATTTACTGCTGTTCCTGATGTACCATTAACCGGAGAAAAAGAAAAAATTTCAGGCGGGGGATTTGCAATAACCCATTCTTCATATATCTGCCGTGTATATGAATTTTGACCGGTTCCTCCCACCTGATAGCCATAATGCATATAAAATGTATGCGTTACCGGGTTGTACTTGTTATTATAGACTGAGTGCAGCCAAGGGTATGTTCCCGGTTGCTGATCAGAAAAAAATATAATTCCACCGGGGTTATCAGAAGTCATGAAACCACTTGCTGCAGGGCTAGGCGCAGGGGTGTTTAGCAGTGGCACCCAATTGATCATATTGTTATTGGCATCAAGATCAAACTGAAATTCATAAGCACCTATAAGGTCTCCGATATCTGCAATGAAATGAGCACCTGACTTAATAATTGTTTTTTGCAGGCTTAGTGCCCTTGGCCCATTGGAATGAAAGAAATAGCCCGTTACATCATAGCCGCCATCCTGTGCGGCTGATTTAATACTAAAGCTTGTAAAAAAAATTAATGTAATGAGTATAAGGGGGAATATTCTTTTCATAACTTATTTTTAAAAGATAATACAAATGTGTCATTATTTTTTTGATACTTGTCTATATTCTTTTTCCTCTAAGTTGGTATCTCCAGTTATTCGAAGTCTCCTTAAGATAACTGAAATTAAAGATAAAGGTCTTTCTGCGAAAGGGATTAATGGTAAAGCGTAAGCAATAAAGAAATAGTTTCAATCAACGCTTAGATAAAAACTTTTTTAACTTCCGAACGTACAAGTGTGCGCAAGAATGCTACATTCGTATTCTTCCGCCTGGATCAAAAATATTTTTTATCTACATGTGAGTAAAACGGCATTATTCAGTAACGATTCACCAAATTAAGAACGCAATTCGCTCCTTTACACTTAAACCTTATTTTTGCACCGGAATTTTTGATGAATAGAATTACAACCGCACAAGTGTGCGACGCAATAAAAGCTCAATTAAAGCTTCATTGCCGGGTTCAAAAAAATTAAAACTCATTCATGAACGCAAATTTTAATCCCGATAAGCAGCATACACTTGCATCGGAAGTAAGCATCAGCGGTACTGGTTTGCATACCGGGATATTGGTAGATATGACATTGAAACCAGCCAATGCCGGGTTTGGCATACAGTTTCAGCGAATTGATCTGCCCAATCAGCCCATCATAAAAGCAGACTGCGATCTTGTTACCGACACCAGTCGGGGCACTACTTTGCAGGTAGGCGATGCTAAAGTAAGCACTGTTGAACACGTATTGGCAGCATTGGTTGGTATGGGTGTTGACAATGTACTGGTTGGTTTAAACGGCCCCGAAATCCCTATTATGGATGGCAGCAGCGAACCTTTTATTGAACTGATTGAGGAAGCCGGGGTTCAGGAACAGGATGCAACGAAAAGCTGGTACAGCCTTGATGAAAATATTTATCATTACGATGAAGGCAAACGTGTGGAGATGGTTGCACTGCCTTCACTGGAATACCAGATTACCACCCTGATAGATTTTAACAGCCCCGTATTGGGCACACAGCACGCAGGGCTTAAAACCATGAAAGATTTTAAAGCCGATATTGCCCCATGCCGCACTTTTTGTTTTCTGCATGAACTGGAAATGCTGCTGGAACATAATCTTGTAAAAGGCGGCGACATAAACAATGCAATAGTTGTAGTTGACAAACCCGTAACACCCGAAGAAATGACACGGCTTGCCAAAGCGTTTAACAGGGAAAAAATCGAGATAAAAAGCGAGGGCTACCTGAATAACCTTGAGCTTCGTTTCCCTAACGAACCAGCCCGTCATAAATTATTGGATGTTATAGGAGACCTCGCTTTGATTGGCTACCCGATAAAAGCAAAAATTATTGCAAACCGACCCGGCCACAGCACCAACGTTGACTTTGCAAAAAAGATAAAGCAATACATTAAGAAGAACAAGCATGTAAAAGATGTGCCTGTTTACGACCCTTCCCGTCCGCCGGTGTTCGACCTAGAGCACATAAAAAAAACGCTACCGCACCGTTATCCTTTTTTGCTGGTAGACAAAATCATTGAATTAACGGACACACGAATTATCGGTATAAAAAATGTAACCTTCAATGAACAATTTTTCCAGGGCCATTTTCCCGGGAACCCGGTAATGCCGGGCGTTCTGCAAATTGAAGCACTGGCGCAAACAGGCGGTATACTGGCCATTAACAATATGGGCGAAGGAAATTATAATACCTACTTTTTAAAAATAGACAACTGTAAGTTTAAACAAAAAGTAGTTCCGGGAGATACAATGATACTGAAGATGGAACTGGCGTCGCCAATCAGAAGGGGCATTTGCGAAATGAAAGGAACCGTTTATGTTGCAGGTAAGGTAGCAACCGAAGCTGACCTTGTTGCCCAAATCTCAAAAGCCTGATTAAGAGCTTATACACCCGGTTAAATTAATAACTTTACTTTTGCTGCCGGTTTTATTTCCGGCAGCTTTTTTATAACGGCAATATTCAAAGTGAAATTTAATGATCCATCCGCATACATATATACACCCGAATGCCAGGCTGGCACAAAACGTAAAGATCGATCCATTTACAGTAATTCACCAGGATGTTGAAATTGGTGAAGGCACGTGGATCGGCAGTAATGTAACCATTATGGAAGGCGCTAGAATCGGCAAAAACTGCCGCATATTTCCCGGTGCCGTAATCGCTGCAACGCCGCAGGACCTCAAATTTGCGGGAGAAAAAACTTATGTTGAAGTTGGCGATAATACTACCATTCGCGAATTTGTAACCATACACCGTGGCACATCAGACCGGCTTAAAACAAAGGTTGGCGATAACTGCCTAATCATGGCTTACAGCCATATTGCTCACGATTGTATTATTGGCAACAACTGTATTATGAGCAACAGTTCACAATGCGCCGGGCATGTGGTGGTCGGCGATTGGGCAATTGTTGCAGGGGTTTGCGCCATACACCAGTTCGTGCATATTGGTCAGCATGCTTTTGTTGCAGGTGGCAGCCTGGTAAGTAAAGATGTTCCTCCTTATATAAAAGCAGTGCGTACACCATTAAGTTATGGTGGCGTAAACAGTGTAGGCCTTAAACGCAGGGGTTTTTCTTTGCAGCAGATCAACGGCATATTGGATATTTACCGGATTATTTATAACAAAAACCTGAACATCAGCCAGGCACTGGAATATATTGAAGAAGAAGTTCCCGCTACCGATGAGCGTGATGAAATCGTGACGTTTATCAGGGAAAGTGGAAGGGGTATTATAAAGCGTTTTGTAAAAGGCGCAAATGATGAAGATTGATCATATTTGTTTGCAAAGAATTTTTTTTTGACCCTTAATAGTTAGCGGAGCCAAACTATTGTTTTTCATAGCATCGACTGTTGTGTCACTCACTTGTAAGTTCCTCTTTTATGGCGACATAGAAACAGCCGTGGCAGCCAGGCAACACCAATAAACATAACATGCTAATTCAAAAACCTTCCATTCAATTAACCTTTAGAATATAAATAATGCAGGAATGGAAATTATTTTAAGCAATGCCGGTAAGCGCTTCAACAGAGAATGGATTTTTCGAAATTTCACTTATACATTTCAGCAGGGAAAGTCTTATGCCATTACCGGCCCCAATGGCAGCGGCAAAAGTACTTTACTGCAAACAATAGCAGGTGCCATTGCCCCCAGCGAAGGAACTGTAGCATACGATAAAGAATCCAAAACAGAAACAGAAAATGCTTACCAGTATATTTCCATTGCTGCACCTTACCTGGAAGTAATTGAAGAAATGACAGCTACGGAATTCCTGGAATTTCATGCTTCATTTAAGCCATTGCTGCAAACTGTTACCATTGAACAAATACTTGAAATCATCGGGCTGCAGGCTGCAACAGGAAAACAAATTCGTTTTTACAGCAGTGGAATGAAGCAACGCATCAAACTGGCGCAGGCGGTTTTTTCTGATGTGCCCGTAGTATTATTAGATGAGCCATGCACCAATCTTGATGCCAGCGGTTACGCTTTGTACCACCAGCTTATAGATCATTACTGCAGCAATAAATTAATTATTGTAAGCAGCAATGATATTAATGAATACGATTTTTGTAAAGAACGTATTTCAATCCTTGATTTTAAATAAGATATATTTTTTTACTCCTGTATACGTTGCTGATAGCAATACTGAATATTTAAAAATGCACCGCAAGTAAACTTACTTTGGTATATTCATATGGATAAACTATCTGGATTTTTGGCGTTACTGTGAATAAAAAAGACCGGGAGAATAATACCTCCGGTCTTTTTTGATTTACGCATACTATCCTTTATTCAAGAATAATTTTCTTTGAAGTTTTTATACCATCAGCAGTAGTGATCGTTGCTATTACAAAACCTTTTGAATCGGTAGCCTGTATGGGAAATATGTTGTTTCCTTGGTTTAGTGAAACTTTACCCCGGTAGATAAGGTTACCTTGTATATTGTTCAATTGTATTAAAGCTGTTTGGTTCTCTCCGGTATTGTTATAACGCATATACAGCATACCTGCATGTTTATAAACAATAAGATCACGTTTTTTATCTGTTTGTATTTTCGAAGCAAAATAATCGGGCCCGGTATATTGATCGGCAAATGTTGCCACACCTTCTGCAACTGTAAAAGTATTTTTAATTGGTTGATCGCCGGTTGGCTTGTTGTTTCCATTTACAAAATTACACGCTGTGTAAAAGGTAACTGAACCGGTGCCAGCAGCGGGAGCTCTCCATGGCAAAATGGTTGTATCAAGGCTAAAAGGTGCAGTATGTTCTACATAATTGTGCCCTAAAACTAACCTGCTGGCTGTACCTGCTGGAAGGTTTTTCCAACCATTAATATTTACAGCAGTTGTTGTGGTAGCGCTTGTGGTTTGAAAGCCATGTAAAGGAATCCCTGTAGTGTTTTTTGTAATGATAACAAAGTAGTAAGTAGTACCCGGAACGTATGCATTCACTATAGTTTTGTCTGCCCGGTAGAGCCGCGCTGTAAAACTTGCACCAAAGTTTCCCCCGCCATGACATTTGGTACAAAATTGACTACTGTCGAAAGGTGCACCCGTTACGTGCTCACCATGACTGGCTGGCCCGTCTTTATAAGAAAGTAAAACAACACTTAAACTTGCACCGGCAAGTATCAGCGATACCGTTAATAATTTTCTATTGACTGCAGCTTTGAAAAGAGTGTAAAATTTTGATTTCATGTTGAATTTGTATTGATTATTAATGAAAATGGTTACAAAAATTGGTACTTTATTTTTCAATATGGTGTAAAAAAAGCCACGGGTAGAAACCCACGGCTATTTCAATTTCAACCCTAGAACTCTTATTTTACCATTATAGTATATTTTTCTTTTGTTGTACCCATTGTGCAAATAACATAATAAGTACCTGCCGGGATGTCTCCAAGATGGAAGTGCCCATTGTTAAGTCCTTTATCTGCCGTCATTTCAGCTTGCTTAACAAACCTTCCTGATTCTGTGTAAAGTTGCATCAACATTTTACCTTCTTTGTCGGAATTAAACTGCACCATCAGATGCCCGGGTTTACTTATCGGATTGGGGCTTAAACTGGTAATAAGTTTTGCAGCTGCAATCTGCAACGTAGCCATTTTAATTTCAGACAACTGGCTGTTTCCTTTTTTATCTACTATCTGAACCTGGTAGTAAACATATTTACTGGTGTTGCCGGTGTTTTTATCTGTAAAACTGTGAGATTTTGTGTCAGTAGTGGTTGGCCTTAAGCGGGCTACTTCTGAAAAATTATCGCCATCTGTGCTGCGCTGTACGGAATAGTAAGAAACGTCGCTTTCGGATTTGGTATTCCAGTTAATTACGGCCTGATTGTTTAATTCATCAACAGAAAAACCTGATAAACCAGAGGCTAAAGTGGGAGTAACATTGATTGTGCCTTTCATGCCAGGGGCATGTATTGTACAAACAAATTTGTAAGTACCCGGAACAGTAAGAACGTAATTAAAAGTCAGGTGCGCAGAATCAGAAAGTGCCGCCCATGTAGCAGCACCTCTCGGTACTTTTGTAGATGTAGTGTTATGAATTCCATTTTTCCAGCTAAAACGGATAGTATCTCCAACTACTGCATTAAAAGTTTTTGGAGCAAATTTAAAATTAGAAACCTGCACAACAATTACAGTTGCAAACGTTGCAGTACCTGCAAAAATTAAAAAAAAGCAAAGTAAAATCCTTCTCATAAATTTTGGTTTTGGTTTTGGTTTGTTAATAGTTGAATGAATGTATAAATTATCCTGAATACACCCAATTTTTATACGCTGAACGGGAATAAAAGGTAGCTGAACCGGAAATTTATAAAAAAAGAAAAAAGGGTTGAAGAAGTACGCTTAATGCAGGCTTTATGGTTAATTAATGCTGTACTAATAGCATCACGATATTAAATATTTACACCTGAAAATAATACAGAAAAAGTTTTTACTGTTGCGCAATTTGGCCGCTATAAATGAGGAACAATGAAAAGTGCGATCCTGAAATGAATTCGTTTCCGAAAGCTTTCGGGATGCCACCCTTCGCTTAAATGTCGCCATGAAAACAGAACTTCGAAACGAGCGTGGCAAGAAAAGCTTCATAGGATTGCTGCTGCCCGGCTTATAAAATTCATAAAACTATCTCCTGCTTGCAATTAATAAATTCAGGTCGGTATATTTTAGATCGAAACGCTGGCTGATATAAAAATTGGTAAGATGCCCTTTATACATATATACACCATTTCTTAAATTGAAATTATGCCAAACCATTTCGTCAAAGCCTCCCTCGTCGCTGGCAGTAAGCAGCAGCGGCATTAATACGTTACTAATTGCATGACTGGCTGTTCTTGCAAAGCCACTGGGTATATTGGGCACACAATAATGTATTACATCGTACTTGAGGAACACCGGCCGCTGGTGTGTAGTAATTTCACTTGTTTCAAAACAACCCCCACGATCAATGCTTACATCAATAATAACGCTGCCCGGGCGCATAGCCATTACCATTTCTTCTGTAACTACAATAGGGCTGCGGCCACCTTCATTACTTAATGCGCCAACGGCTACTTCGCAGGTTTTTAATTGTTTGGCCAGTATTTTAGGCTCTATTACACTGGTCCATACACGCACACCAAGGTTATTCTGCAAACGCTTTAAACGGTACACATTATTGTCAAACACTTTTACCGATGCGCCCAATGCCAGTGCGGTTCTTGTAGCAAACTCGCCCACAACACCCGCACCAATGATAATTACTTTTGTAGGCGGAATACCACTGATACCGCCAAGTAAAACACCTTTACCATTATTAGGGCTGCCAAGGTATTGACCGGCAATAAGCATAACGGCACTTCCGGCAATTTCGCTCATACTGCGCACAATTGGGTACGTTCCACTATCGTCTTTCAGATTTTCAAAACCAAGACCGGTAATCCTTTTTTCCATCATCCCTTCCAATATTTCTTTTTTTAATATAGGCAGGTGAATGGGCGAGATAATGGTTTGGTTCATTTGCAGGTATGGCAAATCTGTTTCTGCAACAGGGGCACTTTTTATTAATATAGGCGCTTTATAAACTTCAGCTTTATCGTAAGCGATCTTTGCGCCAGCCTCGCTAAATTCTCTGTCAGAGTATTTACTGCCTTCGCCTGCTGTAGTTTCTACCACAACTTCATGACCATTATTTACAAGTACACCAACCGCGTCAGGAATAAGAGCCACCCGGTTTTCCTGTAATGCATTTTCCTTGGGCAAGCCAATAAAAAGTTTTGCCTCCTGTAATTTAATGTCCAGTGTCTCTTCCAATGTTTCGTAACTGAACGATGTGCTGACAATAGGTTTTGATTTAGCCATTATTTGTTAGTTGATTAAAGCATGCAGCTTAACGCATCTATAAAATTACTTAATTTATAATTCTGTCAGGTGGCTTAAATAATAAATGTATAATACCAGCATTAATTTTTATAGCATCGCCTGTTGCGCCGCAATCCTTTCATCTGTAAGGCAATGGGCATCTTAGGCTTTCAGGCAACTTTCAAAAAATATTAGCACCATTCTTCAATTTAAGATTTCAAATGGTCGGGATCAAAGCTAAGCATCCTGTTATCCGTGTCTATGGTTTCAATGGTAATATGAAGTGTATTGTCGGGCAATAAACCCGCAGCTTTGTCCGGCCATTCTACCAGGCAGAGATTTCCACTCAATAAGCAATCTTCCACACCAGCTTGCAGCGCTTCTTCTTCATCTTTTAAACGATACCAATCCATGTGGTAAATAATACCGGCAACCGTGCTGTAATATTCATTAATGATTGCAAATGTTGGACTGCTGATCGCATCATTTACTTGCAGTAGTTCACACAATGCATGTACTAATGTTGTTTTGCCTGCACCCATTTGGCCATGAAAAGCCCAGGTTTTATATTGTTTTCCTTCGCGCCATAAGATTTTTGCAGCATCATGAATTTCAGAAAGCTTGTACGTAAAGTTCATTGCACAAATATGACTTGTTTTTTGGGAAGAACTTACAAGAGCATTTTTACAATTTGCCGCCACTCTTCTTCTAAAGAAATAGAAGGAATGTTTTTGCCTGCCCTGTTATACCAGTAACGGGCATTACTGTTATCGCCTTCTTTGCGGTGGAGATAAGCATGCACCCAACATGCTGTTGCATCGTTAAGATGGTCAATTAATTTATGGGCACTATCCCATTTACCTGATGCATCGTACCACAATGCTTTTAAATAAACTGAAATATTATCGGGTAATTGCTTGTTCTTAATGGTTTCCTGGAAATCGGCTAATGTCATTCTTAGAAAATTTAATTCAAAGCTAAAATGATTTTCCCGGTGGCATGTTGCTACTGTTAGAAAATAAAAACAATGTAATGGTTATTCAGCTCAGCAAAAACTGCGTAAATCACCTAAAATCACCGGTGAAAAATCACGCCTGTTGCGTGATAAATCACGTTTTTTGGTTGAAAAGCTCTTGCTAATATTGCATAAGCGTTTCAACCCTGAAGCTTTTGTACAGACCCTAAAATGTGCCGCTGCTAATTTATGAACGCAACACTTTTTAACACCTAAATACCGTGTAAAATAAATGCGTGCTGCAATTAACTGAAAGTGTTGCAGTACGTATTTTTTTTAAATGGGCATTTTAAATTTGAGAAAGATCATTGCAGCATAAGCTCCTGTTCTGCAACCTTTCTACGGGAATGTTTTGTAAAGCAACATGCGCTACAACCAAAGCTGATGGCTATTCTTGCGTACAAGAGCGCGACGCAAGAATGCTTCATTATTTTACAAAAGCCGGGAACAAAAAATCTAAAACTTAATTTCAGCAGGTAAATATTTTGCTACAAGGTTTTCGTAATATGGTTTTAATTCATTCCAGTTGGGTGGTGTTGGATTTTTTGAATAAAGATCATAAGGGTTGAAAAGCTTTACCCATTTAAGCATGGCACGGTCGTGATCGTCGAGCAAATGATCGTAAGCGCCTTCGCGGTGCCACGCGTAAAATGAGTGATAGCGCAGCATGTACAAGCCTTCTTCGGGTATACGTTCTTTGGCAATGTGATAAATATATTCATCGTGCCCCCAACTCATGGTTACATTCCGTAACCCGCAATTGGGCTCGTACACTCCATATTTTGTGCTATAGGCTTCGTTGTTGTAATCGGGATTAAGACTAAAGAATTCAGGGTAAACAACTTTATCGGAATAAGCACAGCCAACGGGGAAGGTATCGCCTACAACAGCCCATTGGGGCTCACCAAATAAACACAATACTTTACCAAGATCGTGCAGCAAACCAACGGCTACCATCCAATCCGGATGGCCATCGCGGCGAATTGCTTCTGATGTTTGCAACAAGTGCTGAAACTGGTCAAGGTCTGTATCGGGGTCAGAATCATCTACCAATTGATTGAGGAACTGAAATGCATCCCAAACCGGCATTTGCTTTTTATCGAACTTTAAATAATCATTGCGTTTCTGCATTACGAAATCATAAGTTTGATAAGTATGGTTAAGCTTATAAAATTCACGAACCGTATCTCTTACCGTATTATCATAATCGCGGAATTCTTCTTTAGTTTTATTCTGTGCTATTGTTTCGGGATCGGGATAGCGAACCAGAAGATCATCTTCCCATTCATCAAGCGATAGCAATGGATTTGTTTGCGGCAGTAAATCGGTAGTGTTCATATCTGTAAGTGTTTTAAAATGCTTTGACATAAAGGTAATTGAAAAGTTGAATTTTCTAATATACTGAAATAGAAATTCTACAATTGGATAGTACAATTAGAAATCAGCGATATAGTACACGTTGAATAGTATAGTGCATAGCTGATAATAGCTATGACGTTCAAGAGTGCGACGCAACGAAGCTTACATGAAAAACAAATGCCCGGCTCACAAAAAAATTCTTACAACACTACCCGTTTCATTTTTGGGGACAATGCATGCATAATAAGCCATGCCGCCAAATATGCAAATCCACAAATAAAGAACATGATATAATATCCTGTTTCAATACTACCAAGCGCTTTATAATGATCGAATAATAACCCCGCAAGTTTTGCAATCAGTAAACCGCCTAAAGAGCCTGCCATGCCGCCAATTCCGGTTACAGTACCCACTGCTTTTTTAGGGAACATATCAGAAACGGTAGTGAATATATTGGCGCTCCATGCCTGGTGGCCCGAAGTAGCAATACCAATTATTACAACAGCTAACCACATATTTAAAGATCCAAGATATTGTGCAAAAACAACAGGCAAAGCAAGCAGGGCGTAAATGAACATAGACGTTTTTCTTGCCCGAAAAACAGCCCATCCTTTTTTTATAAAGTACATAGGTAACCAGCCACCAATAATGCTGCCGAAAGTTGACATAGTGTAAACCAATGCAACCGGCATTGATACTGCTGTTCCGGTAATTCCATACTGTGCTTTTAAAAATGCAGGCAGCCAGAATAAATAAAACCACCAAATAGGATCTGTTAGAAATTTACCTAAAACAAACGTCCATGTTTGCCTGAATTTAAGTAGCTGCGTCCATGAAACTTTACGGGTATCTGCAATGGCATCTGTTACTTTTATTTCATCCTCGTCACCGTGTATATAATCAAATTCTGCTTTTGATAAGCGTTTGTGTTTTGAAGGAATTTCATAAAACGCATACCAGCAGATCAACCATATAAAACCAATAGCACCTGTAAGAATAAAGGCCCATTGCCAACCCATCTTTGCAGCGATCAATGGTACCGTAAGCGGCGCAACAATTGCCCCGATATTGGTACCTGAATTAAAAATCCCTGTTGCAAAGGCACGTTCTTTTTTCGGGAACCATTCTGCTGTTGTTTTAATGGCCGAAGGGAAATTACCAGCTTCTGTTACACCCAAAAAAGCCCTTGCCACGCCAAAGCCAAATGTACCGCTCACCAATGCATGGCATATTGCTGCAATGCTCCATGCAAATATTGAAACCGCATAGCCAAGTTTTGTTCCAATTTTATCGATCAATCTTCCGGCAAATAACAAGCCTATTGCATACGCCAACTGAAATGCAATTACAATATTTGAGTAGTCAGATTCCGTCCAGCTAAATTCATTTTCCAGGTTCGATTTCAACAGGCTTATCACGGCCCTGTCGAGATAGTTTATGGTTGTGGCAAAGAAAACAAGCGCACAAATCGCCCACCTGTACTTTCCTATGGCCTGTTGCTGCATTCGTAAATTTTATTTTGTTAAAGATGCTGAACATTTTTTGTTAACCAGTAGTGAGCGTAGCCGAACTATAGTATTTCATGGCATCGCCGGTTGTGTCACTCACTTGTGCGTTCGGAAGAAAGGGTCGACAGTCGACGGTCAACGGTCAACCGAAGATTCTTCAGTTCAAGTGTGCGACGCAACAAAAGCCGATCAAAGAATCAAATGCCGGGCTCAAAAAAATCACTTGCTTACGGATGCAGTTTTACTTTAAGCACCATATCATCCGCTGTAATAAACAACACATCTTTCGTTTCATTGAAAGCGCAGTTAGAAGTACGGCGTTCATAAATTTTTATTAAGGCCAATAATTTTCCTGTGGGGGAAATGATATCAACGCCATCAGGACCCGAACTGAAAATATTGCCATACTTATCAATTTTGAATCCATCGGCTCCCTGCTTTACAATTGCCTTTTCTTTTAAATCAGTTGCATCGAGTAACAGACCGCCGCTTTTAATGTTGCCGTTTTCATCAAGGTTATATGCAAACCAACCCGGATGTTTATCGTTGCTGCTGGCAACGTACAAGATCTTTTCATCCAGCGATAATGCAATGCCATTGGGATTGGGAATGGAATCAGTAAGCAAAGTTGTTTTACCATCAGTGCTTATTTTATAAACCCCTTCAAAACTTAATTCGCGTTCAGGATCATCAGCACCTTTTGGTAAACCATAAATGGGATCTGTGAAGTAAATATTCTTTTTGCTGTCTTCAATAAGATCGTTCGGACTGTTGAATCTTTTGCCTTTATAGTTGGCTGCAAGTGCGGTGAACAAAGGCTTTGGTGCATCTAGTGGGGCATTCATTCTTGCTACCTGCCTGTTTCCAGACTGGCAAAGCAACAGATTTCCATCTTTCTCAAGAAACAGACCATTGGAACCGGTTTCACCGGCACGAAACGCAGTATCAGTATAGCCGGAAGGTGCGAGGTATAATGTCGGTGTATCTTTATCGTTCCACTGGTATATTTTATTTTCGGGTACATCAGAGAAGATGAGCATTTGTTTAGAAGCGATCCAAACAGGGCCTTCGGCCCAGGTGTAATTTCTGCCAATACTTTCAATGGTTGCGTTACTATCAATAATACCAAGAGCACTGCTGTCGTATATTTCTATTTTACCGAGCTCAATGTCTTTAACTATTGGTTTCGTTTCTTTGTTTTCTGTGTTGTTGGTACCGCAACCGTACCACGCAATAATGCAGCACAATGCAATAGCAGATAGTATCTTTTTCATTATGGCTTATTTTAAGTGATAAATTTATTGATAAAGATTTAAAATAAGAGCCTGGCCTTTAATCAAAGCTTCGTCTGCCTCCTGTTGTTTGCTTTTATCTTTCAAACCCAGCACAGATAAAGCTTCTGTGTATAGCGTCAACAATGTACCTGATGAAACAACGGTTACTGAAACATAGTTTTTGTTTTGTATATCTTTCAATTCTTCACCAATCAGTAGTCCGCTTAAATAATGATAGTTCTCTTTTTTGTCCGATGCACCAAGTAATTGATTGGTTCGTACATGAAAAATACTGTTTAAAAAATTTGTTGTAGCAGCTTCACGAATACCTTTTATAAATGATTCGCTATTGCTGATCATTATATCCACTTCAACAGAGGCGGATAAAATACTTTTACTGCTCAGCAGGTCAAACAGTTCGCCCGTCATATAGGTTTTAATCTCTTTCACCACGCCATTTTGAATTACCACATGCTTTGAATGTGTTCCGGGGAAAATGAATAATTGTTCGTCATTTGTATTTTCAATACTGCAACCAGCAAGTATGGTTTCTTCTCCACGCATTACATCATTTGCGGTACATACACCCGATATAATGATCATTTGATGCCTGCATGTTTCAGTAGCAGGAATAATATGTATATTAAGTTCAGCTGTATTTACATTAAACGGTATTTGTTTGTAAGGCAGTTCCAACATGCCAATAGAAGAAGAAGCCATACCCGAAATGATAACCGGAAGATTGTCTAAAGAATATCCAACCTTTTTTTTAAGTATTCTTATTTGTTGCAGTATCACATTACTGTAAAATAAAATCCTGTCCACAGACGGTTGTTCTTTCCATAAACCATAAATGGTTGCAATGCCTTGCACTGATTTTGTTTCAGCCAATATTTGCTTAGTTGTTGCGTCAATTAATCTTAAACGGAAAGAGGTTGTGCCCCAGTCGCAACTGATAAAATGCTTCATGAAAATGTATTTAGTCTAGCCATTGAATGCTGAATAAATGCCGGCTAACTATTCATTGCCATAACCAGTTTATTTGCTTTAATAGTAAGGTCCTGCAAATAACTTTCGTTAATAGTAGCTTTGCTGTTTACCAAAGCGCTGCCAATACCAAAAGCCACCGCCCCCGTAGCAGCAAACGATTTTATATTCGTTGCGTCAATGCCACCGGTGGGCATTACGCGAATATGGTTCAGTGGTGCTAAAATATTTTTTATATACCCGGCATTTAATGTAGGAAATATTTTTACAATATCAGCACCATTATTATGTGCCCTTAAAATTTCTGTTGGTGTAAATGCTCCCGGAATGCTTACCACGCCTGCATTTTTTGCTGCCTTAATAACTGTAATATCCAGTGAAGGTGATATCAGAAACGCAGCACCGGCATCTATCGCATTCCTCGCATCTTTTGTATCAAGAACAGTTCCTGCGCCAATCAGTAATCTGCCTTTAAATGCGTGGCTCAGTTGTTCTATTACAGCCAATGCATTTTCTGAATTCAATGTTACTTCAAGTATGCGTATGCCGCCATTATGTAAAGCACTGGCAATCGCTTCAATATCTTTTGGCGGCATGCCACGAAGAATGGCTACGATCTTACGTTCAAGGATCTGTGATAATGCTGACACAATTAATTTTTTATTGTTGATGAACTTCTCCTGACCAAAGAATAAAAATACCAATAAATTATTCAGTTACTAAAAACTGAATAACAACAACATCCTTTATTACTTAAAAGAATAATTTCCTGGTACAGATTTTTTATCCAGCCTAAGTATTTCATGGCATCCTGGTTGTGTCACTCACTTGTGCGTTCGGAAGAAGAGGCAGCAAGGCAAGGAGGCAATAGGCAAATAGAATTTCATTGTTCACTGTTCGTTGTTCACTGCTCACTTTTATTCTTCAGCACACGAGTGCGATACCGAAACGAGTTCGGTACAGGCTGTCACACTTCGCTTACATGTCGCCATGAAAAGGGAACTGTGAACCGAGCGTGGCAACAGAAGCTTTATTCATATTCTGTAGCTCACCCAAAAAAATGTACAACCAAATAAAGCAATAAAGTTTTAAATTGTTTGCCCTAACGAAAACTGTTTTATATGAGTCAAAAATCCGGGCGCCGTTCTTTTATTAAAAATATGGGTATTGGCAGTGTAAGCGCTGCAATTATTCCCACAGGTATTGTTTCTGCAGCAGGTGAAAAAGCAACTACAGTTGAAAGCGACAACGCACAAAAGGAAAATAAGAGGTCTTACAACAGTGCTTATACAGGCAGCAATTTAAACCGCATCGCTTTTCCTTTAGGCGGACTTGGTGCCGGTATGATCTGCATGGAAGGTACAGGTTGTGTATCGCATGTTTCTGTACGCAACAAACCTGAAATTTTTAATGAGCCTGGCATGTTTGCCGCAGTTTCAGTTAAAGGAATAAAAAATGGCGCCAAGCTGTTGGAAGGGCCTGTACCGGACTGGAAAAAATTCGGCCAGCAGGATGCGGGCAATGGTTCAGCGGGTGCAACCACTGGTTTACCACGTTTTCGTAATGCTTCTTTCGATGTAAAATTTCCCTTTGGGTATCTTAATATCAGTGATGCAGATTTACCCTTAAAAGTTTCGGTAACCGGCTGGAGCCCTTTTATACCAACGGATGAAGACAGTTCGGGTATGCCGGTTGCCTCTATTGAATATAAATTTATCAATACCGGTAATACACCACTTGAAATTGTTTTTTCTTACAATGCAAAAAACTTTTTAAAAACAGACAATGGCAAAAATTCTATAAGGCCATTTCAAAACGGTTTTATTCTTACAGACACCGGAACAACTGAAAAGCCACAAAAATCTGAATTCGTCATTTTTACAAATGATGCAGCTACCGTTGTAGATCATTGCTGGTTTCGCGGTGGCTGGTGGGACCCTCTTACCATGGCATGGAACACTGTAAAAAATGGCGGAGTAAAAGCAGTTGCTGCAGTAGAAAGTGATGCACCGGGTGCGTCATTGTTTGTACCGTTTACAGTTGCTGCAGGTAAGGAAAAAACAATAAACGTAATGATGGCCTGGTACACACCAGATTCAGAATTAACCTTTGGAGGCATAGGAATGCGTAAAGAAAACTGTGACCCTGCATCGGGTTGCTGTAACTCGCCTTCTGATATCGGCCTTGACAAATACGATAAGAATTTTGATGGTAAATATTATAAACCCTGGTATAGCAGCCGCTTTAAAAACATTGAAGAAGCAGGTACTTTTTGGCATAATCAGTATGATGAATTAAAGCGCAAATCAAATTTATTTAAAACCAGTTTTTACAATAGCAGCCTGCCACCCGAAGTAATAGAAGCAGTTGCGGCAAATCTTACAATTCTCAAATCACCAACTGTAATGCGGCAGTATGATGGAAGGTTATGGAACTGGGAAGGCTGCGGCGATAGCTGGGGCTGCTGCCATGGTTCCTGCACACACGTTTGGAATTATGCGCAGGCCATAGCACACCTGTTCCCTGCACTTGAAAGAAGTTTGCGTAATACAGAATTCTGCGAAAGCCAGGACGAAAAAGGTCACCAGAATTTCAGATCTGTGTTGCCCATACAGCCTGCTACACATGAGTTTCATGCAGCAGCAGACGGCCAGTTAGGTGGCATTATGAAAGTGTACCGCGAATGGCGCATCAGCGGCGATAATGATTGGCTTAAAAAAATATTTCCCATGGTACGGAAGAGTATGGATTATTGCATCAATACCTGGGATCCGCGGCAGAAAGGCGTTATAGAAGAACCGCATCATAATACGTACGACATTGAATTCTGGGGCCCGGATGGTATGCATTCAAGTTTTTATCTCGGCTCGCTGAATGCCATTGTTGCAATGGGAACTTTCTTAGGTAAAGATGTAAGTTTATACAAAACACTCGCAGATCGCGGAAGGGCAATAATGGAAACCACCTTATTCGATGGTGAATATTTTATACAGGATATTCAATTCAAAGGTTTGAATGCAAAAGATCCGACCACTGCACAATCTTTTGGTGGCGAATATTCGCAGGAAGCAAAAGACTTGTTACAGAAAGAAGGACCCAAATATCAATATGGCAAAGGTTGCTTATCTGATGGTGTACTGGGCGCATGGATTGCACGGATGTGTGGTTTGAATGATCCTGTTGATGCTTCTAAAATAAAAAGCCATTTAAAGGCCGTACATAAATACAACCTGAAAGAAAATTTAAGTGAGCATGCCAACCCGCAACGCCCTTCTTACGCATTAGGGGATGAAGGTGGTTTGCTGTTGTGTTCGTGGCCCAAAGGCGGCAAACTTTCTTTACCATTTGTTTACAGTGATGAAGTGTGGACAGGTATTGAACACCAGGTTGCTTCACACCTGATGCTGATGGGTAATGTACAGGAAGGTCTTGATATTGTTCGTGCAAGCCGCAACCGTTACGATGGCCGCTTCAGAAACCCGTTCAATGAGTATGAATGTGGCCACTGGTATGCAAGGGCGTTATCCAGTTATGGTTATTTACAGGCACTCACCGGAGTGCGTTATGATGCGGTAGATAAAACATTATTCATCGATTCAAGGGTTGGCGATTTTACTTCTTTTCTTTCTACTGAAACAGGGTTTGGAAATGTAAGTTTCAAAGCCGGGAAAGCCAATTTAAAAACGGTTTACGGAACCATTAATGTAAATAAAACTGTTGTAAACGGAAAACAGGTTTATTGATGAGAGCAGCATTTGGTAGTGATATATTTTTTTGTGATCAAGGCTGCAATACTACTATGATACTCAGTTGCGTCGCACTCTGTAACGGTTTGTCAGCTATTGACCATATCGCAGTCAGCATTACTAAATCATACTCCCTGTAATAATATGAAACAAATTGCAAAGAACAGTGTAGTATCCATGCGTTATATCATGAAGAACAGTAACGGAGAGATACTTGAAAATATTATGAATAATGATCCTGTAAATTACCTGCATGGCTCATCTGCAATACAATCTTTGTTGCAGTTACAACTGGAAGGCTTAAAAGCCGGCGATAAAAAATTAGTTTATTTAAAAGCTGCGTCAGGATTAACAAACGAGGATTTTATTTTTGACGTGATCATTGATGAAGTTCGTGAAGCGATGGAAGAAGAAATATTACTGGGTTACCCTGTAAAAATAAATATTACAAAATGCGAATCAGATTGTAATTGCTACAATTAAAATCTTACCATGAAAATACATTTATTAAGTGGTTTTTTGGGCAGTGGTAAAACTACAGCCATACAAAATGCAGCCAACACATTATTGCAACAGGGAATAAAAACAGGCGTAATAACAAACGACCAGGGCATAAGGCTGGTAGATGGTGATCTATTTAAAAATCTGAATATACCAAACAGGCAGGTGATTAATGGATGTTTCTGTTGTAATTACAACGATCTTGACAATGCTATCCAATCACTTATTGAAGCAAATGATACTGAAATTATTTTCGCTGAATCTGTAGGTTCCTGCACCGATATTGTTGCAACAGTTTTAAAACCTTTATTACAGTTTCGCCCCAATACACAGGTTACAGTTTCTACATTTACTGATGTACGCCTGCTTCAAATAATCTTAAACAGCAACACAAATTCATTCGATGAAACAGTAAATTATATTTACCTGAAACAACTGGAAGATGCAGGTATTATTGTTATTAATAAAATTGATCTCATCAGCAACGAAGTTTTATCTGCAATAAAAAAACTCATGCAGGAAAAGTATGGCAACAAAATATTGCTATATCAAAATTCATTTAACGAAAGCAGCATAAAACACTGGTTGTATACATTGAAGCATTACCAGTCTGCTGCTATACTACAATCACTTAATATTGATTATGATATTTATGCCGAAGGCGAAGCCAGGCTGGCATGGTTCGACCAGGAACTTGAAATATACAGTAGCAGCAACAATGCATTGCAGCAGGCCGAAGAACTGATCAATACCATATATAAAAAAATAACTGCTCATCAGTATGCAACCGGCCATTTAAAATTTTTAATTAATGGCGTAACAAAGATCAGTTTCACATCAAATATGCAACCTCCTGTTATCATCGAAAAAGAACCAGGAGCATCAGCAGCGTTGCTTATCAACATACGTGTTCAAACAGAACCTCAGAAAATCACACAACTTATTACAGAAGCCATTAACGAAACAGAAACACAGTCTGGTTGCAAAATAATTCAGCAAAGTCTTTCAGCATTTAAGCCGGGCTATCCAAAACCTACCCACAGAATTTAAAAAAAATAATACAATGTTGAGCCCAACAGCAAATCATAAATGATGCTTTTGTTGCCACGCTCGTTTCGAAGTTCTGTTTTCATGGCGACATTTAAGCGAAGCCTGGCAGCCTTTACCGAACTCGTTTCGGCATCCTACACTTGTACTGAAGAATGTAAGTGACCAGTGAATAGTGAACAATGAAATACTATTTGCCTTTTGTCTCTTTGCCTTGTTGCCTGTTTTTCCGAACGTACAAGTGAGTGACACAACAGACGATACCATGAAACACTAAAGCTTGTTACATAAAAAATAATTTAATCAGTTTCTGAAACTCACAATATTTTTAATTACCGGACGATAACCGAACCGGCAAGAAACATAATTGCAATTCCATTTCATTTGAATAGTTTTACCTGCTTATTAAATACCCCTTTATATTTTATGAAAAAGAAACTTTTACTTTTATTACTTGTGGTTTTTGTAGCCATACAATTCATTCATCCGGAACGAAATGAAAGTGCGAAACCCCAAACTGCAGACATCTCTACCATTTATAAAGTACCTGTTGACGTTTCGAATATTTTAAATAAAGCATGTAGCGATTGCCACAGCAACAACACAATATATCCGTGGTATGCGAATGTACAGCCCGTTGCATGGTGGCTTAACGATCATATTCAGGAAGGCAAAGGGGAAATTAATTTCAATGAATTCGCTTCTTATGCGCCGGCAAAACAATACCACAAACTCGAAGAATTTAAAAAGCAAATTGATGAGGGCGAAATGCCACTGTCCTCGTATACACTTATTCATACCAATGCAAAACTTACCGATTCCGAGAAAAAAACATTGACCAACTGGTCTGAGGATATAAGAAACCAAATGAAAGCAAAGTACCCGGCAGACAGTCTTGTAATGAAACGTGGCCCGCGCCCACCTGAAGAGTAATCTGAATGCCTTTTTGAGTTATGTTCTTTTGAAATGAAAAATCTTTTACAGGCAGCTATTACCTATCTATTGCATGAACAGAAAGAAACAAAGTACTTAAAATAAAAGAATACTTTTAGTCTTCTAATAAATATAAAAATTTCCGCATTGCCTTTTAAAACCGTGCCACAAATGAAATTTTCATTCAAAATTTACTCTATCGCTTTTGTTGCAGCTATATTGTTTTTTTCTCTCGCTTCCTGCAATTTAAATAGCTCAAAAGATAAAGAAACCGCGGATGCACCCTTAGTTGCAGATACATCTCAGTCAGTACAATTGCAGCTTGTTACCAATGCTATTAATTTTCCCGTAGAAATGGAAGCAGCACCCGATGATACGCACCGGTTATTTATCGCTGACCTTAGCGGCAAAATCATGGTATCAAAAAATGGAACTGTATTGCCACAACCATTCCTGGATGTAAGAAGTAAGCTTGAGCAGAAAGATACATCCTCAGAAGTAAGGGCCATGTTTGGTTTTACTTTCCATCCTCAATTTGCAAGCAATAAGAAATTTTACGTTTGCTATAATGCACCTGCTTTGATCGACACAAATAGCTGCACCCTGGTGGTTTCTGAATTCACTGTGAGCACCGAAAACGCCGACAGTGCCATACTTTCAAGTGAACACAGAATACTTGAAATACAGGGGCACGGGGTTGATCATGATGCCTGCCAGATCGCCTTTGGACCCGATGGATATTTGTATGTTTCTATCGGCGATAACCACACGCCGCTAAACGAACGAAAAGGGCAGGACTTAAATTCATTGCTGGGAAAGGTCTTGCGCATCGATGTAAATAAAACACCTTACGCCATTCCTGCCGACAACCCTTTTGTTGGTGTTAAAAATACAAGACCAGAAATCTGGGCTTACGGCTTAAGAAGATTTTGGCGCTTTTCTTTTGATCCGCAGTCGCATGTATTGATTGGCGGAGAAGTTGGAGATAAACTTCGCGAAGAAGTTGACATTATTACAAAAGGTGGCAACTATGGCTGGCCCATACAAGAAGGCGATACATTGGTAGTTCAAACAAGCGCAAAAGAAACAGCAGGTTTTGTTGCACCGCTTAATACATACAATCGTGAAGTTGGAATATGCGTTGTTGGCGGAAGCTTTTATTATGGAAAAAACCTTTCATCTTTAAATGGCAAATATGTTTTTGCAGATTATAACGGAAGCCTGTTCTCGCTTACCAAAAATACAAACGGCGAATGGGCAAGGCAATCGCTTAAGATAGTTAATAAACCTGCCGATCCATTGCTGATAATCAGTTTCGATAAAGATGAAAACAATGAATTGTATATCCTTGGTGTACTGAATACAAAAGCGGGTTTTAAAGGCGCGGTGTACAAGCTGGTAAAGAGCTAATCGTTACTTTATTAATGCAACATGCATTTAATTTCAATTCGAAATATTTTTTTTGAAACCGGCTTTGGGTTTTTATGGCATCGTCCCTTGTGTCACTCACTTGTACTGTTGGAACAGTGGTGAGCGTATTTCGGCTTCGCTCAATATTATCGAACTATGATATTTTACCGAAGCGTAGCGCAAACCAATTTTAACCGCAGAGGCGCAAAGACAATACAATTGCTCTGCGCCTTTGTGCCTCTGCGGTTAATTGTATTTTGTTCGCTTAAATCTTTGCTTAGGTAAAAGCCCATTATATAATCCAACCCCCGAAGTGTGCGACGCAACAAAAGCCTTATTCATATTCTATAGCCCGGTACATAAAAATGTATAACAATACTGCCGCGCTTATTTTTTATATAATTTTATCGCATGATCAAAGCACTGATTATTGACGATGAAGAAAGCGCTGCAAATGTGGTACGCATACTGGTACAGCAATATATTCCAGCTATTACTGAACTTCATTTGAGTATTGGCGCAGCAGATGGCCTGCACGCCATTAAAACAATAAAACCTGATCTTGTTTTCCTGGATATTGAAATGCCTTTGATGAGTGGCTTTGATGTGCTTGAAAAATTTCCTTCGCACCCTTTTGAAGTTATTTTTATTACAGCTTACGATCATTATGCCATTAAAGCAATACGCTACAGTGCACTTGATTATTTATTAAAGCCTGTTGATGTTTCGGAACTGCAAAGTGCAGTGGAACGCTTTACAGAAAAAAGAAGATCTGCCGAAGATAATAAAGCACGTTACGAAAACCTGCTTCAGAATTTAAAGAAAGAAGAGAACGATTATAAACTTGCCGTGGCCACAACAGATGGCACTTATTTTTACCCCACCAATGAAATTATCCGGTGCGAAGCTACAGGCAATTATACCAAAATATTTTTGCAGGGAAAGAAAACAGTTATTACATCGCGTACATTAAAAGAATACGATGAATTGCTTGCTGAGCAAGGCTTTCACCGCATTCACAGGGCCCACCTTGTAAATAAAAAATATATCAGTTCAATAACAAACGATCACAATCTTCAGCTTACAGATGGCAGTGAAGTAGAAGTATCGCGCCGAAAATGGGATGAAATAAAAAAGATGTTGCTGCAATAATACCGGCATAAAAAAACAGCATTTTCATGTGCTGGCTTTTTATTGATAGATCGTTACTGTAAAATTATTCACTCATTTTTTGCCTGTGTTCATCTTCTCTTTCTTTTTCCATCTTCACCATACCCATAATCTGCTTCATGGTTTTTTGCATACCATCAGGGCTACCGTCTAAGAAAAGCATATTGCCTTTTCCAAATTCAGCAAAGTTCTTTATTGCTTCTGTCCACATGCTGAACAAGATCACATTCGTATCAAGATTGGCTTGTTTCATTTGCTCGGCAGCCTGGCTCATACCCTTGGCCACTTCTTCCCGGAAAAGTGCAACACCCTGGCCACGTAAACGGGCAGCTTCGCGTTCTGCTTCTGCCGCAATTTTTATAGCATTACCTTCTGCTTCGGCACCTTTTGTTTTAGTAATTAATAAGGCCTGACCCTCATTTTCTGCAGCAGCTTTTAGATTGTTACTGGCAACAACACGGCTCATACTGTCCATGATCTGTTTGTCGAAAGTAATATCATTGATCTGCAGATCCTGCAAATGATAACCCCACTCCTGCAGCGAATGGTCGATCTGTTCTTTTACATATTCAACAATTTCCCTGCGTTGCAATAATATTTCTGCCTGCTTTTTTGTAGCCACAAATGCACGGATGGAGCCTTCTACAGTGCGGATCAACGCCTGCATAAGGTCTTTATCTGTAATAAATTTAAAGGCCACATTCTTAATACTCTCTTCATCCTGGTTAATTACAGAGTACAGCAGCATGCTTTTAAAATACACATTGGCCTGGTCAACAGTTACGGCCTGAAACTCCAGTTCCACAGAGCGGTTCTGAATACTCACCCTTTTATAAATCTG
The DNA here is from genome assembly GCA_002390845.1 of Chitinophagaceae bacterium UBA4407. GTDB lineage: Bacteria > Bacteroidota > Bacteroidia > Chitinophagales > Chitinophagaceae > Limnovirga. Next base: position 11,896 of record DGQT01000033.1, on the reverse strand, counting down.
CTCAATTAACGGGATTTTAAAACCCAAACCGGGGCGTAGCAACCGCTGGTATTTACCAAACATTGTTATAACGGCAATGGTTCCCTGGTTAACTGTTACCAGGCCACTGAAGATGATAAAAATGATGACTAAAATCCACCAGTTGGAAAAAATTAAATCAACGAAATTCATGGTTGTAAATTTTGGGAAAGGTAATGAGAATAAGTTAGTATTTACAGTAAATTATATTATACATTATTGAACCCGGCTATAGAATTATTATGAAGCTTTTGTTGTGTCACTCACTTGTACAGTTTTAACTTTACTCAACTTAAACAGCCGCCGGCAACATGTAATTCAGGAAAACCAATGATCAGCTGTTTTCTTCCCATACCTGTACAAGATTTACTAAAACCTCCACAGCTTTCTCCATATCCTTAACACCAACCCATTCATGTTTACTGTGAATGGCCTGCATACCGGTAAAAATATTGGGGCAAGGCAAACCCATAAAACTCAGGCGGCTGCCATCGGTGCCGCCACGTATTGGTTCGTTACGAACCTCTAAACCGGCACGTTTATATGCTTCGGCAGCATTGGCTATAACCTGTGGATGCTGGTCCAGTATCTCTTTCATATTCCTGTATTGCTCCCATACTTCAAATTGCATGGTTGCTTTTGGGTGCCGATGCAAAACCGTTTCTGCAATTGCTTTTAATCTTGCTTCATGTTTTTCAAGATTCACCGTAACAAAATCTCTTATAATAAATTCTATTGTTACTTTTTCTGCAATGCCATTCACCGCTACCGGATGTACAAAACCTTCCCTCGCATTTGTTGTTTCGGGGCTAAATTCACCAGTTGGTAAAGCAGCCAGTATTTCACCCGTAATCTTCAGCGCATTTACCAATTTATCTTTTGCATAACCCGGGTGTGCTATTACACCATGCACCGTAATTCTTGCACCATCGGCGCTAAAAGTTTCATCTTCGAAAGTTCCGGCTTCGCCCCCGTCAAGTGTATAAGCGAAATCAGCATTTAATTTTTCATGATCAAGTTTGGCAGTTCCTTTTCCAACTTCTTCATCTGGTGTAAACAATACTTTTATAATGCCGTGCTTTACTTCGGGATGCTGCAATAAATAATTTGCCATATCCATAATTATAGCAACGCCACTTTTATCATCGCTGCCTAACAGCGTTAACCCGCTTGCCGTTATAATATCGTTGCCAATATGTTTTTTTAAATAAGGATAGTCTTTTGCGCTGATCACCTGCAACGGGTCATCGGGCAGCACAATCTCGTCCCCTTTATATTGTTTGTGCATTATAGGTTTTACGTTGGTGCCGCTACAATCCGGAGCAGTATCTATATGACTGCAAAAACAAATTACCGGAACAATTTTTTCTGTATTGGCAGGAATGGTTGCATATACATATCCGTATTCATCTGTATGTGCATCATTTAAACCAATGGCCAATAATTCCTTTGCGAGAATCGTACTTAAATTCCTTTGCTTTTCAGTAGTGGGGTACGCGGTACTTTGAGGATCGCTTTGTGTATCTACCTGCACATAGCGCATAAATCTTTCTGCTACGGTAAAATTATATTGTTGCATTTATGTTGACTTTTATCAGGCAAAATAAGTGTATTGAAGCTGATTAAACACATGTAAAAGTTATTCAGCCCTATTTGAAAGTGAATGAACAGTGCACAGTAAACAACAAACCTTAAAAAATGAAAAACTCTTTGCCTGTTGCCTCTTTGCCTTGTTGCCTTTTCTTCCGAACGTAGAAGTGAGTGACACAACAGGCGATGCCACTAGGTGTAAAGCTGGCCTACAATATTTAATTAAAATATGCTTAAAAAATATTAAGTGTTTTAATTAAATTTTTATAAATTGCAAATACCCCCAAAATAAGTGATATGAGAAAAATAACAATAGCTGTTGTTACCGGTGCCATCATTCTTTTTGTATGGCAAACACTTTCTAATACTGTACTTCAACTGCACCGCAGCAGTCAGCAGTATACTCCTAAACAAGACACAATTATGAGTATGCTCAGTTCCAATTTTAATGAAGATGGCCGGTACTTTATGCCTACGTTGCCTGAGGGTGCTTCTACTGAAGACTATAAAAAACTGCAAAAAAATTCAACAGACAAGCCCTGGGCAATTATTGCTTATCACCATTCGCTTAATGCAAACATGCCTGTGAATATTCTGCGAACGCTGCTTACCGATATAGCAATTGTTTGGCTGCTTTGCTGGATACTGTTAAAAATGCCCGACCGAAAGTTTGCAACAATATTCCTGGCTACTTTATTTACAGGCATCATTGCTTTTCTTAACGGGTTATATACCCAATATATCTGGTACCAGGACCCTGGTATTTACGCACATTTTTTTGATGCAATTATAAGCTGGGCCTTATGCGGCTTGTGGCTTGGAAGATGGTTGAGAAGTTAAGGTAAGTTGCAAAGTTGACTGCTTGATTTGTTGAAAAGTTGATTAACCAAAATAAAAAATCAGGGTAACAAAACCCTGATTTTTTTATTCTTACATTATAGAATTTGGCTTACGGCATAATAATCAATGGCGTACCACCGGAGATTTCTACCAGTTCAATATCGAAAATCAACTCTTTGCCAGCAAGTGGATGGTTGGCATCCAATATCACGGATTCTTCTTTTACATTGGCAATTACAACAGGAAACTGCTGACCCTGCCCATCGCTCATATTAAGCGGCATACCAACTTCTGGCTTCATATCGGGAGGAAAACGATCTAACGGAAATTCCATAAACATATCATCCTGCACCGGCCCGTAAGCATCTTCAGCAGCAATTACCAAAGTTTTCTTTTCTCCGGCTTCCATACCTTTAACGCCATCATCAAATCCCGGTATCATCATACCTGCACCTACTTCAAATTCAAGCGGTTCGCGGCCTTCAGAAGAATCAAATGTGGTACCGTCGTTCAGCTTTCCGTGATAATGCACTTTAACAGTATCACCATTTTTTACTTGTCGCATGTTTAAAATTTTTATTAATATTTTTTTACCGGGGCAATTTATTTTTTTATTGATCCGGCAAAGAAGCTTTCTTCAGCTTTACTTGCGTCGCACACTTGTACTGAATTAATCCTGTTCTTCAAATAAAATACCCGTTCTCAGCAAAAGGAAAATACAACTGCAACAAAATACACGGAAAGAGAAAAACCTCCTTTCAACGGCGGCAAGATAAGTTGATAATGTTTTTCAGGCAAGTATTTTTGGTAACTTTCCACCGTATAATCACAACTGATGAAAAAAAATCTGCTGATCATTTTTCTTATATATATATCGGTCAATGCATACACGCAAACAAATAGCAATATTATAAAAGTAGTTAAATCTAAAACTGTAAATCAGATTCTGCCGGGTGCCTGCCAGTTACAGGAGTATTTACCACTTTTAAAAGATAAACGTGTAGCAGTTTTTGCCAATCAAACATCTCTTATTGGTAATACACATCTTGTTGATACATTAAAAAAACTTGGTATAAACATTACTAAGATTTTTGGTCCCGAGCATGGTTTTCGCGGCAATGCCGATGCAGGTGAAACTGTAAAAACCTATACAGACAAAGAAACCGGCATTTCAGTTATCTCATTATATGGAAGCAAACTAAAACCTGCACCGGCAGATCTTGCCGACGTTGACATCCTGCTCTTCGATATTCAGGATGTAGGCGTAAGGTTTTATACATTTATTTCATCGCTGCAGTATTTTATTGAAAGTGCCATTCAAAACAACCTGCCGCTTTTGATACTTGACCGGCCTAACCCAAATGGCTTTTATGTAGACGGCCCTGCGCTTGACAGTAGTTATGCAAGTTTTGTGGGTATGCAACCTGTGCCAATAGTTTACGGAATGACGATTGGCGAATATGCAAAAATGCTGCTCGGGGAAAAATGGATCCCGTGGAAATATGAAAGTAAGCAGGATGAAAATATTTCACTGAGCGAATTGTTAGGCTTTCAAAAAGAGAGCGGCAATTTTAAACTTACTGTAATAAAATGTAAAAACTATACCCATAACAGCAGGTACATATTACCTGTAAAACCTTCTCCAAATCTTGCAGAAATGAATTCGGTTTACTGGTACCCTTCTACCTGTTTTTTTGAAGGAACAGTGATGAGTGAAGGTCGCGGCACCGATCATCCTTTCCAGATTTTTGGGCATCCCCTTTTGCCTGATACACTATTTTCTTTTACGCCGCAAAGCAATGCAGGCGCTACTGATCCCAAGCTAAAAGACCGGCTTTGTTATGGCTGGAACCTTACAGATGAAAATAACGATGGCAGCATACAGCTTAAATGGCTATTGCAGGCTTACCGGTTATTTCCCGATAAAGAGCATTTCTTTTTACAACCTAAAAAATTTAATGCCAAACCACAGGATTATTTCTTTAACAAACTTGCCGGCAGCAGCGAACTAATGCAGCAGATTATCAATGGCAAAACCGAAGAAGAAATAAAAAAAAGCTGGCAGCCAAAGCTTAACGCTTTTAAAATGATCAGGAAGAAATATTTACTTTATCCTGATTTTACCCAACAGCATTAAACAGCGGATAATTGCCTTCACTTACATTTGCAGCATGAGTGAAATAAATACATTTATTGCACATCCAGCTTCAAATCCAAGGATTATTTTCATGGGTACACCTGAGTTTGCAGTGGCTTCTTTGAGTTCATTGGTTGAAGCGGGTTTTAATATTGTTGGTGTAATTACAGCCCCCGATAAACCCGCCGGGCGTGGAATGAAGCTGACCGAAAGTGCCGTAAAGAAATATGCTGTTGAAAGGGGCCTTACCATTTTGCAACCGGAGAAATTAAAAAACCCGGAATTTTTAGAAACATTAAAATCGTTGCATGCAGAAGTGCAGTGTGTAGTTGCATTTCGCATGCTTCCGGAAGTTGTTTGGAATATGCCGCCGATGGGTACTATAAATGTTCATGCATCGTTACTGCCGCAATACCGTGGCGCAGCACCAATAAACTGGGCTATCATAAATGGTGAAAAGGAAACCGGTATCACTACGTTTAAATTAAAACACGAAATAGATACCGGCGATATTTTGCTGCAACAAAAAATATCAATTGGCGATGATGAGACTGCAGGTGAATTGCACGACAGATTAAAAGAAACAGGTGCAGCATTGCTGGTAAAAACGATTGCTGCTCTTGCCAACCAAACACTGAACGAAAAACCTCAAACTACGCTTGAAGGTACACTTTCTAAAGACTTAAAACATGCCCCAAAAATATTTACAGATACCTGCAAAATAGACTGGAATAAAAGTGTTGATGAAATTTACAATCTAATCCGCGGTCTTTCGCCACACCCTTGTGCGTTTACCTGTTTGAATAATAAAGTATTAAAAATTTACCTGGGTAATAAAGAATTTGCTGCGCATGAATTTGAAAATGGCACCGTGCATACCGATGGTAAAACATTCCTGAAATTCGCCTGCAGCAACGGTTTTATTCATGTTACTGATCTGCAGCCCGAAGGCAAAAAGCGAATGCTTATTGATGCATTTTTACGTGGCTACAGGTTTAACTGATTGCTGGCTTTTTTAAATTTATATAGATTTTTTGTACCTGGCATTCGTACATGCATGAAGCATTCTTGCGTCGCACCCTTGTACTGTATAATACAAGTCAGCAAGTTCGAAAGCCAGGAAGTCCGAAAGAATCAATTCCCTGTTTTACTTTCGGTCTTCCGGACTTCACTAACTTTCGGTCTTTGCTGCTTCGTGTTCCGAACGTACAAGTGAGTGACACAACCGGCGATGCCACAAAGTACAAATGCCGGTTTCAAAAAAAATACTGTATTTACTTTTAGAATATTTTTATTGGCTACACAAAGCTGTTGAATACTTGTAAATATTATTCTGTTTTTGTATTAAGTGTTACGATATTATTCTTTATGGCATAGATTACCAAACCAACCCTTGTTTTTACATTAAGCCTGTCGCAAAGCGCATCGCGGTAACCATCTATGGTTCGTGGGCTTACAAACATTTTATCGGCAATCTCTTTGTAAGTTAACTCAGTGCAAATGAGTTTCAGAAACTCTACTTCACGGTCGCTTAAATTGAATGTAGTTCTGATCTCGGCGCTTTCATCCATTTTCTGCATCGTGTGTATCAGGTGCCCGGTAACAAGGTCAGAATAGAAAAACCCTTTGTTCATAATATCATCAAGCGCTCTTTTAAGATCGCCGGGTTCCGCATCTTTAAGTATGTAGCCGCGGGCCCCGCATTTAAGCATGCGTATAATTGCGCTTTCGTTATCGTACATACTTAGTGCAAGCACTTTTACATCGGGATAATTATTTTTTAACCAAAGCGTGGTTTCGTAGCCATCTTTTTTTGGCATATTGATGTCCATGAGTACAAGTTTAGGAAGCATGGTTGATTTTAGCATGTCGATAAATTCCTGGCCATTACTGGCCTGGAATAAAACATTGTACCCATCGAATGTATTGATGAGGCCGGCAAGCCCGTTTCGTATAAGCGCATGATCATCAACAAGCGCTACAGTTGTTGTTTTTGTCATAAGTCAGTTTCTTTTGGCAATTCTATAATTGAGGTTGTTCCCTCACCGGGTGTACTTTCTATTGTAATGTACCCTTTTATCATCGACATCCTGTTTAACATGTTTCGCATACCCAGGCCATTGTTTTTTTCGGTTACCTGAACGGCTGAAGTATCGAAGCCTTTACCGTTGTCTGAAACGGTAATCGATAATTTATCTACCCGGTAATTCATAAGAACATTTACCGTGGTTGCTTCGGCATGCTTTATAATATTATTGAGCAACTCCTGAACAATACGGAACAATACCAATTCGCGTTGCTGGCTGTTTTTATAAACAATGCCCATTACATTAAAAGTTGTTTTGTATTCTCCCGTTTTTTCCAGTAACTGTAATTGTTGTTCAATGGCACCGTAAAGTCCGCTATCGCTTAGAAAATCGGGGTTTAAGCTTCGGGCAATATCGCGAAGATCCTGGATCGTTTTACCTAACAGTTCTTTTGATTCGGTTAATTTTTCTTTGATGTCTGGTGGTATCCTGCCATCCATCATATTAAGACTGAGCTTGACAAAACTTAATGCCTGGCCAATATTATCATGAATTTCCTGGCTAATGGTTTTAAAAGTCTCTTCCTGAATTTCAAGACGTGTTTGAAGCAGGGTCTGGTTTAAGGTAGACTGCATGTGCTGTTTTTCTTTTATATATTGGTTTTTGTTTCTCCGGTACCATAGCAATACAAACAACAGGAAAGCCCCAAGAAGCACCAGTATTGCTGTTGTTGCAATAATATAAGTCAGTAACTCATTTTTTTCCATATTGTTCTGCAAAAGAAACCTATGGTGAACAATGCATACATCAGAATGTTTAAGGTAACTATTATTACGCCATATATTTTACCATCTTCATCTAGCTTATGACTTGTAATGTAATTGAACAGGCCTAAATAAATAATGGACCCCAAATTAAAAAAGAATAACCCTGTACAAATCCAGAAGGTTGGAATGGTAAAGTAATTAATTCTGTTATTATTCACAAACAGTTCTGCAAAATACAACAAGGAAAATATTAATAGAACAATAGAAATGATCGTACTTGTTTTTGAATTAAAATTATAAAAACCCTCTCCCGCAATTATGTTGTAACCTGAAAAAATTATCGCAAAAGCTGCAAGGCCTAAAAGAACAACTTTAACACCTTTAGTTTTGTAAATTTTTAAAAAGATATAAACCCAAAAAACGAAGTCAGCAATCTGCTGAATATTAAAAATAAAATAATTGCTTTTTAGTAAAAAGTGTGAATACAGGTAGCCACCCAATTGTATTGTCATGGTAAATCCAAGATACCAGGGAAAAAGGCGAAGCCATAAAGGCTCCGCCTTTTTATATTGTACAATACTTGCTATAAAGCTTATCAAAATGGCAATTGTACCAATTATAATATAAACCATAACGATATATTTAAGCAATCAGCATATTGGCGGGCACAGTGGAATTTTATCGCCTGCCATACCAATAAAGTTAACCGGTTCACCCGGCAGCGGCGCACTTAAACCTGGCAGTAAGATGTCTGCACTGGTTTCAGGTGTTGGTGCTCCTGAGCCTGTCGTGTCTCTTGTTGCAACTAAAATTACAGTTAATTTTCCTTTCAGGGATTTATTCAGATCGGTGGTATCTGTCTCTTCTGTATGCACACCAAAGTACATTCTTATACCGTCGGCGGTATTATCATTAACAAGTTGATCGATATCGGTTTTTTTTACCCATGCTGATTGGGTTTCTTCTATAACCCTGTCAGTAAATGTTTGTTGCAGGCGCAAAGTAGATGGTCCGCGTATAACCCTTTCAAATTCATTGCGCATTTCTGTTACTTTTTCAAGTGGTGTGGGATTAAGGTTTTCTTGTGTCATAGTTTTAATTTTTAAAATTCAGAAATAAGGGTTCGGAACTATTTAGTCTGTAACAAACCTGACTGCAAATTGAAACTAAAATCCAATTCCTGTAATAGTTTAATTACTGTATTTACCCCGTGTTTTAACGGTAAGAAAAAGGGTTATTTCACGGTATTCCCTGTAAAAGGTGGTAACTAATTTTATCCCGGGTATTAAGAAAGATGATATCTGGTTTTAAGCCCCGCACAGTTTTTTGGTACCATACTGCACTGCTACTATTGAGCTTTTGTTGTGTCACTCACTTGTACGGTTATATCAATATGCAGCAGTACGCAACAGTATCATTAATGGCACAAATTAAATGGCTAACGAGTATCAAAGTTTCAGGAGAGGCGTTTCATCGGTGAAAAATCACGCCAGAGCGGTGAAAAATCACGCTGGTTACGGTGAGAAATCACCTTTTTTTATAAAAAAGCCGGGGGCATCTTTGTGGTGTAATTATAGCGATTGTAAAAAATTACCAAAAGAAAAAAATTACGTTCTTCTTTTTTCTCATAAGGGGTTATTATGCTGACACATTCGCGGCGGTTTTCTAATCGCTGCTTTTTTTTGCCCTGTATGTAAGATTTTTATAAAAAACGATGGAGTACTTTACGTTGGGTTTACGAACTGCCGGCATTTTACCATAAGATGATGCGCATATTTTTGCCATAAAAGAAGAACCCTGAAGTGTGCGACGCAAGAAAAGCTGCCAAATGTACCAATGCCCGGTACAAAAAATCAGAAAAAATATTCTGATTAACTAAAAAATGCCTACTTATTAAGTAGGCCCGATTGCTTTATTCTGCCCATAATTTCCCTGGTAAACATATCGGATCCTTTTGTATTAAGATGGGCCATATCGTAGAAAAGTGGTCGTTGTACATACCTGGGATCTGTTGAATAATCCCACAATTCAATATTGTATTTTGCAAGTATTTGCCTGCATACCGTGAGTGATTCGTTTTCTTTGAAAGGTAATGTGTACATAGGCGATAAAATAACAACCAGCGGAATTTTTTTATCGGTAACCGATTTTACAAAAAGTTCAAGATGTTCTTTTGCATATTCATCTATACCATCCCGGCCCGATGTAAATGCTTCGGGATCGCTTTTTAATTTGCTTCCGGGCAGGGGTTGGTAGCCGTTGATATTATCATTATCGCTGCGGGAGTAATTTCTGATTATAGATAAAAGCAGTGAATTATACGCATACAGCTTTGACACTTTTGCTTTATACAATTCTTTTGGAAAAAGGTCTTTTGCCAATGCCTCAAAACGTGGATTGGTTAATACGTAAGGCAGTATCATTCCTGCCAGAACATCATCTCCGTCTTTATCTGAACGTTTCGCTATTTCTTTCGCCGCAATATCGAGTATAATAAGTTTGGGCTGGTGGGTACCTTCCAGCGCCGCAGGTAATATTGCCGCACCATAAATAATGTTTGAGCCATTACGGCCACAGTTATAACTGGTTAGCCCCAGCGAATCAGTTATAATTCTTGTATCGTATGTATGCACGGCCCTTGAACTGCCATAAATAAGTACGTCTTCTTTAGGATCGTTGATGGCATGGGCAAAGGCTGCAGAATCTCCCAATGGTTCATTTTCGAAATAGTATTCAATAATAGAACCAAGGCCTCTGTCAACAACAAACATTATAATAAGCAGAATTAAAACCTTTTTTGCAAACCGCAGGTATTGCGCTCTCATATATTGAATTTAAAACTGAAAGTAAATAAATTGACCACCGCTAAAAACACCAATCATCAGTAACATGGTAATCAGAAAAACATAAGCAGTATACCTTATTGCCACATTGTTATTGTTGATGATCTTAACATTGGGGTAAAATTCCTGTATATGCTCTACAACAATTAAAAATGCTACCGCAAAAATCGAATAGCCGAATGCGGTGGGAGGTTCACCTTTATAAAAGCCGCCGGGCTTTAAGGTAAACATTGCTTTAATCATATACATGGCGTTTTCCACAGAAGTGGCCCTGAAGAAGGTGGCGCTAATAGTAACAAAGAAATATACACCGATTGCCCTGAAAAAATTTGCTGTAAAACCTAGTAGTTTATGAATTTTCCGCAAGAATGGATTTAGCAACCTTTCACCCGCAATAAAAATCCCGTTTAATAAACCCCATATAATAAATGTATAATTTGCCCCATGCCATAAACCACTTACGCCAAATACAATAACGAGGTTCAGCAAACTCATTACCACGCCTTTTTTACTGCCACCCAAAGAAAAATAAAGATAGTCTCTGAACCAGGTTGTTAAAGAGATATGCCATCGTTGCCACAATTCCTGGAAACTTTTAGAGATCATCATGGGCCGCCGGAAGTTGGTCATAAGATCGTAGCCCATTACTTTGGCTGCACCAATGGCAATATCCGAATAACCTGAAAAATCGCAATAAATCTGGAATCCAAAAAAGCAGGTTGCCATTATCATGGTAATGCCGCTGTGATAATGGGCATTATTATAAACCGCATCTACATAAATAGCAACACGGTCTGCAACAATCAGCTTTTTTATAAAACCCCAAAGCATAATCCGTAAGCCTTTTACCACCCGATCATAATCGAAATGCTTTTCTTCGTGAAACTGGTGCAGAATATTTTGCGGCCGTTCTATTGGGCCCGCCACCAGCTGAGGGTAAAACATTACATACAACGCATAAATACCAAAATGTCTTTCGGGTTTTTGGTGCCCGCGGTACACTTCAATGGTATAACTCATGGCCTGGAATGTATGGAACGACAGGCCTACCGGCAGCAATATATCTAAATGTGGTATGGGGTTTTGATAACCAAAACCTCCGAGCAATTCAGTAATGTTGAAGTTTAAAAAATTGTAATATTTAAAAAAGGCAAGAACGCCAATATTTGCAATAAGGCTAAATACAAGAAACATCTTTCGCCGCCGCCCCTGGCTTTTGGCAATATAAATTCCGGCAAAATAATCTACAACAATTGTAAACCCAAGTATAAGAATATAAATGGGCAGAAAATACATGTAAAAGTAGCAACTGGCGGCTAATAAAAGCCCCCAACGGTACTTGTGCGGCAGAATAAAAAAAAGCAGGGTAACAATAATAAAAAATGCAACAAAGATCAGCGAATTGAATACCATTCAGTACAAAGTTTTGGATGATATGAAGTGGCAATAATACTGAAAAAAATAACAAAAAGCCCATGTTTCAATAACCTGTTGCATTAATTTCATGTATACTTAAGGTGGTAATTAACCAGTTAAAAATATTGGCTTACCTGTAGAATATAAATATGCAATCTTCTTATATGGCACTTTAAAGGAAAATACACAGGTTTGGTGTTATATTTTTTTTGAGCCAAACAAAAGATTTACTATCAGGCATTGTTGCGTCGCACCCTT
>DGQT01000032.1 GCA_002390845.1 Chitinophagaceae bacterium UBA4407 | reverse complement strand
GTAGAAACCACACAGGCTGCATTAAAAAAATTAGCGGTTTCACAGAAGGTAACAGCTAACATGATCGCCTATGATGATCAGCACCAGGAACATGTTTTTCCTGTAGAAAGTACCAGCCTTAAAGTGGGGGATTTGATACTGATAAAAAGCGGTGAACATGTACCAATGGATTGTAAAATTCTGTGGGGCGATGCAAGCGTAAACGAAGCCATAATAACCGGTGAAAGTGCCCCTGTTGAAAAGAAGATGAATGACAAGCTGATCGGTGGCAGTATTCTTGAAAACGGTACCGTAAAAGCGTATGTAACTTCTGTTGGTGAAGATACCGTGTTGAGTAATATTCTTAAAATGGTTAAGGAAGCTCAAACAGAAAAACCACCGGTACAACAACTTGCAGATAAGATCAGTGCTGTATTTGTTCCGGTAGTAATCGGTATTGCAGTTGTTACTCTTGTGGGGAATTATTTTTTAACCGATATTGGTTTTGGTGCAAGTTTATTAAGAAGTATTGCAGTGTTGGTTATTGCCTGCCCATGCGCTATGGGTCTTGCAACACCTGCTGCTATTGCAGTGGGGCTTGGCCGCGCTGCAAAAAACGGCGTGTTGTTTAAGAATGCAAAAAGCCTGGAAATTTTTAAAGATATTAAGCAGGTAGTATTTGATAAAACAGGAACACTAACAACAGGAAATTTTACGATTTGTGATTTGCAATCTACGATTGATTCGGATGAATTTAAACGCATTGCATATTCATTAGAGCGTTATTCCAATCATCCCGTTGCAAAATGTGTAACCAAAGAATGGAAAACAAAAAATGAAATTCGTTGGTCCAAGATCGAAGAAATAAAAGGCCTTGGCATGAAAGCAACAGACAAGGAAGGAAATGAATTTATTGCAGGTTCATTTAAAGTTGCTGAGCAATTAACAAAAGATGATCAACACAATATTTACATCATCCGCAATAACCAATTGTTGGGTTGGATTGATGTTGCTGATGAGATAAGGCCGGAAGCAAAACAGGTTGTTGCAATGCTGAAACAAAAAGGCATAAAAACCATTTTATTAAGTGGCGACAGAAAACAAAAATGCGAGCAGGTTGCTCAGCAACTGAACATTGATGAAGTTATTGCTGAACAAACTCCTGAACAAAAACTTGAAAAGATCGCAGCGTACAGTGCGCAGTCACCCACTGCAATGGTAGGCGATGGCATTAACGATGCGCCTGCATTGGCTAAAGCAACTGTGGGCATTTCTTTAAGCGATGCATCGCAGGTGGCCATGCAAAGTGCACAGGTTGTTTTAATGAATCATGGCTTAAAAAATCTGCCATTGTCTTTAGGTCTAGGCAAGCACACTTATATCACGATAAAACAAAATTTATTTTGGGCATTTTTATACAATGTAGCTGCAATTCCTGTTGCAGCACTTGGTTTCTTAAACCCTACGTTTGGTGCACTGGTAATGGGATTGAGCGATGTAGTTTTGGCTGTTAACTCCGTAAGATTGAACTGGAAGAAAGTAGTTTGAGTTTTTTTTTGGAAAAATATTTTGTACCCGGCTGTAGATACTTTATGAGGCTTTTCTTGCGTCGCACACTTGTGCAGATGGAATATCTTTCAGCAATAAGAACCATCACCAAAGTATCTTAATCTTATTGCATCTTTGTACCAGTGCTTTCACCTCAAAACATATTACAACAATACTGGAACCACAATTCCTTCCGCCCCATGCAGGAAGAAATTATTCAATCTGTAATGGATGGTAAAGATATATTGGCATTGTTAACAACCGGTGGAGGAAAATCTGTTTGCTTCCAGGTTCCTGCATTAATGAAAGAAGGTTTATGCCTGGTTATTTCTCCATTAATTGCTTTAATGAAAGACCAGGTGGAGAATCTTCATAAAAAAGGAATAACTGCTGCATCTATTAACAGCAGCATGAATTTTTATGAGGTAAAAAAAACATTGCAGGATGCCTTACATGGCGATTTTAAATTCTTATACCTTTCACCAGAACGTTTGGAAACAAATCTTTTCAGGGATTATTTACCTGAACTGAATATTAATCTTATTGCAGTTGATGAAGCGCATTGTATTTCGCAGTGGGGTTACGATTTTCGTCCGCCTTACCTGCGCATCGCAAATTTAAGAAGCGCATTACCCGGGGTTCCCATACTTGCATTAACTGCATCGGCTACGCCACTCGTTCAGGATGATATTATTGAAAAATTAAAATTCAACAATTATCTTTTATACCAGGCATCTTTCGAGAAACCCAATCTCTCTTACAGCGTTTTTAATGTTGACAGCAAGATCAATAAAGTAACTGAAGTGCTGCAAAATGTTAAAGGCAGCAGTATTGTTTATTGCAAAAGCAGAAGGCTTGCAAAAGAAGTGTCGCAGCTTTTAGCATTGCAAAATATTTCTGTTGATTTTTATCATGCCGGTTTATCGCAGGAAGAACGCAGTAAAAAACAGGAAGCATGGATCAACAATCAAACGAGGGTTATTGTTTGTACCAATGCATTTGGTATGGGCATCGATAAAGCAGATGTAAGAACAGTAATACATTATGATGTTCCCGATTGCATAGAAAATTATTACCAGGAAGCTGGCCGTGCAGGCCGCGATGGTAATAAAGCTTATGCTGTTTTATTGCACAACCAGGAAGATATTACAGCGCTGGAAGCTTTGCCCGATCTGCGTTTCCCGGTAATGTACGATATAAGAAAAGTGTACCAGTCATTGGCAGATTATTTACAAATACCTGTTGGCTCCGGAGAAAATAAATATTACGATTTCGATCTTAATGAGTTTGTAAAAAACTTCAAGCTCGATGTGTTGCTTGTAATCAATGTATTAAAGGTATTGGAGCAGGAAGATCATCTTCAGTTTAATGAAAATATTTTTCTTCCTGCACAGGTAAAGTTTACAACACCCAAAGAATTGTTGATTGATTTTGAACAAACGCATCCAATGCTTGAGCCTGTTATAAAATGTTTATTGCGCACTTACCAGGGCATTGCAGATAACCGTGTTTCAGTGCATGAAAAGCAGGTAGCAAAACTTGCCGGCCTTTCTTACGACAGTGTAAAACACGATCTTCAGCAGTTGAATGCTTTGGGTGTTATTGAATACCTGCCGCAAAAAGAAACACCACAAATACATTTTTTAACCAACCGTGCACCGGCACAATTTCTTACCATTAATCATGAAAATTATTTGCACCGCAAACAACAATACGAATTAAGAATCGAAGCCATGCTTCGTTATATTCATTTAAAAAAGGACTGCCGCAGTAAATATATCTCCGGTTATTTTGGCGATAGTAAAATAAAGGAATGTGGCATTTGCGATGTATGCCTGCAAAAGAAAAATACTGAGCTTACCGAAGAAGAATTTAAAAAAATACAGGAGCGCATTTATAAATATATAACCCACGAAGGCATTGCCACAAAAGAACTACTCCATCATCTCAACGGCACAAAAAAAGATAAAGTGTGGGTAGTGCTCAACTTTTTACAAAGCGAAAAAAAGATTGCAATAGATACATTGGGAATCATAAAGCAACTACCGTAAGACAATACATTTTTTTGAGCCCGGCTATTGTTTATTAATTGGGCATTCGTTGCGTCGCACTGTTGTACGGTTGGATTAGGAATTGGGCTTTTATATAAGCGAAGATTGAAGCGAAAGTATTAATGAGTCCATTGGATACTCTGATTAAAAATGAAAACATAGAATGATAATGTTGTATTGACGCTACGACAATCTAAAGATGTATAACACTAAGTAAGTGGTTTTCAGCGGATAGTTTTTTTGTAACTTCATATAATAACATCAATCTTTTTTTTAGCGGCAATCTATATGAACCAGTTCAATACTTTGATATTTTTTTTCTTGCTTCCATTTTTTGGGCTTTCCCAAAAGCATATTGACACCCTAAATTCTGTTAACGATTTAACTGACAATAAAAGATTCTGGTTTTATTTTGACAATGATGAGGACAAGAAGCTTGGGTTATCAGATTTACTAAATTCTTCCGACTCTTTAAATATTCGAATAAGGAGTTTTTGTGATGTACTTGACATTTCTCTTAAAAACAATGGAACATCAATTTCTAAGCATTTCATTTACCTTATTAAGAAGAACAAAAAATCAAAGCCGCAAAAAGTAATTTATGACGGCTTAAATATTGACTCTTCTTTGACAAAATTGATAATGGACACTTTATTCAAGTTTCAAATAGACAAATTTCAAGACTGTTCTAAAATTCCAAATTATCCGCTATTTGTTGACGGAAACACTTATCGAATTCAAATTGCTACACCGACAACATATAAAGAATTTACTCTGGCAAGTCCATACGCCGCCAAAGAAATCAAAGAGGCGGAAGTTTTTGATAGCTTTATAAAGTATGTTTATAAACTTGTTGACTACACCAAACGATTCGACCAGTTAAAAGCACAACTAAAAAACGGGATATACATTTACGGCGGACTGTATTTTTACACAATTAAACATTAGGTATGCCGCTCCCGCCGGTGTCGGTTGCCTGAACAACACCAATACGCTTTAGTATTCGCTACAATCTTTGCTTCGCTAAAAGCTCAATAAATAATCCGAACGCAAAAGTGTGCGACGCAACAAAGCCTCATAGAAATCCCTCCGTTTGGTCAATAAAAATCTTTGTATGCTTCTTTCGTAAAATAAAAATGCCCGGATGATTTCCAGGCATTTTTATTATTTGTTTTGAGTTTTATTATCTCAGCACTTCAATCGAATTGAAGATGGTATTATCTCCTGAAAGATATTTCATGGTAAGGTCGGTGCCATGTTCCAGGCTTTGCGTAAACACTGCGTTGATTGAAACCGTTTTTATAATCCAGCGGCCGGTATTGCCACAGGTTATTTTGTAGGCTTCTGTTTTGCCGGAACCGTTGTTATAATTCAACGACCATGCGCCATTGCCTTTGTCGAGATAAATAATTTTTATTGTAACTTTTTGTGGTGCTGTGCTTGCGTTGAAGAACCCTTTATCAAGTGTGAAGAACATTTCGGTCATTCCTTTCTGCGATTCAAAAGCACGGGCATAACGGCCATAAGGCTGATCCTGCGGGCCTACGCGCCACCAGCCACGGCTGGTTGTATTGGGCGAATATTGTACCAGGAACCTGTAAAAATTATCGGGCCTCAGGTTCGATCCAAAATCGTTGATAACCTGGTTCGCATCACGGTTTTTCTGAAAATTTGTTATATAACCATAATCCGCACTTTTACCACTTTTGGCACCGCCTCCTTGTTGCTTGTTGGGCTTATTTTGCTTGTTGGGGTTCCTTTGTTTATTGGGGTTCCTTTGCTTGTTGGGATTTTGCTGGCCGCCATTTTCTGCCGGTTCCTGATCTCCGCCACCATTATATTCAGGATCATTTACCGAACCATTTTTTACTCCGTAAGGTGCGTATTCTGCCAGTAATTTGGAAAGACGGCCCGGATTTACATAATCGTATTTAAGATTGGCTGCTTTGGTATTGTCATCATCGCCGCCATCTTCATCATCATTTGCTCCCTTTTTTTGTAAAGCCATATTGTATTGCTGCATTCTGGCAGGGTCGAGCACTGGGCCGTAAGTTGATTCAGGAAAACGTTTGGTGTCTGCAACGTCTATGGCATCGCGGAACACGCAGAACGCACCGGGTGAACGGTTTGCGATTTTTTGCCCCGCGTAAAAATTAAAAAATTCAAATGGCGCCGGATCTGTTGTATATTCTAATGATTTGGGTGTATTAACAAAAATATCAAGCCCCAAAGAAGCAGCAGAAGTAGCCAATGCATACATGTTCCAGTTGGCATTTGAAGAAAAGAACATACCTGCCGGTGTTATCTCTGCCCTCATGCGGCTTGAAGTACTGTCGGCTGCCGCTTTAGCAGTATTTTTCTGCATCCTGGTATAATATTCCTGTTCACCGTTGAAGAAATAAGTTTGCCCGGCATTACCCATTTTCATCCATACTTTGGGCAGATTGGTGCTTAGCCAATCGAAGTACCGGCCATCGTTTCCCTGGTTTATCAGGATATTTATCCTGGGGTTTGCAGCCATGCCTATTTTGTACATATAGCTCCACGCTTCCTTTTTAAAATCGAACCATTGCTGCTCCGAAATATTATATCTTGAATCAAGTGGGTAACCTTTATAGGGCGTAATATCGCCGGTGCTGCCTTCGGCGCTCATCCAGAAAAGTATTTTTTTACGGGTTTCAGGATCATATTTTTCAATATGGTCTGCAACAGCTTTCATCATATTAAAATACCTGTCTTTGTAGGTTTTATCAAAGTAAAAAGGAAAAGTGTTGAGCTTCTTTTGCGTATTGGTTTGCACACTTGGCACACCTTCACTATACAGCCATTGCGGGCAATGCGGCCCCGCCCATACCTGTATGCCGATCTTATACCCGTTATTTGCGGCGGTTTTTACCTGGTCGTCAAAATAATTCCAGTCGAAATTATTTTTTGAAGGTTCCAGTTTCTCCCAGCGGTAAACAATATACCAGCCTTTTATATAAGACTTATTGGGGATTTGCCCATCAAGGGTGCCACCACTCCAAACACCAAATGAATTGCCAAGATCGCCTGCCGGGCTGTAAGTATAACTGTCATCGGGGCTGGTATTTCCGCTGTTGCCGGTATTGCCGGTGCCTGTGTTATTGCCGGTGTCCTGTGGACTGGTTCCGGTATTTTTTGAGGGTACGGAACAAAGTGAAAATGCAAGCATACAAAATAAGCCTGCAAAAATTTTGTTGTGAAGCATGAACATAATTTTTAATTATAAATTTTTTGGTTACAACGGGGCAAATATCCTACAAAAAATGAGTAAAGCCTTTAACGGAATGCCCAAAATATCCCAGGATTTTATTTGCTTATCAACCTTGCTGATTTAAGACCCGCTTTTTTTTGACCCAGGCTTTTGGAAAAAGATTAAGCATTGTTGCGTCGCACTCTTGGACTGAGGAACAAAAGTCCGCAAGTCCGAAAGTCAGTAAGTCTGAAAGCATCAATTGCCTGTTTACTTTCGGTCTTCCCGACTTCACTGACTTTCGGACTTGCTGCTTCAAGTTCCGAACGTACAAGTGAGTGACACAACCGTCGATGCCCAAAGATTCCTGGCCCGGCCCATACTTGCAAATTGGAAGCCAAAAAAAATCCCCCATGGAAATGGAGGATCATTAACCCTTAAAACAACCAACATGAAAATCTTAATACCTTAACAAACGAAAATGCTGATTGTTTAGTTTTATTTTTATTGTAAAGCGATATCAAGAACCTGCTGCATTGTTTTTACATAATGAAACTGAAGGCCCTTAATAAAATTACTGTCTATTTCTTTTATGTCTTTCTCGTTTTGCCAGCATAAAATAATTTCTTTTAAACCGGCGCGTCTTGCGGCAAGCACTTTTTCTTTTATACCGCCTACAGGTAATACCTGGCCACGTAAGGTAATCTCACCGGTCATTGCCAGATAAGGTTTCACCTTGCGGCCTGTAAACGCTGATGCAAGCGATGTAAGCATTGTAACACCGGCACTGGGGC
This sequence comes from Chitinophagaceae bacterium UBA4407, assembly GCA_002390845.1. GTDB lineage: Bacteria > Bacteroidota > Bacteroidia > Chitinophagales > Chitinophagaceae > Limnovirga. The sequence goes on along the minus strand of DGQT01000032.1, from coordinate 45,215 downwards.
CGTCTTTTGGTACTGCACCTTCGGGAACGTGGATGTGGGCATTCCGCTTCATGAATAATTCCGGATCTATACCGTATTTTTTTGCATTTGCCTGCAGGTAGGTGAGTGCGGTTGAGGCGCTTTCCTTCATTACATTGCCCAGGTTACCGGTAAGCTTCAGGTCACCTTTGCCTTCACTTAAAATCGTTTCTATAAAAAGGATATCACCGCCAACATAAGTCCATGCCAGGCCTACGGTTACGCCCGGCATATTCGCTATTTTATAAATATCGTTGCTGTAACGTGCGGAACCGAGAATTTTTTCTACATCCTGCTGTGTAAGGGCCGACTTGATTTTTCCTTTTGTTGCATATTCCTTTGCCTCGAAACGCATAATGCTTGCCAACTGCCGGTCTAATTCTCTTACACCACTTTCCCTTGTATATTGTTCAATTATTTTTTCAAGTACTTTATCATTCATCTTGAAGTTGACCTTATCCAAGCCGTGTGCTTCTTTTTGTTTTGGTACCAGGTGGCGCTTGGCAATTTCAACTTTTTCTTCAATGGCATAACCACTAAGATCAATGATCTCCAACCTGTCGCGCAGTGCCGGCTGAATATTCTGGATATTGTTGGCAGTTGCAATAAAGAGTACTTTGCTGAGATCGTATTCTAATTCAAGATAGTTATCGTAAAAGCTGTTGTTTTGTTCGGGGTCTAGTACTTCGAGCAATGCGGAGGAGGGATCTCCCCTGAAATCGTTGCCAATTTTATCAATCTCATCCAGTATCATCACCGGGTTCGATGATTTTACTTTTCTGATATTTTGTAAAACCCTGCCCGGCATTGCGCCTATGTATGTTTTACGGTGGCCGCGTATTTCGCTTTCATCATGCAGGCCGCCAAGGCTTACCCGAACATATTTGCGGCCAACTGCATGTGCAATGCTTTTGCCAAGAGAGGTTTTGCCTATACCCGGAGGGCCTATAAAACAAAGGATAGGGCTTTTCATATCGCCCTTCAGTTTTAATACAGCCAGGTATTCCAGTATGCGCTCCTTAATTTTACCCATGCCGTAATGGTCATTATCCAATACTTTTTTCGCACGTTTAAGATCGTAATTGTCAGTGGTATAATCTTCCCACGGAAGATCCAGCATCAGGTCAAGGTGGTTATATACAACGGAATAATCTGGTGTACTTGGATGCATACGTTCCAGTTTTTCAACGCCGGATTTAAACATCGTTTTTGCAGCTTCGGGCCATTTTTTTAATTCCGCCTTTTTCTTCATCTGGGCAATTTCCCGTTCATTGGTATCGCCGCCCAGTTCCTCTTTTATGCTTTTAAGTTGCTGTTGCAGAAAATAGTCACGCTGCTGTTTATCAATCTCTGTGCGTGTTTTGGAAGTAACCTTGTTTTTTAATTCAGCAAATTGCAGTTCGCGCTGCAGTAATTCAATCAGTTTTTCGGCCCTTAATTTTACGTCGTCAATCTCCAGTAATGTTTGCTTCTCTTTAAGATCACTGTTCAAATTACTGCTCACAAAATTGATCAGAAAAGAGGCATTCTCAATGTTCTTTAGAATAATTGAGGCCTCTGTGGGAAGATTCGGTGATAACTGTATAATATCTGTTGCCAGCTCTTTTATGGTTGCTGTGTATGCATCAAAATCTTCATCGGGCAGTTTTTCATCATCGGGTAATACAGTTACCCTTGCTTTAAAATAGGGTTCTTCTTCGATCAGCGAAAGCATTTTAAAACGTTTTTTACCCTGGATGATGATGGTAGTGCCGCCATCGGGCATTTTAATCAGTTTTACAATTTTAGCTACTGTGCCAGTTCCGCAGAGATCTTTAAGTTCAGGTTCTTCTATATTGGCATCTTTTTGCGCCAGAACGCCAATCAACTTTTCACCTTTGTAGGCATCATTTACAGCTTTTATACTTTTATCGCGACCCACAGTTATGGGAATTACAACGCCTGGGAATAAAACTGTATTCCTTAATGGAAGCAATGGAAGAATATCGGGGATCACTAAATTCCTGTCATACTCATTTTCATTTTCATTGATCGGAATAATCGGAAGAAAATCAGTATCCTCATCTGATCCAAAGTATAACTTGTTATTATTATTATTCATGTTTTTTTCTTAAAAGTCAAATTGTCATTACCGTATTCTATATCCGGCTTAAATAGTGGAAAGCTTAGTAGTCAATTAAAATGCCAAAGCAAAATAAAGAACTAAACCTGAACAAATTGGCGCAAAAAAAGACACCGTGATGCATCACGGTGTCTTTTTACAATCAGAAATATGTTTTATAAAAGCCTCAGGCCCAAACCAAGCTGAAGTTGCTGGTTCTTCCATTTATCTTTATTGTCAATGTCGTTTATATTTGTAAGACCTACATTGTACCGCCCGTAAATACGAAGTGTTCCAAGATTTACCTGGGCTCCTGCAATCATTCCAAAATCTCCCTTTTTAAAGGCATTCTGGCCATTTTCTAAAAGATTTTCATGATCATTTACCAATATACTGAATTCAGGGCCTACATGAAATGTAAGCAGCTTGCCTGCATTGATCCTCAAAAGAACAGGAACGCTTAAATAGTTAAGCCTTACATTATCATCAAGCACAGCATTGTCTATATTCTGATAAATGTCTTTAAAACCCTGAGCAACTTTTGTACTGCTCTGGCTGAATAAAACTTCAGGCTGAATGCCTATATTTTTATTCAAATCAATTTCTGCGAATGCGCCAACCTGGTAACCCAATTCGTACCCATCTTTGAAAGATTGCCCGTTAATCTTATTCATATTAGCACCCCCTTTTATACCAAGATGAAATTTGAAACCATCATCCTTTTTCTGTGCTATTGCAAGGGATGAGAAAGTGATGATTACTAATGCTGATAAAATAATTTTTTTCATAGCTTTTATTTTTATTGCCTTGTAAATTTCAATTGTCGTGCCATAATCAATTCTAATAACGAACCCTTTTGATTAAGTATTGTTAAAGGATTTTATAAAATGAAAACTCAACTGCTTACTTTACCAGATATTGACCGTGTTATTGAAATGGCATGGGAAGACAGAACAACTTTTGAGGCCATCGAATTTCAATTTGGTTTATGCGAAAAAGAAGTGATAAAACTCATGCGTACGCACATGAAACGCAGCAGTTTCTATATGTGGCGAAAACGTGTGCAGGCAAGACGTACGAAGCATTTTCATTTAATGGGCCGCGATACATTTCGTTTTAAATGCAGCATGCAAAAAACAATCAGTCTAAACAAAATTACGAAGCGGTAATTATTACAGAAATCTTTTTAATAGCCATGCTAAAGAATTACTATGAAGCTTTTCTTGCGTCGCACACTGGTACGTTTGCAACATAATTGGACAATTTTACGCAAAGGTGCTGTATTTATTGCCCAGGTATAATCTGAACGCAAAAGGGTGCGACGCAAGAGGCGATAACCAAAGAACCAATGCCAGGCCAATAATTTTCTTTCATTCGAACTTCTAGTTGCCTGTTGCTTCCTTACTTCCAAATACTTTTTTAAGAATGTCTGAAACACGGGCTACAGGGTCTTTTCGTATTTTTTGTTCTTCAAGACCTACCTGGTAAAAAATGCCGTCAACAGCTTTTGAAGTTACATAAGCGCTAAGGTCAGTGTTCACAGGGTTTGCAGAGAATTTGTTGTAAGCTGTAAAAACATCTTTCCAGTATTTTGTGGCATTTACTTTTGTAAGTGCATTATCAATCGATGGCCTGAATGCTTCAGTTAAAGCAGCAGTTGTTTTTTCTTTAAAATAATTTGTTGCCGCAAAATCGCCACCTTTTAAAATACCAATAGCATCTGTAATGGTCATTTGTTTTATTGCATTGATAAAAATGGGCGACGCAGATTTTGCTGCATCTTCTGCAGCGCGGTTCATCGAAAGAATTGCTTTATCTACAACGCTGCCCAAGCCAACGCTGCGCAAAGTATTTTCTACTTTTTGTGCTTCGGGCGGCATCAGTATTTTTATAGCAGCGTTTGCAAAAAAACCATCAGCAAGCGATAACTGGTTACTGCTGTTTTGTGTGCCTACGGTAAGTGCTTCTTTTAAACCTGCAACGATATCATTTGTGGTAAGGTCATCGGTTGCGTTCGCCTGGTTAAGTACCTGCTGTGCTACATCGCAGCCGCTTAATGTGCAGGTGAATAAAACTGCATAAATTAATTTTCTCATGTAACGGGTATTGTTGAATTAATATTTTTTGAACACAATAAAATTCCGGAATGGTAAAGATATATGAGAAAAAAATGTGTATGGTAAAACATAAATACAGCAGGTAAAACTTCAATTAGTTTCTGCGATTGCTGCAATGTACGTGGCTGTAATATTGAGCAGCAAGCTACGCAGGAATTACTGAAAAGAATTGTTGCAGTTGCAGTGTGCTCCGAAACAAGTTCGGGATAAACTGTGCAAGGAACGATTGGTCAAATATCTGTAGCCTGGCTCAACATACTTCCATATAATCTAATTCCCAAATACTTTTTTCAGTATGTCACTTGTTCTGGCCAACGGGTCTTTGCGTATCTGGGCTTCCTGTAGGGCAACTTCGTAAAAAATACCTGACATGGCTTTTTCTGTTACGTAGCTGCTTAGGTCGGGATTGATCTTGTTAAACGAGAATTTATTGTAGCTTGTAAAAACAGTATTCCAGTATTTTGTGGCACCGGTTTTTTCGAGTGACTTTTCGATTACCGGCCTGAAAGCTTGCTCAAGTGAAGTGGTTGTTTTTTGCCGCAGGTACTGTGTTGCAGCCGAATCGCCTCCTTTTAAAATACCCCAGGCATCACCAATACTCATTTGTTTTACTGCATTTAAAAAGATGGGCGCTGCATTTTTTGCTGCATCTTCGGCAGCACGGTTCATAGAAAGAACTGCATCGTCTACCTGCTTGCCAAGGCCAATGCCGCGTAATGTTTTTTCAACTTTTTGTGCCTCAGCCGGCATCAGTATTTTCAACACTGCATCTTTAAAAAAACCATCTGTTGCAGAAAGTTTATCCGTGCCTTTACCAATGCCCGTATTCAATGCTTCTTTTAAACCACTTACCACATCGCCTGTGCTGAGTGAATCTTTTCTTTTACCTGAAGTTACTTTCTTGAGAATATCCAGTGGCGATTGTGCCTGAACTGAAATAATTGAAGCAAATAAAAAGGCGAAAAGTATAAAAGAATTTTTCATGAATTTTTTTTGTGATAAGCATTCAAATGTAATGCCGCTTATTTAAAGGTTGCGTTAAAATATACCATTCAGATTTTTTTTGTACTAAACTATACTGCTGCTATTGAGCTTTACTTGTGTCACTCGCTTGTACGGTTGTATCAATACGCAGCTTGGTGCAGCAACGCAATTAAATGCGTATTCTTTAAAAGAGCAACAACAAAAAAGCCTCCTTTGGAGGGAGGCTGTTTCAAAAAAATAATCAGGTTATTTAATGATCGTTTGTGAGTAGGTTTTACCATTAACAATCAGCCTTGCAAAATAAGTTCCTTTGGCTGCATTGTTAAGATTTAAGGGTACACTGTATGTGCCGGGCTGTAACAAGCCTTTATCAACAGATTGTAATATGCTGCCGTTTGCAGTAACAAGCTGTATGCTGACTTTAGACGTTTCAGCAAGCTGCAGTTGCAGCCAGCTATCTGTTACAACAGGGTTTGGATATATTCCCCACTTAAATGTGTTCTGAATATTAACCTGTATAATTTTAGAATACCTGTAGTTGCCATTAAGGTCAATTTGTTTAAGGCGGTAATAAATATTACCCGAAAGAAACTTGTTGCCATCGGTAAAATTGTAATTGCTTTTATTGGCTGTAGTACCATTTCCTTTTACAAAACCAATCGTAGAAAAATCCTGGCTATTGGTACTTCTTTCAACATCAAAACCTTTATTGTTCAATTCACTTGATGTTGACCAGTTAAGCAATACGTTGTTGTCTTTAACGGCACCATCAAAATTTAGGAAATTTGCAGAAAGCGTACCAGGTGTAAAAGAAACATCATCGAGCCCTATATAATAAGAAGAGTAGCCATTAGAACCACCATCTGTAACAAAGTACCTGAAAGCTACCCTTCCTGTTGTGCTGCCTGTAATGCCTGAAAGTTGTACGGTATATTCTGTCCACGTTTCGGGATAACCGCCAAGTACCAGGTCCTGGTTTACAGTAGTTAATAGAGTTGTAAAATCACCAACAGTAACAGCACTTGTACCAACATTAATGCTCGGGCCATTTTTGCTTAACCTTACTTCTAACCTGTCTGGATATGGCGATGCCGTTGCGGTTCTTGTCCAGAATTTTAATATTGCCCCGTTCTGTAAGTTCAATTCGGGGGTGAGCAACCAGTTACTGATGGTGCCGCTGTTATTATCTTCAATGCTTTGATAATCTGCAACCGCCATAGAAACAGCATCGCCTGAATTTGCAGGAAATTCATCGGCTGAAGCTGGCTTATACCATGCTAAAGTTCCCACAGGGTCAGACTGGTTTATTACCGTCCACGACGATGGAAAAACATCGAATTTTTCATTTAAAGTAGGAACCTGAGCCCTGACCGAGCAAACCGAACAAACAAAAGCTACAAATGAAGTCAGGTATATTTTTTTCATGATTATTTTTTTGGGAAGATAATGAAGTTTGTAATTGATGGAATGAATATTGAATTTTTAAATTATTTGTTAACAGCTACATCGTATAAAACTGCATCGGTTTAATATATTTTTAATTCAGTACCGGTTAAGTTACCCGATAAATTTTATCAGTGCGCTGCAAATGTAAACCTCACGCTGATAAAATTTTGGAGTAATTTTTATTTGCCCGGCATTGGCAGTAATATTGAACTTTTCTTGCGTCGCACACTTGTACAGCAGAATTGAAGGCTGCAATGTGCAACAGTTTTACAGCGTTCGAAAATGTTTTAATGCGGGTTTGTGAATATTAGTGCATGATCAAAAAAGTTGCGCAAAAACAAAGCAAGACTGCACCGGATTGTTCAATAGAATTGTTGCCGGTGCAGTGTGCGACGCAAGTAAAACTGATAGTAGTAATGCTGTTGGGCTCATAATATTTTTAATTTCCTACCCCCTGTTGTAAGTAAAAAAGGCGATGCTTTAGCACCGCCTTTTTATGGTTAATGATGTTTGTTTTTATTGTTTCACTACTTTGTAAACGGCCTGTTCTGTACCTGCATTTAATTTAAGAACATACAACCCGCTCTTAAGATTTGCAGTTGAATTTAAGATAATCGTACTTGCAGATGCGTTGTACATGGTGGGTTTTTCAGAAGCAACCAGTTTGCCCTGCATGTCGTAAAGGCTTACTGAAACAAGCTGTGAAGCTGCAAGGTTAAGCTGCAGTTTAAGCGACCCGTTGAAAGGATTTGCAAAAGTTACATCTGTAATAACGGCAGTTGATTTTACCGTAACTACCCTTGAATAATTTACCGATCCATCGCCATCAACCTGTTTCAGGCGGTATTGAACTGAGGCTGCAAGGTTAAATGCGTTCTTATCTGTTACTGTGTAAGACTGATCTTTCAAACTGTTTAAAGACTTAACAGTGGCAACGGTCTTAAAGTTGCCGTTATTGTCAGCACGCTCCAGTTCATACTGTTTCATGTTTAGTTCGTTGCTGATTTTCCAGCTAAGTGTTACGTCGTTGCTTTTGCGCTCGGCGTTGAAGGAGAGGAGTTTTACGGGTAAAGAAGAACATCCGGCTTCACTTGTACTAACAAATGGGAATACCCATAATGATACATTTAACGGATCGCCTGATGCACCCCAAACATCGGAAACAGCATACCATCCGCCCAGTTGCTGGGAATATTGATAAGCAATACTTAAATCTTCATCATCACCTGATGCACCAACGCTTAAAGAGTCGCGGGTTGAACCAGCCCATTTAAAAGCTGAATAATCTACCGTAACATAAAATTGTTGAGAAACTGGCAATGCAAGGGCCGTAGGAAAATTAACAACTGTAAAATTTCCATCCTTTACATCCGCTTTTATTTGCCCCAGCGTTAAGGAGGTTGATCCTATTTCATTTCCGGGGATTCCTCCATTGTCATCGTATACATGAAAAATCACATTCTTATTCAGTTCGGATGCAACATTACTGTTTGCGAAGTTAAATAATATGGCCGCTCCTGTAATGTAACTGTATGAAGTTCCAGATAAGTCAAAAAAGTTGCCGGACTGTTTAAATGTAAACCCGGGGTAGTTAATTACACCGAAAATATATCCGGGGTATGATGTTGTGTAATAATAATCAGACCAATTTTCGAAAGCTTGATTTAAATAGGTGGTATCACAATCAGATGTTGTACCGGGTGTCCGAAAATTTGAACTGAGTTCTGGTAACACTGTAGCTTTTTGTTTTGTTACCGGGCCAAGCCTCTGTTGAGCCTGGCTAATTAAAGAAATTGATAATAGTGTAAGTGCCAATAATGAAAGATAGAATTTTCTCATAAATTAATTTTTGCGAAAGATAAGAAAGTTTGCCTTTTTAGCAACGATTATGTGGCATTTTTCCTCAATCTAATTTATGTATGGCATTGCATGCACCTTTAAAGATATTTTTTCTTATCATTTTATTATTGTTTCTCACATTACTTTTGCGCTGATACAAATAAATACTATGCGCAATTGTTTGCTTCTTTTTGCCGTAATCATTCTGTTGTCATCCTGTAATGGAAATGATCAACCTAAAGAAGAAAACAACGTTTCAAATCCTGCACCACTTTCGCTTTCTTACAGTATTGTAAAAGTTTATCCGCACGATACCAGTTCTTACACCGAAGGGCTTGTTTGGCAAAACAATACTTTGTATGAGAGTACCGGCAATAAAGGCAAAAGCAGGCTGCGTAAGATAAATTTAGAAACAGGAAAACCAGAGAAAGATATTAAGCTCGCCGATCAGTTTTTTGGCGAAGGCATCGCCATTCTAAACAACAAAATTTACCAGCTTACCTGGCAGGAGCATAAAGTATTTGTTTACGATGCCAATACTTTAGAAAAACTACAGGAAATGAGCTGGCCTTACGATGGCTGGGGCATGACACACAATGGTAAAGAACTCATTATCGGCACGGGCGGCAGCGTTTTATATTTTGTAAACCCTGATAATTTCAAAATCCCCCGCACCATCAGTGTTACCGATAATTACGGGCCTGTTGGCGATATTAACGAACTGGAGTTTGTAAACGGTTTTATTTATGCCAATGTTTACGGCAGCCATGCTATTATTGAGATCAATGCCGAAACCGGTAAGGTCGTAGCCAAAATAGATCTTACTGATATACTGGACAAGAGTGGCGTTCCGCACAATGCAGCCCTCTTTAATTCAGATTCGAATTATGTGCTTAACGGTATTGCCTACGATTCTGCAAAAAACAGTTTCTATGTAACCGGCAAATGGTGGCCCGCACTTTTCGAAATAAAATTGAATTGATTTTTTGGGCCAATCGCCTGAAACCCTGACTGAGCTTTACTTGCGTCGCACTCTTGTACTGAAGAATCTTCGGTCGACCGTTGACCGTCGACTGTCGACCACTGTTCCGAACGTACAAGTGAGTGACACAACCGGCGATCCCATGGAATACCTCAGCTTGGTCAATAAATTCCAACTACTTATTTTTTGTAATAATGTAAATCACAGAGCTGCATTGCCGCGCATTACCGATTGCTTTCAGGTTGGAGACAAAGCCATTCCATACAGCTTTAATCAAATTATTGCCGCCGGTTTTGTATTGCTCACTCAGCATGGAAACATAAAAACTGTCGAACCACATGGGGCTGTATTCTTTTACCCTAAAGCCATGCTTTTGCATAAGCTGCTGCATGCTTTGCGGGGAGAAATGATAGAGGTGGCGGGGCACATCGTAAGCGGCCCAGTATTCTTTATAAACAGCAGCATCGCGGCTTGTATAATTGGGCACAGCAATTATTAAAACGCCATCGTTTTTAAGAATGTTATAGAATGTGTTTATATAATCGTGCAACTGGTGCACATGCTCCAGCACATGCCACATAGTGATTACATTAAAACTGCTGGCAGGCAAATTGAAAAGAGCATCTAAAGTTTGCAGTTTTAGCTGGTGATTTTTTAAAGCATTTTCCCTGGCAATAGTATCCGGTTCAAGTCCGGTTACATTCCAGCCTGCCTGCTGCATTTTTGATGCAAATGCACCGGTACCGGCACCTACATCGAGCAACGCACCCTTTTGCAACCCGCTGATTTTTTGAACCAATTTTCGTTTAGATTGCAAAGTGTAGTTGCGAACAATATGGTAAAGGCTGTTGATGAAACCTTTTTTTGTATCGGAATGAGAGATGTAACTGGTGCTTTGGTAATAAGCGCCGATTGTTGCTGGTGAAGGTATATTTTGTGTAAACCTGCCTGTGCAATCAGTGCAATGCCAGATGCTGAATATTTCGTTGCTCACTGTGTAATCTTTTGCCTGCAATACTTCCGTAATATTGCTGCTGTTGCACAAAGGGCATTGCTGATATGTTATAGTATTGCTCATGCGCGGCAAAGAAAGCAAAGTTTCAGTTAAAAAATACCCTTTGCGGGGTAGTAGTTTTTTATACCATTGATCTTTCTTTACTTTTATTTTTGAAATGATGGGGAGAACACTTAAAAATATCCGGGGCTTTATACAGCCCGTTACTTTTTTTATTCCGTTTACGTATTATTTTTTTCTTTTTGCAGTTGCTGCCGTGCTTACCAATAACTGGCTCAATTCAAGGGAATTAATAACAGGCAGTTCGTTCGGCGATATATTTAAACTATTGCTCAAAACAGCATTGTGGTTTGTGGCGATTATAATTTTGGTAGCCATGATTTCCGCATTGGTTTCTTTCCTTGTTTTCCTTTGGAAAAAAAGAAAGAATGGCGTACGCTTTTCCATCACTACTACTGCGTTTAAAGATGCAGGAAAGGATAGTCCATCTCAAAAAATTCATATAGCTATTTCGCCTTTGCTTAAACCGTTGCTTGGTTTTATAAAGCTGCGGCTGCAGTACGATGAAAAACAATACTCAGAAAAATTCGCCCTGGTGCAGGACAATGAAAAGAAATTGATCTCTCTAAATTATGCAGGCGATTATCAATGGAATCTGCCCGAGATAAAGGAATACCATGTTGAAAAACTGATCCTCTATTTTGAAGACCTTTTCCAGTTTTTTTCTTTTACTGTTGCGTTGCCGGTAGAAGACCGTTTTCATACCAACCCGTTTGCACCGCCCGTAAAAAATTTCAATATATCGCCACGCAAAACAGAAGATACCAGTTCGCGAATCGAAGAACTTAAAAAAGTAGAAGGGGAATACCTTAATTATAAAAATTTCGAGAATAACGACGATGTGCGCCGCATTGTTTGGAAGATTTATGCCAAGAACAAAGAATTGGTAGTTCGCATTCCCGAAGTGCTTGATCCGTCTGCATCGCACGCCTATATTTACGCGTCGTTCTTCAACGGTTTTGATATTGCCGGCAACTCAACAGCAGAAATATATTTTCTTAATTATTACAAAACCATGCTCTGGGGAATTTATACAAACCTGAGCAAGCAGGGTTTCGTTTTGCGCTATATTGCAGACCAGCAAACGCCTACAAAAAATTTCCCCGAAGAGCAGCAGGCTATTCAGTATACCATCAGCACAAGTAACTGGCAGGAAGATAAAACGATCAAAGAATTTGTAAGCAGCAAAGATGCATCGGTCATTGTTTTGTCGTCGCTGTGCAAGGTGGAAGATGTGGCACCGTTATTGGAAAATCAATCAGGTTACACCATGTTTGTGCTTATAAAATTGAGCAACAGTTTGCAGAGTTCTTACCTTGTTAGTTTACTGCAGTGGATTTTTATTCAGCAGGAAAAAAATGAACTGGAAGTGTATAAAACAAACTGGCGGCTGAGCCTGTTAAGGTCAAAGGTTTTGGATAATGAAAAAAAGCTCGAAGCATTAATGACAAAGCATTCAAAAACATTGATTTTGTAAAATGCAGATTATGGTCCGGGCAGCAGTTTTTCATGGAATCGACTGTTGCATCGCACTCTTGTACGTTCGGAACAGCGGTCGACAGTCGACGGTCAACGGTCGACCGAAGATTCTTCAGTACAAGAGTGCGACGCAAGGAACGATCAGAAAAGATCCAATTGCCGGGTTCATAAAAAAAATATACTGTAAAGAATAATGTTGAAATTGGTAATCATAAAAGCTCGTAGCTTAAGGCTTAGGGCTTATAGCAAAAAAATATGGCGATAGGAAAAATACATAGCTGGAAAAAAGTTACTGCACAGGTTATTTTATTGGGCATACCTACCATAGTGCTTGCCTGTTATTTGCTGTGGGATGCCAACAGGCTTTACAATATTCTTCAAAACGACTGGATAAAACAAGGCGCTTATTTCGCTGCGGGCATTGTGGCTTCCCTTGTGTTTTACAGTTACCGTTTTAGGTTTATTGCAACTACTGTTCTGCTGCTGGGCATTTACTATGGGGCGTATAAAATACTCGGCAATTTTAATGTAGGTGAGTTTGACGCGTTCTTTGCATCGGTTCAGTTTCTTTTATTTGCAGTGTTGTTTTCGGCTGGATGGCTTACAGGCTATGGCTTTTCGCGATCAAGATATTATACCGTTTTCTGGAGTGTGTTTTTGCTGGCCATTCAGATAATTGTTGTAAGCAAAACGTCAGACTTTAAAGCAGGCGATATTATTGGCGCATTTGCACCAGTGCTCGCTTATGCTTTCTATATCATCTTCACCGCAGAGTTGATACGAAACATGAATGAAGATGAAACACATTTTGGTTGGTTTATTGCGAAACGTATGCTTGGCTTTGGTATTGTTGTACTGGTTTTAATGCTTGCAATTCTAAATATTTTCCAGGACGATTTTAAAGCCATAGAAAAAGAATGGGGAAATGCGCAGGCCAATTACGATAAGGGTAAGGGCAACAGTGAAAGCATGACCAAAAATAACAAGGATGGAAGTGTAAGTAATAAAGACCAAACTAAATTAACCAGTTCGCTTAATAAAGGAAAGCGGCTTGTGTTTGTGGCCAAGCTTGATAATTTTTTCCCGAATACTGAAACGCCCAACCCACTTTATTTTACAGCATATTACTATACCAAATTTGATACGTTAACGCAAACATTTGAGATAGACACCTTAATGCCGGACAATGATTTGTTTCGTCCCGATCCTTCTAAAATACCATTGCTTTTTGCAAAGAAAGATTCGGGTGTAATAAAAAATTCGCACGGACCATTAGAGCATAAAGTGGTTACTGCTGAAGTGTATAAAGTACTGCTTTCAGCAGATGAATTTATTGCGCCCTCCACTGCATTTTTTTGTCAGCCAATACCTGTTGCGAATGAATATAAAGATCAGTACAAAAGTGCTTACCGCGCCAAGATGTGGGTAAGCAATTTAAATAGTGCTTACTTTATTTATAATCCAGCCGGCAATCAGCAACTCGAGCAATTCCAGGAGCAGCGGTTTGAAGAATTACGTACTGTAAAAGATTTTAGTGAAGTAGACAAAAAGTTTAGAGACTATTACACTTTTATGCCATCGAATGCAGACTATGACAGTTTGCGAATACTGGCAAAACAAATAACCGCCAATGCTAAAACTCCTGTAGATAAAATGATCGCCATTCGTGATTATTTTTTAAGCAAGGATGAATTTGATCAGCCATTGTTTAAGTACTCTGATAATCCGGGTGTTCCCGGTATTCCCAGTGCAAGTAAACTCAACTATTTTTTATTTGAGACCAGGAAAGGTTACTGTGCCTATTATGCAGGGGCTACTTTGTTTATGTTGCGTTCGCTCGGCATTCCTTCCCGGTTGGCTGCAGGTTTTTTAACCATCGATCGTAGCAGCAAAAACCCTGGCTGGTACTGGTTTTACGAAGACCAGGCACATGCGTGGGTGCAGATATTTTTCCCGGGTTATGGGTGGATCGATTTTGATACCACCGTTCCAGATGTTAACACACAACAGGCACCGCAGCCGGATGAAACGCCGCCACTAAATATGCAGGATGCTTATTTTGTTGCAGACGGCACTGTTACAGAAATTGACACAATAAGTAAGAGATTAAAGCTTGATGTAAACAGGATATTGTTTCATGATAAAGATTATGAAACAACCACAGCGCAAAATATTCAACTCGATGTTTCGCTTGCAACTGTTTCAAGAGACACAGGCACTGTGCGATTGGGCGAAGTAAAAAAAGGCATGCACATTACCGCTGCTTCTTATGCAGAAGCATTGAAAAATATTACGGCAAATGATAATGACAGCTTGTTATCTATATTCAATAAACTGGTAAAGCCCGTACCTGTTGACCAGATTAAAATCATTGACCCGGAAAGTGCAGCACAGCAAAAGAAAAAAGAAGCAGAAGCGCAACAAAATCCAACGGACTGGATCAGGGTTTTATGGATCACCCTCAGCATTATCGCAGGCTTAACAGTACTCGCATTTCTTATGCCGTGGTTCATCTGGCAATACTTTAATACTAGTGCACGCAATGCTAAAGACACAAAGCAAAAAGCATTTAATAGTTACAGGGCTTCTATGTATTACTTAAATCAAATTGGCTACAGCAGAACCAACTTTGGTCCAAATGAATATGCAAGAATGATTGATGGCAATTTTAAAACAACCTTCAGTTCATTCAGTAATGTTTACCAGAAATTAAAGTACAGTTCTTTGCCATTATCAGAAAGGGAAAATGAAACGGTGCAAACTTTTTACCGTCCGTTTATCAGCAATGTAAATAAACAGGTTCCGCTTAAAACAAGGGTATCAAGATTCTTAAATATTTATAACACGATTTCGTATTTCGCACAAAGCAAAAACAAATAAATATGGAGCAACAAATCCAACTGGATCAGGCATTAGAGAATATTCAGAAACTGGTTGACAATATTGAAACCGTTATCCGCGGCAAACGCACACAGATACAATTTATCTTAACCGCATTGCTTGCCAAGGGGCATATTCTTATGGAAGATAATCCCGGCACCGGTAAAACCGTAATGGCTAAAACCCTTGCCCAGAGCATATCTGCAAAGGCTGATCATACCGGCGTAAACTTTAAGCGTATCCAGTTTACCCCCGACCTGCTGCCGATGGATTTAATCGGCTCACACATTTTCGACGACATTAAAAAAGAATTCATCTTTAAAAAAGGACCGCTGTTTTGCAACGTTTTATTGGCCGATGAAATTAACCGCGCTTCGCCAAAAGTGCAGTCTGCTTTGCTGGAGTGTATGGCAGAGAGTCAGATTACGATGGGCGATATTACTTACAAATTAGAGAACTTATTTTTCACCATCGCCACGCAGAACCCAATTGAAATGGAAGGCACTTATCCGTTGCCTGCCGCACAACTTGACAGGTTTTTTATTAAAATAATTTTCGGGTATGTTGATGAAGAAACAGAACTCGATATTTACAAGGATTACCTCGGCATCGAAAGCAACCTGCAGCATATTCAGCAGGTATTGAGTATGGATGAAATTCTTTTTCTGCAGGGCGAAACAGAGAAAGTTTTTATTCACGAAGAGATCATAAAAGCAGTGCGCAATATTGTTTGGGGCACACGCCGTCATGCGGATATTGTACTCGGTGCATCAACAAGAAGCGGCATTACTTTTCTTAAATGTTTAAAGGCTTTTGCGCTGGTGAATGGCCGCAGTTTTGTTACCGAAGACGATCTTAAACTCATTACAAGTGCGGTGCTCGATCACAGGTTAATTTACAGAAACAAGGAAGCAAAACAAAAAGCAATTGCAGGTATTCTTGATGCAGAACTGGCAAGGTTGAGCAAACTGAATATTGGAAATTAAGAATTAATAATTAGTAATTAATAATTGATTTGCGGGTAGAAGAAATTGTGAGCCGAACTTCATTACTACTATTAGGCTTTTCTTGCGTCGCACTCTTGTGCGTTCGGATTATAATTCAGCAGTGCGAAGTAAAAATGCAACGTGCGTCATTGCGAGGCTTCCGAAGNNCTTCGGAAGCCTCGCAATGACGGGAAGATTGATATTTGCTGCTCAATAAGGAATCCGAACGCACAAGAGTGCGACGCAAGAGACGATGCTACGAAGAACTCAAAGCTGGGCTCATAAAAAATGCAGTTGAAAAGAAGTAACTAAAATGTCGAAACAAATTATATATCGTATTGCAATTTTATTTTGTTCAACGTTCATTGTTCACTGTTCGTTTGCGCAGGGGCTATCTTTAAATGCGCAAAATAAAGCGCAGGCCCGTTACGAGATTGATGCAAAACGAAAAGGTGTAAACCCGACGGATAAAGATGCTTTGCCCCGAAGCCGCGAATTTATTCGGTTAGACAGCACTTACTACGTTGGCTACATGTACGAGGGCATGTATAAGTTTGACAGGAGTGCAGATTACCTGGGCTATAAGAATGCAATTATACCGCTGCAAAAAGCATTCGACCTGATGGATAAAGATTATAACAAAATGTTTCATGGCATTTATAACAGTATTGACAATTTGATCCAGGGGTTTCCAAAATACCAGGACCTGTACATGATTTTTACGGCATTAAAAGGTTGTTATGATAATGTTGAAATGCCCGATGAAGGGATGGCATTGGTGAACAGGATTCAATCATACGGGTTTAAAAACGATTATGGTTTTGAACTTTGTTATCAACGTTCGTGGATGTATCACCGTAACCGTTTTTTTACTTCAGCCAAATATGATTTTCTGAAAAATTCTGTACAGGAAAATGAGCAGATGGCTTTTCAATGGTGTTACAATGGCCTTGCTTATATAAAAAGATACGAAGCAGATAACGATGCTACTTTTGGTCCGGCGCAAAGTGAGCAAAGGGTACTTACTTTATATCACAATCTTGCATTGCTGCATTGCTTTAATAAGAACTACGACAGCAGCGAATACTATTACGAAAAACTTGCTGAAGGTGGTCGTGTTTCGTGGAATAATTATGGCAGTATGAAAAGTGAGATTGGTGATTTTGCAACATCTCAGGAGTACTTCAGCAAAGACATGTATAAAAGTTACGAGCACTTTTTGCGTGAGCCTTATTATTATCTCCCGCAGTTGTATGTGTATGCGGGCAGAACAAAAGATGCTATAAATATGTGCCAGGAGATGATCAGTGAAAGTGGCTCTACACCTGGCTTTGGCTGGTATAATATAGCGCTTGGCAGAAGTTATTTATATGATGGCCAGTTAGACAGTTGCGAGTTTGCTTTGGATAAAGCCGCCAATTTTAAAGAGCTGCATATTGGCACAACGCTTACGCAAAACCAATACGATTTTACCATTAATCTTTTGCGTGTTCAGTTGTACGATAAAAAACTGGCGCAGGAAAAATTCCTGAACAAAGGCTGGTGGTATTCACCAACGAGCCTGTACAATATTGCCGCGTACAAAGCCCAAAAAATGACGGCTGAATACGTAGTGGTAAACCAGTTAATGGCCAACCCCGAAAGAGACCGTTTGGTGTATGATCTTTTTTGCTCTGAATCTACCAGCACCTTTGATGAAGCCTGGTATCTGATGAAAGATTTTAGTCCGCAGTATTTTACAAAAAAATATACAGCCTACCAGCAAACAGATAAGCGTGAAAATATTCAGAAGTATTTTAAATTGTTTTCGGCCAAGTTCAAGTACGAAAAAGGCGATGAAAAAGAGGCAATGAAAGATCTCGAAAATATGGACCGTACCACAACTGCCGATACTGCCAACGAAAAATTATTTATAGCACGCGTTTACGAAAACCTTGCGCAGGCATACAACAGCAACGGCGAAAAAACCAAGTTTGCTACGTACAGTGCTGCGCTGATGGATGAGTATCCGCAGATCATTCCTTTTGCCGGTATTCCGCTCTCCATGCGGCTTTCCGTTTCCGGTATTGATGATGCCGTTACAAAAGATGTGACAAAGCAGGTAAAAGATTGCAATATTAATTTTACTGATGCGGCAGGCAATGGTACTGCCGATGCAAAGATTCTGTTCAATAAAAAAGGTAGTAGTTATGAGGCACTTATTACTGTGCGCAGCGGCAATGGAAAACTGATTGTAAATAACGAACGCCTCATTTTTAAAAAGGCTGAAGGTGCAGGCAGCGAAATTGCATTGCGCTTGTTTGGCAAGGGTGGTGCCGTAGTGTTTGATCCGCCACCTGCGCCGGAAAAGAAATAAGATATTTATTGGCCGGGCTAAAGAATATGAATGAAGCTTTGGTTGCGTCGCACTCTTGTACGGTTGGAAGATATTTGAGCATTGCGAAGGTATTGAATGAAATAAGTTACATTCATACATGAAACTCAAAAAAATGAACTATTTCTTTCTAATTTCCTTTTCAATACTTTCGTTAGTTTCCTTTGCACAAAATGACACTGACATTATCAAACGTGCTATTGACTATGTTAACACCGACGAATTTAAGAATGCATTAAGGGACAGCGTTTCTGCAGACATTGATGCATACAGTGGTTCATTTACATCAAGAAAAAAGATTCAGGAATTCAAAGAAAGGGAATGGAATGATGTTGCTTTTTTGCTGAATAAATCCAATTGCTTTCAGCCAAAAAGCTATTTCTATAAGGTAAACCCAAACTTCAAGTTAACCTCTAAAATGGGGTCATCAAGTTTAATAAAAATGGATACCTTTTCTTTCAAAATGAAATATCTATTGCCTGAAGCTAAAAAATGTTTCAATTCATATCAGTTAATTCCAACTATACTTAATAACGGCATTATTGAATTAGAATATTTGCAGGGAGATGAGATTGGTAGAATCCGATTTGGAACAGGATATATTTTACGGCTTAATTTGAATGAAATCAACAATCCATCTTTCGTAGCACTGGAAAGAATAATCTATAATTAAGATTTTAATAAAGGTGGCTTTAAATTATACCTCAGGCTTCGCTAATATAAAAGCTTAATAAAATGCTAAACGTACAAGAGTGCGACGCAAGCAAAGCTTCATTCATGTTCCTTTAGCCCGGCTCAAAAAAATTCTTGTCTTTATATTTTGTATTTAGCACTACTGCTGCGGAAATTTGTATTTTACAGCACTCATTGTAAATACTGTTATCAATACAAAACCATCCATACTAGATAGTCCTGTTGAATACCTGAAAGGCGTGGGGCCTTTGCGTGGTGATATGCTTAAAAAAGAACTGGGCATATTTACTTTCCGCGATCTGCTGGAACATTTTCCGTTGCGGCATATTGATAAAACAGTAGTAAGCAAAATACGCGACATTAATGCTGCCACAGAATTTATACAGGTTGCAGGAACTCTCACCAACGTTGAATTGATTGGAGAAAAAAGATCCAAACGTTTGGTGGCAGAATTAAAAGATGATACCGGTTACCTTGAACTGGTTTGGTTCCAGGGAATTAACTGGGTGCAGAAAATTTTAGAGCCCGGAAAAAATTATCTGGTGTTTGGCCGCACAGGTTTTTTTAATGGCAAGCCACAGATCACACACCCCGAACTTGAATTAATTACCGGCGAAAAAACCGATGGCAAAAACTTTCTGGAACCGGTTTACCCTACCACCGAAAAATTAAAAGCAAGGGCATTAAATGGCAGGCAAATCAGCAAGCTGATGAGTGCATTGCTGGCGCAGTTATCAGAAAGGGATATTCCTGAAAACCTTCCTGCTTATATACTTGAAAAATTAAAATTCACCAGCCGCTTTAAAGCCTTTTGCGATATTCATTTTCCGGCAGGCCCGGAAGATTATGAAGCAGCTTTAAAACGTTTAAAGTTTGAAGAGTTTTTTCTTGCGCAGATACGGTTACAAATAACAAAACTGAACAGACATAGAGCCAGCCGCGGAGTAGTGTTTGAAAAAGTTGGTGCCCTGTTCAATGATTTTTATACCAACCATCTGCCTTTCGAATTAACCGGCGCACAAAAAAGGGTGATCCGCGAAATACGCACCGATACTGCACAGGGCCACCAAATGAACCGCCTGCTACAGGGCGATGTAGGCAGCGGTAAAACAATCGTGGCTTTGCTTTGCATGCTGCTTGCAGCCGACAATGGCTATCAAAGCTGCATGGTAGCACCAACAGAAATTTTGGCAAAGCAACACTTTGACAGTTTAACGGATCTCTTGAAAGATATGCCTGTAAAAACTTATCTGCTTACCGGCAGCACAAAAGCAAAGCAAAGAAAAATAATAGGGCAGGGTTTGCAGGATGGAAGCATACATATTTTGGTAGGAACGCATGCTATTATTGAAGACACTGTGCAGTTTAAAAACCTTGGTTTTGCAGTGGTGGATGAGCAGCACCGGTTTGGTGTAGCGCAGCGTGCACAATTGTGGAAAAAGGCAACAGTGCCGCCGCATATTCTGGTAATGACGGCAACACCTATTCCGCGAACATTGGCTATGACTGCTTATGGCGATCTTGATTACAGCGTGATGGATGAGCTACCACCAGGTAGAATACCCATAACAACGGTTCACCGTTACGAAATGCAGCGTGCAAATATTATGGATTTCATAAGAACCGAAATTGAAAAAGGTCGTCAGGCATACATTATTTATCCCCTGATAGAAGAAAGCGAAAGCATGAGTTACGAGGATTTGATGCAGGGTTACGAACAGGTAAAAAGTTTTTTCCCCGAACCAAAATACAGCATCAGCATGGTGCATGGCCGCATGCCTGCTGATCAGAAGGATGCCAATATGCAACGCTTTGTAAATCAAGATACTCAAATAATGGTAAGCACAACCGTTATCGAAGTTGGCGTTAATGTGCCCAACGCCAGTGTAATGGTAATTGAAAGCGCAGAAAAATTCGGCCTTTCGCAGTTGCACCAGTTGCGTGGCCGTGTAGGCCGCGGCAGCGAAAAAAGTTATTGCATTCTTTTAACGGGCAGCAAAGTAAGCAACGATGCAAGGGAACGTATAAAGGTGATGTGCGCCACAAACGATGGTTTTGTAGTTGCAGAGAAAGACCTGGAACTGCGTGGCCCCGGAGATATTGAAGGAACACGGCAGAGCGGTGTATTAAACTTTAAGCTGGCAAGTATAGTCAATGACAAAGAGTTGCTGCTTTTGGCAAAACATTTTGCCGAAACGGTTTTGGAGAAAGATGAAAACCTTGATGATGCACAAAATCTCCCACTCAAAAATTATTTAATGTCGCAAAAAGGAAAAACTGTGTGGAGCCGCATTTCATAAACAACAATTGAACACTTACAAACGTTAACATCGGAGTTTTAATACATTTTTTTGACGTCGGCATTTGTTCATTGATTTGGCTTTCGTTGCGTCGCACTCTTGTACTGTTAGACCGGAAGTCAGCAAGTCAGTAAGTCCGAAAGCAATTGCAACTGTATTTCTTTCGGATCTCCGTTCTTTCGGACTTGCTGCTCAATGTTCCGAACGTACAAGTGAGTGACACAACAGGCGATGACCAAAGAACTTTGGCTGGTAAACAAAAAATAATAAACTAAATACAGGCATAATTCGTAACTTTTAAAAAAAATTCCTTTGAGTTCCTCTATACGATTTTTTGTCAGCGCAATTCTTTTGTTTGTTATTCATTCAGCTTTTGCACAAAGCCTTGAGTATGTAGAAAATAAAGGCCAGTGGGATAGTAAGGTTAAGTTCAAAAGCGATATGGGTGGCAGCGCTTTTTTCTTACAGCAACAGGGATACAAAGTTGTGCTGAACAATAAAGAAGATATGAAGAAAGTGGCCGCACTTTATTCCGGGCATTTTCATGATGAGACAGGAAGCCATTTTGTAAAAAGTGCTGCGGCTAACCCGGAAGATGGGCAGCGGCAGGTAACATTGCGTTCTTTTGCGTATGAAGTGAGTTTCGTGGGTTCTTCGCCCGATGCTACCATTGTTCCCGATAAACCATTGGATACTTATAATAATTATTTCCAGGGCAGCGATAAATCTAAGTGGGCATCGAAGTGTAAAGTATTCCAGGCGGTAACTTATAAGAATATTTATAAAGGAGTTGATGCAAGATATTACACCGACAAGGGTAATTTGAAATATGATCTCATCGTTCACCCGGGGGCTGATGTAAGTAAAATTGCTTTGCGTTTTGATGGTATTTCAGGGCTTTCGCTAAAGAATAAAAACTTGATTATTAAAACCGCTTTGGGTGAGGTGTCAGAGTTACGGCCCTATTGCTATCAGCTAAACGAAAAAGGAAGGGCCGATGTGGAAGCGGGTTATTCAATAGAGGGCAATACGGTACGTTTTAAAATTAGCAACTATTCCAAAACAGCTACCTTGATAATTGACCCCACAATTGTTTTTGCAAGTTTTACAGGCAGCCTGGTAGATAACTGGGGCTATACCGCAACTTATGATGCCGCAGGAAATTTTT
Organism: Chitinophagaceae bacterium UBA4407; assembly: GCA_002390845.1. Classification (GTDB taxonomy): domain Bacteria; phylum Bacteroidota; class Bacteroidia; order Chitinophagales; family Chitinophagaceae; genus Limnovirga. The sequence goes on along the minus strand of DGQT01000032.1, from coordinate 22,773 downwards.
ATGCCGGCGGTATTGCTTTTGGCAGCGGTTACCCAACAAGTACCGGGGCTTACCAGGAGAATTTTGGCGGAGGCTCAGGTGATGGTTATGATGTTGCTATAATCAAACTCAGTTCGGTGGATGGATCAAGCCGTTTATACGCAACATATTTGGGTGGCGGGGGTAATGAACAACCACACAGTATGATTGTAGATAATCAGGGAAACCTGGTTGTTGCCGGTCGAACCGATTCACCAAATTTTCCGGCAACATCTGCAACTTTCGGTACTGGTGGTAAGGAAGATATTTTTATTTCAAAATTGAGTGCAGACGGATCATTGCTGCTGGGCTCACGGAAAATAGGTGGCCCGGATGATGATGGTGTAAACATAAGATCAAAAGAAACAATTGGTCCGCTAAGTATTAGCCGTAACTATGGGGATGATGCAAGAAGCGAAGTGATTGTTGATGGTAAGAATAATATCTATCTTGCTTCAGCTACCCAATCATCTACATTCCCGGTTACGGCAGGTGCATTTCAGGGTACTTCTGGTGGTTCCCAGGACGGTGTTCTCATAAAAACAAGTAGTGATCTAGGCAACATACTTTTTTCATCTTTTCTTGGTGGTGGTGGCGATGATGCTGCTTTTGCTCTATCCTTAAATCCACTCAACGATAATATCTATGTAGCTGGCGCTACTACAAGCAATAACCTTAAGGCAACAGGGGGTAACAACGGTCCAATCTTATTCAGTACTTACCAGGGAGGGACAGGACCACAACCTGGTGGCGATGGGTTTATATCAATCATCAGTAATGATGGAAGTACTCAAATTAAAACCTGCTATGTAGGGACTTCAGGGAATGACATGGTTTATGGTGTGCAGTTTGATAAATTAGGCTTTCCATATATTACCGGAACAACTACGATTGCATTCCCCGTTATTCAATCTGCATTTAATGCCAGTGGCAACCAGGCTGGTGGCAAACAGTTTATTACAAAAATGAAGACTGATTTAAGTGGCGTAGTTTATTCTGCAAATTTTGGAAAAGGGTTTAGTGTTCCCGATATTTCTACCACTGCATTCCTGGTTGACCGTTGCGAGAATGTTTATGTAGCAGGCTGGGGTGGTGGTCTTGATGTTAGCGAAGGTTATCCCAATGCAAATACCACAAATTTGTCTGTAACACCCGATGCGATCCGGAGTGCTTCAGATGGCAGCGATTTTTATTTCTTTATTCTTGAGAAAAATGCATTAAGCCAGTTGTATGGAACTTATTATGGCAACTTTGACAATGTGCCTGATGTAGGTGACCATGTTGACGGCGGTACCAGCCGCTTTGACAAAGAGGGCGTAATTTATGAAGCTTTATGTGCCAACTGTAATGGCATTGGAATTTTCCCTACCACTCCAGGTAATGTTTGGGGGCGTAATAATAATGCACAATCAGGGGCAGGCTGTAATGAAGCTGCATTAAAGATTGCTTTCGAATTTGCGGGAGTTGGTTCAGCGGTTCGGTCTGCAATAGATGGAGTTCCAAGAGACACTTCAGGCTGTCTTCCATTAACGGTAGATTTTACAGATACCATTGCAACAGGCAAACAGTTTGTTTGGGATTTTGGCGATGGCAGTCCCGAACAAACTACAACCATCCCTTCAAATTCACATATTTATAATACACTGGGTACGTTTAGGGTAAGACTTGTTTCTATTGATTCGCTAACATGTAATATTGCCGATACTTCCTATACCAATATCAGGGTAAGGGATGATAAAGCTTACATTAATTTTAATACAATAAAATTGCCCCCCTGCGAGTCTTTAAATTACCAGTTCAATAATACTTCTGTGGCACCTGTAAATAAGCCGTTTAATGCGCAGAGTTTTGAATGGGATTTTGGTGACGGTACCCGGATTATCAGCAATCTTCCTTCTGTGAATCATAGCTATCCGGCACCGGGAACATACAATATTGTGCTTCGCCTGATTGATACATCATATTGTAACTCGCCTGATTCTGCAACAACGCAACTTAGGGTTGCACCAAATGTAAAAGCGCAATTTGAAACGCCGCCTTATGGCTGTGTTCCCTATACCGCTGCTTTTAATAATATTTCTCTGGCAGGGCAACAGTTTTTCTGGGACTTTGGTGATAATACTTCATCAACAGTACAAAGCCCAACCCATACTTACAACCTGATCGGTACTTATACAATCAAACTTGTGGCCGTCGATACTTCTACCTGTAATAAAATAGACAGTACCGAACAAACGATTACTGTAAGCGCCAAGCCAACATCGCTCTTTACCTATGGGCCGCAGCCTGCAAAAGAAAATACTGCAACAGTGTTTGTTAACTTCTCGCAGGGAGCCACTTTGTATAAATGGGTGTTTGGTGATGGCGACTCATTGGTTACTGCAAACCGGGATACTACTGTTTCGCACATTTATAATGCAACCGGCATCTATAATGCCTGCCTGATAACATATAATAATTTCGGTTGTACAGATACTTTATGCCAGCCGGTGCAGGCCATTATTATTCCATTGTTAGATGTTCCCAATGCATTTACACCAAACGGTGACGGTGTTAATGACCAGGTTACCGTAAAAGGATATGGCATACAAAAAATGGACTGGAGAATTTATAACCGCTGGGGCACATTGATATTTCAAACCAACAATACAAAGCAGGGATGGGATGGTACTTACAAAGGTGCCATACAACCCCAGGAAGTTTATGTTTACGTTTTGGATGTAACATTTTCTGACGGGAAACAATTCAGAAAGAAAGGTGATATTACTTTATTAAGATAGACGTAGATTTATGGGTATGATGCCGCGCCATAGTAAAATTATTTTTTTTATTGCATTGTGTATTTCCAGTGCCGGGTTACTGCATGCACAGGATCTTCATTTTTCGCAATACTTCAATGCGCCATTATTAGTAAACCCTGCCAACACAGGTTTTGCGCCGGATGATGATTACCGTATTGGTGTTAACTACCGTAACCAGTGGGCGAGCATTACACCAAATCCATACAAAACCATGAGTGCCTGGGGCGATGTGCAATTATTCAACGACAGGTTCGAAAGTGGCTGGGTGGGTGTTGGCGGTGCATTGCTGCGCGATGTTGCAGGCAGTGGCGGACTTACAGCTACAAGGGGTTTCGCTTCTGTTGCGTATCACCAGTTGCTTGGTTATAACAGCCTGTTGAGCGGAGGTTTTAATGTGGGTTTTATTAACAAGAGAATTGACCTTACCAAGCTTACTTTCGACCGGCAATGGAACGGAAAATTTTTCGATGTCGCAGCACCCAGCGGCGAAAATTTTGCATACAACTCTGTTACGTATCTCGATCTGCAGGCCGGTTTAAATTATGCACTTTTCCCAACCGAAAATGCTTACGTAAATATTGGTTTCAGTGTAATGCATATTAACCGCCCAAGAGAATCTTTTTTTGCCAGTGGGTTTGCCGATACCAGGATCGATCCGCGGTTTACTGTGTTCCTGAATGGAAGTTTTAAATTAAACGATCAGTGGATCCTTAACCCCAATATTTATGTAAGCAAAATGGGAACAGCTTACGAAACTGTTGCCGGGCTTAATGCGCATTATAACGTTAGCGGCGACGGGCATATACAGGCCATCGGAGGATTGTATTTACGTCTTAAGGATGCCTTTATACCAATGGTAGGTTTTCAGTTAACCGACCTTGCTATTACCGTTAACTACGATGCTACCAGTTCTTCACTGGGCAGTTACAATCAAACCCGCGGGGCTTATGAACTTTCTGTTGTAAAAACCGGCGTTTTCAATGTTGGCGGAAAAGCGGTTAAATGTCCTTCGATTAAATTCTAAAACGCTGAAATATTAATTATTTTTTTGTACCCGGCTAAATATCTTTTTTCAGCTTTTCTTGCGTCGCGCTCTTGTACGTTCAGATCATTTTTTTAGCATTGGGCACCTTGTCAAACAACCTGCCTGTAGAACATTTTTAAACCGCGGATACAGAACGGCTCCAGGTAATCCTTTGCGTCTTGGCGTCTCTGCGGTTTGTATTTTCTGCTCATTAATAATCCAACCGTACACGGGTGCGACGCAAGTAAAGCCTAATAGCAATGCATTTGCCGGGCCCATAGTTTTCTTACCTGTATCTTATTTTTATGGCTGCTTTATAATATTTATTACATTGGTCTATTAATAATTTTATCATGATTATGAAAAATGCATTTTTATATGCCTGCATCAGTTTGTTTGCACTTGCATGTAACACAAAAACTGAGAAGGTTACAAAGCCTGATGTTCTTGCCGCAAACCTGGATACAACAGTGAATCCCGCCGATGATTTTTTTCAATACGCAAATGGTGGCTGGTTAAAACGAAACCCCATTCCCTCTGATGAAGGCGGCTGGGGGCTCTTTCAGGTAATACCCGATGAAACACAAAAACGGCTGCGCGACATTAATGAAGAAGTTGCAAAAACATCTACCGCAGCAGGCAGCGCTGAGCAAAAAATTGGCGATTTCTGGAAGGCTGCAATGGATACGGTAAACATAGAAAAGCAAGGCATAAAACCGTTGCAGCAATACCTTACACAGATTGATGCGATAGAGGATATAGCAAGCCTGCAAACCGCAATGGCTATGTTAGATAAAATGGGCGTTGGAACTTTAATAGGGTTTTCAGTAGGGCAGGATGCAAAGAACAGTTCGCTGGAAGCATTACAACTTTGGCAGGCTGGCACCGGACTTCCGGAGCGTGAATTTTATTTTAAAATGGACAGCACTTCTGCTGCCATACGCAATGCGTACGTAACGCACATGGCTAATGTATTGAACATGATTGGTGGCGATACTGCGAAGACTGTAAGTGCTGCAAAAAATATTCTTGCGTTAGAAACACAACTCGCAAAAGCAAGCAGAAAGCTCGAAGACCTTCGTGATCCTTACGCCAATTACAATAAGTTTTCGGTGAAAGACCTTAACAAAGTTTCTAACGGTATAGACTGGAATAATTATATGCAAATTATTGGTGTGAGCAGTGCAGACTCTGTTATCATCGGTCAGCCGGAATATTATAAAGAAGCAGGCGTAGTGTTGCACAGCACTCCAATTGATACATGGAAAGATTACCTGCGTTTCCGTTTGGTAGATGCTTACGCCAACGCCTTGCCCGATGCTTTTGGAAGAGAGGATTTTACATTCAATAAACTCTTTTCAGGTACACCCGAAAGAAAGCCAAGATGGAAAAGGGTAATCCAATCAGAACAGGCAGTAATGGGCGAATTGCTGGGGCAGATATACGTGAAAAAATATTTTACCGATGCGGCCAAACAGCGATATACAACGCTTGTTGAAAACATCCGCACTGCACTACAGCACAGGATTGAGAACCTGGCCTGGATGACTGACAGTACCAAACAAAAAGCGCTGCAGAAATTAGCCGTTGTAAATAAAAAAGTAGGCTATCCCGACAAATGGAAAGATTTTTCTTCGCTGCAAATAAGTGCTGACAGCTATTTTCAAAATGAAGTGAATGCAAATATTTTCTGGCATAATTTCTATTTCAGCAAACTGGGCAAGCCCGTTGATAAAACAGAGTGGGCCATGTTTCCACAAACGTATAATGCATATTACGATCCTTCTAATAATGAAATAGTATTACCGGCCGCCGCCTTTATTGTTCCGGGGTATGATGACAGTGAGTTGGACGATGCCGTTGTTTATGGTTATATGGCAGCATCTACCATTGGGCATGAAATGACACACGGATTCGATGATGAAGGCAGGCAGTTTGATAAACAGGGCAACCTGAAAGAATGGTGGTCTCTGCAGGATTCTATACAGTTTACCCACCGCGCTGCAATGCTTGCAGACCAGTTTAGCAAATATGTGGCGATTGATACTTTTAAAATAAATGGCAAAGCCACCCTTGGCGAAAACATTGCAGACCTTGGCGGCGTGTTGCTTGGCTTTGATGCATTTAAACAAACAGATGAATACAAAAAAGGCGAAAAGATAGCAGGCTTTACTCCAACTCAAAGGTTCTTTCTGGGTTACGCATTAAGCTGGCAGGAGAATGTGCGCCCCGAACAAATACGCACACAGGTATTAACTGATGTGCATTCACCCGAAAAGTTCCGGGTAAACGGCCCACTGGTAAATGTGGATGCTTTTTACGAAGCATTTAATGTAAAGCCGGGCAACAAAATGTACCTGCCCGATAGTTTGCGGGCCAGAATATGGTAGAGGAATTTTTTGGCCCGGCAGCAGAATGGAAATGAAGCTTTCGTTGCGTCGCACACTTGTACGGTTGGATTATTAATGAGCAGAAAATACAAACCGCAGAGACGCCAAGACGCAGCGTATTACTTAGTGCCTCTCCGTCTCCGCGGTTTAAAAATGTTCTGTAGGCAGATTCCTTAGTAGGGGGTTCTCAATGTCGAAAAATGATCCAACCGTACAAGTGTGCGACGCAAGTAAAGCTTCATTCATGTTCTTTAGTTTGGCTAATAATTTTCTTATATAAATAATAAAAGCCAGCACAAAAACATTGTTTGTGCTGACTTTAAATTTATAAGTATTATCTAAAATTTATCGTCAACAGTTGGGCCATACAAGCCGGGAACGCGGTTGCCTGTTGCACGAAGGTAAACAACTAATTCCCCGCGGTGATGGTAGAGGTGGTTCATTAAAAAACCGCGTACTACCTGTATTCTGGGCATTTCAGGAAAAATGGGAACATCGCTGCCCATTACCATTTTCCAGTTTTCGAACATGCTTTCGTCTGTGGCACGTTCAAGACAGTCTTTTGCAGCTATTACATTCTCTTCAAATTTTGCTACAATATTGGCAGCTTTGCTTATATCGCCCTTATCGTATTTGTATGTTGCCATATCAAATACATTTCGGTGCAAAGTAGGTTCGTACCAGTTGTACACTTCGGCAATATGTGATGCGAGTTGGCCAGTGGTCCAGTTTTTTTCTGAGGGCTTCCAGCCTAATGAACTGTCGGGAATTGCAGTCAATAATTTTCGGGTGTTTTCAACTTCGTGAAGAAATTCACCCATAAGTGATTTTACAAGCATAGTTAAAGTGTTTAGGCATTAAAGATATTATTTTATAAGTTTTATTCATTTTAAATAAACCCTTGCAGTAAGCCGGGCTTTTGCGAAAATTTATTCCCGTTTTAATAAAAAGATGTATTGTCTTGCTGGGAATGAAAATGCATATAAAAGAGTAATATGTTAATACTTATTTTTGGTAAAATACCTGTGTATGATTTCTTACAATCCTAAAGAGTGGTTTACATTTATTTTCCGTTTTCATAAGGCTGATACGGTGCGCAAACTTACACCCATGCTTATTGGTATTTGTGTTTATACAGGCATCATTGCTTTTTTTGAACTGAATTACCGGAGACTAAGTTCTGACAGTTATATTAAAAATATTCCTGTAATGCACGGCCTGCTGGGTTTTGCTATTTCTATGTTGCTGGTGTTCCGAACCAATACAGCATACGACCGCTGGTGGGAGGGGAGAAAACTGTGGGGAAGCCTTGTAAACAACAGCCGCAACCTGGCAATGAAACTGAATGCTATTTTGCCTGAAACCGAAATTGCCCAACGCATTTTTTTCAGGAGAATTATTCCTGCTTATGCTTACGCGCTGCACAATCATTTGCACAAAGAGCAAACACGTACAGCATTGTTTGAGGAGGAGGATCATCGGAGTGTTTTAAAAAACATTGACCATGATAAACATGTACCCAACCAGGTTGCTGCACTGATCTTTAATCATGTTAATTCGTTGTATAAAGAAAATAACATTACAGGCGAAGAGCTGATGTTTCTTAATACAGAACTGCAGTCTTTTACTGACATCTGTGGAGGTTGTGAGCGCATAAAAAATACACCCATCCCATTTTCGTACAGTGTGTTTATTAAAAAATTTATTTTCTTTTACGTGATGACATTACCTTTCGGTTACGTGTTCAGCCTGGGGTATTATGTGGTTCCGGTAGTGGCTTTTATTTTTTATGTGCTGGCCAGTCTTGAAATTATTGCAGAAGAAATTGAAGACCCTTTTGGCGGCGATCCTAACGATGTGCCTACCGAAATACTGGCAAAGAATATCCATAAGCATGTGGCAGAGATTATCTGACCCGCTTCGGTAAAAGCAGCATAGGATTACAGAAACTTCAAGTGTGCGACGCAACAAAAGCCTCAGAATGTTTCGAATGCCGGGCTACAAAAAGATTCAATACCCTTATAATATCTTTGCCTTTACAGTTTGAAACGAAATCTTTTTATGCGGATGCAACTATAAGTATTTATAATTTGTCAGGTAAATACCAAAAATTTTAAATCATCAATTCATGAAATTCAGAAAACTAACGATGCCTGTACTGCTTTGTAATGCAGTACTGTTACTTCATGCTCAGCCTCCTGGTGTAAAAGCCAATCTGGCAACGATACAAAAGCAATATACAGATGCAATGCGTGTGCGCTATGATACTGCAAAGCATTGTGTGGTTTGGCCTCAGCAGGGCAATGGAAATACCATGTTTGATATGAAGAATCTTTCTGAGGCAACAATACCACAGCTTATTGATAAAAGTGCTGCTGCTAATTTTCACTTAACGAAAGACCTGAACGCATCAAAAGACAGTTACCCTTACAATTTTAGTTTTACAAACACCAACTCGCAGTTTGCCGTGTTAAATAATGTAAGTTATTTTTCTGCTGACGATGGCATTCACGGCAACGAGCTCTGGCGTAGCGACGGTACTGCTGCCGGAACATATATGGTTAAGGATATCAATCCCGGGCCAACTTCTTCAAATGTATATGAGGTAACCGTTGCAAAAGGCAAGCTTTATTTTTCTGCTACTACAACTGCTGAAGGCCAGGAACTCTGGACAAGCGATGGTACCGAAGCTGGTACCCAACTGCTGAAAGATCTTGTAACAGGGGGTGGAAATGGCTCGCCTTCTTTTATTTATGAAGCAGGCAATACAGTTTTTTTTACGTCGGCAGGTAGTAATTATCTTTTCAGCAGTCAGCTTTGGAAAACAGATGGCACTACCGCCGGAACAGTGATGATAAAAGATTTATACGTCGAGAATAATGGCACCAATGCTGCTTTTCAGTTTTCATCGGCAAACGGACTACTGTATTTTACAGCTACTTCATACAACTACGGTCGCGAACTTTGGCGTAGCGACGGCACTGCTGCAGGTACTTACATGATAAAAGACATTAATCCTATTACCTACGATTATGACGGCCCTGCTTTTTTAACGCCATACAATAACCGTTTGTATTTTGTAGCCAACGATGGCACAGGCCGTAAATTATGGTCTACAGATGGAACAGCCTTAGGTACAATTATAGCTCCCGGCGGCAATGGTGTAACTTTTGAAGATGCTTTCTTTTTTCAAAATCTTCCATTCGCAATAATAGGTAATACGCTATGTATGAAAGCTACCACTCCTGCAACGGGAGGTGAAATGTATAAGTATAATGCGGCGAACAATGCCGGCATCGTATTGCTTAAAGATGCTACACCCGGAACCGGCGGCTCCAATATTGACTATTATAGTATCATCGCGGTAGACAGTACACTTTTTTTTCCTGTTAATAATGCAGATGGCAGCTATTCGCTATGGGCATCGAAAGGTACAGGTAACACTACATTTGCAGTAAAGAATTTTGGAGTACAGGAAACCATGACCGCTTTTGCAAACGGTTATGGGAAATTGCTTTTTTCAAAATATGACAATACATCTGGTTATGAATTGTGGAAGAGCGATGGAACCACCATTGGAACTGCATTGGTGGCAGATATAAACCCTGGCAACTACAGTTCCAGTCCTTATAATTTTACCCAGGTAAACGGCCAGGTTTTGTTTAGTGCCCGCACATTAAGTAAAGGACTTGAACTATGGAAAACCGATGCTACTGCTACAGGGGCGCAACAGGTTAAGGATATTAATAAAACAACCACTTCAGGCTCCTATGTAAACAGCTATTCCGGTTCACAGGGAATTTTATCAGGGGGCATAGTTTATGCGGCCAATACACCACAGTATGGAACGGAAGTGTACAGGTCTGATGGTACTGCAGCGGGTACAAAATTGTTGGCCGATATCATACCCGGAGAAAATAGCAGCAACCTCCAGAATTTTATTTCTAAGCCTAACAATGTTTATTTTACATCTATTGTGTATACAACCGGCAGCCCTTCAATTGCGATTTATAAAACAAATGGTTTAACCGTAACCAAACTGGTTGATGTGGATTATTACAATTACTATGTAAACAGTATTGCAGCCGCTGATAACGGGGGCTTGTTTTACCAGGTTTATAATAATTACACAGGCCAGAATGAAGTGTGGCGTACAGATGGCACACCGGGAGGCACAGTACAATTATATGCTGGTTTTAGTTATAACTCTTATATAGCGGTTGCAGGCAATACGGCATACTTTGCGGGTAACGACAATATCAATGGCACAGAGCTTTGGAAAAGCGATGGCACCGTAGCAGGAACACAAATGGTTAAAGATATTTTTCCGGGTAACAACAGTGCCAATCCATACGACTTCTTCGCTTTTAAAAACAAAATTTATTTTGCCGCGGTTGACGGGAATTCCGGATACGACAATAGTTTCTGGACAAGCGATGGCACCGCTGCCGGTACCATAAGACTGGCTTCAATTTTTCCTTCTCAGGCAAATAATCTTAATGAGATCAGCCGCCAGTTCTGCGTTTCTAACAATGCGCTTTATTTTGCCGCATTCTCTTACGATTATGGAAGTGAACTTTGGAAAACAGACGGCACTGTTGCAGGTACCGTATTGGTAAAAGATATTAACCCAGGCTATGCAGATGCCCGCCCTTATTACCTTACCGATGTAAACGGCGTTTTGTTTTTTACGGCAGATGATGGCGTAAACGGTAACGAATTGTGGGCTACCAATGGCAAGCCAAACAAAACCGGTTTAATAAAAGATCTTACGCCCGGTATAAGCCCATCATATTTTGATGGCTTTTGCAGCGCGGCAGGAAAATGTTTCTTTAGCAGCAATGGATACCTTTGGTATTCAGACGGAAGTACTGCCGGAACCAATCAGGTAGCGGATTCAGCTCTTGTAAACGTTACCAGCATTACCGGCCTAATTGCCAGCGGAAACAAAATATTTTTTGGTGGTTATACCTATCAATATGGCCAGGAACTTTACGAAGGCGATGCTTCATTGGTTTCTGCAGCGGCAGTTAATAATGAGCAGCAGGATGCGGTGATAGCCAATAAACCACTCACCTTCAATGCGAAGATTTCCCCCAATCCTGTAACGGCGAACGCTATGTTGCATTTATCAGGCGATGTAAAAAATGCGGGTATCACTTTGAGTGATATGAACGGCAAAATTTTATGGAGCACCACTTCTCTCAACGGCGCTTTACAGGTAAGCATTCCCGCAGATAAATTAACAGCAGGTATTTACATCATTACGGTTAACAATGGCACAGCCACTAAAACAATAAAGCTTGTAAAACAGTAAGCGTTTATTTAAGAATATATGCAACCGCAATAATTGAGAAAATATATTTCTTAATTACTGCGGTTGTTTTTTATCCGTATGTTTTGTTTGAAGCAATACATTTTTTTGAGCCGGGCTGAAGTAACTTTTATTGAGCATCGTTGCGTCGCACACTTGTACGTTCGGAGCAAAAAGCTGCAAGCTGCAAGCTGCGAGCTTAAAGCTATGAGCTACGAGCAAAACCCAGTAGCTCGAGGCTCGAAGCGAAAAGCTCATAGCTATTCTTCAGCACACGAGTGCGACGCAACCCAAGCTTCAATCATATTCTATAGCCCGGCTCATAAATATTGTATTTGGCTGTTTAATTACAAATAAAAAACCCCCGGCTTTCACTGGAGGCTTTTTTCCAAACACCCTAACAAGCAAACTATTTTAATGGAAAATGTATACCTGCATTAAATGCAAGGCTATTAAGATTTTTGTAGCCGAATTTATTATAAGCTGTGTAATTGTAACCCGCACCCAGGTTGAAACCTGCACCGCTGTTCTTTTTAAAAGGCACCATAATTCCTGCACCACCCTGTACTGTAAAACTTGCATTGGTAGCGGTACTTGAAAACTCGCCCAGGTATTGACTAAAATCTACAATGCTGATACCAGTGCCCAGCGAAACATAAGGCTGTATAAAAGCTTTGCTATCTGCAAGCGGCGTGAACATTGCTTTTGCAAGAACAGGCATTGTTTGAATGGAATTACTGAGTACAGCAGAAGTTACTTCGTGATCGCCGGTAGTATAAACATCGCGTGGATATTTTTGATAATAATCCTGGTAACCGAGCGACAAACCTGCTGACCATTTATTGTTAATACCGTACATGAAAGATCCGTTTACACCCCGTGGCGAAGCATTGCTGATGAGGTCTTTTTTAAAATTTCCCAAAGGCAAACTGGAACTATAATCAAGGTTGAGTTTTAACTGGCCTTTCTGAGCATCTGCATTCAATGCAAATGCCGATAATATTAATAAACAAACAAACGAAATGGTTATCTTTTTCATACTAAATCTTTTTATTGAGCTGACTTTAAATAGGTTGATTGGCTGAATAAAGTTTGTATACCGGAATCGGCATTGGCGGCATTAAAAATTCCTTCGCCACGGATGAGCCCATTCCATAGCAGGTCTATTTTTCCTTTGGTAGCCGCATTTTTCAGATCAAGCATATCAATGGATAACAGGCCTTCAGAAACCTGGTAAACCCCATAAGCATAAGGCACATAATAACCATAGCCTGCATAACCCCAGTAATAAGGATCCCAGTATGTGCCGTAATCCAGGTAATCGGTATAATCTATTACACCTGTGGTGGTATTATAAATACGGTTTATATTAATTCCAATATCGGGGCTTTGATCTTTGCCCACCAGTGTATAACCTTTCTGCTGCATGTACTTATTAACAGCATCAATATAAGCCTGGTCAACTGCTGTTAATTGTTTTGAGGAACTGCCATCGCGTATTACGGCAACAGAATCGGCAATGTTGTAGGTTTTAAATGAAGAGAAATTTGCAGCAGAATCATAACTCGAAATATAGATACGGGACTCTGCCTGTGTAAGCTGGTTCAGGGGTTCTTTTTTACAACTGGCAAGAAACAAAAGCATTCCTGCCAAACCAGCGGTAAATAAATGAGATGTTTTCATAATCGTGAAAAATTTTATGTTCCTTATGAACGAAATTTTTCACCTTGGTTTCACCGGGAATGGGGTTTTAAGAAATATTTACAGTAACTGTTAACTGTTTCAAAAAATACAATAGAGGCTATTGCTGCAGGTTTGTTTTGCACCAATAGCCTCTATTCAAATGATGATTAATCAGAAACTCATATCATCGGCGCTTGGACCGTAACTGCCGGGTATCGGTATATCCAGCAGACGCAGGTAAACGCCCATCTGTGCCCTGTGGTGAACGATCTGGCAATAGGTGAGCCGTATAAATTCTGCCTTTGTTGAAACACTGTAAATTTCTTCACCATTGCGTAGCGTCCAGTTTGGTTCAAGGTCTTCTTCTGTTGCTTTTTCAATTGCTTCTTTACCTTCAGCCAGAGATTTTTCAAAATGTTCCATTAATTCTGTAGTACTATTAATTACTACAGGGTTGTAGGGACTGCCTGCAAAATCAAGCTCAGTTGTGTTAAGAACCATCGGTACCCATGTTGGAAGTTCGGCTATGTGGGTGGCCAGGCTTTTTATGGTCATACTTTTTGCATGCGGCTTCCAGTCGTATTTGTCATCAGGTATACGCTGTAACATTTTTCTGGTAGTGTTTGCTTCCTGCTCCATTTCTTTAAGGAGCGATTTAATGATGTTCATAATTTTCTTTTTGTTTTATAACACAAAGAAAATATGCGTTACTGACAACCCTATGGCAGTGTACTTTTAATAATTTACAGGAAGCATTTTCATGTATTCATTTACTTCAATGTGGTCAGTTTTTGTAAAGGGTAGTTCTGTATTATGAAGCCTTAAAATACGCAATACTTTAAAGTCGCGGTAGTCTTTCCGCATCTGGCACCAGCCAATTAAATGCCAGCCAAAAGCATAAAAGATAAGGCCTATTGGTTCTATGTTACGTTTGCTTATTTCGCTGTTGTTATTTCTATATTCTATACTTACGATAGTCTTTGCAGCAATAGCGTTTTGAAGCACCGGCAGGTATTCAAAATCCTGGTTAAAGCATGGCGGTAATTGCATTTTTATATTATCTGTAAGCGTATCAATTTTTTCTTTTTGTGCAGCGCGTAATACAGATTTTACTTTATTCAATCCACTGGTATAATGCGTTTGTGTGCCTTTATCTGCAAAGCCCTGAACAAACTTTTCCATCAGCAGAAATGCGTTTGCTTCTTCTGTTGTAAACGAAACCGGCGGCAGGAAAAAACCCTGCATAATAAAGTAGCCTTTGTGCGGCTCAAAGTTTACGGGAATACCAGATTCACCTAATGCTTTAATATCCCTGTACACGGTACGAACGCTCATATCAAATTTGCAGGCAATCTTTTCTGCGGTAACATATTTTTTTGACTGCAGCAAAGTAAGTATTCCAAAAAGTCTGTCTATGCGGTTCATATAAAATAATATTATGGAGCTATTTGATGTGATTGCAAAGAGTATTAAAATTATGAGACGTACATCCGATCACCAAATAAGCTTGTTGAACGTAGTAAATTTTCCAATGTATATTTTCATTTATTTGACAAGCTTTCTTTCTACTGTAAAGCTTTCGTTGTGTCACTCTCTTGTACATTCATAACATTACGGAGCAAAGCGAAGAATAAAGTGTTTTATAATTTCTCAAACTTAAGAGTAAGATGATCGGTCAATGATATAAGCCTTATGTAGTAAGAACCTTTTGCTAAGGATGCAATATTTATAATGCGGCTTGAATTGCCTGCAGCGGCAATAATTTTCTGAGATTGAATTATTTCTCCCTTCATGCTGATAATTTCAAAAATGCCTTCAAACATTTTTTCATTTTCGATTTTTAAATAAAAGCTGTTTTTTGCCGGATTAGGAAAAACGGCGGCACTAAGTTTTATAGTGTTGTCAATTTTTTTTATTGTGCTGTATTGAAACCTTCCATCTTTATCAATTATTTTTAATCTGTAATAATTAACTGCATGCAGGGGTTGTGCATCAGTAAAACTGTAACTGTTTACGGAAGGTTTGTTAGCAGCAGTTACTTTAGCTATTACAGAAAAATTTCTTCCGTCTGTGCTTCTTTCAACAGAAATATTGCTGCTATTATTTTCTTCTTCTGTTGACCATTGCAGCAGATTCGTATTGTCTTGCTTCTTAACAATAGTAAAGCTTATTAATTTTAAAGGCAGAATATGGCTTGGAATAACTGTATAAAGCATTCTGCCGATTGATATATACCAAGTAGAATCCCTATAGTAAGGCTTGCCAAGGGTTGTTCCAATTTTAAAAGTTTCTCCACTTCTCAATGTAAGGAAACGCCCTTCCCGGCTTTTATACATTACATCTCCATATTGATTTAATATTTCTATTCCTAAATTACCATTGGAAAATGTTTGTTGAAAATTATTTCCCAAAGAATCTCTTAACCATATTTGGTTTTTATTCAAAGAGTCTGCTTTTAAATATGCTAAAAATTTATTGTTCAGGCTACGACTTTGTGTTTCAACCCATGAAGTAAATGGGTATGCATTGTTTGTATTAATTTCTATAAAAGATTTACTATCGTATAAAACAATACTATATCCACAACATTCCAGATATTTCTGGTAAGCAATAAAATTACCATCGGTAATTGGATATCCATATAGATTGAAATCGTTGTGGTTATTTGTTAGCTTTATTGTATTTCCATTTTGATAAGCGTAAATATTGGGAAAAATATCAGCGGAATATGCAACTACTCCATTTTGGGCAACATCACCAGATTGATCTCCATACTCATAAAGTACTGTATCAAAATGGGCGGAAAGATCTCTTAAATGTAAAGTAGAACCATGTTCCTCATTTACATAGGTTGCATAATCTCCTGATACTTTGAAAGCACTGCTTATGTAACTTCCAAGGTTATATAATTTGCCCTTATTAAAATCATAACCGCTACCGTAATAATCATTAAACATGGCGCCAAAAGGCGTTATAATGTCTACATTATGGTATATTCCATCAAGCGTTCCATCAAAGGGAATAATAGTAGTATCTCCGGTAGCGATATCAATAATAGCTGGTTGCGGAACCGAGTCTCCCAAAACAAAAACTTTATTGAAATTAAAGTCCATTATTTTAGTATTTGCCGCATAATAATCGCTTAAAACGGGGCTGCCTTCTATATAAATATCACCTGTTCTTTTAATTACACCACGGTATCTTTTATCAATTAACTCGATTTCAAAATGTCCATATCCCGCATACGTTTCACGGCCGGTAAGATCAAAAGTTAATTCTGCAGAATCTTTAATCTTGCCATCGTAAATCAATGTTTCATAGTCACGACCAAAAGAGACCCATAACCTGCAACTATCGTTATCAATTGACCTCACTTTAACCTTTATTGTTGGTCTTGCGACTGACTCAGCCAGGGGGCTATCAATTATTAAAACCGGAAGAATATCATATATAACTTTTATGGAATCACTCTTTTGATTATTCAGAACATCTGTAACAGTAACTTTAAAAGATACCGTGTCACCATCAGGTAAACCAGATAGTGATAACCTGCCTTCGTAGTAATGGTTGTAAGAATTATATATTAAAGATGTATCCAACCCCTCAATACTTGCATGTACATCTGAGACTGAATTTGTAGATTCTACTGCAACCTGAATAAAAACATCATTTTTATAAAGAACGTTATACCAGTATGGCGTTTGAAAGTATATCTTAATATCCTGTGTTTTACCTGAGAAATGAAGCAAGAGTAATAAGGTTATGTATAAGGTCTTTTTCATGGTGTTACAAATGTAATTGGTATTCAATAAAGAGAAATGAACTTTTTTCGTAATCGAGGTAAGTCTAAATGTCGCTTACCGGTTCTCAATTTTTAATCTATTGTTTGATTAATTTCATGAAATTAAAATTTTCCGGATATCTCCGCTTCGGTAAAAGATCCTTTGTGTTCCGAAAGTACAATAGTGCGACGCAACAGCAGATGCCATGAAATTTCAAAGCCCGGCTCAAAAAAATACCGCTTATTGTGTCAAACCGACACCTTTATAAAAATCTTTCAGCCATATACCGTTTTACACCTAAATTTATAGCCTTCATATTTAATAAAAGCATATAAACTGCCAAATGAAAAAATTTCATCTGTTAATTTTAGCAACGATTGCCATTGCATATTTTTCATGTAACAATGCAAAGAGTGGCAAACCAATCGTGCTGGTGTTTTCTAAAACCGCACAGTTCCGTCATGCATCAATCCCCGCAGGCATTGCCGCCATTCAAAAGCTTGGAGCAGAGAATGGCTTTGATGTGGAAGCCACAGAAAATGCCGACGTTTTTAACGAAGATTCTTTAAAGAAATATGCGGCTGTAATATTTTTAAGCACTACCGGCGATGTGCTGGATTACAGGCAGGAAGCGGCTTTTGAGCGTTACATACAAGCGGGCGGCGGTTATGTAGGCGTGCATGCAGCAACAGACACAGAATACGATTGGGGCTGGTATGGCAGGCTGGTTGGCGGCTATTTCAATGGTCACCCCGAGCAGCAGGAAGCGAAGTTTATTATTAAAGACAAAGATTTTGCGGCTACAAAATTTTTCACCGATACTGTTTGGCAGCGTAAGGATGAATTGTACAATTTCAAAAAATTAAGCCCGGATATTCATGTGCTGATTACGATTGATGAATCATCATATAAAGGTGGCACCAACGGAGCGTTTCACCCAATGAGCTGGTATCATGATTACGATGGTGGCCGTGCTTTTTATACTGAACTTGGTCATACAGATGAATCTTATGTTGAACCAAATTATTTGAAACATTTGCTAGGCGGCATTCAATATGCCATTGGCGATAATAAGGCACTGGATTACAGCAAAGCGAAATCAGAACTTCCACCTGCTGAAGAGCGCTTTACAAAAACACAACTTTCACAAGGTGAATTTTTTGAGCCAACTGAAATGACGATACTTCCCAATCTTGATGTAATGATTGTTCAGCGCCGTGGTGAAATTCTTTTATACAACAATACCTCAAAAAAAGTAAAACAGGTTGGTTATCTTAATGTGTACTGGCATACTGCAACACCGGGCGTTAATGCGGAAGAAGGATTAATGGGGCTTTGCAAAGATCCCAATTTTGCAAAGAATAACTGGGTGTATATGTATTACAGTCCGGCCGATAGTTCTGTAAACAGGTTATCAAGATTTACTTTTAAAAATGACACCATTGACCTTGCATCTGAAAAATCAATCCTTGAAGTTAAATCGCAACGCAATATTTGCTGCCATACCGGTGGATCTATAGCTTTTGGCCCCGACGGATTGTTGTATTTTTCAGCTGGTGATAATTCAACACCTTTTGATGAACCCGGTGTAAAATATGTAAACAGCGGCTTTGGCCCGATGAATGATTTGCCAGGTCATCAGCAGTACGATGCAAGAAGGTCATCAGGTAATACCAACGATCTTCGTGGTAAGATCAACCGCATTAAAGTAAATGATGATGGCACTTATTCTATTCCTGATGGTAATCTTTTTCCTAAAGGCACAGATAAAACAAGACCTGAAATTTATGTTATGGGTAATCGAAATCCATACCGTATTTCTGTTGACCAAAAGAATAGCTACCTGTACTGGGGAGAAGTTGGCCCAGACGCCGGTAACGATAGTTTTGAAACACGCGGCCCACGCGGTTACGACGAATTGAACCAGGCTCGTAAAGCAGGCTATTTTGGCTGGCCATTATTTGTTGGTAATAATTTCCCTTACCACAAATATGATTATGCAACCGGCCAGAGTGGGGATGCATTCGATCCGCAACACCCTGTTAATGATTCAAGAAACAATACAGGTCTTCGTGATCTGCCCCCTGTTGCACCTGCATTTATCTGGTATCCATACGCAGCTTCTGCAGATTTCCCCGAGGTGGGTAGTGGTGGCCGTAACGCAATGGCAGGGCCTGTTTATTACACAGACATGTTCCCGAAAGAAACGCGTTTGCCAGACTACTATAATGGCAAACTGTTGATCTATGACTGGATTCGAGGCTGGATAAAAGCCGTAACCATGCTGCCTAATGGCGACTTCGATAAAATGGAGCCTTTCTTCCCCGGCATAAAAGTGAATTCTTTAATTGATATGGAAGTTGGCCCAGATGGAAAATTATATCTGTTGGAGTACGGTACGGGCTGGTTTACGAAAAACCCCGATGCTGGATTATCACGCATCGATTATAATGCAGGTAATATGGCACCGTTGGTTACATCCATTAAAGTAGATAAAACAACCGGTAATTTACCTTTTGCTATTAAAGCAACTGTTGAAGCAAAAGACCCGGAGAAGGAGAAGGTTACTTATACATGGGATCTTGGCAACGGTACTACAAAAGAAACTACTACACCCGAACTGGATTACACCTATACAACAGCAGGCGATTTTAAAATTTCTGTTGATGTGAAAGATGCGCACGGCGCTTCATCAAAAAGCGAAGCTGTAGGTATTTATGCAGGTAATGAAGAGCCGGTAGTTACTGTAGCATTAACCGGAGGTAATAAATCATTTTATATTCCCGGTTTGCCTGTGAATTATAAGGTTAGTGTAAAAGACAATGATACAGCAAAGATTGATCCTGCCAATCTTTATGTTTCTGTTGATTATGCAGAGGGTTATGATAAAGCCGGAGCAACAATGGGCCACCAGCAGGGGGCCGCCGCGGTAAGTGGCAAAAATTTAATGCTTTCACTTGATTGTAAAAGCTGCCATAAAGAAGCAGAAAAATCTGTAGGTCCGGCATTTATAGATGTAGCCAAAAAATATCAGAAAGATCCCAATGCAATGAGTTACCTGAGCCAGAAAATAATTAAAGGCGGCAGTGGCGTTTGGGGCGAAGTAGCAATGGCTGCGCACCCCACACTTGCACAGAATGATGTAAACCAGATTGTAAGCTGGGTGCTCTCTCTTGGCAATACGGCAGCAATAAAGAAATCTTTACCACAGGAAGGAAGTATTACACCGGCAGCCAATCAAAAGCCAAACAGCACATTGGTTTTATCAGCCAGTTATACAGATAAAGGCGGCAATAATATCAAGGCATTAACCGGAACCGGCAGTGTTGCCCTGGGCAGTAACAATTACGCTTTTACAGGTAAGGAAAAAATGCAGGGCTTTACCGTTTTTGCTTACAATGGTATGAACATAATGATATTGCCAAAAGGCGACGGATTGTTTGGTATCGATAGTATTGATCTTTCCGGTGTTCACTCACTAAATATCACAAGCATGTGGCAGGATGCACCCGATTTTGGTTTCGATTTTGAAGCTAGGCTCGATGCCGCAGATGGTAAGTTGCTTGGCAAAGGCAGCATGTCTGTTCCGCAGAAAACGCAAAAATCAGGTATGGCACATGTGGCAATAGAACCTGTAACCGATGGTAAATTTCACAGCATTTATATTTTATACAAACCAAACAATTCTAAAGGCACACCTGTACAGGGTGGTATAGTAAGCATACAGTTTAATGCAAAATAAAATAGAGAGTTTTTTATGAAGCAGGCATCAGAATTACTATGATGCTTCTGTTTCCCGAAAGCTTTCGGGATCGTTTCGAGGTTCCGTTTACATGGCAGCAGTTAAGCGAAGTAAGGCGGCCTGTACCGGGCTTTTTTAAGGTTTAATTGTAAGTCAGGAAATAAGTAAAGTTATAAGGAAAATAAACAGTGTTTTATTTTCTTGCTTTACAGATTTCCTGACTTTTTTATAAGAATATCAATCCGGCAAGATGGTGCATTTCAAATTTTCGCTTTGGTAAAAGCCTCATACAAGCACTACAGATGAACGTAATGCGACGCAACGAAGAGGCCATAAAATTCAAATGCCGGTTAAAAAAATATTTTGCAAGTGCATAAGTTAAAAGTGGGAAGGACAATATAAAAAGAACCTGGAAATTTTTTTTCGCTGAAATCAATTATCTATTGGTATTTTTAAATAACTAAACCAACCTGAAATGAAAAAACTAACCGCAAATTTTAAATCTGTTTCTGCACTTCGTTTTTTATTGTTTTGTTGCAGTACGTTATCTATGTTAAACTCAGCAAAAGCACAGCCAGCGCTTTTTTTTAACCCGTTAATTCAAAACCTTACAGCTCCCGTTGAAGTAAGAAATGCAGGCGATAGCTCTGGCCGGTTGTTTATCGTTGAAAAAGGTGGCAAAGTAAAAATTTACAAGAACGGCAGTTTGTTAAGCAAACCATTTCTTGATATAAGCAACCTTGTAAAAACGGGAACAAATGACGGATTGTACACGATTGCCTTTGCACCCAACTATAAAATTAACCGCACTTTTTTTGTTTATTATATCGCCAAAAACACCATCGCTACAGTTGCACGTTATCAAACGAGTAAAACGAATCCTGATTCGGCCATCGCCAGTTCAGGAGTTACCTTGCTTGCTGTGCCTGGAAAGAATACCGGGGGAGCGCATACAGGCGATATGCATTTTGGAAGCGATAATTACCTGTACCTAACTTTTAATGATGGCAGTTTTTATAGCAGCACCACGGCGTACGCGCAGGATGGTCAATCGCTTTTAGGTAAGATGCTGCGCATAAATGTGCTGAATGTAAATACGGCTCCTTACTACACCATTCCGCCAGATAACCCTTTTGTAAATGATGCAAATGTGCTTGATGAAATATGGGCACTTGGTTTACGCAACGGATGGCGATGGAGTTTTGACAGAAGTACCGGCAATCTGTGGATTGGCGATGTGGGCGGTGATAACTGGGAAGAAGTAAACTATCGCACACCGGCACAATCTGCCGGATCTAATTATGGCTGGCCCTGTTACGAAGGCAATGACACTTTTCATACAGCAGGTTGTGGCAGCATTGGCAATTATGTGTTTCCTATCGTTAAATATCAGCATATTTCTGCAACAAGCGCCGAGGTAATTACCGGTGGCTATGTTTACCGCGGCACTGCTTTTCCCTTGTTAAGCGGGTATTATATTTGCGCTGATTATACAACGGGTACTGCTTTCGAAATAAAAGCAAACGGATCCGGTGTATGGAAAGTTAAAATGCAAAAAAATATACCCGTAGGTATTGTTGGCTTTGGCGAAGGAGAAGACGGAGAACTTTATGCAGCCTCATTATCAGACGGTAAAGTTTATCATGTTCAAACAACCGCACCGGTGGTTGCAACTTCTAAAAACATAGCTGTTTTTTAATTGCTCTGTTGGTATATAAATACAGGTTTTTTTAGCCCGGCTATAATTCTTTGGTGAGGCGTTCCTTGCGTCGCACACTTCCTCTGAAGGAACAATAATCGGCAAAGCGAAGATTGCAACAACGGTCTCACGCTCAAAGCCGTCTCACCGTTAATCCTTCATCTGCCTGTTTGTACTTGTAGTTCATGAATAATTGTTCTGTTGGATTCTTTGAGCCACAGCTGCCCGCTGTTACAAATGCATAAGTGTGCGACGCAAGAAAAGCCTCATAGTTGTTCTTTTGCCAGGTACAAAAATGTATTTAGTCGATCCTCAAAAAC